>CAYVFC010000274.1:0-2570 GCA_964450715.1 uncultured Sandaracinaceae bacterium | reverse complement strand
ACCTGTTCCAAACCGATCGTAATTCCTTGCCTTTTTCCTTAAGATCCTACCTATGTAGGGTTTTTAGTGTGGACGACTGTCACGGCGCTTGAAGACTACGCCGCTCGCAAAGATTGACCCACTTATGCTCGCCAAAAAAAGACCCACCAAGAAAGTGGGCTCGGCCGCGAGGAGAGAAGGCCTTGGCGCGCGCCAACGACGCCGAGCCGCCTACCCGGCGATACCTGGCGGTTATCGCGCGATGATCGATTTACCATCGACAAGGTCGCGGTATTTGATGGGAAACGCAAACTGGTTCTGGAAAGGATATACAACACAACGTTGCTATATGATCAAAGTCAACCAAACAAACCGGGGCGACGACTCTACACCTGGTCCAGCGATCCACTTAACCGTGCTCTTCTAGAATACATGGAAGAGACCGGTGGAGCACTTAAGTTCACCGACAAATCGACCAAGTGAGCGTATAGATGGGATGAAACGGCTAGCCGGCATCGACGTGGTAGCGTGATGCTCCACAAACGCAAAAACGCGGTCATGAGCCGCACAATGGAGTCTAGCCATGCGATATGTTGGCATCGATGTTCGATAGAAGGACAAATAAAACTGGATTTCGAGATCGAGCGTAGAAGAACGGAAAGGCGTTATCGAGCAGAGGGCGGGGTTGAACGCGGGGCACAGCCGAGATCGAGGGGTAGTCGGCGAGTCGTGAAGGCCGGAGCCGGCGTCCCGGGCGAAACGGAGGGAGTTGCGGGCGCAGCGGTGCGTCGCAGCCTACGGCCGGTGGTCCGCTCTGATTCGATCCGCTCAACCTAACGGAAGCAGCAACTGGCCGGGAGGAACCGGCAGGGGCCTCGGCGGGGGCGGCATGGGACCCAGCCCGGCGCGGGCCAGGCCCTTGCGGATCTCGGCTTCGGTGGTGGCCATTTCGAGCAGACGCATCCTGGCCGAGCAGCAGGGGCATACGGTCACGTCCACGGCGGAGGTTCTGCGCAGCAACTCGGCCGAGGCCCGGCGGCCCGGCGAGGCCCGGGGCGCGTCGTTGGCCGGCCGGGCGCCGAGCAGGCGCCGGTAGTTGTCGAGCGTGAACAGCTGCAGCTGTCGCGGCTCGGCAGAGGTGTTGCCGGCGGTGTTGCCGCTGCCGAGCACTACCCGCGGGCGAAGCAGGGCGTTGGGCGGGAATACGCCGTGGAAACGGATGAAGTTGAAGTAGGGCGGCGGCACCAGCGCGCAGAGCCGGGCGTTGAAGTCCAGCGGATCGAGCACAATCGCCCGCGTGGCATCGGACACGAAGGCGTTGATGATGTTAGCGCGCACGCTCTTCTGCAGTAAACCGCCCGAGACGCGCACGTTCTTCTGCAGCGGGTAGCCAGTTAGTGTGTTTCGATCTCGGATGGTGGGTCGAGCTTATTGGCTGAGTCCAGGTAGTAATCGATACTCGCGGGCTCGAATCCCTCGTGGGTGCGTGCGTACTCGGCAGCGCGGCGGTAGTAGTCGGCGGCGAGTTGATTCTGGCCGCGAGCGCGTAAGAGCATCGCGCGACGCTCGAGGCAATCGATCATGTCGGGGAATTGGCGTTCGAGTGTATCGCAGGCGCGATCAGCGAGGGCTCGAAGTAGGCGAACCGCTTGCGCTCCACCACCCGGTACCCTTCGGTCATCGACTTCACCCATTTCTCCTTCTGCACGGGACGCGTGTAGATCATCCAGAGGCGCTGGTTGCGCTTGCCGTCCAGCTTCGGACGCTTCTGGCAGGAGTGCTTCGCCAGCCCCTCGAAACGGGCGCAGCTGGGGCCGGCGCAGAGGGGACAGAGCACCACGCGGTCCCCCTTCCGCCACCGCTGCGCCACGTAGTCGCGCGCATCGGCCATCAGGCTGTCGAAAGATGGCTGAAAAAGCAGGCCGGCCATGGCCACGATTCCGACCAGGGCCAGCGGTCCACCCACGGCCACGGCTCTCGCGGCCTTTGCCGACAGCCTCGCCGGCTCCGCCCGCCCGGGTGCAGGTGCGATGCGGCGGCCGAAGAGCAGCAGGGCCAGGCAGCAGAGCACTCCCAGCGCTGCCAGAGCCAGCCCGGCGCTCAAGCCCGGCGGCCAGAAATCGACCACCACCCGCGCCTGGCCGGGCGGCAGCTGCACCGCCAGCAGGCCGTGGTGCGAGACGACGCTTCCTCGCGAGGTTCGCCAGACGCGGTAGTGGTTCTGGTTGATGACCAGCCGGGCGTCGCGAAGCGGTGCGCGCCGCTCGGTCTCTAGACGTGCACATCTATCCGGTGGCCTCCAGCGGGGTGGACGAGCTTACCGAGCTTACCATGCGCTCGGCGGCGCAGCTGACCGGCGGGCGGTATCTGTTTCTGACCGACGACTCGGGCGTGGGCGGCGCGCACATGGAACCGAGCATTCCCTGTTACTTCGTCACCAAGTAAGCGTTCAGGCCCGGGACCATACGGCGGCCAAGGCGCCCGAAAAACCGAGCGCGCCCGCAGGGCCGCCGAGGAGTGTACTCACGTACATGACGAGGTGCGAGCGGCATGGCCGCTAGATCGGAGGTGGAAATCCTGACCCAGAGCCC
>CAYVFC010000273.1:0-2881 GCA_964450715.1 uncultured Sandaracinaceae bacterium | reverse complement strand
GCAGAAACTCGCGACTGAGGCGTCCCACGGCGGAGTTCTTGCGCGAGAGGCGCAGGAACTCGTGACTGGGGCGGCTCACGGCGGAGGTAAGCGTTCAGGCCTTGGGCAGCGCGGCGGCCAAGGCGCCCGAAAAAGCTCGGTGCCCAGCCGGGCCGGTGAGGATTGTACTCACGTACCTGACGGTTGTCGGTGGATTCGTGCGAAGCGGAGGGGACGACAGTCCGCGGAGCTGCACGAATCCAGCGGCAATACACAGGGGCCGCAGGCCCCGAGTACACCGGCCCGAGGACGCCCGGGTGATTGCACAGAATCGCCCCAGTTCTGGCGCCGGTTTTTCGGGATGCATTGGCCGCCGTCGTTTCAGAAACCGACTACCCCCCCGAACGGTTACGCGGGCGTCGTTCCGCGGTCGACACGTCCCCCGCGGGACGCGGCCGCTTCTATTTTTCGGGTGTGTCCCACTTGGTCAACTGTAATGGTGGCCCCTTGCGGTAACTTCTCAAAAAGTCGTGGCGGTAATGTCATTTCGAGCGCAGCGAGAAATCTCCCAGAGAGATTTCTCGTCGCCTTCGGCTCCTCGAAATGACAGGTGCGGGTCCTCGGTTGACCAAGTGGGACACACCCTATTTTTCTCCGTTCCCTCCCCGTTGACACCCTTCGGGCGGTGGTTATCTATTTATTCGATCCACTCGTCAAGGAGCATTTGTAATGGGTTTGTGCGTCGCGGAGCGCGTGGCCAAGCCCCCTGGCGACAGAGTCGGCGGCAAAGCCAGCCGCCGGCGAGCGGCAACCAGGGGACTGGCCGGTGGTGGGGACACCGGGATGCCGGACGCCTTTTCACCGAAAGGAGGTCTGTGATGCTGACACGATGGAGCAACTTCGGGCTCGGCGATCTCGAGCGCGACTACTCCGCGCTGGACGAGCTTCGCCGGGAGATGGACAGGGTCTTCGACGACTTCGACCGTTACAACACCCCGGGTGAGGCGACGCGGGCCATCTGGCCCCGCGTGAGCCTGTCCGATAGCGGGCAGCAGCTCGAGCTGCGCGCCGAGTTGCCCGGTTTTTCCGACCAGGATATCGACATCACCGTCGAGCAGGGCTCGCTCACCATTCGCGGCGAGCGCAGGCCCCAGGCGCCGGAGGGCTACTCGGTCCACCGGCAGGAGCGCAGCGCCATGCGCTTTGCTCGTGGCTTCACCCTGCCCGTACTGGTCGACGCGGCCAAGGTCGAGGCCACGCTCAGCAACGGCATCCTGCTGCTGAAGATGCCCAAGGCCGAGGAGGCGCGCCCGCGCCAGATCCAGATCAAGGCCGGATAGCCGTCGGGATAGGCGGAATAACCGAAGGAGGTGTCGTCATGGCCAAGCAGAAGAAAGAGATCACCCGCACCGAGAAGCAAGAGCTGACCGAGCGCGCCAGCAACAAGCCGCGCCTGATCCCGCCGGTGGACGTGCTGGAGAACAAGGACGAGATCCTGGTCATCGCCGACCTGCCGGGCGTGAGCAAGGAGGAGCTGACCATCCGCATGGAAGACCAGGAGCTGCTCATCCTGGGGTCGCAGCCCGATCCGGTCGGGGACGAGCGGTGGCAGCCGGTCGAGTACGCGCGCTCTTTCCGCGTGCCCAACACCGTCGATCCGGGCGGCATCAGCGCCGAGCTCAAGCAGGGAGTGCTGCGCCTGACGCTCAAGAAGCGCGAGGAGGCCAAGCCCAGGCGGATCGAGGTGAAGGTCGCCTGACGTGCCGCACCCGCGCCCGGTCTTTCCCGGCCCGGTGCGGGTGATCTAGACTGTAGATGGGAGAGGTGTGCGGCCGGGTTCGCCGGGTAGGTGCCTCGACGTCGGCCGGCGGGCGCGGATCGTAGCGTGGAGGTAGCGGGAGATACGTACGATGCCGACCAAGGACTATTACGTGATACTCGGTATATCCCGTACCGAGAGCAGCAAGGGCGTTCGTTCGGCTTTTAGGGACCTGGCCCGTCGCTATCACCCGGATCGGGCCGGGCCCGGCGGCACCCGGTTCTTCCAGGATCTCCTGGAAGCCTACCGGGTTCTGTCCAACGCCGAGCACCGAGCTTCTTACGACCAGGGGCTGCGCCACGCCGAGGGCGGGGAGCGCATCGCCGCCGCTAGGGTGACTCCGGCGCAGGCCCCCCGTTCGGCTCCGGAACCCACCAGGCCCGAGCCCGAGCCGCTCATTCCGGACCAGTCGGCCATGCCCGCCCCTATCTCGCTGATGCGGGACTTCGAGGTGACCACGCCCAGCTGGGACGAGGTCTTCAACCGTTTTTTGCAGAACTTCACCCAGCCCTATGTTCCGCCTACCCGGGATCTGGACGCTCTGAACCTGCAGATACGCATCGGCACCCGGCAGGCCGCGCGCGGCGGCGTCATAACCCTGACCGTACCGGTCTTCTACCCCTGCCCGCGCTGCCGCGGCCGGGGAAGCGTCATGGGCCACGCCTGCCGCTCCTGCGGCGAGAGCGGGATGATCGAGGAAGAGGAGCCGGTGAGCATCCGTATCCCCTCCATGGTCCGCCACGGTACCGTATTCGAGGTGCCCCTGCGAGGCCTGGGGATCAACAACCTGTACCTGCGTATCCGCATCTTGGTGGGCGACCCGCCGTAGGGGCGGGGCTTGCCCTAATCATTCTACACATCTAGTTAGTTCCCGGCTCAAAATGCAACTCCCGTCGCCTCGCTTGCGGGGCGGGCGCATCTGCTGCGTCGTTCCTCCTCGAAATAGCCCCACTATTCGCTCGTCGTCACTCCTTGCAGCTGCGCCCGCCGCGCTGCGCGATGCTCGGTCCGGCATTTTGAGCCGGGAACTAGTTACGCCCTTTAATCTCTGGCGTTTCTGTGGGGGCGCGGGCGGTCCGGGGC
>CAYVFC010000272.1:0-2973 GCA_964450715.1 uncultured Sandaracinaceae bacterium | reverse complement strand
CACGGTACGCCGGGCGGTCAGGATTGTCGTGGGCCCGTCGATGCACTGCGTACGTGCTTGCGGCCGTCCTCGTAGACCGCCACGGCCCATTTCTCGGGTTCGTACGGCCCTCCGGGGACGAAAGAGTTCCAGTCGAGGTTGAGCCAGATCGGACACTCGGCCGAAGAGCGAAAGGCGATGGTCTTGGGAATGGCGCCCTTGATGTAGCGCCGAAAACGGTTGCGATAGTGTCTGATGAGCGCGCGGGCGACCTTGGGGGGCTCTCCCTGTACGCAGGCCTCGGCATAGGCGTGGCCCCCGTTGGGGCCGTCCATGATGATCACGCGCGCCTTGCCTCCGATGGCGATCACCATCGAGGCCAGGGTGATGGCGAAGTCGTCGCAGTCGCCGATATACCCGTTCTCGATCGACTCGCTGGCGGTAGCGAAGTACTCGCGACCCTCGGGATCGTTGACGTAACGCCAGGACTTGCGCACCGTGCCCCAGATCTCCGCCACCTGCTCGACGTGGAACGGCCCCTGCGTGCGCGCGGCCAGCTTGACCGCGGCGTTGCGGGTCACCGGGTCCATGGGCGTGAGCGCGGAGGCGATTTTTGCCGCCGACTTTCCGCCGATCAACCGCTCGGCTGCCCTTGCCTCGACAAAGGGCTCGACCAGCGAGGCGCCCGGCACCTTGGGCAGCCGCGGCGCCTTTTCCCACGGCGCGAAAAAGTACAGCGCTCCGGCCGCCGACGCGCCGAGCAACAGCAGCAGGGGCAACGTGCTGCGCGCACGCGCGCCCGTCCGGGGCTTGGATCCGGTACGCAGGCTGGTACCGCACGCCTGGCAGGTCAGCTTGGGCGGGACCGGACCGGCCTGAAGCTCGCCCACGTGGCCGCACGACCCGCAGACGTAGCTGAGCGCGCGTTTTTCACCCATCACCAGCGTGCGCTCGCCGGTTCCCGCCTTGAGCAGCGCGCGCAGTCCCTGGTGACTCCAGGGCAAGGCGGCCTCGCCTAGGCGCAGGTCCGCCCCGGGCCGCGTGCGAGCGGTTTTAACCCGCTGTCCGTCCAGGTAGGTGCCGTTGGCAGAGGAGAGATCCTCCAGCAGCAGCGCCGAACCCGACCACGACAGACGGGCGTGGTGGTTCGAGACCGTGCGGTGCTCGAGCACCACATCGTTGTCGGGCGCGCGGCCGATGGTGGCGTACACGCTGCGAGCCATAACGATCAGCTTAACCCGAGAAGCGGGCGAAAGGGACTTGGAAAACGCCGGACGGCCCGTTTTCGGGTACCATAAAAGGTCACCGGTTCGCGGCCTGCGGGACGGCGCCAAAGGCAATCGGCTGCCGCCCGGGCCGTATCGCGTTCCATGGTTTCGAGGATCGCCGGATGATAGCCCTGCTGACAGGCGCCAACGGTTACATCGGAAGAAGGCTTTTGCCGGAGCTGATAGAGGCCGGACACGAGGTGATCTGCGTGGTCAGGGATCCGTCGAAGCTGCGCCTGCCCAATATCGCCGACGATGAGTTCCGAATAGTGGTAGCCGACCTGGAAGACCCCGAAAGTCTCTGCAGGCTGCCCCGGGAGATAGACGCCGCTTACTATCTCATCCACTCCATGGAGCGATCGCCGGACGAGTTCCGGGACTCGGAGAGGCGAATCGTCGAGAACTTCAACAAGTACATCGTCACCACTTCCGCCCGGCAGGTGATCTACCTGGGAGGCATCGCCAACGACGAGATGCTCTCCGACCATCTCGACTCCCGCCGGGAGACCGAACAGCTGCTGAGAAGATCCGGCGTTCCGCTGACGGTGTTGCGCGCGGCTACCATCATCGGAGAGGGAAGCACCTCGTTCGAGATCATGCGGGACATCGTGGAAAAGCATCCCCTGCTGGTCGGGCCTACCTGGCTGAACACGCGCTGTCAGCCCATCGCCATCCGGGACACGGTCGCCTACCTGGGCTCCGTACTGATGCAGGACAAGGCGATGAACCGCACCTTCGACATCGGCGGCCCGGAGGTCCTGACCTATCGGGAAATGCTGTTGGGTCTGGCGGAGATTCGCAATCTGCAGCGGTCCGTGGTCACCACCCCGCTCTTTTCCCCCTGGCTGGCGGCCCGCTGGCTCGGTCTGATCACCTCTTACTCCAAGCCGCTGGTGACGACCCTGGTGATGAGCCTGAAGAACGAGGTCGTCTGCAAGCACGGTGGAATAGAAGAGATAAATCCCCGCAATTGTATGCCGTACAGGCAGGCGCTGGAACGTACCTTCGCCAGAATCGCTCAGAGCCGGGCGGTGACCAACTGGCCCGAAGCGGTCTACCGGGGTGAGATACCGCCCGCCTACAGATCCTACGTAGTGGCACCATCCTACGGCTGCATGACCGACGTCAGGCAAGCGCCGCTCAGGTGCTCGGTGGAACAAGCGCTGGACAATATCTGGAGAATCGGGGGCAAGCGCGGTTGGTACTACGCCAATTGGGTATGGCAGATCAGGGGGTGGATCGACACCCTGGTGGGCGGCGTGGGATTGCGCAGGGGGCGGCTGAGCGAAACCAACCTCTCCGCCTCGGACCCGCTCGATTTCTGGAGGGTGATGATCGCGGACAGGGACGAGAAGCGCTTGCTGCTACACGCCGAGATGAAGGTCCCCGGCGACGCCTGGCTGGAGCTCAAGATCGAGCAGAGCGAAGGCCGGTGGTTTCTGAAACAGACCGCGACCTTTCGGCCGAGGGGCATTCTGGGCAGGTTGTACTGGTACGTTCTGTACCCGATTCACATGGTCATGTTTACAGGTATGGTAAAGAGGATAGCGAGATACGGTATCGACCGATCCGCCTGAAGGCTAGAGCACCGTGTTATGCTCTGCCATGGTCGTCCTCCTTGGTTGCACCTCTGAGTGCGTTAGAGTCTTGCGAGCCATTATGGCATCCCGTTTCTAAGGAGGCACCGCAAAATAAACGATACGAGACCGGGCGCGTCGGCGGAGCG
>CAYVFC010000271.1:0-3023 GCA_964450715.1 uncultured Sandaracinaceae bacterium | reverse complement strand
GCCGCGGGCTGCGGGGCCGCGGGCTGCGGGGCCGCGGGCTGCGGGGCCGCGGGCTTTGGCGACGGATCCTGATTCTGAAACGGCGACTGGAAGGCGATCATGGTGCCCTTCTGAAAACCGCGCTTGGAAGGGGCAGCCGGTTGAGGCTTCGCCGCCGCAGCTGGCTCGGTAATCGGTTTGCCGCACTCCATGCAGAAACGGACGTTGACGTCGTTCTTCGTTCCGCAATTCGGACAGGTCTTGGTTTGGTCGCTCATTTGGAGACAACGATAAAGGAAAACCGATCTTACGGCCACCCCGGCGCTCGGGGCGTACGCGGGGTTACCGGAACCGCGCGGAGGCGAAGTTCGGGGGCGCCATTGCCCCGCGAAACGTCGGGGGATCCGTGCGCGCGGTTCCGGTAACCCGGAGGGGGCACCGGGAGGGTTAGCGGGGCAATCCAAGCACGTCTGACATGTCGTACAGCCCCGCGCTCTGCTTTACCACCCAGTGCGCGGCACGCACCGCGCCCCGGGCGAAGACCTCTCTGCCGTGCGCGCGGTGGGATAGCTCGAGCCGCTCGCCCGGTCCGGCCAGCACCAACGAATGCTCTCCCACCACGTCGCCGCCGCGCAGCGCCAGAACGCCGATCTCGTCCGCGGTACGCGCTCCAGGCCTGCCGCTGCGACCGTAAACGGCTACCTCGTCCGGATCTACCCCCCGCGCCTTGGCCACGGCCTGCAGCAGGCGCAGCGCGGTCCCGCTGGGCGCGTCCGCCTTGTGGCGGTGGTGCATCTCCACGATCTCTATGTCGAACCCGGGACCGAGCAGCTCGACGGCCCTGGCCGCGAGGTGCCAGAGGGTGTTGACGCCAATACTGAAATTGGGCGCCACAACCACCGGAGCGGTGCGCGCGAGCGCGTGCACGACCTGCAACCCGCTCTCGTCCAGCCCCGTGGTTCCGACCACGCAAGGCACGCTCCGCAGAGCGCAAGCGGAAAGCAACGCCCGGGTGCCCTGGGGCGAGGAGAAGTCGACGGCCACCTGGACGGCGGAGACCGCCGCGTCGATGTCTTCGGTCACCACGATTCCTGTCTTCCGGGCGCCGGCGGCCAGCACGGCCGCATCCTGCCCCAGCGCCTCGCAACCCGGAGCATCGATGGCCGCCCCGAGCTTGGCTTCCGGATCGTTCATGATGACATCGATGACGCTACGGCCCATGCGGCCGGCCGCCCCGTTCACCGCCATGCGCACGCTCATCGGTCCAGCCCCGCCTTGCGCAGAGCCTCTCCGATGGCGGCCTGCGACTTCTCCTCGGGCATGACCAGCGGCAGGCGTATCTCAGGAGCGATGAGCCCGCGCGTGGCCATGGCGGCCTTGATGGGTCCCGGGTTGGTCTCCACGAACATGGCAGCGTGCACGGGCAACAGCTTCTGGTGTGCCGTACGCGCCCCCGACAGGTCGCCCTCGCGAAAACGGCGAACCACGTCAGCCACCTGTCTGGGCAACAGGTTGGCCGTGACGCTGATCACGCCGTGGCCGCCCACCGCCATGATGGCCAGGGTCAGCGCGTCGTCCCCGGAGAGGATGGTGAAGCGGTCGCCAAAGGTCTGCGCCAGCGCCTGACTGCGCAACACGTTTCCCGTGGCCTCCTTGACCGCGACCACCTGCTCGATCTCGGCGAGCCGCTCGAAGGTCTGAAGCGAGATGTCCACGCTGGTGCGGCCCGGGATGTTGTAGATGACCGAGGGCAGGGGCACATCGGCCAGCACGGCCTTGAAGTGCTCGTACAGACCCTGCTGCGTCGGCTTGTTGTAGTACGGCGCGACCAGCAGCAACCCATCGGCTCCGGCCTCGCGGGCGGCGCGTGCCAGCTCGCTGGTATGGCGCGTCGAGTTCGTGCCCGCGCCCGCCACCACCGGGACCCGGCCGCGCGCCTGTTTCACGACGGTCTTGACCACCTCGCGGTACTCGTGCTCGTTCAGGTTCACGCTCTCGCCGGTAGTGCCGCAGGGAACCAGGCCGTTGATGCCTTCCTGGATCTGGGTCTCGACCAGCTGTTGCAACGACTCGCTATCCAGCCGTCCTTCCCGGAACGGCGTTACCAGTGCCGTCAGCGCTCCAGCGAACATCGTCATCTCTTCACCTCTGCAAGCCAAAGGGTACCGGTCCGACCGGTACCGATCGAGAAAGGCCAAGATTGGCACGCTCGGGCTCAAGTTCCAAGCGAACGACGCCGATCGCGGCCATCCGGGCGGCCCCTTCCCCCCACTGCTACTCCCCGCGCGGCTCGAACGGTGCCCGCCGGGGAGCGCGCCGGTGCCCCACGCCGAGCCGGGAGCGCTCCACCGAGGTAGAGAGCACGACCGAGGTATGGGTGCGCGCCACTCCCGGGATGCTGCGTACGATCCGGATCAGCTGCTCCAGCGATTCGGTATTGCGCGTCTTGACCTTGAGCAGAAGGCTGTGCTCACCCGTCACATGATGGCACTCCAGAATGTCTTCGACGTCGGCCAGCCGGTCCTCGAACCCCTCGATGGCTACCTGGGTATGGACGGACACCCCGATGAAAGCCGTGATGTCTATCCCCAGTCGGCGGGCGTCCAGCAGCGCGTGGTAGCCCTTGATGAAACCCTCGCTCTCCAGCCTACGCACCCGCTCCACCACCGAGGGAGCGGAGAGCCCTACCTTTTCTCCCAGCTTGGACAGCGCGACCTTGCAGTTGTCCTGGATGATATGCAGGATGTCGCGGTCGATCTGATCCAGACCGGTCTCGTCTCTTTTGAATTTCATGAGGCCGACCAGGTTACTCCAAACGAATAGAGTTCCGTGCGCTTTTTGTCAAAGGACGCCCTCGCTTGCGAGCGCGCCGCGGGCGGGTTATAGGGCAGGCGAAGGGAGCTATCGGCCGCGAACCGCAGGCCAGCAGCCCCCGAGCGCGGAAGGTCGCGCGATCCCCGTCGGTACGTTCGACGATCCGGCGGCGTCGTTTTAGGAGGCACCGCAAAATAAACGATACGAGACCGGGCGCGTCGGCGGAGCGC
>CAYVFC010000270.1:0-3334 GCA_964450715.1 uncultured Sandaracinaceae bacterium | reverse complement strand
ATCCGGGGCCGTCGCGCTCCGAAATCTGATCGAGTTATTTTGTCACGGACCCTTAAGGGCAAGACCCTACACTACGGGCGCGCGCATCAGACGCCGTACGGGCGCGGGGGGCAAGCCCCTCCCCTACCCTTGCGCGCCGCGAACGCAGTCGCTAGATTGCGATATTCGACGGACGGACCGGCGGTCGGCTGGGTGGTGGATGAGCTCAGGGGAGAAGGAATCTCGAGCAGAGCGGCAGCGCTTCTCGCGAAACGAAAGCCGTTACCGCTTCTACATGGAGAACCTGCAGGGAATCGCCTACCAGGTCGAAATCAACCAGTTCCGCCCCCACTTCTTCCATGGCGCGGTCGAGCCCATCACCGGCTACTCGGCGGACGACTTCCTGCAGAACCGGATCCGCTGGGACGAGATCATCCATCCCGAGGACCTGGCGCGGGTAATGGACGAGAGCCAGAAGCTCCTCACCCGGGCCGAGTACGTAGCGGACAACGAGTACCGCATCGTCCGCAAGGACGGCACCACCTGCTGGGTACGCGACGTGGCGCAAAACGCTGCGCTCGAGCACGAGGGGGCGGTCATCATCAACGGTTTGCTCTGGGACGTCACCGCTCGCCGCCAGGCCGACGAGAGGCTGCGCCGCAGCGAGGCCAGGCTGCGCAGCATCTTCCGCGCCTCGCCGGTTGGCATCTCGCTGCTGCGCGGCGGCGTGTTCGTCGAGGTCAACCGGCGCTTCTGCGACATCACCGGATACACCGAGCAAGAGCTAGTGGGCAACAGCGGAAGCTTTTTCTTCCCTTCGGACGAGGCCTACCGGACGGCGCAGCGCCAGGCCGCCGAGGGCATCCAGCGCTCGGGAATGGCCAGTATCGAGGGCGAGATCCTGCGCAAGGAAGGCCGTTTCGCCGACGTGCTGGTGAATGCGGTGCCCCTCGATCCCGCCGACCCGGAAGCCGGGATCACCTACACGCTGCTAGACATCACCGAGCGCAAGCAGGCCGAGACCGAGCGCCGCAAGCTGGAGGCGCAGGTACAGCACGTGCAGAAGCTGGAAAGCCTGGGCGTGCTGGCGGGCGGCATCGCGCACGATTTCAACAACCTGCTGGTGGCCATCCTGGGCAATACCGATCTGGCGCGCCGGGTCCTCTCCCCGGCCTCGCCCGCCCAGAGCTACCTCCGCGAGATCGAGGCCGCCTCGCGCCGCGCGGCCGATCTCTGCCGGCAGATGCTCGCCTACTCCGGCAAGGGTCGCTTCGTGATCGAAACCCTCGACGTCAACGAGGTGGTCGAGGAGATGGCCCGCATGCTGGAGGTATCCATCTCTAAAAAGGCGGTGCTGAAATACGAACTGACGCGCGGGCTTCCCGTCATCGAGGCCGACGTCGTGCAGGTGCGGCAGGTGCTGATGAACCTCATCACCAACGCCTCCGAGGCCATCGGGGACAAGAGCGGCATCATCTCCATCGCCACCGGCGCCCTGCGTTGCGACAGCGCTTACCTGGAGGAGACCCATCTGGCCGACGACCTGGCGGAAGGCACCTACATCTACGTCGAGGTGGCAGATACCGGTTGCGGGGTGACCCCCGAGGTACGCGCCCGGATGTTCGATCCCTTCTTCACCACCAAGTTCACCGGGCGGGGCCTGGGCATGGCGGCGGCGCTGGGCATCGTGCGCGGGCACCGGGGCGCCATCAAGATCAACAGCGAGCCGGGGAAGGGAACCACCGTCAAGGTGCTCTTTCCCGCCTCGGAGAAGGCGGTCCGGGCCCGATCGGACCGGGTGCCCGTCGGCGGCGACTGGAAGGGCGAGGGTACCGTCCTGCTGGTCGACGACGAGCAAAGCATCCTGGCGGTCGCGACCAGCATGCTGGAGATGATGGGGTTCACCGTAGTAACGGCCAGCGATGGTCGAGAGGCGCTGCAGGTCTTTCGAGAGCACGAGGACGATATCGTTTGTGTGCTGCTGGATCTGACCATGCCGCGGATGGACGGGGGCGAGGCCTTCCGCGAGCTGCGCCGCATCAAGCCGGATGTCCGCGTAATCATGACCAGCGGCTACAACGAGCAAGAGGTTACTCAGCGCTTCGTGGGCAAGGGGCTGGCGGGTTTCCTGCAGAAGCCCTTCCTGTACGACGCCTTACTCGCCAGCTTGCGCGAAGCGCTGGAGGGTTGAAACAAGGGAAACACACCGATTAAGGAGGCTCCATGAAACGCGTCGCGCTAGCAGTCTTGTGTCTACTCGTTCTACCGGCGGTCCAGGCCTGCGGCGGCTCGCAGCCGAAACCCGATGCCGGGCCCGTATCGTTTTCGCAGGACGTCCAGCCGATGCTCTCGAAGCACTGCGGGGTCTGCCACGGCGATATGGGCGGCGTCTCGCTGGCGAGCTACCAGGACATCATGAAACCGGATCGTCCGGAACCGATCGTGGTTCCGGGCGACCCCGACCAGAGCGTGCTGGTCACGGTGATCCAGGAGGCGAAGATGCCGGCTATCCTACCCGACGTACACGATCCTCTCGGAGGCAGCCCGCTCACCGACCGCCAGTTGCGAACCCTGCGCGAGTGGGTTCGTCAGGGTGCCAAGGACAACTGACGTCCCGCCCCTACTCCAAAACGATCACCTTGATGCACTCGATGGTGGTCTCGATGCGGAAGTTGGACTCCGAGGTGTGCCGTTCCGCGTGAAAGATATCCATGGGATAGCTGTTGCCCGGGGTGATGCCCAGATCGGTGGCTTGCGCATCCAGGTCGACGGTGCCCGATATCTTCGGGTGCAGCCCACCCAGGTCGAGAGCCAGCCGGCGGTTGACGAAGAGCCACAGGTCATCGTCACCGGTGAAGGTGAAGACCTCGCCGCCCCGGTAGGCGAACTCGGTATGAAGCTCGGTGGTGAAGTGGTAGTTGTGCGGGTTGCCCTCGTCGCCGAAGCCCTGCCCGTCCACAGGAAAGAAGGCGCTGTTGTCGTATACGAACACGCCTGGGCTCTGTTCGGTCAGGGTCACGGTGACGTCGAAACGCTGGTTAACCCCCGCGACGTCGTTGTACCACTGGGCGAACTCGGCCGGCCCCGTGGTCACCAGGGTTCCGCCCGCGTTCGCGTATACCGGCTTCTGGTCGGCCCCCAGGTCGCGCAATACCAGGTCCGGCATCACCGTGAACCACAGGTAGCTCTCGAAATCTGGGTGCGAGGAGTGGAAATCCCGGACGGAGAGCACCAGCTCCCGGTCACAGCCGTCCGCGCCTCCGCTGCCGGCGGTAGCGCCCCCCACGCCGGCGGTGCCGCCCCCCGTGCCGCCGGTCGCGGCGCTGCCGCCTCCGCCGCCCGAACCGCCTTGGCT
>CAYVFC010000269.1:2858-3342 GCA_964450715.1 uncultured Sandaracinaceae bacterium | reverse complement strand
GTATGCGACGCGGGCCGCTCCGATGTGGCGGAGGGTCGCCCCGCTGGCGTAAAAATAGTCGGTTCCCACATGTCAATCCTGGAGTCGACGTTGTCGTTGAGCGAGTCGCGCCGCGAGCGAGCCTGTAGGGCTGTCGCCCCAAGTCGCTCGCGTCTGCGGAATACGTTCGCGTAATCGAGCAGCTTGGATACCTCGACCCACCCCGGGCAGTAAACTGAGAATCCCATCCCACCCTCACGACCACGGGCCGCCCGCTAGACAGCTCAAAAATACACCCGCTGCCCGGCGCGCCCCTCGGTGTTCAGCACGACGAGCTGGGCGTGGACTTCGACCGAACGGTTGAGCGAAGTTTCGCTCGCACCTGCCCTTTCTGCCCCCCGCCTTATTTCCGCCTGAGCCTCGGCAGAGCTGTTCGCAACCGTTGCGCCAGATGGTTTTCGTGAAATCATTGCAGATTTTCGGTTGAAGCCCCGGTCACACCCAG
>CAYVFC010000269.1:0-2758 GCA_964450715.1 uncultured Sandaracinaceae bacterium | reverse complement strand
GCTAGGTCGGGCCGTTTGCGTCCGGCGCGTTGGATGGTTTTCGTGAAATCATTGCAGATTTTCGGTTGAAGCCCCGGTCACACCCAGCGCACAGCGAAACCGGTCTCGAAATCCACCTGCCCTTTCTGCCCCCTGCCGTTTTCCGGCAAAAGCTAGGTCGGGCCGTTTGCGTCCGGCGCGTTGGATGGTTTTCGTGAAATCATTGCGGATTTTTACTTGAAACCCCGGTCAACCGGCCGTTCCCTAAAATCGCCTTCAAAAATTCACCTGCCCTTTCTGCCCCCCGACCCCAAAGTGCCTTACCGGAAGCTTCCGCCGCGTTTCCCCATCGCGGCGGCGGCGGCCGCGCCCGTGTTGACGCCCCGACCCCGGATGACGTCAGCTCCTCGTCCTACCCCTTGCAGTCCGAGGTCGCTTCTTCACCGGCGGCGGCTCCACCCGCTGCGGCCGCCCCCGCTTCGGCTTCGCCCGATCCCCGGGCGGCTCCAGCAGAACCGCTGGCTCCACGCCCAGGGCCCGTGCAACCCTCACCAACGACTCGACCGAGAGGTTGACGCGGCTGCTCTCGATACGCCGCAGGTACTGCACGGTCATGTCGAGTCGTTCCGCGAGCACCGCCTGTGTGAGCCCGGCAGCCCGGCGCACGTCGCGACCGCAAAGACACCTCATTTCACGTCAGGGTTCTACCCGCTATGCCGGAAAAATTATAGCCCAATGCCAGGAAATATCCTATTATATCATATACTTACACAACTTAACCCCTATGCCGGAAATACCCTATTTCCGGCATTGCCCTCCCGCCACCCCTCGTGAATTTCGAAGCTTTTGGCTCTCGGACCGTCGAAGTCCCTATGCCGCATCGCTCTCGCCTCGCCCGCCGCCCGCTCAACCACGACCAGCTGCTCTGCCACTTCCGGTCTGCCGAAGCCCTCATGGACCGGGCTCTGAACCTGAAGGATGACGAGGTCGAGGTTTGGTTGACCGCCCGGAACCCGGTGTCCGGCGACGAATACCGGTGGAAGCTCTCCGTGGCTTGCGGGCCGTTGCTCGATGTCACCCACGTCGAATTCATGGCGCAGTATTCGATCGAACTGCTCGTCGGTTTCGTCGAGGCATGCGACTGCGGCGAGGACTACCTGGAGGGCGTGTGGAAACAGCAATATGAAGAACACCCGCACGATCGCGACTGGCGCGCGATCACGTGCGCGTTCGCTGGCTGGTTGTTGCGGGTCGGATGGATCTTCGTCGACGACAACTTGGTCGAAAGCGATTTTATCGAATGCGAGTTCTCCACCACCCCCGAGGGCCTGCTTCTCGTCGGTCAAAAGGTCCGCGAGCGCGGCACACCGCCGATAGAGCCGCCCCACTGGCAGAGGGCGAGCGAGCAGCGGAGGAGGTGGAGCGAGAAGCGTGAGCGCGAGAAAGCCGCGGAGCTGGAAGAGCTGGAGCGATTTCGAGCGGGCTACCCAGGCGAAGAGCCGCCTTTCTGACCGGTCAATCGTCCGACTTCTTGGCCTTCGCGGCTCGTCCGCGCTCGATCATATCGGCTGTAACTTCCCTGGCGGTGCACTCTCCGCAAAGCTGGTCCTCCAGCGACCCGCCCTCGACCAGCCGGGCCCAGTCTCGGTACGCCGTGGCCTGATACCACTGACCGCAGCGGGGGCACGGCCGCGAAAACCGCTTCAGTTCCTCGGCGGCATCGATATACGGTTGTGCGACACGCCGGAGTGCTTCGACGGACGATACCGGGCCGAAAAGCTGCTCCAGCTCGCTGTACACGGCGACGACGTTGTTCAGCCGGTCAATGATTTCGGCGACCGGCCCATCACCGAGGGCTCGGTACAGCGCCTGGTAGACCTGGAGGAGCGTTCTTGTCTTGCCAACGAGTTCCTCGTCAGTACCGAGCGGTCCGATCATTCGGCGCAGTTCCGCGAGATTGCCCCCCTGGACCGCGAGATGTTCGGGCCGCCTCAGCCAGGCGGCGTACAGTGGATCAACCACGTCTGGGTGAAGCTCGTGCTCGATGACGATATCGTCGTAACTCTTACCGGACCGGAGAGCAGAAAACACCAGGGCCGCGACTTGCCCCGGCGTCAGCCCGGCGGAATCCGCGGCGGCGGGCTCGGTCTCGGTTTTCTGGCGTTTGGCCGCCACCCGTTCAACTTCGTCCCGCCGGTGCCAGACGCGGTTGTTCTCCGCGTCGTAAATCCGGTGAAGCTCTCCGGTCTCCTCCATTCTCTGGACCGAGCGTACCGATATCCCGAGCATCATGGCCGTTTCCTGTCGGCTTATCAGGTCGTCGTTCCCGATATCCGGTTCGTCCTTGGCTTTCAGTATCGCGTCCATACCCGTTTTCCTGTGGCGAAGTGATGGCACTTGGCGTGGCGAGGCCGCGGCGCAGTGCGGCGCTGCAGTGGCACAGCGGTGGCGAACCCCGGCAAACGAGACGGCACGGCCGTGGCGACTTCGTGGCAAACCCCGGTGGCGCTGTCCGGTGGCGCGGATTGCCACCGGGAATTCCGGTACCCCCATTGGGGCACCACAGGGGGAACCAGGAGGTCGCCAGACGGCGCGCCATCTAACACCGCATCGAGGCGCGCCGTGGCGGCCGCGATCACCGTCCCGGACTACTCGCCCCCCGGTCGGGCCCCGCACGAACACTCGACCCTGGCCTGGACCGTCGGGGAGGGCGGCTCCTGGTCCTCCGTGTGCTTCCGGTGAGCGTGCGTGAAAGCGGCTGATCGGCTGCGGTAGGCTC
>CAYVFC010000268.1:0-3379 GCA_964450715.1 uncultured Sandaracinaceae bacterium | reverse complement strand
GGGCTCGAGTGGCCACTGGGTCAGGAGATCGACGAAGTCGAGCTTGAGAGGCGGAGGTACGGCACGGCCTTTGGCGCCGATGAAACTGAGATCCACCCTCTGGCGGTGAAGAGATCCATCTGGTTCTGGTTATAGGCGGGAGGGAAACTCGCGGGGGATCTGGTTGGATGCGAGCGTTCGGGCATGAAGAGAAAGCCCTTAACGCGCGAGCGGCAGCGCTGTAGCGAATGCAGGCGCTGGTACCTGCCGGCAGCGTCGGCCGAGAAAACGCAGAAGACATGCAGTGAGCGATGCCGGCTCCGACGGCGTGCGCGCCGGCAGCGAGAGCGCCGGTCGGAGGATCTGGCGAATGCGCGGCAAGACGAGCGGGAGCGTCAGCGGCGACATCGGGAGCGAGAGCGGGACAGGCTGGCTGCGGATGCGCACGGTCCGGACCCGCCGTTGTCACTGACCGGCCTGTCTCTCCATGTGCCCGAAACTATTGAGCAAACCATTGAAGATTCGGGACAGGCTCACCGGCTGTCACTGACCGGGCTGCGTCGGCGGCTTCGCCGCATTGCCCTGAAAACGCCGGGGGAAATGGAGCGAGGGGCGGAGAATTTTGGGACATGATCGGCCGTTGTCACTGACCGGCCTAGATTTTTAACCAGTTGATATTGCGGGGGAAAATCCGATGATCCTGGGACACCGTCACTGACCGGTCTGGCCATCTGCCGCACGGAGCGAGCACGGTTGCGCTCGTGACCGTTGAGGCGAAATCGACGCTGCAGCTGCCGCCGTCGGAGCTGGGAGAGAAGCTGTCGGCCATGCGGCTGAGCCCCCCACAGGCGCAGCAGGCGATGCAGCTTTCGCTGTCGCGTCTCGGCCAGCTGACGCCGGTGCAGGCGTACCGGGTGGGCGAGCGGCTGGAGGTATTCGACGGCCTGAAGCGGCTGCGAGCTGCGCGTGAGCTGTCGTGGCCGCTGCTACGAGTGGAGGTGCACGAGCTGGATAGCACGGCGCCAAGTTGCGGCTGTTGTGCACCAACGCCGGCGCACCGCTGGCCGAGCTGGAGGAAGCGTGGCTGGTGCGCTCGCTGTACCGGGAGGACCGGCTCAGTCAGCCGCAGATCGCCATGCTGCTTTCGCGGCACAAGAGCTGGGTATGCCGCCGGCTGGCGCTGGCCGAGGGTCTGAGTGACGAGCTCACCGCGAGCGTGCGGCTGGGGCTGGTACCGGTCAGGTCGGCGGTGGAGCTCGGAAGGTTGCCGCGCGGCAACCAGGACGCGGTGACGCGGGAGGTAACCGGGCGGGGTCTGACCACGCGGCAGACCGCTGCGCTGGTGCAGCGTCTGCTCGGAGCGCCGTCCGAGCAATGGCCCGGTTTGATCGAGCAGCAGAGCAACCCACCGCCGCCGGCTGGCAAGAGCAGCGCGTCGCGCCGTACGCCGGCCGAGCAGCTTGTGGCGGACGCCTGGGCGATGAAGCGATTGGCGGCGCGCCTGCACGCGCGCCTTCTCGAGCGCTCGTTGAGCAGTCTGGGCGAGGCGGCGAGCGCCGTCGTGTACCGCGAGCTCGTGGAGCTTCGCTCGACGCTGAGCGCGCTGAGCACGACGCTGGATACACGCCTCAACATACAGGGAGAAGCCGATGCCGCCTGACGAAAAGCTCATTCATGACGTGGTGCAGCTCGACCGTGAAGGCATGTCGTACAGAGCCATTGCTTGAGCGCTCAGGATCAGCCGCAACACGGTGCGCCACATCGTGAAACGGCACCAAGACGCGCGGCAAAACCCGCACTCGGCGTTTCCGGAAAGACGCTACGGGCGGCGGCCATCCAAGCTCGATGGCTTTCGGCCGCGGATCGACGAGCTATTCCGGCTCTATCCGGACATTACCGCGCAGCGGATTTTCGAAGAAATACGCAAAGAGGGCTATGACGGCGGCTACTCGATCGTCAAGGACCTGGTGCGCCTTGTCCGGCCGAAGAAGGCGGTCGAACCGAGCCTCGAGATCGCACCGCGCGAGCCGGGAGAGATGGCCGAGTGCGATTGGTCGCCGTATCCGGTCCCCTTTACCCATGCCCCGCCCATGAGCTTGCAGGCATTCGGCTACACGCTGCGCTACTCGACGCGCAAGTTTTACAGCTTCCACCAGGGCAACGGGCTGTACCCGCTGATGCACGGCCACGAGCACGCCTTCGAGCGCTTCCGTGGCGCGGCGCGCCGCTGCAAGTACGACAGCCAGAAGCCGGTGGTGCTGCGCTGGGAGGGAGGGCAGCCCATCTACAACCCCCGTTTCATCGACTTCGCCACCTACTACGAGTTTTCCCCCGAGGCCTGCCGGCGCGGCCGGCCCAACGACAAGCCGCGGGTGGAGAGAAGCTTTTATGAGCTGACCATGAGCTTCTTTCGCGGGCGAAGCTTCCGCGACCCCGAGGACCTCAACGCCCAACTCATCCACTGGATGGACAGCATCGCCGACCTCAGGCCGCTCAAGCGCATGCGGCATCGCACCAGGCTCGAGCTGTTTGCCGAAAAACAACCCTTGCTGCGCCCCTTGCCCAGCCATCGCTACGATACGGCCCGCGTGTTGTACAAGCTATGCGACATCGAAGGCTTCATCGCCTGGGAGGGCAACTGGTACTCGCTGCCGTACGAGTACGTCACCGAGATCCTACCGGTGCGCATCACGGAAAACGAGTTGTTCATCTACAAGCCCCACCTGAGCCGTATCGCCCGGCATCCGTTGCTGCCGCGTGGCGCACAGCAAAGGTCCATTCTCGACGGGCATCGACCCAAGCTCGCCGACCGCGGCCCCGACCTGGACCAGTTGCGCGTTGCCTTCGACGAGCTCGGACAGTCAGCCACCGCCTTCCTCGCCTCGCTCGAGAAACACCTGCCGCGCTCCGCCGGCTACCACGCGCGCAAGATCTTGCACCTGCGCGAAAGTTACGCGACCGATGACCTGCTCGCCGCGCTCTCGCACGCGATGGCCTACGGTGCGCTGGAGCACACGGCGGTCGAGCGCATCTTGCTGTCGCGCGCCAGGCCCCGGCGGCTCGACCAGTACGTGGCCGAGCAAACACAGAAAGCCCTGCGGGGAGTGGTCGAGCAGAGCAACACCGAGCCGCGCGACCTTGCCGAGTACGACGCGCTTCCCTGTCGAGGCGCGCACGAAAAACCACCAGGAGATACACCATGCACCGAGCAGCCAGACCACCAGGACCAGTCGGACAAACCCGAGAGAAAATCGGGGCGAAGCGCGTCGTCGGAAGGTCTACCGACGTGAGTCTCGTTCCGAACATGTTCGCGACCTCCATTTGATTCGAGCAGCTCGTAACGCTGTGTCCCTTCGGTAAGCGTGCATGAAGCCGCCGGGGGGTCCGCGGTACGATCGTG
>CAYVFC010000267.1:0-3443 GCA_964450715.1 uncultured Sandaracinaceae bacterium | reverse complement strand
CTCTCGGGCGAGCGCAAGCGGTTTTATGCCGACGTTTGTTGGCAACATTGAGGTAGATACAACGAAAGTGGATGGCAGGGGAAGAGGTGCCGGCGGTATCGAGAGGGATCAGAAGAAGGAGTTGCTCGAATGGCGAGAGTCGGGTAATCGGGGATTTCGACACGGTTCTGGCGTAGTAACCGAGCACGCGAATCCGTCGATCTGGGAACGGGATTTTGCGGAACGGTTCTGCGAGAAAGGAGAGAGACTGTGAAGGTCGTCGCGTTCAACGGAAGCCCCCGGAAGCAGGGGAATACGAGCATTCTCATCAACCGCGTTTTCGAGGAGCTACAAAAAGAGGGAATCGAGACCGAGTTGGTCCAGCTGCGGGGCAAGAACCTGAAGGGATGTGTCGCCTGTTACAAGTGCTTCGAAAACCAGGACAGGCAATGCAGCGTTAAGAACGACGACATGAACGAGTGCATCGAGAAGATGCTGGAGGCTGATGGGATCGTCCTCGGGTCGCCGGTCTATTTCTCCAATATGACGTCCGAGATGAAGGCTGTGATCGACCGGGCGGGATTGGTGGCGACCGCTAACGGTGGGCTGCTGAGGCGCAAGGTAGGAGCCGCGGTGGTGGCCGTGAGACGCGCGGGTAGCGTGTCCACCTTCGACGCGTTGAACCACTTCTTTCTGTACGGGCAGATGGTGGTGCCGGGCTCGTGCTACTGGAACGTATCGATCGGGCTCAACCCGGGAGACGTGGAAAAAGACGAGGAGGGGATGAATATCATGAAGGTGTTGGGGGAGAACATGGCGTGGTTGTTAAAGAAGCTGGGGTGACGGAATGCTCTAGTTGCCCTTTTCCCTATCCAGCGCGGTCTGGAAGCGTTCCAGGAAGCTCTCCATGACGTCCTCGGGCAGGTCGGACAGGGAGTCAAGTACGGCGTCTATCACGCGCTCGGGCGCACGGCGGCCGTCGGCGCCGTCGCGTTCGAGGGAACGGCCGGCCTGTTGCAGGAGCTTGCCCACGCCGCGGGGCGCGGCCTCGGCCAAAGAGATGAAACCGTCCTCGACCGCGTAGGACATTGCACGGCGTATGCGTTCGGCCTCGACGATGCCGAGCGGGGTGTCGGGCGGGCGATCGGCGGTTCGCAGGTAGTAATCGAGAAAGGCCGCACCGAGCAGGGCGGCCAGGCCGTCCTCGAAGCCTCCCAGCAGGCGCGCGGGCTTGACCGATACGTTGAGGATACCGCGCAAGAAGCGGGCCGGGCCGGTGTTGCGGACGGTAGTGGCCACGCCGGGGGCGGCAAGGATCTCGCGCGCCTCGGGGGTGAGCGTGACGCCGTAGCGCATGGCCACGCGGCGCATGGTCGATCCGCGCGTCAGCGCGCCCAGCCAGTTGTCGACCGCAGGCAACGGAACCGCGGCGGAGAGGCCCGCGGCCACGCCATACAGGGTCAGGTTGCCGCGGCGGGAGCTTTGCGGGGATTTCTCCAGGTCTCGACCCTTCGGTGAGGTGATCCCGTTCGGAGAGCGGATCTCGATGTCGTCCTTCTTGTCGGTCGCCATGACAAGAGAGTTTAGCGGATATTCGGGCGGGGTTGAAGAAAAGGACCCCTTTCGACCCTTCTCCCAGAGGGAGAGGGGAGAATATGTAACCGTTCAGGGGGGGTAGTCGGTATCTGAAACGACGGCGGCCAATCCATCCCGAAAAACCGGCTTTCGTCCTCGGGCCGGTTCGTCATGTACGTGAGTACAATCCTCACCGGCCCTGCGGGCGCGCTCGGTTTTTCGGGCGCCTTGGCCGCCGCGCTGCCCAAGGCCTGAACGCTTACGAGAATATGGGTGGGGACGACGGGATCGTCGTGCCATAATGGGCGGCCATGAGCGGGGAAGACGCGGCTACGAAGGAGCAGGGAGCGGCGGTCGGGCCGGCGTCCATGGCGATGCGCTTCGACCGGGTCGAGCTGGCCGGAGCGCTCGGGGACCTGGGGACGCTGCTGCCCATCGTGATCGCCATGATCTTGATCAACGGGCTGAGCGTGTCGGCGGTGTTTCTGGCCTTCGGGAGCTTCTACGTGCTGGCCGGGCTCTATTACAGGTTGCCGATACCGGTTCAGCCGTTAAAGGCGGTGGGGGCCATTGCCATCGCCAATGCGGCGGTGGTGGACCAGGGGGTGATAGCGGCGACCGGAATCATCTTCGGGGCGCTGATGTTGTTCCTGGCGGTAACCGGGTTGGTCGATCGGCTGGCCAAGCTGTTCACGGCTCCGGTGGTGCGGGGCATTCAGCTGGGGCTGGGACTGATTTTTTTGAGGAAGGGAATACTGCTGATCGCCAGCGACGAGGTGTTTCTGGGAGCGGGGAGGCAGGGGCTGGAGCAAGCGCAGGTTCAGGCGCAGGCTCAGGCCCTGACCCTGGGGGGTGGATACGCCCTGCCCTACAACACCATCATCGGCGTGGCGGTCTTCGCGCTCGTCTTGTTCCTGCTCGACAACAAGCGGATGCCCGCGGCCATCGCCGCGCTGGCGGTCGGAATCGGAGCCGGGCTGGCGCTGGGAGGGCACCGGCAGCTGGGGCTTGAGCTCGAGCTGGGGCCGACGCCCATGGCGCCGGTCATTCCGCCAGCGGCGGCCTGGGGCGTGGCAGCGGTGCAGCTGGTGCTGCCGCAGATCCCGCTCACCATCGGCAATGCCTGCGTGGGCACGGCGGATACGACGCGCACGCTGTTTCCGGATCACCCGGCGCTGGGCAGGGCCAAGGCCGGGCGCTTCGCCCTGTCCATGGGCGTCGTAAACCTGCCGGCCGGTTTTGTCGGGGCCATCCCCATGTGCCACGGTACGGGCGGGCTGGCGGCGCACTACCGTTTCGGTGCGCGCACGGGCGGGGCGCCCGTCATGATCGGGGTACTGTTTCTGGTGTTGGCGCTGGGGCTGGGGCGGACCGGTCTGGGGATCCTGAGCCTCATCCCCAACGGGGTGCTGGGCGTGCTGCTGGTCTTCGCCGGGTTGGAGCTGGCCCCGCTGATCAAGGATCTGAAGCAGAACGAGGAGCGCTTCGTGGCCATCCTGGTCGCGGGCATCGCCCTGGCGATTCCCAACATGGCCTGGGCCTTTCTCGGGGGGATGGCGGCCGATATCGTGATCCGCAAGGGGCGGATCACGATCTAAGGGTCCGCGACAAAATAACTCATCCATCTTTCGGGCGGGACGGCCCCGGCTGCTGCGTTGCTCCTGCTCAAAATATCCCCAATATTTCTCGTCGTCGCGCCTTGCATCCGGGGCCGTCGCGCTCCGAAATCTGATCGAGTTATTTTGTCACGGACCCTAAACGGCGGTTGCCGGGCGGGCGCAAGGCCTAATCATTCTACACATCTAGTTACGCCCTTTAATCTCTGGCGTTTCTGTGGGGGCGCGGGCGGTCCGGGGCCGGCCGGCGGGGGACGCGCGGATTGCATTGGC
>CAYVFC010000266.1:0-3449 GCA_964450715.1 uncultured Sandaracinaceae bacterium | reverse complement strand
GTACGCAGTGCATTGACGGGCCCACGACAATCCTGACCGCCCGGCGTACGGTGGCTCTCGCAGACGGGACCCCTGGGAGGCGCGGACGAGATGGCGAGCAAGCGAAGGCGGGCGGGAAACGGAGGAAAGGGAGGGCGGAGAGCGGGCCGAGCGCCGAGCATCGGGCGGCGCGTAGAGCACGTGCGGCGGAGTTTCGCGAAGTTCCGGAGGGCGCATCGGCGGGGCACGCGGATTCCGTGGGAGTTGCGCGACGAGGCGCTGGTGGCGCTGCGATCCGGGGCGCCGGAGCTCGAAGTGCGTCGTGCCTGCCGCATCACTGCGGAGCAGCTGGAGCGATGGCGGCAGCGTGAACGCTGTAGTGCCCGGAATCGGTCGGTGGACGAGCAAGCGGTGAGGGTGTTTCCGGTCGTCGATGACGAGTCGGGCGTAGCCGTCGAGCGCATCGGGGATCACGCGGCACAGGCGCTGGAGCTGCGCATTGGCGGCTGGTGCATCTGCATCCGGCCGGTCGAACGGTAGGCGACGGATGGTCAGAGCAGGGCAACAGCGGACGGAGCGAGCATGCTGCCGGTAAAGGTGCGCCAGGTGGTTTTGGCGAAGCACCGAGTCGATTTCAGGAAACAATCGGACGGGCTGTTGGGCGAGGCCTATCGTCTGGGAGCCGATCCGTATGACGGCGACTGTGTTGTCTTTGTGAAGCGAGATTTTACGCAGCTACGAGCGCTGGTCGGAGATCCGATCGGAACCTACCTGGTGACGCGGAAGTTCGAAGGGGGCCGGGTGCGGGTGCTTCAGTCGTTCGCGGAGCGGCCGACCGGGACACCGATCACGACCGGGGAGCTATCTCTTTTGCTGGAGGGTGCGCGGTATACGGTGCACAAGCGAGCGAGGGCCTGGAAGCGGAAAAAGCCGGGGCAGGAGCCACGGCCGACCGATTTTTCTTGACGGCGATCGGGAACTTTGATCTTACGATCGTTGTGAACCCGAGCGCCGCGCCGCTTTTCAGCCGTGAGCAATGCCACGAGATCGCCTCATGGATCGCGGCGCACCAGTCGAGCATGCCGGAGTCGGTCCGCATGTTTCTCGCTCCGCAGCAGAGGTACCTGCTGGCGGAGGGGGACCGGCGCAGGCATTTTGAGCAGACGGTTCGAGAGCTGCGTCGAGCGCTTGGCATCACGCCGTCGAGCGAGCGTCGCAGAAGCGGCCATCCGCTTGCCGGAGTTGGCCGACGGGCCGAACGGTCGGCAGATGACGAACGGCAGAGGCTTGAAGCGCAACGCGACCGTGCCGATCGGCTGAGCGAATGGCACGCCGGATTGAACGTGCGGCATAACGACAGGGCGAGGCGCGCGAGGGAGAAGCTTGAGAAGATGAAGAACAAGCCGAAGAGCGAACCGATGGTCGAGCCCGAGCAGCAGGGTCCGAGCGCGCTGGAGCTCGAGATATACGAAGAGCTGCCGGTGGAAGAAATCGAGATCACGGCAGAGCAGCAGGCCAAGGCGAAGGAACAAGCCAAAGAGTTTGTCGAGCACCTGGAGCGGGGAGACCGGGTGGCCGAGGCCGAGCTTGAGTCATCCGACGAGACGCTGATGCCGGGTAGCGGGGTGATCACGGTCGAGCAGATGGATGCCCTGGCGGCGGACCTTTCGGAGCAGCCGGCGGATGCCAAGGTGATCAAAACCCTGCAGGACAAGCGAACCCGCTATGACATCTCGGTGCAGGTGAGCCGGATCGAACTCGAGGTGGAAAAGCAAGTGCTGATCAATGGCAACGGAGAGCGCACGGTGGTTGCGGCATCAACCGACGAGTACGGACCGGCTCACTACAGCGTTACCTGGTCGGCGTTGGCTACGCTGGCGGTGCTGGTGGGCCAGTTTGCGCTGCCGTTGAACCGGCTGGCGACGCTGTTTTCCGCGGTGGGCAAGAAGTTTACCGCCGGCGGGTTGAGCCGGCTATTGCACTACGTGGCGGTGCGTCTGGTAGCCATATATATCGAACTGGGGGAGCAGCTGTCCGACGCCGATATCCTGGCTGGGGACGACACCTCGTGCCGCGTGCTGGAGGTCAACGGTTACTTCGAGAAGTTGAAGGCCTCGGGAAGGCAAGCGGCCGAGCTCAAACCGCCCTGGTCCGAGTACCGTGGCAGGTACGAGGCGCAACAGAGCATCGACCGATGCGAGCAGCAACGGCGAGCCAGGGCACAGAGCCGAGCGGAGGGGAACAGGGAAGCTGGGCGCAGGCTGGATGAGGAGCCGTCGCTGGGCATGCTCATCGGCCGACATCATGACTTTGAATCGCCGCGTCAGGACGGCAAGGGTGCCAAGCAGTCGATGAACACGACGGTGGCCACGGGTCGCAGCGATGCCAAGGACCCCCGCAGTCTGATCGTGTTTTACAGGAGCCATCTCGGAGGACTGGGCAACCTGTTGGAGTCTATCCTGCGCAACCGCAAGCCAAGCGCCAAAGACCTCATCGTGCAGGCAGATCTGAGCACGACGAACCTGATCAAAGATCCGGATCTTCTGTCGCGTTTCAACTTCAGGTTTATCGGGTGCGGTGCGCACGCGCGCCGCCCGTTTGCGCTGTACGAGAACGACGACCCGATGTACTGCGCGCACCTGCTGCATCTATTCACGGGCCTGGCGATACACGAGGATTGCCTGGACGATTTCGGCCGCAACCGGCACAACGTGCTGGCGGTACGCCAGCACGAAAGCCGCAAGCTGTGGGAGCAGATCCGGGAGATTGCGACCACGCTCAAGTCGAGGTGGTCGAAGCAGAGCAAGCTCGGAGCGGGGGCGCGCTACGTCATCAACCACTACGACAAGCTGACGGCGTACCTGGACGACCCGCGTTTGCAGCCGACCAATAACCTGCAGGAAGGAATGCTGCGCACGGAGAAGCTAATCGAGAACAGCAGCATGTTTCGCCGCAGTCTCGAGGGTCGATTTGTTCTAGATATCATTCGCACGGTAATGCAGACCGCGGTAGCTGCCGGCGTGCCCGTAAACGAATACCTGGTATCGGTGCTGCGAACCGATCCCGACGAGATCGCGAAGCATCCCGAGCGATTCACGCCGTACGCCTGGGCGGCGCGACAGACGGCAGAGTAACCTTCCAGCCTTCACCGGCGTCTGATCTGAATATTCGTCGACCTCAACCCGCGCCAGGCCGGCCCACCCTGCCGAGCTAACCGAGAGCCTGCGGCCACTGCTCAGTCCTCGACCGGCGATCGCCAGCGACCACCGCGCCTACGGTATACCGCCCCGGCTTCGGCGCTCGATATCGGGGCGAAAAAAGCCGTCGGCGAAGCCTTTTCTCGGCGCGCCAGCCC
Source organism: uncultured Sandaracinaceae bacterium (assembly GCA_964450715.1). GTDB lineage: Bacteria > Myxococcota_A > Polyangia > Polyangiales > JAFGIB01 > CAYVFC01. The sequence continues at coordinate 115 of CAYVFC010000266.1, read as the reverse complement.
ACGCCTACGCCCCTTTCCGAAGCGAGGAAACACCTCCCGCCGGCGCGCAGCCCAGGCCCCTCGGCCCCGCGCAACCCCCCCCCGCGGCGAGGGGGACCCGTCAATGCACAGGGTA
>CAYVFC010000265.1:0-3573 GCA_964450715.1 uncultured Sandaracinaceae bacterium | reverse complement strand
TCAGTCTGATCACCGAATTTGAAGGACCCGGGGGCCGGTTCCGATCACGCATGGCGATGGAAACAGGTGAGCCCCCTCAGAAAACTTGATTAAAGCGCCCGAGGGGGCTCGTCTCCGAAGTTGCGAGCAACGGAGGAGACCAATGTTGCATGACGGCTCCCCGGAAGGGGAGTTATTCTTTCAACTTTTTCGGATCGATGAGCAGATAGCCGAGCAGGTCCGAGCGGCTGGCTGCTTTTGCGGGGGGCGGCTGCACCAGTCGAATTTTCCCCGAAAGCCGCGGGGCCTGCCGGAGCCAGCCGAAGACGCGTACGGGCTCCGGTTCAGCTTCTGCTGTGACCGGGAGGGGTGCCGTAAGCGCCACACCCCGGCCTCGGTCCGGTTTCTCGGCAGGCGGGTGTACGTGGGTGCCACGATGGTGCTGTGCTGCGTGGCGCACCAGCTCGCCGAGGCCACCGCCCGGTTCGACTGGCCGGCCGAGATCCAGCCGCCGCCGACCCGCACGGTCGGCCGCTGGTCGATGTGGTGGCAAACAGTGTTCGTCGCCAGCCGACTATGGCAAGCCGAGCGGGGGCGATTCATGCCACCGGTGGCGACCGAGCGGATGCCCGGATCGGTGCTCGAGCGCTTCGAGGGCACGGGCAACGAAAAGCTGAAGGCGATGCTGCTGTGGCTATCGCCGCTGAGCAGTGAAAGCCCACACCGGCCAAGTTCCGTGATGGTCGGGTAACCGCACGCAGAAGATGGCGTCCGCCTTCACCGATCTATTCTGCTAGGGTGGGCGCTGATCTGGCAGAAGCTCATCCATGAGCGCTGCCCGTGCACGGGACTTGGCGATGAGCTCCAATGACGACGTTTCTCTGAGTCTGCGCTGGGCGCGGCTGCGCTTCGCGGTCGTGGGGCCGCTTCTGGTCTCGCCACCGGAGCACGGCGTGTTGCAAGGCCGGTTCGAGCAGCTGGCCGGCAAGAGCTGGCGGCACCCGGTGACCGGAGAGCCGGTTTGCTTCAGCGCTTCCACCATCGAGAGGTGGTACTACGCGGCCAAACACCTGCCCGCCGACCCGGTCGGCGCTCTGGCCCGAAAACTCAACGCGCACTGCGGCACCCATCCCTCGGTATCGCTGCCGTTGCGCCAGGCGATCCGCGACCTGTACGCACAGCACCCCCGCTGGAGCTACCAGCTTCACTACGACAACCTGGTCGCCCTGGCCGAGCAGCAGCCCGAGCTCGGCCCCATCCCGTCCTACCCGACGGTGAGGCGCTACATGAAGTCGCAGGGGCTTTTCAAGCGCAAGAGGCTGCGCCGCAACAAGCACGGGTCACTGGAAACCGGCGTTTTCGAGCAGCGCGAGCAGCTCAGCTTCGAGGCCAGGTTTGTCAACGAGTTATGGCACCTGGATTTTCACGAGGGCTCTCGCCGGGTACTCAGCGCCGGGGGCAAGCACGAAACGGTCTATCTGCTCGGCATCCTGGACGACTACTCGCGGCTGTGCCTGCACCTGCAGTGGTACCTGCACGAATCGGCCGAATCTCTCGTGCACGGCCTGATCCAGGCGTTTCTCAAACGCGACCTGTGCAACGCCATACTGAGCGACAACGGCGCGGCGATGACCGCGGCGGAAACCACCCAGGGGCTTCTGCGGCTCGGCGTCGTGCAGGACTTCACCCTGCCCGCGCATCCCGAGCAAAACGCCAAGCAGGAGGTCTTCTGGGCGCAGGTCGAAGGACGGTTGATGCCGATGCTGGAGGGGGAAAAGCAGCTGACGGTCGAGTTGCTCAACCGGGCCACGCAGGCGTGGGTGGAGCTCGAATACAACCGCAAGAAGCATTCCGAGATCGGCCAGCCCCCGCTTGAGCGGTTTCTCGATGGCAAAAACATCGGCCGTCCCAGCCCCGATGCCGATACGCTTCGGCACCTGTTTCGCCGCCAGGTACGCCGCACCCAGCGGCTGAGCGACGGCACGCTGTCGGTCAAGGGCGTGCGTTTCGAGTTGCCTCCCAGGTATCGCACGCTGCTTCATCCCCACGTGCGCTTCTGTAGCTGGGACCTGTCCTGCATCGACCTGGTCGACGAGCGCGCCGACAAGATCCTTTGTCCCCTGTATCCGCTCGACAAGCAGAAAAACGCCGACCGCCGACGCCGTGTCTTTGGGCCGATCGAAGGCGACAGCCCGGCCGAAGAGCGTAACGGCGGCATCGCCCCTCTTCTGAAGAAGCTCATGGCGGACTACGCCGCCACCGGGCTTCCGCCAGCGTACCTGTGCTGTGAGCGGTACCAGCAGCAGCACGGACAACAACCAGACCAAGACGACGACGACGACAACCAGGAGGAGGATGAGCCATGAAAGATAAACTGCTGGCCCTGTACGGGCTGAAGTTTCACCCCTTTCGGCCCGACGTGCCCATCGAGGCCCTGTATCCCAGGGCCGACGTGGAAAACTTCTGCCGCCGGGTGCAATTCACCATCACCGACGGCGGATTCGTCATGATCAGCGGCGAGCCGGGGACCGGCAAATCGGTGGCCGCGCGGCTGTTGGCCGACAGACTGCGCGGTATGCGCGATGTGGTAGTCGGCAGCGTCGAGTACCCCCAGGGCCGGGTGTCCGACTTCTACCGCGAGATGGGGGACCTGTTTGGCGTGCCGTTGCAGATCCACAACCGCTGGGGTGGATTCAAGGCGCTGAGAAACCGCTGGAGCGAGCACATCGTTTCCACGCTGAACCGCCCGGTGCTCATCGTGGACGAGGCGCAGGAGATGCTCAGTAGCGTCTTGAACGAGCTGAAGATGCTCAGCAGCAAGGAATTCGATTCCCGCTCGCTGCTGTGCGTCGTGTTTGTCGGAGACAACCGTCTGCCCGAACGATTCCGCCACCCCGAGCTTTTACCGCTCGGAAGCCGCATCCGCAGGCGGCTGCTGCTCGATTACGCCTCGCGCGAGGACCTGTGCAACTGCCTCGACCATCTGCTTCAGGCCGCCGGCAATACCTCGCTGATGTCCACCCAGCTCAAGACCACCCTGGCCGAGCACGCCGCCGGAAACTACCGCGTGATGATGAATCTCGCCGACGAGCTTCTGGCCGCCGCAGCCGAAAAAGAGCTCTCCAGCATCGACGAGAAGCTCTTCTTCGAGGTCTTCGACCTGCCGGTCGCGGCCAAGAAAAAGACCGCGTCGAAAAAGAGGTGAACCGTGCTCGGATACCGCATGCCCGAATGCATCGACGTCGCCCCCGCCCCCGAACGCGCCTCGCTCGCCATCCTGATCGTGGCGCTTCACTGCGTCGAGCAGGCCCTGTACGTGGTGCATCCGACCCTGCTCCTGCAGGAAGAGTTTGAATCCCGCCCACCGCGCACCCTGCGGCTGGCGGCAAAGATCATCGACCGCTGCGACAAGCTCGGCCATCTCATCGAGCTGTACGACCAGGCCGTGGAAGACGCTCTGGGCCGATCCTGAATCTCGCGCTGCATCAAAATGCGAGCGATATCGGCGGACCCACCCCGTCGGTCAGCGCTCGCCTTCGGCGTCCCCCTCATTTTTCGCGATCATTCGTCCATCAAATTGCGTGATCACGCTCA
>CAYVFC010000264.1:0-3581 GCA_964450715.1 uncultured Sandaracinaceae bacterium | reverse complement strand
AGCAGACGGGGCCGTCCCGCCCGTAAGGTGGACGATTAATTTCGACCGGCCTCCTTACTCGCGCTCCCTGCGCCTGACCAGGAGGCGGTACTGGCGTTGCGCCTCGGGTTGGTCCGGATCGTTCTCGATAGCTTCCTTGAAATGCCGCTCTGCGGTGCGCTCGTTTCCGTCGGCGAGAGCCAGCTGACCGAGCACGAAATAGGCAAAGCCGATATGGCCGTGGATACAGGTATGGGAGTGGGCCAACCTCTTCAGCTCGTCCGGGTAGCCGCCTACAGGACCGCCCTTGTGCTCGGCCCGCAGCGCTGCCCAGAGGTAGTACATGCGATAGGCGCCCTGGCGCGGCTCCAGCTCGTGGGAAAGCAGGAACTCGTCCCGCGCGCTCTCGTAGTCCTTTGCCTTCAAGTACCCCTTGCCCGACTCGAAGACTTCTACCGCCCGGTCGGCGCTAAGCCCTTCTGCCTCTCCGCCGGCCGGCCGGTTCAGCAAGCCGTCGATATGTGACGGCCGCTGCGCCGTCGCCGAATGTGGCCGCGCCGATCGCGATCCGGGCGGACGCGTCGAGCCCGGACGGTTGGAGGCCGGACGGCTCGACCCGGAAGCCCGGGAAGCGGGCCGCACCGAGGTCGGGGGCGGCCGCACCGAGGCTTCGGGCGGGCGCGCGCTGGTCGCGCGGGGCCCGGCCGAGGGCTGTTGCAGTGACTTCCGCTTCGTCAGCTCGCGGGCCAGGCTGTCCATGGCCGGCAGGCTCTGCACGGAGACGGAACGAACCCGCGCGCCCTGGCCGCGCGTCGTCGGGCGGGTCGACTGTACCGACTGCGGCTGAGCCGAACGCCGCATCTCCAGATCCACGGCCAGCCGCTCCACCGCGGAAACCGGCCGGCTCCACGCCCCGCGGCCGGCGCTCGCCGTTGGTTTCGCCGGAGCGGAGGAAGCGGCGGAAACGCCCCCGCCCTCCGCCTTGAGCGATGCGGATAGATCGAGCATACAGAGTAGCTGCCAGGCGTGCAGCTCATCCAGGCCGGACTGCTCGACCAACAACGCCACCGGGGTCGCCCCGTCGCAGGCCTCCAGCAGCCGCTGCTCGTCCCCGTCCAGGCCGAAGCGATCGGCAAGCGATACCGCCGGGCCCGCCAGTCGGACGGTGTCTTCGGGGTGCAGGCTACAGCAGTCGAATACCCGCTGCAGGTCGTAGCTGTTGCGGATGGCCCGATAGAGCAGCGGACGGGGGACGACCGGGTACTGCTCGTGACCGCTCAAGACCGTCGGCGAGTCATCCACCTGAAGCGCGCACTGCCTCCAGCCGACCGCTTCCATCAATCGGCTCTGGATACGCTCGGTAAATGCCGAGTGGACCTGCCGGGGCTCGAGGTAGCGGAGTCTTACCGCGATCTCGCAGAAGCTGGCGTCCACGCTGGCGGCCGCGATGCCCTCCATGCGCTCGACCACCGCCGTGTACTGCTCGGGCGTCAACACCCGCTGCCGGACCAGTTGCTGGGCCACCGAAGCCTCGGAACGGAAGACGCCCCCCGTCCGCTCCTCCACGAAGACCGCGTTCCCGTCGCGAAAGGCGAAGCTCAGGCGCTTCTCCCCGGAGGTGACGTGCAGCAACCCGGTGAAGCGACGCGAGTTCAGCGTACAGACGAACCGCACCAGGTAGCCGTCCTTGACGGGCTTCGGGCGGCGTACTTCTGCTGCATCCTGTTCCGCATCATTACGGCGGGAAATGGTGAGCCTCCCGATTCGACCGATACCTACATTATACGACAGAAAACCGCCGGGTGCGAGAAACGCCCTCCTGGAGAGGCGGGCGGAAAAAAAGCGGACGGGAGAGGACTTGCTGAACTTTTCCCGGTTTGGCTCTAGACTCGCGGGCAAACACTCGTAAAAGGTAGAGCCATGCACCTGCTACTGCTACCGCTTCCGTCCGGGGATCGGCGCGTTCGCCACCGCCGGTTCCCTTTCTCCTGCCCCCTGATCGCCCTGTTGTCGCTCGGGGGCTCGGCGCTGGCCCAGGACTCCGCCGGTCAGCCGAAACCGCCCGCGGACTCTGTGGAGCCTAGCTCGGAAACACCCCCTTCCGCCCCCCCGTCCGGCGGCGAAGAGCGAGAAGACGGCGAGACGGAGCAGGTCCCTACCGAGGAAACGCGGCAACCCGAGCCATCGGGCGAAGCCGAACCTACGGGCGAGCCGGTCAAACCCTCCGAAGAGCCGGCCGCTGCGCCGTCAGAGCCGGCCGCGGCCGAGCCCGAGAAAGCAGCCGAAACGACCGCACCAGAATCCGAGGCCACGCCGGTCAAACCCGAACCCGAGACCGTTCCACCGCCCGCCGCCGCGCCAAAGCCGGCCGCGGAAGCGCTACCAGGATCCGAGCCGGCCCGCTCGCCGATCGTCACCACCTCGACCCCCAGCGCCGGCACCGAGCCCGAGGTGCCGCGCGCGCTCGTAAACGCCGAGCTGGGCTTCGCCGCTTCCAGTCTGGACGGGAGCACCGGTTTCTGGATCTCGCCGCTGCTGAGCGGGTGGTTCCGGGTGGAAAAGACCATCGCGGTGTCGGCCGAGTGGGGATCGGTGGCCCTGCTGGCCTCTCCAGATCCGGATAACGACCGCAGCGGCGTGGGCGCCGGTAATCCCTACCTGGGCTTCTACTCCATCCGTCAGCACGGGCCCACAATATTACGGATCGGCGTGGGTATGACCATCCCGGTTGCCACCATCTCGGCCGATAGCCGGCTGGCCGACTGGGATACCTATCACGGAGCCATGGCCATGCGCGGCATGTGGCGCTGGTGGTTGTGGGTGCCCGACTCCATCAGTCTGGCGCTGCCGGTGAGCTGGGACTCGACGATCGGCGACGGCTGGCTCTGGGGAGGCGAGGCGGCGCTGGCCACCACCGTCATCCTGCCCAAGCCGGCTCGCTCCACGGTATTCCTCAGGGGTGAGCCGCGAACCGCCGACTTGCTGATCCCCATGGAGCTGTACGGCGGATACCGCAGGGGCGATCTGGACCTGGGGTTGAAATTACAGGCCGTATTCGTAGCCACCGGCGAGACCGAGCTACAGCTCTCCCTGAGCCCCTTTGGAAAGCTGCGGATCGGACAGGGCTTTCTGGAGACCCGCTTTACCGCCAACCTGGACCGCCCCCTCGGCTTTGCCTTCGAGAAGGGACGCTTCTGGGGATTGCACCTGGGCGGAGGCTACGGATTCCAATAGAGCGCGGGTCCCCGGCGTATCGGCTCTGCTGGTCCAGGCGGGCGGCGAACGCGCGCCGCACCGATCGCTGCTCGCCCCCGCCGCCCGTGCCTTCCGAGAAAGCGGATGCTATCGCTGTATAGCGAAGGTATAATGACAACGCCGGGACACGGTCGCTCGGGATCCGCCGAGTCGTCGTGGCGTTACCCCTTTCGCTCGTCGAGAAAGTAGAGGCAAACCGTGCGCGAGACCCCTTCTTTCTACATGGCAACCATCGTCTCCGCTCTCTTCCTCATCTGCCCGGGATGCGGAAGCGATTCGAGCGATCCCCCTCCCGGTGCCGGTCGCGGCGGCGCGCCGGTCGGTGGAGGCGGCGGCGCGGGCGGCAC
>CAYVFC010000263.1:0-3628 GCA_964450715.1 uncultured Sandaracinaceae bacterium | reverse complement strand
GAAATGACCGATCACGATGCCGGAATGGGTGATCACGATGGCCGAAATGCGCACTGCGACGAGCCCAACGGCATGTGCGTGGAGTGCACCCTGGACACCGAAGCGGCGGAGTGCGGAGCAAAGGCTTGCAGGTTGTCCGATGGGACGTGTACGGAGACCGATAGGGGAACGGTAGGCCCCTGTAGGGAATGCGAAGCCGATAGCGAATGTGTCTCTGGCACCTACTGCGTGGATCAAGGCGGGCAGTTCTGTTTCTGGGATGCGGGGGCCGGATGTGCCGATACGAACGGGCCAGCTCGCCCCTACAGCACCACCTCGAGCACGCTCACCTCGATCGACGGGCACGAGAGTACGTTTTGCCTGCCTCCGGGCACCGTATCTTGCGCGGCGATAGTAAACGCTGAGATCGACAAGGAGTGCAGCGTGAACGCGGACTGCAGCCCGCCCGGCCAGGGCGGTTACTGCCCCGAATCCGCCGAGCCGCGGGAAGGTGAATGCAGTTTTTGGTGCGACAACGACTACGACTGTCCGCTCGGGCTCTCTTGCCCGGGCGGAACCTATTGCCAGTAAGTGCGAAGGAAGCAGCCCCGGAATCAGCAATGGCCGAACGCGGACCGTAGGCCGTCCTTGGTAGTTGCGGGCAACGGGCGAGACGCGGTTTGCCGGTGAGAGTGCTACGGAAGAACTCGAAAAACGAAGAGCCTCTTCGCGATAGCTGCAACAGTGAATCGCCTTACCGCGTACCCGGGAACGGCTCTGCGGGTAGCGCCTGAGGCCTGCGCCAGTAGCCCAGGTCTGCGCGGTCGTAACCCTCGGGCGCACCTTCGAGGACCAGTACCAGCTTGGCTCGCGGTTCGATTTTGGGACAGCCGCCGAGGCCGAGCGTTACCATGCCTAGCTTGAGCTCCTTCGGAAGTCCGGATTCCTGCGTCCATTTGCGCGCTCGCTCGTTCATCTGTTCCGACAGCATGTCCGCGTCCGGGGTCACCCATTCCATCACCCTGGAGCTCTGCCGGCAGAGGAATACGTCGTTTGCCTCGAAGACGAATTCGAAACGGGAATTGCTCGTCTGCTGACTAACGACTACTGCCACCACCTGGCTTCCGCGTAACAAGGCGTTCGCCAGCATGGGCCGCTTCCAGAACTCGCGGAATTCTTCGCGTTTCTCCCGGTCTTCCCGCGTGGCCGCCTGCAGAACCTCTTCCCATGCTGCCGGACGGCTATCGGGTGGCGCCTGTACCTGGGCCTTCGGGCCCGCATACAGATAGTTGATGGGTAACGCGAAACCCAGACCGTCCGCCTTTGCCATGCGCATCGACACGATACCCACCACCCGACCCTTCCGGTCGAGCAAGGGGCCACCGCTGTTTCCCTGATTGATGCTCGCGTCCAACTGGATGAAGACGACTCCGTACTGTACGCGGCGTTCGTGGCTGACGATCCCCCGCGATAGCGTGAAATCCAGTCCGAGCGGGGCCCCGACCGCGTAAACCGTGGCTCCGCGTCTAAGGTCCGTCGCGTCCCCCAAGGCGAGCGGCGCTATCTTCGCGTCGCCCGATACCTCTATCAAGGCGACGTCGAGTTGCTCATCGCGAAAGCGCGCCTTCCCGGAAAACTGGCGGCCGTTTTGCAGGAACAACCTGACGCTATCGTCTTTCGGGCAAAGCACATGATCGTTGGTAGCCAATAGATTTCTGCCGATAAAGAAACCGGCGCCCCGCCTGTTCTTGCATACGACCGTTGCGCTGCTCGCGATGGCGCGCTCGGCGAGTCGAACCGCGCCCGTGGAGTCCCCGCTACCGGTCAACTTCTCGAGCATCGACTGCAAGGCGTTTCGCTCGATCGGCGCCCCAGAATCCCGGTTGTGGTTCAACCATCCGATCAGTCCGAAGAGGAGCAACGCCGCCATCATGGCTCCCCCGACCATCCAGTTGAATGGTACGACCCTGGCCCGAGGCGTCCGGGCGGCGCTTCTCGCTTGATGTTGTATGAGGCTTGAAGGCGCCCCCAGCGAGGTGAGCTCTCTCTGTACCAACCGCGCACGCTCGACGGTGGTTCCTCTCAGCAGCACCGGTTCGCCGCGCTCCAGGCCCGCGCGCAAACTGCTGAAAACCTGGTTTTCCGCCAATTCGCAGATCTTTCGAGCGATCTGGTACCGAACGCGGGGATCCTGCACCGGGAGGTCGATTTGCACGTCGACCAGTAGAGAGCGATGGCACTTCGAACAGACTCTTGCCCCCTCGTCCACCGCGTTCTGGCAACCGGGGCAAACCGTGGTCTCGTTGTCCGCGGCGTCCATCGCGGCGACCATTATATATTCGACGGCGTTCGGTCACAATTGGATACACGGCGTATTGAGGGTGTATGACACGGATGTCGCGGTGCCGATTTCCGCGGAGAGAAAATCGTTGGGGTTTTCGGCCCTCGGCCTCCGACGTCGTTCCTGCAATTGTTTTAGGTCGTATAGATTGTTGAAACACAGGTAGTACGGCGAGCGGTAGGTTCGCAGTTCGATAGTCGGTGATGGTTCCGAAACCGGAACGCGACGGAACCGGGCGACCGGGCGTGGAATCCGGCAGCGATGGGAGTGCCGGCGCGGTAAGGGATGCTTGCGCTCAAATTCCAGGATGACGAAGAAACTCGCGCGAGCTGTTTGCCGTCGCGCCCGTCGACGCAGGTGTCGGCGTGTACGCTGACCCCGCCGACCCGGGCCAGCAGGTCGTTGTTGCCGGGCTGCTGCTCGGCGCCGCCCGCGGCGCGGGCGGCGGCTGCCTTTGCCCTGGCCGAGCCCAGCAGCCGCAGGCAGGCTCTTCCGGCGCGCTCGGACAGCAGGTCGCAACCGCGGGCCGAGGCCTGCTAGCAGCTCAGCAATACCGGCTGCTCTACGGCGAAGTCGTCTGGTTCGAGTCCGTCATCGCCCTGCTCGACCAGCCGGCCATCCGTCATCAGCAGCTTCCGTATCCGCGCGGCGGTGCGAGAAGCCACGCCGGCGACATCTTCATGGTCGAGCGAGGCCAGCGGGTGCAACTCTAGCCGGTCGCCGTGCGGCTCGTGTACGTACACGCCATCGAGCGGCATTGTATGAACGCAAACGTGCATCTGCGCGTGTTGGTCGACGTTAGGCTCTCCGGCAAGGAGCTGAGGATGTATTACCCCAATGTTTTCGGGGGGCTGAGGGCGCTGGCGAGCCGGTATCCTTTCGGACATGACCGACGCTCACAGATCAAAGCGGACCCAGCTGCGCGAGGCGGGGCTGCTGAACCCACAGCCCGACAACGTACGAGATCCGCTCTTCGAGCAGGCGCCGGAGTTCTTAGACACCGAGGACCTGCTGCAGGTCCGCTACGAGATGTTGCGCGCCCATCTCGTCGAACGCGACGCTATTGCTTCAATCTGCCAGCGTTTCGGGGTCAGCCGTCAGACGTTCTACAACCTACAAGCGAAGTTCTGCAGCTACGGCACTGCGGGCCTGTTGCCGAAACGGCCTGGTCCGAAGGGACCTCGCAAACTGACCGCGGAGGTTTTGGCTTTCGTGAGCGAGCGTTTTCACAGCGAACAGAAGCCCTCCACCAAGCAGCACGCGTGATCGCTTAACAGCCGGCCCAAACGGTTTCTGACGGCGATTTAC
>CAYVFC010000262.1:0-3844 GCA_964450715.1 uncultured Sandaracinaceae bacterium | reverse complement strand
CTTAGGCGCTCGCGAGAATCGACCCGCCGGTGCTTGTGAGAATTGACCCGGGGGCCGAAGCGGGGGCGGGGGATGTTCTGGTAAAGAGATAGTCTGCGTTCCGGAGCGGTACTGAGCGGAGACCGGCGCGGATAGGCGACGGACGCTGTGATGGGATGCTTCCGAGTTCGGAGGGAGCATGTACAGAAAGCGTCCGTGCAGGGTTTGCGGCGAATGGTTCTGGCCGGATCGGCGGGTGGGTGACCGACAGAAGACCTGTAGTCGGCCCGGGTGCCAGCAGGAGCGGCACCGCAGAGCGTGTGCCGACTGGCACAGGCGCAATCCGGACTACGACCGCGAGGGGCGTCTTCGCCAGCGGGTTGTACCGGAGGAGCCACCGAGGCCGCGCGGGCCGCTGGACGGACTTGCGTGGCAGGCGGTGCGAGACGCAGTGGGTCTACAAGTGGCGGTAATCATAGATGAATCCGGCAGACTTCTCGGGCGCTGGACGCGAGACGCAGTCAACACGCAACTGATGGAAATGAAAGGCGATTTTCGCAAAGTCGGCCGTCTGGAGCCGCGAGACGAGATGGCCAGCGGACCGTGAGCGGATCCAGCCTGGGGCGATGGAGCTTGAGCTTCACCAGCTGGACCGTCGCTACGAGGCGCTGCGCAAGGCCGACCCGCGGCAGGAGAAGCGGCTGCTGGCCTCGCTGGCCGAGCTGGGCCAGCAGAGCCCGGTGGTGGTGGTGACCGCCGAGCAGCCGGGGCAGTACGTGCTGGTCGATGGCTACAAGCGGGTGCGGGCGCTGGCGAGGCTGCGCTGCGACGTGGTGCGGGCGCTGCAGTGGGACCTGCCCGAGGCCGACGCGCTGGTGGTGGAGCGTCTGATGCGCGAGGCCGGCAGCGACGGCCCCATCGAGCAGGGCTGGCTGCTGGTGGAGCTTCGCGACCGGTTTGCTCTGAGCGTGGAGGAGCTCGGCCGTCGTTTTGACAAGAGCTCGAGCTGGGTGAGCCGGCGGCTCGGGCTGGTCACCGAGCTTCCGGGCGAGATCCAGAAGCAGGTGCGCCAGGGCAAGCTCGGGGCGCACGCTGCCATGAAATACCTGGTGCCCTTGGCGCGCGCCAACACGCAACTGGCACTGCGCCTGTCGGCGGCCATCTCGCCGCTGGCCCTGAGCACCCGGCAGATAGCGGAGCTGTACGGGGCGGTGGTCGGCGGCAGCGACAAGACGCAGCAGCTGGTGTTGTCGGACCCGTCGTTGTTTCTCCGCGCCCGGCAGGAAGCGCGCCGGGTACGGGATAGAGAAAAGAATGCGGCCGACCTGCTGCTTTCGGATCTGGGCGCGCTCGGCGGGATTGCGCGTCGCGTCTACGGACGTCTGAGCAAGGGGGTCGTCGCCGAGCTGTTGCCCGAGCAGCGCGACCAGGTGTCGCGGTGCTTCCGGCAGGCGCAGGCCGACACCGAGCGGCTATTCTCCTCTTTCACAACGCAGAGCTTCGCATGATCGAGCACGGCACGCGCGAGGCGGTTTTTCAACTGCACAAGCTCGGGCACGGCTCACGTGCCATCGCCCGGGCACTGGGGATCTCGCGCAACAGCGTCAGGCACGTGCTCAGCAGCGGCACCGTCGAGGTGCCGCAGATGCAACGCGCCTGCAAGGCCGATGACCACCACCAGCGTATCGTCGAGCTTCACCGCTCCTGCAAGGGCAATCTGGTACGGGTGCACGAGGAGCTGGAGTTAGAAGGCGCCCGGCTTTCCTATCCGGCGTTGACCGCCTACTGCCGCCGCCACGGCATCGGACATAAGCCGAAACAGCCGGGCGGCAGCTACTACTTCCCACCCGGCCGCGAAACACAGCACGACACCTCGCCGCACATGGTCAAGATCGCGGGCAAGTTGCACAAGGCGCAGACGGCCTCTGCCGTGCTGTGCTTCTCGCGCAAGTTTTTCATCCAGCTATACCCGCGCTTCACACGCTTCGAGTGCAAGGCCTTTCTCAGCGATGCCTTCCAGTACTTCGGCGGCTGTACCGTCGTCATCATGATCGACAACACCAGCGTGGTGGTGCTGCACGGCACCGGCAAGCAGATGGTGCCGGTGCCGGAAATGGCGTCATTTGCCGAAAGGTACGGGGGGCGATTCGAGGCGCACGAAAAGGGCGACGCCAACCGCTCGGCTCGCGTGGAGCTGAGCTTCAACTACGTGGAGAACAACTTCCTGGCCGGCAGGGACTTCCGCGACTGGAAGCACGTCAACCAGGAGGCGGTGCTGTGGTGCGACCGGGCCAACGCCAAGTACAGCAACAAGCTGCGCGCCTCGCGCCAGGAGCTTTTCGTCATGGAGCAGCCCCACCTCAAACCGCTTCCCATCTGGATCCCGGAGGTCTACCAGCTGCACCACCGCATCGTCGACATCGAGGGCTACGTCACCGTGCACGGCTTTCGCTACTCGGTGCCCTATCAGCTCATCGGCCGCCGGCTGGAGGTGCGCGAGACCAAGGACCGGCTCGAGTTTTACCAGGGACCCCGGCAGGTGGCCGTGCACGACCGGGCGACCGACCTGATCCCCAGGCGCGTCAGCAAGCCCGAGCACCGGCCACCCCGCGGCCAGGGCGTCAGCGCCCAGGCGGGCCAACCGCTGCCCGAGGAGCGCCAGTTGCTCGCCGCCGCCCCCGAGATCGACGGCTACATCAAAGAGCTGAAGAAACACTGCAGGGGAAGAGCCACCGTGCCGTTGAGGCGGCTTTTGAAAATGATGCGCGACTATCCGCGCGCCTCGTTTCTGCAGGCGATCCGCGACGCGGGCCACTACGGGCTGTACGACCTGGAAAGAGTCGACCGCATGGTGATCCGAAACGTCGCCCGCGATTTCTTTCCCGTGACTGAGGCGGACGAAAAGCTGGCCGATCCGGCCGAGCACGACGAGGACGATGACGATGAATGATGACCTCGAGCAACTGCTCAAGTCGCTGCACCTGAAGCGCATCCTGCAGATCCTGGACGAGGAGTTGCAAAACGCCGAAAAGCGCCAGCTATCCTATTCCGAGTTTCTCGCCCGGCTGCTTCGCGCCCAATGGCACCACCGGCAGGAAACCGCTCTGAGCTGGCGCATCAAGCAATCGGGCATCCCCGAGCAGTGGTCGCTGGAGTCCTTCCCCTTCAAGAAACAGCCGGGCATCAAGCGGCGGCAGATACAGGGCTTTGCCGAGTTGGAGTTTATCGGTCGATCCGAGAACATCGTTTTCATCGGACCAACCGGTGTCGGCAAGACCGGTATGGCGTCGGGACTTCTGCTCAAGGCACTGCAGAACGGCTACCGCGGGCTCTTCATCAAAGCGCAGGACCTCTTCGACGAGATGTATGCTTCGCTCGCCGACCGCTCGTCGAGGAGGCTGCTCGACCGGCTGATCCGCGTGGACCTACTCGTCATCGATGAGATGGGGTATTTGAACCTCAAGCCGGAACAGACAAATATCTTCTTCAAACTTATGGAGGAGAGGTACCGCCGCAAGTCCACCGTCATCACCACCAACCTCGAGTACGACGAATGGCACAACTTCCTCGGCAACAAGGCGCTGTGCGAAGCGCTTCTGAGCCGCCTGCGCCACCAGTGCCACACCGTGCGCATCGAAGGCCCCTCTCTACGCGAGCCCCAAGGGTAGCGCCGCCGACAACCGGCCGCAGTCGCGCTACAGTCCACCTGGCCAGTACATCCAAGATCCCCGGTACGGATCTCCGGAGCCGATCTCGTATCGCGCGCCTTCCCCTCGATGTCTGGCTAAACGCTGATCGGAATCTCGTAACCGGTCCGGATCGCTTCAGGCAAGCACGCGCGGGTCATTTCTGGCGAGCGGCGAAG
>CAYVFC010000261.1:0-3936 GCA_964450715.1 uncultured Sandaracinaceae bacterium | reverse complement strand
CGCCCGCCCACGCGGCCGCAACCGGATCGTTTATTTTGCGGTGCCTCCTTAGAACCCCGCGCCACACTTTTACCGGGCGAGGTCTTGCACCGTGTCATTTCGAGCGGAGCGAGAAATCTCTCTGCTCTGCCACCGGTCGAGAAGTCGGGTCTATGGTCTTTTCGGCCTGACGCCGCCCCGGAAGCGAGGCGGTCCCGGCGAATCGTGGCCCCGGCGCCTACGCAATTATGTCTGGCGTTGGGATAGGACGAGGTCGTGAACCGAGGGCGACAGCTCCGGCGCAGCTATGTACGTACACCGTCGAGAGCTTCGAAACCGGCTACGACGAGGCCACGGAAGTGTTTGTTAAGAAGTAACTGCCCGAAGGCAGTCAACCGAGTTGCCTTTGGCGCCAACGCGGTTGGGTGAATGGGGCCTCGTCTACGGCCGATAAAGTCGACGGAACCGGCGAGCCCCGCCGCCGGCGTATGCCTATAAGCGGGCGATTTCGCTGATATTTTTCGCCTACAGCGCCCGAAGCCGGGGGGCGCCCATAGGGGCGGTCACCCTCGAACAGAAGTGGCCCGGGCGTTGCATTGGAAGAGATCCGAGACGTTCGCAACGGCCCGTGTCGCCATCGAGCGAATCGGAGCGAGGAGGGACTATGCGCGGTAAATATATTGAAGTTTTACTCGTAATATCGCTTCTGATACTCACGGTATTCGCGGCATCCATGGCGGGATGCCTGTCTCCGGAGCTGAAAGAGCTCAATCCCTGCCTGGTCTCCGGCGTGATCGACGAGGTGGACGTCAAGAAGCTGGAACGTATCGACCTGCTCTTCGTGATCGACAACTCCGGCTCGATGGCGGAGGAGCAGGCGAAGCTGCGCAGGGAGCTGCCGCGTATGATCAAGATACTGACCAGCGGCGATCTCGACCCGGATGACAATGGCGAAATCCTGGAGGAGAACAAGGATTTTCCGGCGGTCAAGGATCTGCATCTGGCCGTGGTGACTACGGACATGGGCCTGCCGGGCGTCCAGTTGTCCATGGACCAGAACAGGTGCCCGGCCGGTACGCTCGGCGACGACGGCAGGTTCCAGAGCGCTGGCAACCCGGCCGGGGAATCCAGCCTGAGTTGCCAGGGCAGCTATCCGCCCTATCTCTCGTTTCAACAGGAGCGCGATGATCCAAACGCCATCGCCGAGCAATTTCAGTGTATCACGGCGCTGGGAACGGACGGTTGCGGCTTCGAAATGCAGCTCGAGGCCCCGCTCAAGGCGCTCTGGCCGACTAATCCCGGTAACCTGGACGAAGACCAGCAGAATCTGAACATTCTATTCTTCGGAAACAGTCCGCCCCACGGCGATCAGCAGCACGTCGAGTTCCTGCGTGGAACGAGATACCACCCCACGCAGTCCGAACAGGGTTCGCTTCTGGCCATCATCCTGGTGACCGACGAGGAGGACTGCTCGGCGGGCGCCACGGGCAACCTGGCCTTCCTGGAGCACAGCAGCACCGCTCCCCAGAACATCGGCGGCCTGAACGAGCCCAACCTGCGCTGCTACTACGACGACGTCAACAACCAGGGCAACAAGTTCCCGGTCGAGCGCTACGTCAACGCCTTCAAGGCCTTGCGGCCGAGCCAGGAGCAGCAGGTGATCTTCGCGGCCATCGCCGGTATTCCGCCCGCTATACGGAGCTTGAGCAGCAGGGTGGACGAGAACGGCGACGGGCGCCTGGACGAGCAGGATCCGCTCTACTGGGACGCCGACCGCAGCGGCCTCATCGATGCCGACGAGCGCGCTTCCTTTTACCAGGCGGTCTACGGCCATCCGATGATGCAGGAGACGATCAGCGCCGACGGCAAAAAGCTGAATTACTCCTGCACCCTGCCCAACCAGAGCTACGATCCCAACCAACCCAAGGGTCCTGACAACGAACCGTTCGAGACCGCCGCCTACCCGGCGCGCCGCATCACCCGGGTGGCCGAGGGATTCGCCGAGAACGGCGTCGTCGAGTCCATCTGCCAGGAGAGCTTCACCGGCGCCATGGACTCCATCATCCGGGCCATTTCCCAGCGGCTCGGCGGTCGCTGCCTGCCGCGCAAGCTCAAGCGCAACTCGGACGGTAAGGTCCAGTGCGACGTGCTCTGGCTGATGCCCGAGGGGCAGGGCTGTGACCTCCCGTTCATCAATTCGCCCCCGCCCGAACAGCCACGGCAGAAGCACGGCCGTACGCTCTGCCTGGTCGACCAGGTACCGGTCATCAACACGCAGACCACCGACCCCCTGGCCGCGCTGGAGCCGGGAAAACAGGGTTGGTACTACGACGACTTTACCACGGATCGGTTGAAGGATTGCATAGGTGAAGAGCCGGACAAAAAGCAGAGAATCGCCTTCACCGTCACCGCCACCGCCGCGGGCCAGGTGACCGCAGATCCCCCGGCCGAGGCCACCGTCGAGCTACAGTGTTTGAGCGAAGCACAGAGCATCATCGGCTCGGAGGAGAGCGCCGCGGACAGCGTGGGCGACAGTTGCGCCGCCGACGCCGACTGCGGCCCGACTCCGCCGATGAAGTGCCATCCCCGCTCGCGCACCTGCGTCATCGCCTGCACCAGCAACGCCGAGTGTCCCGCTGCCTGGGCCTGCGACGTCAAGCTCGAATCGGCCTTTGCCCAGAGCGCCGGCTTTCCCATCTGCATCAATCCGACCTGCGGGGATTGAAGCCTTTTGCATCGAAGGAGGAGATCAGCGGTAAACGGATAGAAATAGGGGGGGCGGCGTTTCTGCCATCCCCCCCAATCCGTGTGCTGGATCGCAGCATTTTCCGAGATTTCGAGTCATTCGTTCGCAACCGGACGTTGAAGCTGCGTCCCCTTCGCCGGCGCCCGCTGGCCGTACCGTACGATGAGCGATATGATCGTAGCCAAGGGCAGGAGGCATCTTGGCGAGCGTGATAATCAGGCTGATATCAGCAGGTCTGGCCGGCTTAACGCTTCTGTTGTCGGCCTGCCCGAGCTCGTTTACGCGAACCGTTGGCGAAGGCGGCCTGACGGACGGCAGTGGCGGCTCGGGCGGCGGCAATTCCGAGAGTATTGCCGGCGGGAACAGCTCGGGCAGCTACTTCTGGTACGGCGGGGATTCCGCCGGTAATGGCTGGTTCGGAACCGAGGGGATCGACTACTCGGATCATGGGGATACCGGCGGGGTTGGCGGCCCGTACGAAGCAGTACCCGGTTATTGCGGAGACGGAATCGTGAACGTCGACGGGGAGCAGTGCGACGGGAACGACCTGGGCGGACAGAGTTGCGAGTCGCTCGGCGAGGGCCAAGGAGACCTGCACTGCTTTGCGGCGAGCTGCACCTTCGATGTTTCCATGTGCTTCCGGGTCGACGACTTTTCGCCTCCCGGTTCCACGCCGGTGCCTTCGCCCGACTACCCGAGCATCCGACCGCCCGCGACACCGGAAGAGTGTATCGAGTTATTCTCCATTTTGCAGCCAGCGATACCCTTCGTCATTCCCGAGCCGAATCTCGATTGCCTGTGCCGAAGCTGCCTCGAACCGTTCGGTCAGTGCATGGTCGATTATTACTGCGCGCAGGTCGTGAGCTGCTGCGTTGAGGAGGGCCTGCGCGACGCCGATTGCCAGCTCTCCAACTACTGCTCCGGGGTCATTACGGAAGCGTTTGAGGGTGGATCGGACTCGATATTCCTCGCGCTGGACGTCAGCAACTGCGCAGCTCCGAACTGTTCCCCGACCCCGTAGGTGTTGAATACGAAAAGGGGTTGTCAGTCCCACCTGGTCATTTACAGAAGCGACTGCGCTTTCCAATTATAGATACGATGCTGGCCTTCCCGCGCCCCCCTCCGAGACGCCGGCAAGGGAAAAGCGATCAAGTCGTACTAAGGAGGCACCGCAAAATAAACGATCCGGTTGCGGCCGCGTGGGCGGGCGC
>CAYVFC010000260.1:0-4008 GCA_964450715.1 uncultured Sandaracinaceae bacterium | reverse complement strand
GATTTCCACCTCCGATCTAGCGGCCATGCCGCTCGCACCTCCTCGAAATAGCACCACTATTTCTCGTCGTCGTTCCTTGCATCTGGGGCCGCCGCGCTCCGAAATACTCGGTCCGTATTTATAAAATGGCTTCTAAGAAAAGTCTCATTTGCCGCGCTTCTTATCAGGATCGGCGGAAAGGGGAAAAAGCTGCAGGTTGAGCTGCACCACCTGCTTGCCCTCGGCCTCGGCCAGCGCCATCTCCATCAGCTCGCGGCGAAAGCGCTGTATCCGCTTCTTCATGCGCCCGAGCCCTCCCTGGCTCACCAGCAGGGTCACCGAGGAGATGTCCCGCTGCTCGGAGGGCACCAGATCGATGGAGGCGGCCGCGCGCAACATCATGGTGCGGTGGTAGTCGGCGATGTGAACCGCCCGCGCCTCCGGGCCGGTGGAGAGCAGCGGCTCGCTCTGCACGGTGCGGCTCTGCTCGTCCGTCTTCAGCAGCCCGAGCTGAAAGAGGATGTTCAGCGCTTGCTCCGCTTCCGCGGTCCGTATGGGAGGGCAGAGCCGGGGCGCGATCCATCTGGGCTCGGCACGGAAATCGGCCCGCCCGGCCAGCTCACGGATAGCGGGGATATACCAGCGCGAATGGTAGGCCGCCTCGGCCAGGTCGAGCTTGCGCGTCCTGCGGTAGGTCTTGAAACCGGTC
This sequence comes from uncultured Sandaracinaceae bacterium, assembly GCA_964450715.1. Lineage (GTDB taxonomy): Bacteria > Myxococcota_A > Polyangia > Polyangiales > JAFGIB01 > CAYVFC01. The sequence goes on along the minus strand of CAYVFC010000260.1, from coordinate 3,320 downwards.
AGCCTGGTATAGGCCCGGCTCCTCTCCTCGCTGGTCTCCGCCTGGTTGAAGGAGACCAGCTGCACGAAGTACTCGGCGGCCTCCCCTTCCAGCCCGCAGGCCCCTGCGAAGCGCTCCGCCGTCTCCGGCGTAAGGTTGCGGTCCCCCTCCATCACCCGCTTGAGATGGTTGGGCGAGGCAATTTTGGCTCGCCTGGAGAAAGCGCGAAAGGAGAAGCCGCGCCGGGCCTGCTTCGCGCGCGCGTAGAAATCGCGCAGGAAGGCCCGGTAGTCCATGTACTCGAACACGTCGATGCGATCTTCGCCCGGCATCCTCTACTCCAAGTGTATCCTCTGACCGATCCCGGGCAACGGATGGGCTCGGTAAAGACCGATAGTTATGGACGTTTCCGTATCCTGAGGGATACGGATTATGGCTCGAGGGCATGGAAAAAGCCCCGAGCCGATGAAACAGTAGGGGGCGAGCCGGCAGCGCCGAACGCCCGGCAGAGGACGGCGGCGATGAGTGCGGGTGTGTGCCAAGATCGAGTGCCTGGGGGCCACCTGCAGCGCAGACTGCGCGGACGGTAGCTGCGAGCTGGATGCCGACAGCTCGGCAGTGGCGACCTACCAGTGCACGGGGAGCGGCTGTACTTTCGACTCTCCACGGCAGCGACCAAAACCACGCCGACTTCACGGCTACAGCCGGGGTCGACGTTGCTACTAAACGCGAGTCTGGTCCGATTGGACGAGGGCGGCGGCGGGATTGAGCCGCTCAGAATGGCGCGATCCATGCGTATGCAAAATGCGAACATCAGGTGTACAAGCTGCCCGAGTTCGACTAGGCTATGGCTATATGGGGTACTTTCATTCCGGCTAGCGGCCATCAGTTTTCTGCGATTAGACCTAGAAAGAAATTGATCGCGTCAGATTTTTCCGCCCGTAACGGCAGTATCGATCTGCAGGGAGTGAAGCCATGAAGAGTATTTTCGGACCACTGGCCGTCGCGTTTGTCGTTCTGGCATGGGGATGCAACGCCGAAGAAACAACCAGCAACGGCGGCGGGCCGGGCGGGGGAGCTACGGGCGCTTCCGGATACGGCGGTGCCGCCGGGTATGCCGGCTACGGCGGCACCGGTACGGCGGGCAACGCGGGCAGCGGCGGAGCGCCCGTCATACTGAAGCCGGACGAGTGCGACGGGCAGGACTTCTACCCCGAGCCCAAGCGGGTGGCGGTCATGCTCTTGCTGGACATGTCCATGTCCATGACGCAGGAAATGGGAGACAGGACCAAGTGGGACGTCGCCCGGGAGGCGATCACAGGGCTCTTGACCGACCCGGCCTATACGAGCCTAGGCATCCATTTCGGCTTCGACTACTTCCCGGACACCTCCGTCGTCATCGGCCCGACCACTGGCAGGCCTGTCTACGGCTGCGGCGTCGATGATCCGGTGGCCGTGGACGTGGCTCAGGGCAGCGAGACTGCCATCGTCAACTGGCTGAGCACTGCCGAGCCCAATGGCGCCACGCCGCTTTACTGCGCGCTGAACAAGTTCATCGATCCCAACTACGCGCCGGGCTTTGCCAACCTGCAGATGGAAAGGTACCTGGTACTGATCTCGGACGGCGCGGACGCCTGCGGCGCGAGCTGCGACCAGACGGAGTGGGCCACCGTCCAGCAGCTGGAAGCGGTCACCGCCCGGCTCAACACCGAGGTGGGCCTGGACACCGGCGGCTGGGCCATCCAGACCATCGCCATCGGCTTTGGCAACGCCATCGCGCCGGACGAGCTCGACGCCATCGCCCGGGCGGGAGGGGTCTTCGAGGAGCACATCGACGCGGTCGATCCGGAAAAGCTCAGCCAGGCCTTCAAGACCATCGCCAACACGGTGGTGAGCTGCGTCTGGGATCTGAAGGATCCCAACGCCGTCTCCGACCCGGACAAGATCAACTTCTACCTGGACGGTGGGGAGGCCATTCCCTTTCTCTATCCCCGGGAGCGCTGTGAGGCCGAGAGCGGCTGGACCTACACTGACGACACCCGGAAAACCATGGAATTCTGCAACGACGCCTGCGCCGCGATTCGCGGGGGCACCCGGACCATATCCGCCCGCTACGGCTGCGACTCGCTGGGATAGCCCCCCCTCCTCGTATTGGCAGCTGATTTCCCGGGGGGCGGGGGGGGGGGGGGCCGCCCCCCCCCCCCCCCCCCCCCCCCCCCCGGGAAATCAGGTAGCCCGTTAATCCGCAACCTCCTTCGCCTGCGGCCGATAATCCGTATGTGAACGCCTTACGGATACCGCGCACCCCCGCGCTGCTCGCCCTCCTACTCGCCGCGTGCGCTTCCGAAGCTGCTAGCAGTCCGGCCATCGAGCTGCCGGAGACGTCGCGCGTTCGCACGCTCGCCGAAACCGAATCGGCATCGACATCGGGAGATCGAGACGCCGGCCTGGAGTCCGAAAACGAAAGCGACTCGGCGCGCCTCTCGGCCCCCCTTACCGCTCTGACCTGGAACCTGCGCTGGTTCGGCGATCCCGAGCGGTCGCCTGCTGACGACGAGCAAGCCTACGACTTCTCGCTGGAGGTGCTGGCCTCGGAAAATGCCGACATCGTCGCATTGCAGGAGATAAGCGACGGCGAGGCCTTCGACCGTCTTCTTTCCGACCTTCCTCGATACGCAGGCGTGCTCTCGAGCTACCAGTGGCAGCAGCGGATAGCGCTGCTATGGAACCGGGAGCGCTGGTCGCTCGCCGCGGCGCGCGGTCTACACGGCCTAGACGACGCCGGAAGGCCGCCGCTCTCGGTCGGGCTGCAAGGCCGCGACGACAGGCCCGACCTCTGGGTCGTCGCGGTTCACGCCAAGGCCGGCGACGAGCCAGAGAGCCGCGATACCCGCGAACGCTTCGCCCTCGGGCTTCAACAGCGGCTGCGACAGCTCTACGGCGGCGCACCGCTGCTGGTACTGGGCGACCTGAACGACCGGCTGACCGGCTCCATCGCAGCGGGCGAGCCGTCTCCCTATCGGTCCTGGATAACCGACGAGGATCTGGTCGCGCTCACCGCCGGCCTCGACCTAGACGACCCGCCAGAGCCCTCTACCCTCTGGGGCGACGTGGTCGATCACGTCTTTGCCAGCCCGGCGCTGCTCGAGCCCGGGCAACCGGTACAGGCCGAGGTGCTGCGCGACGAGCTGCTCGCGCTCGAGCCCGATTACCTGGACACCGTCTCCGATCACTTCCCGGTTCGCGTTGTCATCTCTCCCCTTGTTTCACACTGGTAGCGGGGGGCGCGGGGGGCGGCGCCGCCGCGCCGCCCCCCCGCGCGCACGACGCCCACACCCCGA
>CAYVFC010000259.1:0-4056 GCA_964450715.1 uncultured Sandaracinaceae bacterium | reverse complement strand
CGCGGGCTTTTTCGGATAGGCCGGGAAATCCGTTGAGATGGTCGGTGGTGATCTTTTTCGAACGTGGCATGGTTGTGGGGGTATCGTAAACGATCCGGTGGCGGGGAGGAAGAGGCGATAGATCGATCAGGAGCGGCTTTTCTTCCAGGCGTTTCCAGGGTAACGTGAGTTAAATGGTAGCAAAGATGTCAAACGAAGAAATCCTACGCAATGAAGTCAAACTTCGCGCCGCGGACTATCACATCAAGAAAAGAGCGGCCGGTACCGCAGAACGCCTTCGGAGCGAGGCTTACGAGAGAGTCGGGGAATCGGTCCATAGATCGCTATGTGGAAGGGTATCGCTGCGGTCGATCTCGTTTTCGGCGTGCGATGGGATGCAGGTGCCATATAGCAATGCTCCGAGGATTGCGAACAACCTCAAGAAAGCCGTGTCCGTATATCGGAAGAGAAACGGCAAGAAGCCGTGCCCGAGGCGGTAGGTTACCGCCGGTAACCTGTTTATTCATGTAGACTCTTGCCGGGGGGCGCAGGAGGGCGTCACGCTTCTCCGTAGCGGGACCTTTCCCACCCGCGGAGGAGAAAGCCATGAATCAACAGAAGCCGAGACTTGTTCGCAGGACGACCACGATCGAGGAGGAGATCTACGACTGCCCGCCGTGCTCGACCGATACCACGGAAGAGGAGAATCGCGAGGCCGGGCAGCAGCCCTGGGACGAAGCCCTGGGCGGCGATCCGATCCCGGACGCCGACGACGACCGGGACCGCGGGTTAGACGAGGACGAGCCCGAGGCCGTTCCGCGGGCCAGGCAGAGGGGAACCCGGCCCCGGTCCCAGACCGCCGAGGAAGAGGAGCCTCGGCCGACGCACCAGACGGCCCGGGAGCCGGCTGACCGCTCCAGGCGCTCCAGGCAGGCCGGGCAGCACGCCCAGGAGCCCGAGGACAAGCCGGAGGACCAGGACATCGAGGACGAGCCAGAGGACGAGGAACCGCCCTCCCCGACGGTCAAGGTCGAGTGCTCGTGCGGGCCGCGGCCCGAGCGCGAGTAGACCGGGATGGTGATCGCGGCCGTCGCGGCGCGCCTCGACGCCGGCGTAGATGGCGCGCCCCGCGGCGGTCTCCTGGGGCCCTCCATAGGGCACCCCATGGGGGGTCCGAATTCCTGGTGGCAAGCCGCGCCACTGGGCCGCGCCACCCGGGTTTGCCACGGGTTTGCCACGGGTTTGCCGCGGGTCGCCACCGCTTTGCCACTACCGCGCCACCCCCTGCCACCGCTGCGCCTAGGCCGCGCCCACGCCGCGCCCACGTCGCGCCCAGGCCGCGCCACTGCCTCGCCACGCTGAATGCCATCACTTCGCAACAGGAGAACGGATATGGACGCAAAGCCGAAAACCTACGAAGAACCGGACACCGACAACGACGACCGGATGAGCAGGAAGGAAGTCGCTCTGAGGCTCGGGACTTCGCGCCGCTCGGTCCAGCGGATGGACGAGACCGGAGAGCTTCATCCGATCTTCGACGCGGAGAGGAAACGAGTCTGGTACGACCGCGCCGAGGTCGAGGCGGTCGCCGCGAAAAAACAGGCAGAGGAAGCCGAACCCACCACCGCGGATTCCGCCGGGCGAACGTCGGGGGACGTCGCCGCCCTGGTCTATACCGCTTTGCGGGCCGGGAAATGGTCCGACGACATCGTGATCGAGCACGGGCTACACCCCGAGGTGGTCGATCCCCTGGTTGATGCGTACTTGAGGCAACATGAGCACATCATGTTGCAGGACGGTGTGCTCGTGGAGCTGCGCCGGATGATCGGCCCAGTCCGCACGGCCGAGGATATCGTTGGCAGGGTAAAGACGCTTCTAGAATTCTTCCTGGCGGGGTGGAAAGCATTCGGCGCTAACGCCTCGATCGACGGGCTTGTAGAGCGCCTGAACAGCCTCGTCGCCATGTACCGCGAGCTGCAGCAGCTGTTCGGCCCGGTAGCCTCGGTCGAAGAGCTTCGCGGGATCGCGCAAAGGTACATCGCCGCCGCCGAGGAACTGAAGCGGTTTTCGCGGCCGTGCCCCCGCTGCGGTCAGTGGTATCAGGCCACAGCGGACCGAGACTGGGCCGCGTTGGTCGAGGGCGAGTTGCTGGAGGACCAGTTCTGCGGAGAGTGCACTGCCAAGGAAGTTACAGCCGACATGATCGAGCGTGGACGGGCCGCGAAGGCCAAGAAGTCGGACGACGGACAGTAGATAGCGGCTACCAGTCCTACCACCTTGCTCCCCGGGGCCTGCAACCGCGATCCCTCGACAGCTGCAGTGGGATATGCAATTTTTGCCAGACTCTTGAAGAATGGGGCTTGTGTACAGCATTCAATAACACGAGAGAATACCGCACATGAAAAGCGTTATCTTCATAGTTGGGCTTCCCGGTTCTGGCAAAACTCGCCTTTTAGAAGCCCAATACAACAATGACGAGTATGTTCGTTTCGATGATTTTCAGGCTAACGCCGTGTGCAATGCTGGCCTTTTTACGTTCAGCCAGAGATACCCCTCGCTAATTCGTGAGATGGGGAAAGGGGAGAGGAATATTGTAATCTCTGATATCCGGTACTGTAACTACGACGACTACGCAGAAGCCGTCAAAGTTGTTCGGTGGTGGATCGAAAACAAGGGGTGTTCATATGATATCGTCACTCGTGTTTTTAAGAACGACCCCGAAAAATGCCGAAGCAATGTCAGAAGAGATCCAACGCGAAATGGTCAACCACGACTTCGTGCGATAGATGAATACACGACTCTTTTTCATCCGCCGCGCTATAAGTCCGAAATACTGGACGTGTATTTCGAATAGCTGGGCCTAGACTGCCGCGAGAGATCGGTGTTTACCCGGCGCTGGCCCGTTCGGCGCTCACTCTAGGCGGCCAAGGGAACGACTGCCGCTAGAAAAACGGCTCCTCATCCGGGAAGCGCGCCATCCATCGCTCCCACTCTTCCCGTTGTTCCTGCTCCGAGAGTTCCGGGGGTTGCCGGTCTTGCCACGCCTTCCGCAGCTCGTTCGCCCGCTGCCAGTGCGGCGGCTCTATCGGCGGTGTGCCGCGCAGCCGCACGGCCTGGTTGAACCCGAGACGGCCGTCGTCGGCGGTGTAGTACTCACCGTCGATGGCCTCGGCGGCGGTCAGCTCACCATCGACGAAGATCCATCCGGTCCGTAGAAGCCAGGACGCGAACGCGCACGTGATCGTGCGCCAGTCGCGATCGAATAGATGGGCCTCTGCCGCCCGTTCCCACACATCCTCGAAGTCGTCCTCGCCATAGTGGTAATTCTCGACAACGGCGACGAGGAGCGAGATCGAGAACTGACAAGCGAACTCGATGTGATCGTGGTCGAGCAACGGCCCGGTGGCCACGGAGAGCTTCCACTCGTCGTTCGAGCGGGTCGTCGGATTCGCGGTTCGCAGGTCAACGACCAGCTCGTCCCGCAGGTCCAGCGCCCGGCCTATGAGCGCCTCGGCGGCTCGGAAGTGGCTGACCAGCTGGGCCTGGTCGAGCGGCCGGCGGGCGAGGCGGGAGCGAGGCGGCATCTGAGCGGGACGATCCGAGGTCGTTCAAACTTCAAAATTCGCGAGAGCGGGCGGAAAGCCTATGCCGGAAAGATAACATTTCCGGCATAGGGGGTAGATCGTATAAGTGCATGAAATTAATCATGTTTTCGCGATATTCGGCCTATATTTTTCCGGCATAGCGAAATAGAACCCGGACCGGAAATTCGGAGGTCTCAGGGAGCGCCGCCGCTCGGGCGACGGCCGCGCAGGAGGAGGTTTCTACGCGCGTGGCCGCCGGAAGCGGTGTGACTTATCGTAAAGGGAAACAGCGCAGCCTTCCAATCAACGAGATCGCAGCCAGGCCTCGCAATCCTGACTCTCGGGGACGCAATACCCGCTGCAGCCTATCGGCCCCGGCAAACACAAAACATCGCTTCGGAACACCAGCCCGTACGGGCACTCGCGGTATCCGTAGATTAAACACATCCTGGTAGGCTCGTCGCCCGTGATTTTTCCGCACCGGACGTCTTCT
>CAYVFC010000258.1:0-4288 GCA_964450715.1 uncultured Sandaracinaceae bacterium | reverse complement strand
GTCCGGCTAGCCGTGAAAGCCGAAATCGGCTATTTCGAGCCGGGAACTACCTAGGAATAAACACCATCGGCATCCCCGCCTGTCTGTCGGAGCTTCCCGGTGGTATCCTTGCCCGTGTGCGAAGGGCGACCCCATTCATGGTTGCGGTCGCCTGGTGTATGCGGGGCATGATGGTCGGGCTGCCCCTGGCCGGGCTGATACCAGCATTCAGTACCGCGTGGGCTCAGGAGGTCGATTCCGATTCCGACCGGGTCGTGTTCGTACTGCACGACCAATCACCAGCGGCGAGCGTGCTGCAAACCTTTGACGGCCTGCAGGGCCAGCTCGGCGAGCTCGACCTCGATATCGGTGCCGTCCACCTGGCACGTCCCGAGAGGCTCGACGAGCAGGCTCGCCAGGCAGCAGAAGTTGCCGTGCAGCAGGGGGCCAGCGCCGTCTTCTGGTTCGCAGGCCGCGGGAGAAAGGTGCTCGTCTACGCTCTGCACGTGCCGAGCGGTCGGGTCTTCGCGCGCGATCTGGAGCTCTCTGGCGATTCGACCTTGAAGTGCGAGAAGCTGGCGGTCGTATTGCGCGCCGCCATTCCCGCGGTACAGCAGGGAGAGCCGAAGCTCGGCGAGCCGTTGCTGGTCGTCGGCCCCGAACCGGTCAGGGCGGAACCAGAGCCGGAGCCCGAGGCTTCAGCCGTGGCCCAGGCGGAAGAGAGCGTCTCTGCCCGCGATACCCGCCCGCATTTCCGCCTTGCGGTCGAGTACTCCGGAGCGCTGGTTGCCGAGGACGCCTGGCAAAGCGGCGTACTGGGCGAGGTGATGGTCGATGCTGAAGGGTGGTTTCGCGCAGGCCTTTCCGCGGGCTATTCCGCTCCGACCACGCTCGACGGCGCCGAAGCGGATGCGGCCATCAGCCGGGTGCCCATCGCGGGAAGGGTCGGTGTATGGCACTCGACCGGGTGGGCAATGGTCGGTCTCGAAACGGGGGCTCTCGCAGAAGCGTGGCATCGCCGTTCGGTCGTTCGCGCTGATGCCCTCGAGCCCACGGCCCCCTCCACCACGTGGAGGCTTGGAGGGACGCTGGGCGCGCGTTTCGAGGTTCCTATCAGCTCCGCGGTGGTACTCTTCGTTCTGGGAGAGGCCCAGTGGCTCCCCGCGCCCCACACCCTGTCGGTCCAGTCAGAGCAGGGGGAACAGCGAATACCAACTCATGAGCTTCGTCCCCACCTGGCACTGGGAGCAACGTTCGACTTACATCCTCGTGATAAGATGGTGGCGAGACGAAAAAGTTCTACCCCACGCGGGCGGCCCGGGCACTTATGATTAATGGAACTGGCGGGAACCCCCCCGCTCGACGAGAAGAGTCGTGGGAAGTCGAAGCAAAGCTAGCCCGAGCCGCTGCCAGGGGCGATACCAACGCCCAGCGGGAGCTACTGCGACCTGCGATTCCGGTCGTCCGCCGGACGGCGCGGCAGTTGCTCGGGCGCTCGCAGGACCTGGACGACGCTGTCCAGGCTTCACTCCTGGAGGTTCTGAGCTCTGTTCCGCGTTTCGAGGGTCGCAGCAGCTGGGCCGTATGGGTCACCCGCATCACCGTCCGGACCACGCTGCGCCTGGTAAAGAAACAGCGCTCCTTGGTCCCAACGGAAACAATCGAAGATATGCCACAAGCGCGGCAAGCAGGCGCTGGTTCCGAAGCCGTGCCACGGACCGTGACGGAATATCTGCAGCAGCTTCCGGAACCGCAGCGTGCGGCAATGGTCCTTCGCTATGCGTTGGACTACAGCGTGAACGAGATCGCTCAGGCCACCGAGACTTCGCCAAACACCGTCAAGTATCGCCTCAAGGAGGCACTCGCCAGGATGCGTCGCCTCGTCCATCGAGATCGGGCAATGTCGGGAGATCGTCATGAAGACTGATGACACGCACAAGCGTGACGACGCTCGGTGGGCGCAGCTCATGGAGGCCGAGGCCTTTGGTGAGCTTTCTGAGGAAGGTCGTGACGAGCTTCAAAGACTCGCGGACCAAGACGAAGATCGTCAGCGCGAGCGGGAAATATTGGCGGCGCTCGGCACGCTCGCGCCGCTCGAAACCGAGCTGAGCGCCGAGGACGAGAGACTCATCGATGGCGTGCTGCAGCAGCACAAGACGCGCGCGCGCCGAACCAGGCCCATGGTCTGGCTGGCGGCGGCGGCGGTTCTGGTGCCCATGGCGGCAGCCGCCGCCTACGGGGCTCACTTGATGGCAACCGCGCTCTCTTCCGACGGCGAAGCCCCTCCGGCAGATACGGCCGTGGCGCTCGCCGACCCGCCACCTGGCGTCGAGCGGGCAGAGCCCGAAACGGTTATCGAGGTGGATGACCCCGAACCGTTGCCCGATCCCTCCGCGCAGACTCCCTCGGCCGCTCCCCGTCCATTCGCGCCCGGTTCTTCCGCCGCCGCGCTTCTCGCGCAGGCCCAGCAAGCTCGGTCCGCCCGCGAGTACGGCAAGGCGATCCGGGTCTACCAGCGACTCATGCGCCGCTACCCGGCCAGCGGCGAAGCGCGACTCGCACAGCTCTCGCTGGCGCAACTACAGCTCGCCCAGGGTAACGCCCGGGCTGCGCTCGGCGGGTTCGACGCCTACCTCCGCTCCGGCGGTGCGCTCTCGCAAGAGGCACACTACGGCAAGATCCAGGCCCTGCGTATCCTGGGTCGTCAGGTAGAGGAGCGAGCCGAGATTCGACGCTTCCTCGCCAACTATCCCCAGAGCCTGCACGCCGCCGCGTTGAAACGGCGGTTGGGGATCGATAGTGAAAGCAAATAGCGTACTGCTTGCCGCCCTCGTCGCTCTTTGCGCGTGTGCGTCCACGAACGACACCATAGCGGTTCCCAGGGAACAGCTCGTCATTGACGCAAGCGCGGACGCCGAGCCTGATGCGGCAACCGGCAACGAGTGTCCCGGTCCTGCCGCTGCAGACGATGGGGTGGTGGCGCTATACACCTTCGACCAGGACGAGGGCGCCGACACGATTCTGGACGCGGTCGGAGGGCACGATGGCTCGATGCAGCTGGGGCTGGTGAGCACGGTAGACGGTCCCGACGGCTGCGACCGCGCGTTCAGCTTCGGCCCGGACAGCGCGTACTTCGTGCTGGAGAACAGCCCCGCGTGGGATCTCGAGGTCGGGTCCGTCGATCTATGGTTGTGGCTTCCCGAGGAGCTCACGGACCACGTAGGCGTGTTCTCGCGCGACGCCTCCATGCGGAGGAAGCCCGGTCATATCTCGCTATTCGTCGATGTCGAGGGACGCGTCCAGGTGCGGGTGCAAACCCAGGATGACAGCGACGACAACTTCGGCGATGCGGTGTCGTGCGGTGCGAACCCGCTACCGCGCCGGACGTGGATTCACCTGGGTATCAACTTCGGCCCGCCCGCGGTCGAGCTGTACGTGGACGGCCGGCTGGCGGAGTGGAATGGCGCTCATGTCATTACCGACGAATGGGTGTGTGGGCAGTCCGCGGATTACGGAATCGCGGGGAACGATCTGCCCTGGGTGGTGGGGCGCAGTAGCCTGAACAGTGACCTGAATGGAGATGGGGAGTACGAGAATCTTCAATTCCCGGCAACGAACTGCGCGATCGATCACCTGCGCATCAGCAGCGAACGCCGCGACTTCTCGAGAATATTCTGAGCCGTCCGGGGATAGGGACAGAACGCCAACCCCGCCTTCCGGTACCCCTAGTGTGCTGTATCGGGTCGGCCGGTAGAGGGCGTTTTTGACTACCCGAAACGAACGGTCGGCGCACTTCTATGGATGATGGCGATCGAAAGGCAATCGATATGCGACAATACCAGTTTCTAGCTCTCATCTGCACCGCGGTGGTCGGCACACTTATGGCGTGCGAGGAATCGAACCAAGAGGGCGCGGCCAATACGGTCAACACGGGCTCGACTGGAAACTGGCCAATAGCCGGAGGTGCTCCTACCGGCGGTACCGGCGGGGTCGAACACACCGGTGGGGCCGGGGATACCGGTGGGATCGGCGGGGTCGAGGATACCGGCGGGGCCGGGACCGGGGGAGTGGCAGGAGCCAGCGGCGGGGCCGGATCCGGCGGCGCCCCCGACGTGGACTGCAGCGCCATCGTGGCTGCCGGTTGGGATCTCTGTGACAGCGGGCCGGACTTCTGCGCGGCAGTGTTCGAGGACGGGGCTGGTTGCCAGTCCGTCTGTGCTGCTGCAGGTCTCGAGTGCGGTGAGGTCTGGGAAAATCTAGTGCCGTGACCGGGAGGTTTTGAGCCCCCTGTATTTGAACTTGCGCCGCG
>CAYVFC010000257.1:0-4369 GCA_964450715.1 uncultured Sandaracinaceae bacterium | reverse complement strand
TTTCCGCGACCATCGCAACCACTCGTAATTGTTCATAAACCATTGATATGACGGAGCTTTCGTAAAATCGCGGCATCACGGGTCGTCACTCCATATCACGCGATTTCACATCCTTAAGGCAACGTCAGGTCAACGAGAATTCGGAATACATCGTGTAAAGCGAGCCTGAAATTCGGGCTCCTGCGCGGCGGCGTTCGAGCCGCCCGGCGCGGCGAAGAGATGTCTGCTTCTCCGTCCGCGGGGAAGCCTTAACCAGGAGAAAAGAAACCATGAAAAAGGTGATAACGAAACCCCCGACAGTAGTCGACGAAGGCGCTCTGCCCACCCAGGCGGAGCCAGTACCGGCCGCGGAACCCTCCCCGCAGCCGGCCGCCTCCGAGCCGGTCGCGGAACCACGTCCCTCGGTCCCCGAGGACGCCGCGCAACCCCCCAGCCGGAAGGAGGCGGATACGCAGGAGCCGTCGCCACTGTCGCGCGCCCAGGCACGCGATACGGACGGTACCCATTCCGGCGTGTTGACCGAGTACGACGACGAAGACGCCGACGACGAACCCGACGTGGTGTGCGTATGCCTCATGCGCCCTCGCCGCAGGAGGCCCAGGAGGCGGTAGTTGCCTCCCGAGCCGCACATAGGCGACCAGGGCCGCTCCGAGCCCCGTCCGGGGCTCGGAGCGGTCGCTCTGGAGGGGGTTCCCGCCGGTTGGTCTGGCTCGCGTGCGCTCGTCCAGGCGCGGGTCCCCGAGGCGTTCCTCGCGGTGGACGCCGGCCGGGCACCCCGGTTCAAACCTGGTCGTCCTCTTGTTCATGGCGGCCCGACCCCACCTGTCCAGCCGGTTCAACCCGGGCTCCTTGTCAGCCCAGGCCCGGGTTCGAGCCGTTCCAGCCGCCGTCCACTCCGGTTCACGCGCCGCGCCAGGCCGGTTCATTCCACCGGGTCAGGCCGGCTCAAGCCCGGTTTTTCGCCGGTTCATCCCGCGGGTTCACGCCTGCTCATCTCCCCGGGTCGAACCGGCTCAGAGTCTTTTCAGCCAGCCACACAACTAGTCCCTACGGGGACGTCAAGGAGAGGAGAAAGTAATGAACAAGGTAAACATTGAATATGCACCCATGACATGGCCCGACCGGCGGACCTCGTGGCTCTACCTGGGGTTATCCAGATCGACCCTCAAGCGAAAGGAGGCGACGGGAGAGCTTGTCGGCAAGAAGGACCGCAAGGGCAGGATGAGGTTTCCCTGGGCAGCGCTGGACGATTTCGCGGCCCGCAACGGGATCATCCCCGACAAGGCGATCCGCGCCGAGATGGAGCAGGAGCAGGAAGAACCGGAAACCGGTCTGGCTCCTGTTGCGCCGCAGGACCATCTGCGGCAAGACGCCCGTCCGGCGAGCGACGCCAGTACCGGGAACGGCGATGCCGGTGCCCAGAAGCTCGGTGTTGTTCGCGCATACGAATACATCAGGGAATCCGACGGTCGCGAATACGCCGACATCGTGCGCGACGGAGTACCAGCCCTCTGCATGGCGCCGGAGGAGCTCGAGGAGCACTTGCGGAAGTACCTAGCCGTCGGCAACCGGTACCCGGTTTCGCGCTTCGACTACGAGCGGTTGCTCAAGGTGCCGACCCGGAACCCGGACGAACTTCAATCCGCGGTGAAAGCGCTGGTCCAGACCGCACGAAAGCTGGCCGAAGACCTGGGCAAGAGCCGGAAGCAGATCGAGGTGCTCGAGGATAGCGTCCGGCAAAAGGACGATCAGATCACCGGCCTCGAAAACGAGCTCGATCAAATCAGCACGGACCTCGAGAGCTCGAACCTGGGCTGGAGACGAGCGGCCGACAACGCGCAGCGCGCGAATGATATCCTTGACCAGCTGCACGCCGATGTATCCGAAAAGCGGGAGCAGATCGAGCTACTCGAAGACGAACGGAACAACGCCCTTGCCAGGGCCGAACAGTCGGATGCGCGGGCCTGTGAAGAAGAGAAGCGCCGGATCGACCTCGAGCACCAGTTGACCACGACCCAGGCTGCGCTTGCCGTCTCCCAGGACCATGTCCGGGAAGCCCAGACCGTGGTCCTGGCAGCCCAGGCGGACGTCAGGGCCGCCCAGGCCGACACCCGCACGGCCCAGGCGCACGCCCGGAACGCCCAGATAGCAGCCGACGGCGCGCAGCAATACGCCGAGAGGGCCCTGGCTGCCGTCATGCTGTCGCGGAGCGTAACGCCGGGTACATAGGATGCCTCCAGCTACCCCTTGATCAGGGCGAGCCGTAGGTGGGTAAAGGCCCATTTCTCCGGCCCGGAACAGGAGGGAGCCTCTACCTTTGCCTGCCGGCCGCCACCTCACCGCCGCCGGTTCGGCACCTCTGACTCGGTAACCTATCGAATTTACACGGGCCCATCTGCGGCACGACTTTCGCGTACTGCCAAAGCGTGCACTCAGGCTCCGCCCAGGATCGTATCGCCCGGCTCAAGACCCGCATCGCTGGCCTGAAGACTGCAGGCGAGCTTTCGCCCAGCCCTCGCCGCAGGACCGCGAAACCGGCGTCAGCCCTCAAGACCCCGGTTCGATGCAAAACACGTCCTGAATCTCCGGGCGCCGCCCGCGGCCACCGTGCACCGCTATCCGAGGTCGGGTACAGACCTCGGAAACCAGAGAACTCGATCATCCACAGGGTCATCGCCGAAAACCTATCGAGCTTCCTCGACCAGGCCGAGCAGGCGTCGAACGGTCAGCACTTCCCCGCTTTCGTCATAGACGAACTCAAGGGGCTGGTTTCCTGTGGCGACTATCGGCAGGGTTTCGCCCTGTTTCGCTGCGGGGAGTGCAACACCGCCCTGGCTCTACCTTTTTCGTGCAAATCACGGGTCTGCCCATCTTGCGCCGCGAAGCGAATGACAAGCCTTTCCGCCCACCTGACGGACAACGTGATCCCGTTCGTCCCCGTCCGCCAGTGGGTTCTGAGTTTTCCGGTCTGGCTCCGCTACAAGATCGGCTATGACCACGATCTTTACCGCGAGGTCATCGGCCTGTTCGACCGTCACGTTTGTAGCTTCTATCGCCAGCAGGCTGAGCAGGTCGGTATCCGTACCCCGTACACCGGCTCGGTGCATGCAAAGCATCTGGCGGGGGGAGCCGGGAACCTGAATCCACACGACCATTCTGTTTATCTCGATGGATTCTTTTACCAGCACGACCAGGCGCAGGGCCCCGCGCTTCGCTTTCGTCCGGCAGAGCCTCCTACTGACCACGATATCGGCTTCATCGTATCCAAGCTCCGCTCCGACGTGCTTTATCTCTTCCGCGACCGCGGCCTGCTCGACCAGGCCGCCGACGAATTCGCCGAGCAACAGCCGCTGCTGGCAGCTTGTACCCAGGCCTCGCTTCAGAACCTGTCGCCCCTGGGCCCGCGAGCCGGAAAACCGGTCATCAGGCTCGGTGCCGACCCCATGGCAAAGAGCTCCTACGCCGAAGTCCGTGGCAGGTTGCACGTTCACTACGACGGGTTCGATCTGCATGCCCAGCAACGCATCCATGGCAACGACCGCCGGCAGCTCGAACGGACTCTACGCTACTGTCTTCGCGGCCCGCTGTCCGAGCAGCGCCTCTCGATACTCGACGACGGAAAAGTGCAGGTAGCGGTCAAAAAGATCTGGTCGGACGGAACCAGGGCATTGCTACTGACCCCTCACGAGTTCCTCGCCCGCGTGGCGGCTCTCATACCTCGTCCCCACAAGAACCTGGTCATTTACAGAGGGATCCTGGCGCCGAACCACAAGCTGCGCCGTATCGCCGTCGAGTACGGCCGCAAGCCACCATCGACCAGTGCATCGGCCGGCACCGAAACGAACCCGTCTCTCGATCCGCTTGCGCTTCTGGCGCGCCACGATCCGCAAGACCAGCTGGACCGACTCGAGAATCGGCCTGGACAGCTCTGGCTGGCCGGCCATGGTCCGGGTGACGTGTTCTCCCTTTCTTCGGGTTCCGACGCCGAGGACGACGAACAGCCTCCCGGGCGACGCAACTACACCTGGGCCGAACTGATGAAACGCGCCCACGAGATCGACGTGCTCCAGTGTCCCCGCTCGAGTTGCCGGGGGAGGCTCAAGTTCATCGCCTGCATCACGGAGCCCGCCAAGATCGACGCCATCCTGCGCTCGCTCGGTAAGCCCGGCCTGACCCTGTCTCCGCCCATCTCCCCGGGACCCATCCCCCCGCGAGCGCCGCCTCCCCCGCCCCGCTCCCGGTACGGCCCCCTTTTCGACGCCGTCATCTGACCCCGGCAACAAAGACCGACCCCGGCCTCGTTGCAGGGGTCGGTCTTTTTTCGGCCTCCGCGCGCCGGTTTCCCCCGTAATCCACGCTTTCCTTGGCC
>CAYVFC010000256.1:0-5301 GCA_964450715.1 uncultured Sandaracinaceae bacterium | reverse complement strand
GACCCCGCCAGGACTTTTTGAGAAGTTACGCTAACTGATCGGCATTGGAGCTAGGACGACTCGTTTTCCCATCGCGAAACTCCTGTTGGTGCTGGCCTTCGGTCCGGTTTCTCGGACGGAACGATTACTTTTGGTGACGACGAGAGCCGACAATCGTCACGAAATACAGCCGATTTCTCGACGAAAACTGTACCTATTGTGCACCAATAGGGCAGGAGCAGGGAAGCGAGATCGTAAGTGTCTAAAACCAAAGTATTTTCCCGTTTTCACGGGCGGTTCCCCCAGTCGCGTCCCTGGATCGGGTTGCTAGTTCCCAAATGGTGTGTACGATTTGCATAATAGAGGAGGGGTGACTATGACGAGAAAGCTCGGAAGAACCGCCAGGGGTTGTTCAGGCATCGCCTGTGCGAAGGTCGGTCTGCTGATCGCCTTTATTGCGGCATCGGTCTCGCCATTATCCTGCAGCGGGGACGAAGGCGACGGCGAGGGCGCGACGGTAACCTGCGCCTCTGATACCGAGTGCAAGGGGGACCGCGTTTGTATCGACGGCCGTTGCGACTATCCGCCTGCGAGCGGAACCGGGGCGGCCGGATCGGAGTCCGTGACCGGCGCTAGGGTGGTCGCGGACAACGACGCAAACAACGACGGTATGCTCTCCATCACCGAGGCGCCGCCGGATATTCAGGCGAGCTTTAGCCAGATGGACGTGAACGGAGACGGCTTGCTCACCGTAGCCGAGATAGACTCGGCCGGCATGTCGGACGCGGCGTCCTCGGTGTTGCAGACGGCCACCCAGGGCGCTTCGGCCGCTGCCGAGGCGACCAGCGCTTTCAGCGGCGAGATCTGCGCCGAGGGCAACGCGGACGCGGTTCGCGTTGCCCCCAAGGTCGTGCTGCTTCTGGACGGCTCGACCAGTATGGAAGAGCCCTACGCGAACAACACCAGCAAGTGGTCGGCCATGCGCGAGGCCCTGATGGATTCGCGAAGCGGCGTGGTTGCGACCATGCAGGGGCTCATCGAGTTCGGCTTGGTGATCTATTCCGGGCCCATGATGGGTGGCAACTGCCCCATCCCGGGCCAGGTCGTGGGTCCGGCGATCGACAACTACCAGGCCATCGCCGGAGCCTTTCCGCGTAACGCGCCCGGCGTTTTCACGCCCACCGGGCAAGCGCTGCAACTGGTCTGCGAGGCGCTTCCCGGTACCGCCACCGATGTGAGGCCGCAGTACGTGATCCTGGCCACGGACGGCAATCCCAACAGCTGCAACGTCCCCATGGACCGGATGATGGAACCGCCGGCCGATTACCAGTCCGTCATCGATGCGGCTGAGCTCTGCTGCCAGAAGGGCGTGACCATCTACGTGGTCAGCCTGGCCAGCGGCGGGCCCGAGTACGAGGCCCACTTGCAGGACGTCGCCAATATCGGCGCCTGCACGGGTGCGGGCGGAGCCGGCACCGTGTACAGCCCGCAGGACCCCGGGCGGCTCTCGGCCGATCTCGGGCAGCTGATCGGCGGGGCGGTCACTTGCGAGGTCTATCTCAACGGGAGCGTCACCGAGGGCAAGGAGTGCCAGGGCAGCGTGGTCACGCTTAACGGTCGGGCCCTGGACTGCAACGGCGCGGACGGCTGGGTGCTCGAGAGCGAGAGCGTGATCCGTATGCAGGGACAAGCCTGCGAGGAGTTTTCCAGCAATCCTGACTCGGTGGTGACCGCCACCTTCCCCTGCGAGATCTTCATACCGGGCGGCGGCCCGGGCGGCCCGGGCAGCGGCGGACCAGGCGACGGCAGCGCCGGAAGCGGCAGTGGCGACGGTACGGCCGGAAGCGGCAGCGGTGGACCCGGCGACCTGGGTCCCATATTCTGACGGCGGCACCGGTTTCGACCGCGGTCGCGAGCGTTTCAACGCAGCAACTCATCGGGAGAAAGACATGAAGAGGGTTCTGGTATCGGTCCTGTTGCTGTTTCCACTTACCGCTTGCGGGGAAGACGAGAGCGGTAACGAGGCCGCGGTCGCCGCCTGCGGGGATCTGGCCGAAGGCATGGCCAACCGGTTGGTGGACTGCGCCGCGCAGAGCAACGGCGTCACGCTTCAGCCCGACGAGAGGCAACAGGCTTACCAGGCGAGCTACGACCAGTTCGTGCTGGAAGCGGTGGGAGGCGAGTGTAGCGACATCAAGAGCGTGCGCGACAGCGCCTCGCTCTACGACGAGTGCCTGCCGGCGCTGCCCTCGCTTCCCTGCGACAACGTGCTGGCCGGAAACCTGCCTGCCGTCTGTCAGAAACAGCTCATCCGCCCGGACGAGTAGGGGAAGGATTGCCCCATCCGGTTACCGAGAACTGCCAGGGCGGGCGCAAGGCCCGCCCCTACGCGGTAGCGATAAACCGTTGTATTCGCTTACTAGAGCCCATCTCAAAAATGCGGACCGAGTATTTCGGAGCGCGGCGGCCCCGGATGCAAGGAGCGACGACGAGCAATAGTGGTGCTATTTCGAGGAGGTGCGACGCCGCAGACGGGGCCGCCCCCGCCCGAAAGACGACGGGAGCATTTTTGAGTTGGGCTCTAACAAGCCGGGCAGGTGGAGCCGGGCGGAACACAGGTTACGTTTCCGCATACGTCCGCCGGGCACCAGCAGCAGTACTGCCCCCGAGAGTAGCAGTCCGAGCAGGCGAGCGGCGTGCAAACCTGCCTCGAGCCCACGCCGCAGGCGGTCCAGGGCTGCGCGCAGCCGCAGTTGTCGGTGCAGGACTGGTCGCAGGTCTTCGCCGTCGTAGAGCAGTCGTCGCACAGCTCGGTCTCGCCGGGCTCGCAGACCCCGTTGCCGCAGCGATATTGTCCGGCCGTCGCTTCGGTGACGTCGGCGCCGTCGTCGCCGCCGTCCGCGTCGCTCGCCACGCAGTCCGCGCTGCAACTGGTGCTGTCCTCGCCGCAGTAGAACGCGTCGCAGAGGCCGTCGCCGCAGCTGCAGGCGACCTCGCTACACCCGCCGCAATCGCTCGGGCAGTTGGCGCAGGTCTCGCATTCGGACTCGGAGCAGATCCCGTCTCCGCAGGTCCGGGCCGCGCATTGGCCGCAGTCGTCGGAGCAGTTGTTGCAGTTCTCCCCGCTTTCGCAAGTACCGTTTCCGCAAACGGTGAGCGGCTCGCCGCCCGTTCCGCCCGTGCCCGAGGTGCCGCCGTCCATCCCGCCCGTGTCCGGCGGGTCCACGCAGGCGCCGTCGACGCAGATCCGTACTCCTTTGCAGTCGTTATCCACGTGGCAGGTTTGGGTCGAATCGTCCCCCGAGTCGTCGTCGCCACATCCCCATGTTAGGACAATGAACGCCGCCAGCACTGCCGTGAGTTTTCTCATGATCCACCTCCCATGAAGGCGCCAATCTACCATATCGCCGCCACCGTTGTAACCATTGTGCCCGACCCGCGCGATTCCCGTTACGGTTTCGTTTCCGCAGACGGAAAGCGGCCAAGCGGTCTTCGCGTACACACAGCGAATCTACCGTCAGGGGTATGTCGATGAGTGAACTGAAGGGTTTGAAAAGACAGGAACGCGGGGTAGTACGGACCGACGAGGACGAGGACGATGATCTCGATTCGTTTGCCGCGCTGAGCGCGCCCGAGGCGGACGCCGGCCAAGGCCTGCCCGAGCCCGCGGTCTTCTCTACCGACCTGGCCGCGCTGGTTTCGCCCACGGTCGAACAGAAGGCTCGCATCTCGCAGCCGCCGGTTCCGATCGAGGATGCAGAAGCGACCATCGACCTGAGCGCGCTCGCCGCGTCTCCAGAAGCGCCGGAGGTGCTGCAGCCGACCGTTTCGACCGCATCGGAGCCCTCTTTCTCTTCCCCGCTCTCTTCCCCGCTCTCTTCTCCGCTCTCTTCTCCGCCGGCAGCGCCGGCGGCGCTCCCCCTTGCCTCTCCGGTCTCCTCGCCGCCCGCGGCGGCTTCTACGCTGCCAGAGGGCTCTGCCGCGGCGCTGCCGCGGGCAGCTGCGTCGGGCGTCTTTCCCGTGGGCTCCCCCCTTGCCCCGCAGGCGCTGGCCGGCACCCCGTCGGCTCCGCCACCCGCGTCCTTGCCGCCGCCGCCTCTGGCGACCGTCTCGTCGCGGGCGCTCGACCACGATCTGGAAGCTTTGCTGGCCTCGCGGTCCTTCGGGCCCGCGGCCGGATTGATCGATCTATCCAGAAGGCTCTACCGGATCGCCGTCGGAGCGCCCCGCCCGGTCTGGATCGGGTCGGCGGTTTCGGCCGCCGGGCTGCTGGCCGTCGTCCTGTTTTTCGGCGGAGAAGAGCCCGCCGCGCCCGTTGCCGCCTCGCCAGCCAGCGCCTCTGCCTCGTCCTCGGCCGCACCGATCGACCCGGTGCACGGCACGGCTTCGCAGCCGGGATCGACCCATCCGGTCCGCCTGGGGCAGCAGACTGCTCGCGGGAGGTCATCGCGCTCCTACGGCGCCACGGCCGATGGCAGCCGGCAAAGGGCCACGCGCCACCCCCGGAACGGGAGCGGCAGCGCCCGGGGCGGGGCTTCGGACGATGGAGAGCCGGGCGGCGGGGATCGATCGATAGATGAGTTGCTGGATACAGCTCTCGGATCCGAGAGCGCTTCGTCCCCGGAGGCGACCTTCGCCAGCAAGGCGCAAAAGAGCCGTTCCGGCGCCCTCGAAGGCGTGGGGCTGCCGGTCATGCCGTCGCGGCATCAGGTCTCGCAGGCCATGAGCGAGGTTCTTCCCTCGGTCCGCCGCTGCGCAGAGGGCCGATCCGGGGTGGTCACCGCGGACATCACCGTGCGCAGCAACGGCCTGGTATCGCGGGTTCGCATCCGCGGCGCGCCCTTTGCCCGCACCTTGGCCGGTCGCTGCATGGAGCGGGCGGTGCGCGGCGCCCGCTTTCCGCGCTTTAGCAAGTCGGTCTTCCGCGTGACCTATCCCTTTCGCTTCTAGTGTCCCGGTTCAGAAATTCGTAGTCAGGACCGGCGCGTTATTCTTGTGGGGATCAAGGCGCCGAACCGCAGGAATACTGGGAGTATTTCGAGGTTCGGCAACGCCGAGCCCCGCGAGAAGAGCCGTCGAGACTGACCACGAATTTCTGAACCGGGACACTAGTCCCACCTGGTCACTTACAGAAGCGACTGCGCTTTCCGGTCATAGATACGACGCCAGCCGGGCGCGGCAAGGCCGGGACCGGTCGGCGGGGGCGTCCCGAGTGCCAACGGCGCATTGACCGAGACCTACGGTTGGCACGAGGGGCGAGCGCGGCCTGCGGCCCGCCAGTCCGAGTGACTCCGTCGGGCGGGCCAATGCAAGCCGCGCGTC
>CAYVFC010000255.1:0-5462 GCA_964450715.1 uncultured Sandaracinaceae bacterium | reverse complement strand
CACCTCCGATCTAGCGGCCATGCCGCTCGCACCTCCTCGAAATATCCCCAATATTTCTCGTCGTCGCTCCTTGCATCCGGGGCCGTCGCGCTCCGAAATCTGATCGAGTTATTTTATCACGGACCCTTTCGGGCGGGGCGGCCCAATCTGCGGCGTTGCTCCTCCTCGAAATAGCGCTGCTATTGCCCAAGGCCTTAACGCTTACGAAAATGTCGAAGACCCGATAACTGAATTGAACCGCTAGAGAGAGGTCTACTTTCCGCGTATTTTTTCACCTCCTTTACCTCACCGCACGGCAACCTGGCATGACCCGTGCTATCTGAGCTCTGGCATGGGACGAAAGAGAAAGGCGCCCGAACCGAAGATTCACCCCCTGATCTCGGCCGAGATCGCGGATCGTATCCGATCCGACCATGTTTTGATGCGAGACGAGGCCAGGTTGGTACGCGAACTGGCCCGGTTGGAGGGCAATCGCGAGCTTCTGGCTCACGCCGACTCTCTCGAGCGAATGGTAAACGACCTCGTATCGCTGGTAGAGGGCGTGCTCGAGGCAGCGCTCCCAGACGGCGGCAGCGCATGATATGCGCGCTCGCACGCACAAACCGCGCCCGCCTGCGTGCGCCATCGTGTCCGGATTCGTTTCCCGACCGTCGGCGCCGGACGCGGTGAAGGTACCACCTGCCGGTTCCGCTTTGGCGCCGAAGGGCTCCGGGGACCGATAGCTCATCGACTCACCGTCGAGAGGGCGGTTTGACTTCCCACCCGCGAAAAGCGGCCACGACATGCTCGTTCCCGGGTTGAGGACGGTCAGCCGTGATCGCCATGTTGACGATAGACAATAGTCCGCACTCCAACAACCCCGGCGCCTCCTGTTCGAGCGCCGGCTGGCCGCTCCCCGCTGCGCGGCGAGGTTTTTTCGATTGTTCGGTCCGCCCCCTTCCCGCCGTGCGCTCCGCAATGAGGCGCCTCGAAATCTGCCGGCGAAATGCCGACGTTCCTGGGACACGTCCTTACTTTGCCGAGAGTACGAATCTTGACCTGCCTCCAGCTCGCTCACATACTCGAAGTGATGGAAAGAGAAAGACTATCCTGGCAGGAGATGAAGAAGCGGTACCCGGACCAGTGGCTGCTGATCGTTGACTACGAGACAGACGACTCGGATCGCCTGGTTTCGGGTTTTGTCGAATACTATTCAACTGATATGCATCGGGTATCCCAATTTCCTGCGCAGAGTGACCGCATCGCCTTCCGTTACACCGGGGAATCGACGTTCAGGGGGCTGCGAAGCCATGCGCACCGTTACGCCCTTTGACACCTCCCAGCACCACATCCACACCGAGTTCTTCGTAACAGACGAATCAGGCCGAAACCTGCATTTCGACGGAGTCACCGACACCGGTGCGCCATGGACGGAGTTCAGCGATGAGTTCTTGGCACCCCTCGGTTCGGTGAAGCCGCCTGCCGCCGAGATCCCGATCAAACCGGGACTGGAGACACAGAAGTACGCCAGGATCTCGCTGCCCTCGATCACGATCTGCGGTCACACCATCGACGAGTTCGAGGTGATGGTCTCGCGCTTCGACCCCACCTGGGGCATCGCCGCGCTCATCGGCCTGGACTTCTTCCGGCGGTTCAAGGTAACCGTGGACTACGGCCGAGGTGTGTTGGTGTGCGAACCGCTGTGAGATGTTCGGGCGCGCTCCGTTACGTCGCCAACCGCACGGACCGGAGGTGGAACTCTGGCGGAACATCCAGGCTTCAGGCTTAAAGTGGAAACGGCTGGTTGGAGCCATTTTCCGACCAGCCGTAAGTACTTCAAAAATCGGAGCGGGAGACGGGACTTGAACCCTTACAGGACGTATTCTCTAACCCGGTGATATCGCACGCTTTTCCCCGCAAGGGTTCAATAACACACCGCTTTTTGCTCCCCGGTCGAGTACCCTGGACTGCCTTGGAGTCCCACAAGTCATCCCCGGTCCTGGAGCCATTCTGGAGCCACCCTGGAGCCGGCCTGGAGTCACCCCGGCGGTGACCTGGACAGGAACCTGTCCTATCTGTGACGGACCAGCCAGCGCGGCCCACAACCGCGACAGCCATTTGCAGATCCCTGGCGCCTCGTCACGCCGCCCTCCCGGAAAGGAGAGGGTTCACCCTACCCTCCAGATCTGCCCGTGCCGAAATCAGGCGCACGGGATCTGGAAACGGGCGTTTCCCTCGTCGCCTAGGCCGAGGGTAACCTCACCGCCCAGGAAACCCGTATGAGCAAACGGATGCCAGACGAAATCATTGTCAACGAGGCGGTCCGGGACGACCCCGTGACAAGCAGCCATGCCGGGGAACCGGCCGTAGTACACCGGATCGCCGTCGAAGCGCTGCAACGCCGATCTTCTCTGGCTTGCTGCTCACTTCTCCGGGATGCAGATCTCGCCCTCGCTGACCGGATCGAGCGTGAAGCCCTGCGGGCAGACGCCGCCTTCCCCGGGCACCGGCGCGCAGACCGCGCCGTCGAAGGTGACGTACTCGACATATCCCTCGGCGCAGCCGCCGCCCTCGCCCTCGGGCGCGCAGATGCTCCCCTCGGAGGTGAGGTACTCGATGGACCCGTCGTCGCATTCTTCCTCGGGCACCCCGCCGTCCGGGGTGGTGCCGCCGTCGGTGGACACCCCTCCGTCCGGGGTCGTGCCGCAGTTGCCGCCCTCCTCGATCAGGTGGGGCGGGCAGTAGGGCTCGTCCCACTCGGGCGGGCAGGGGCCGGGATCCACGATGACGGTGTCGCCCGAGCCCTTGGCCGGAGAGGCGTGCACGTACTCGATGTCCACGCTGCCGAAGCCCGACGCGCCGAAGGCGTCGGCGTCGATCCAGACCCCGTACACCATCCGGTAGTCCCACTCAGGCGTGGCGTCGTTCGGGGTGTAGCCCTCGTCGGTGGCGGGCGAGTCCTGGGTCTCGCAGTAACCGCAGCCGTTGAGGTTCCGGTCCAGCGAGGTGGCCACCGCCAGCACGTCGGCCGCGTCTCCCACGAACATCTGGCCGTCGCCGCCCGTGACCCCCGCCGTGCCGTAGCCGCAGGGTTTCGAGCTGTCGGCCTCGATGTAGTCGACCTTGAAGTGCATGGCCAGCACGCCGTCGCCGTCGCTCAGCATCAGCTCCACGTGATCGCTCTTGACCAGGTCGTCGAAGTTGTGCCCGCGCTTCGGGCTCCAGCCCACCGCGTTCGCGCCGTAGGTGTTGTCCACGAAGGCAGGGTCAAAGGTCACCCGCAGGTGCACGTACTCGGCGCCGTCCACGTTTTCAACGATGTACTCCGCGGTGGCGGCCGGCGTGGTCGAATCGTTCTCGCCGTAAAAGCAGACGTCGGCCGCGTCGATCACGGTGACCTCGTCGCTGCCGGCGGCGCTGCCCGGCTGAGGGCAGTCGCCCGCCGTCTCCGGGCCATCGCCGGGATCGAGCGGGTAGCCGGCGGTCGTGCCCGCGCCATCGAAGCGCGACCCGCTGGTGACCGGCTCGCTCGCTCCGCCGGTTCCAGCGGCGCCGGGCTCCTGTCCGGCCCCGCCCTCCGACTCGGCGGTCGCGCCGCCGTCGGCGGTGTCTTCGCCACCGGCCTCATTGCCGGCGGCCGCATCGGTCACCTCTCCCCCGTTCTGCGCGCCGCTCCCGGCCACGCTGCCGTCCGGCCTATTGGTCGCGGTCACATCGCCGTCGGCGCCGCCATCTTCCCCCGCCGAACCATCGTCGCCGGCACAGCCGAGCAAGCTCGCCAGCAGCACCAGCGCGACCACCAGACGTTGCTCTCTACTTGCCGTCATCATGCCCGTCCTCCTTGTCACGGCTCCGGTCGCTAGCCAATCTGGGTGGCGCAGCCGAGCGCGATCTCGAAGCGGCCGCCCTCGCCCGTCACCTGCTCGCAGGTCGTCCCGCACAGGATGATCCGGGTGGGAGCTTCCGGGTCGTCGTAGTACCATCCGCCCGTCTGCGGGTCGCAATCA
The DNA here is from genome assembly GCA_964450715.1 of uncultured Sandaracinaceae bacterium. Classification (GTDB taxonomy): domain Bacteria; phylum Myxococcota_A; class Polyangia; order Polyangiales; family JAFGIB01; genus CAYVFC01. The sequence goes on along the minus strand of CAYVFC010000255.1, from coordinate 1,476 downwards.
CCCTCGCCCTGTACGTTGCCGATCACTTGCTCCGCCCCCTCCGGATCGGTGAAGATGGCATTGACCCGCGCGTAGTCCAGCATCTCGCCCTCGGCGGGCTCGGGGATCAGGAACTCGCAGGGGATGAGGGCGTCGCCCCGAATATCGTTCATCGCGCGCAGCACCTTTTCGCTGACGTTGCTGCTCTCCTCCACCAGGTAGGCGCTCCCGGTGTCGCCGGCTTCGGCGATCTGGTCGAGGTTCTCGAGCGCGTCGCCCACCCCCAGCACGTAGACGGGAATCGGGGCATCGCCGGCGGAGCACTCGACGGCGGCCTCCGCCGCATCGGCCAGCGTGGGCTCGCAGCCCTTTTCCGAAGAGAGCGGCGCCTTGGGCTCGCCGTCGGTCACCAGCAGGATGACCACGATATGGTCCGGGTGCGCCTCCCGGTAGCCCTGCGCGTAGTCGCAGGCGCCGCGGATGGCCGCGCCGGTGGGGGTCTCCCCGGTGGGGGTCACGCTGTCGAGCGAATCCACTACCGCGCCGGCGTTGTCCGGCAGCAGGTCGATGGGCACGTCGGGCGTGGCATAGTCCGCCGGATCGCACGAGGTCTCGCCGATGGGCATGTACCCGAAGTAGCCGATGCCGGCTCCGATGCCCACGCTGGCCGGATCGGAGAGGAAGCTCGCGGTCGCCTCGCGCACCAGGTCGATCAGCGTCTCGCCGTTCTCCACCTCGGCCAGCATGGAGCCGGACTGGTCGAACATGATGTAGATGTCGAGCGGCACGGTCTCGCCCGCCACGATGTCCTCGACGCAGTCCTCGCCCTCGTCCAGTCCGGCGATCGACCCGCCGCTCCCACCCCTTCCCCCGCCGTCGGCGCTGTCCGCGCCGCCGCTGCCCGCGCCCTGCTCCGAGGAGTCGTCGTCTCCCGAGCAAGCGCAGAAACAAAGAATGCAGACGCCCAGGGTAGTGCCGAGAAGCCTGCCATATCGTTTCATGGGTCTCCTACCTTCCTCCGCAGTTGCCGAAGAAAAATCCGCTCGCGCGAGAACAGGCTTCTTAATGGACCACCACCCGCCTCGAGGAGCGAAACGCTTCCCCGAGGCATGAGAACACCTTTACCTACAAGATGCGCCACGAGGCCGGCAGGATGAAAAAAATTCGACCCGGAAAAGAGAAGGAACCACAGGGTAAGAAAAGAGATGTTGCCGGCAGGATGCCCTGCCATCGCGCGTCGGGCTCCGCTCGGATTGCCACGCCAACACCCTTTGGATAGAGTGATCGACCATGACTCTCGTCCCCGGGCTATTCCCCACCCGCGTCACGACGACTGTCGCATTGATAGCCGCCATTGTAAGTGGCTGCTCGAGCGAGGCCCGGCGTGAGCCCGGCCAGCCGGACGGCGGGGGCCAGCCAACGGCGGCGACCGGCGGCTCGAGCGAGGCGGGCACGGCCGGCAACGCGGACGCGGCGGCGGCGGGCGAAGGAGGAGAG
>CAYVFC010000254.1:159-5557 GCA_964450715.1 uncultured Sandaracinaceae bacterium | reverse complement strand
ACGACGGCATCCAGAACGGCGCCGAGAGCGACGTGGACTGCGGCGGCGGCTGGTGCCCGCCCTGCGGATCGGGCCAGGCCTGTACCGAGGACTGGGATTGCCAGGACAACCAGTGCTTCGAGGGCAGCTGTGCCAGTTGCTACGATGGCATCCAGAACGGCGCCGAGGAAGCGGTCGACTGCGGCGGTCCCTTCTGCTCGCCCTGCTGACGGGGACCTCGTCCAGAGAGGCACGGGACAAAGCTGGATTTCCCAGATCGAGCTTAGGAGGCACCGCAAAACGATACGAGACCGGGCGCGTCGGCGGAGCGCAATCGCGAGCGCGCCCGCAGGAAAAACCGTAGAGATCTCTCCCTGCGGTCGAGAGCGCTATTTCGAGGACTTTACCCAGGACGAAAGCCGCGAGTGCGCCCGCCCACGCGGCTGCAACCGGATCGTCTATTTTGCGGTGCCTCCTAACCCTCTCCGCCCGGTCCTGGCCTCCCCGCGCCCGGCAGGCGCCCTGCTCATGGCCAATTGGCGCAGGTAGTCGAGTAAGTGACCAGGTGGTACCAGAAAATTAGCCGAGTACTCCATTCAAGCAGAGTTCGAACGGAAAGTCGGCTTGTCGGTAGACGGGGATCGGGACTATCATGAATATTTCAGACGCTGGATATGAAGAACACAGAGTCGTACATTGTAGCATTTGTATGTATGGGTCTCGTGGTCGCCGTCGGTGTACCGGTTTTGCCCTCTACGGTTCGGGCGGACGACAATCGGATTCCTGCTGTCCGCCTGGATGAAAACCTCACCCGGACGACGCTGGGGATGTACATCGAGTATTTCGAGGATGAGAGCGGTAGGCTCTCGTTTGACGCGATTCGCGGCGAAACCCACCGGAAGGCGTGGAAGAGAGCGGAAAGCGATATGCTGGCGTTCGGTTTTACCGAGTCGGCATACTGGGTGCGTTTCACGGTAGAAAATCCCACTCCGGAAACGGTTTCATTCTACCTCGAACAGGCCTATCCCCTGATCGATCGCATTTCGTTTTACTACCCGCGGGACGGCGGGTACGCCGTGATCGAAGCGGGGGATCTGCGGCCGTTCCACGAGCGGCCCTTCAAGCACAAGAACTTTGTTTTCCCCCTGTCCGTTCCCGCAGAGTCGTCCGCGGAGTACTACATCCACCAGCAGACCGGAAGCTCCATGCAGTTCAACCTGACCCTGTGGTCGATCGATAGCTTCCGCGACGATTCGTATACCGACTACTACATTCTGATGCTTTTCTACGGTGTCTCCCTGGTGATGATGCTGTACAACCTGGTCATTTTCTTCTTCATACGCCACCGGGATTACCTCTACTACGCCCTGAACATTCTCATGCTATTGCTGTTCACCTCGGCGCAGAACGGCATCGCTTTTCAGTTCCTCTGGCCCGATTATCCGCGCTGGGCGAACTTCTGCCTGCCACCGTTCATCGCTCTCTACCTGGTGTTCGGAAATGGTTTCATCTTGAGCGCTCTGGACTGCAAGGAGCGAACGCCGCTCCTGCACCGGCTGGGAATAGCGGTCATCGCCGTGTGTATGTTCGCTTTCGTTCTCAGCATCTTTCTCGAATACCACCTCGCCATCGTCCTGACGGCCGGTCTCGGCCTGTTGACCTGCAACTACGTTTTCTGGCTGGTGCTGATCAACGCGCTACGCAAGAGCCGTATCGCCCGCTTTTTTCTGCTGGCCCTGATATTCTTCATCAGTCTGGCTGCCATCTGGCTGCTCATGCTCTTCGGTATCCTTCCCTCCAACCCCCTGACCAACTGGGCTCACTACGCGGGAGCCGTGATCACCGAAACCCTCTTTGCCATCGCGCTGGCCGACCGCATCAACGTCATGCGGATCGAGTTGCAGGTACTGAACACGGGGCTCGAGGACCGGGTGAGCGAGCGAACGAGGGAGCTGCAGTTCGCCATGGAGAAACTGGCGACGACCAATACGCAGCTCACCCAGACCCGAGACGCGCTCTGGGGCGAGATGGCGCTGGCGAAGAAGATCCAGACGGTCCTGTTGCCGGAGGCGCCGAGGATCCCGGGATACGACATATCCGTATACATGAATCCGATGGACGAGGTCGGAGGCGATTACTACGACGTTATCAATATCGGAGGGTATGACTGGGTGGTGATCGGAGACGTTTCCGGTCACGGCGTGCCGGCCGGGCTCGTAATGATGATGGTTCAGACCGCCATCAACGTCACCCTGGTGGGCAATCCGGAGATGGCCCCTTCCGAGTTGCTGACCGTTATCAATCGAACGATCGCCAAGAACATCCGGCAGCTGGGTGGGGAGAAGTACATGACCATAACGGTGCTCGCCGCCCACAAGAACGGCGCGGTTCACTATTCGGGTCTCCACCAGGATATCCTGGTCTACAGGGCCAAGACCCGAAAGGTCGAGAGCATCGAAACGGACGGCACCTGGATCGGTATCCTGGATGACATAGACGGGCTTCTGAGCGACGATACGTTTTTCGTAGAGGAAGGCGACGCGTTTCTACTCTATACCGACGGGATCACCGAAGCGGTGCAGGAGACCCAGACGGCGGAAGGTGAGCGTACGCGCGCGCGAGAGATGTTCGGCGACGAGAAGCTGGCCGGGTGTTTCGAGAGACTGGGGCCACTGTCGACGGACGAGATCCGCGACGGTTTGCTCAGGGAGTTGGACGGCTACCGCTGCCTGGATGACGTGACGCTGGTGGTGATCAAGAAGGGACGGGATGCGGCGGTCGAGTCGCGCGAGCGCGGCGGTTCGGAATACGAAAGCATTCGCCCCGAGGCCTGCAATTGACCGGAGCGTGAGTGCGGTAGCGAGAGGAGCGCCAGGGAGTGCGGTAGCGAGAGGAGCGCCAGGTGTGCGCGAGCGGGTCTGCATGGTATGGATCTGATGCGAGCTCGGTCTGCGGCGCTCGCCTCCCCGAGAGCCGAACCGCAAACGCTTTCGTCCCTCTATTCCTCTATCCCGTCAGCGCACCAAAACGCGGTGCGGAAACGGTGAAATAGACCTGGTAGCGACGCCGCGAGAAAGTGAGCTTTTACGCGCGGGTAGGCGAATGTGGGAAGATAGGCGCTGCTGTCATTGTGTTCAAAAAGTACACTATAGCTTCGCAAGGGCCCCCTGATACAGCTTGCAGACGTCGTTTGGTTACCCGAAATACGACGATGGTTATGCGAAATCTATGGAACAGAGGAGTAGATCCAATATACAATCGAAATCTGCACGACCGTGGCCGATTACAGCTAAACCGAAAGGCGGATCGACGGGCGTAAGGTTCTGTCACTCTCGAATAGCGCTGAGGACGGGCTCGGCAAGGGGTAGACAATGAAATATCGGGTACTCGGGATTTCTGATGCGTTTATCGTTGCGATTCTCGCCGTAGGCGTTTTAGGTTGCGGCGACGACGATCTCACCTGCGGCGACGGAACGGTCGAGCGGAACGGCGAATGTGTTCCCATCGGTTTCGACGGTGCCGTCGACGGTGGCGCGGACGCGGGAGCGCCGGACGCAACGCCCGGTGACGGAGGCGTCGAGCTGGTCTGCGGTCAGGGCACCGAAGAAGTGGACGGCGCGTGCCTGGCCGTGGGCGACGGTACGACCATCGCGCCCGGGGAGGTAGGCTCGCCTTGCGATTCGAATGACGAATGCGAGAGCGGCGTCTGCGTTCCGGATGGAACCATGCCGAACGGTTACTGCTCGATCTTGAATTGCGACGAAGATACGCTCTGCCCTCCGGGCTCGCACTGCTACGACGTGCCGGGCGACGCGCCGCCGATATGTGTGGCTTACTGCGATCCGGATGTCACCTGCCGGCCGGGAGAGGGCTACGTTTGCCAGCCGCTGAGCAGAACCGACGTCAATATCTGTGTGCCCGAGTGCGACGAGACTTCTTGCGAAGCCGGTTCGTGGTGCGATTCATCAACCGGTCTGTGCAAGCTACCACCAGAATGTGACCTGACGGCGAATGACCCCTGCGACACAGCGAACAGCGACCGTATTTGCTACCCGGATACGACAGCACTGTCTTCGACAGGCGGTTTCTGCTTGCTGCAGTGCGATCCGGCCGACCCGGGCGAAGTGTGCAATCTGCTGGTCTACGAGGTCTGCCAGCCGCTGGAAGGGGATCCGGACAACGCGGGAATATGCGTGCCCGAGGTCTGCGAAGACAACGAGGACTGTCCGGCCGGCGCGGTTTGTCAAGATGCCGCGTGCCAGCCGCCCGCGCGCTGCGATGAAAACGGCGACTGTGAAGACACGGACACCAGCTGCGTGGGCGGCGCGGGCGGTCAGTGCATGACCAAGTGCTCCGAGGAGAGCACCTGCACGGATATCCACTCGGGGCTGAATTGCGCCGACACGCTAAGCCCGTCTGTTTGTCTACCGCTGGGTTCTTTTCCGGGCGGGCCCTGCGATCCCGACGACACCTGCGACGTAGTGGACCTGGACGACGACGCTACCGCGGACATGCTCTGCATCGACGATCTATGTCTGGTCGACTGCGCCACCGGCGGCGACGCGCTATGCGCGGACGTGGACGCCAGCCTGATATGCGCCTACGGTGTGTTTTCCAGCCATGTCTGCCTGCCGGCAGGCTCCTTTCCCGGTGGCGACTGCGACAGCAGCAACGAGTGCGATAGCCTGGATCTGGACGGCGGCGGCAGCGCGGACATGCTCTGCATTGACGATACCTGCCTCATCGACTGCAGCGTCGGTGGCGACGCCCTGTGTGGCGGTATAGACGCCAGCCTGGTTTGCGCCTACGGTGTGTTTTCCAGCGACGTCTGCCTGCCGGCAGGCTCCTTCCCGGGCGGGCCGTGTCGTTCGGACCTGAACGATCCATGCGATAGCGACCTGGACGGCAACCCCGACGTGGACATGGTCTGCGCGGATGGCGCCTGCGTGGTCGACTGCTCGACTGGCGGCGATACGCTGTGCGGCGGCGTGAGCGCGGAGCTGACCTGTTTTGACAAATACGGATATTGAGTGCGGGGCTGCTCCGACGGCGCATGCGACGCGGGATACGCGTGTCTGAATTCGGACAATGCGTGTCTGCCCGACGGCACCTTCCCCGGCAGCCCCTGTCGTGATGCGGTTAGCGATGAGTGCGATCAGGACCTAGACGGTATCGATATCGCCGATCTGAGGTGCGAAAACGACATCTGCGTGCTGGATTGCTCGACGTACGGCGATTCGTTGTGCAATATCATCGACGAGTCGATGATGTGCTCGGCAGTCGCCGGCGAACTGTGCGTGAGCGAATGCGACGAGGGCAGCTGTTACACGGGCTATTCGTGTTTCACCGGAGAAGGCTCGTGTTTGCCGGACGGCACCTTCCCCGGAAGCGACTGCGGGCCCTCGGACTGGTGCGCCGA
>CAYVFC010000253.1:0-5607 GCA_964450715.1 uncultured Sandaracinaceae bacterium | reverse complement strand
ATGGGTGATCACGATGCTCCGAAACGAGCGATCACGATGCTCCGAAATACGCACGCAGACCGGCGTTTCCACGAACCGCGCGCAGTCGCTGTCTTCGGTGCAGCCGATACAGGTGTTGTCGCTGTCGGCGTCGCAGTGCGCCGCGGAGATCTCCGTGCAGTGGCTGTTCTCGGTGCAGGCCACGCAGCTGTTGCTGTCGGTGTCGCAGTAGGGGGTGTCGTCGGTACAGGCGTCGTCCTCGGCCGCGGTACACTCGACACATTCGGCTTCCGGGAGCTTGCAGACGGGCAGGCCCGGGACGCTGTCGCAGTCGGGGCTGCTGCTCTGACAGGACACGCACAACCCCGTCAGGGTATTGCAGCGAGCCGCGTCGTAATCAGTGCAATGCGCGCTGTCCAGGCAGGCCACGCAGCTGTTGCTGTCGGTGTCGCAGTAGGGCGTGGCGACCGTTTCATGGCGACGCCTCCCCGGAGGTTTTCGTGTGATCACGAAAACAGATGGTCGAACACTGCCCGAACGCGCTGTCGTAAACCCCGTCGTCGTAGAGTGCCGCGATGTCCTCGCATTCGGGCTCGGCAAGAATGCAGTCGGCGACGCACGATTCGACGTCCGAGAAGCACATATCTCCGACGTATTCGTCGTCGATCTGAACGTCACACTCGCGCAGCCGGCTGTCCGCATCCGTGCACTTGTCGCCGTCGCCGCAGCCGACGCTCGTCGGGGCGACCAGCAGCAACACCGCGAAAATCTGTAGAGCTTTCATATTCCGTTTCCTGTGAACGTTTCCCCTCTTATCGGCCATCGCCCCCGGAAGTTGCGTGCTCGATTACCATGCGCCCCGAAAAAGGTCAGGCAAAAAGGGCAACCGGTGGTTCAGCCGGCCGAGCCGTACGGAGATTTCATTCGAGCGCGGAAGGCGGCGACCGCCCTGGAAATCGAGCGCCACGCTATCCGTGTGGCACCTCGCGATTCTGTCTTGCGCCATGGTACCCCGGGTGGTACCCCGCGACCCTTTCTGACCATCCCCCGAAACAACGTAAGTATTTGATATTATTAGCGGAGCCAGGGGGGCTCGAACCCCCGACCTCATGACTGCCAGTTGCAGGCAGCAATATTCCGCCAACGTCCGCTGACGTCCGAAGTCGTCCGAATTATGGAAATTTTTCCGCCGGCCAGATTCCGCCAATGTCCGCCAACTTCTGCCTTTGTCCGCCCACTTGGCTACAAGTTGGCTAAAGTCCCCGGCGTTCCTGACTCCGAACCAGTCCCGTCGAACGGATAAAAAGGTTTACATTAAGCGATAAGTAACGTACGTTTTATCCATGACTCGAGATAAGGTTAGCGACGCCCTCGATGCGTTTCGTACGCACGGTGGTGTTCTGCGTACGCGAGACGTTCTGGCCATGGGGATCCATCCCCGAACACTTTACCGGATGAGGGACGAAGGCGTGGTCGACCAGATCAGCAGGGGGGTCTTCCGTCTCGCCTCGCTACCGGGTCTTTCAGACCCGGACCTGGTAGCAGTCGTCACGCGGGTACCCCGAGCCGTTGTCTGTCTGATCTCCGCGCTCGCCTACCATGAATGTACCAGTGAGGTCCCGCACGAGGTTCAGATCGCGCTGCCGCGAAGGACCAAGCCCCCCAAGATCGATCACCCGCCGCTGAGGGTGTTCTGGTTTTCCGGGCCGGCGCTGTCCGCGGGCGTCGAGACCGCCGTGCTCGACCATGTCGAGGTTCGTATCTTCGACCTCCCCAAGACCGTGGTCGATTGCTTCCGCTTCCGCAACAAGCTGGGTATCGACGTCGCGGTCGAGGCCCTGAACCAGGCCATCAAGCGCAAGAGAGTGCAACCGGCCGAACTGCTGCGCTACGCCAGGCTCTGTCGCGCCGAGCGCGTCATGCTGCCGTATATCGAGGCTATCCAGTGAACAAAGCGATATCCAACATGGCGGCCTCGGTACACGCCCGTCTTCTGAATCGCGCGAGGGCAGAGGGCCGTCCATTCGAGGAGTTGCTCCAGTACTACACCATGGAAGGAAGGATCGATGACTTCCGGCGGCAGATCGTCGCCCAGGGAATCGAATACGTAGGCGATCTCCGCCCCATGATTGGCGTCCAGGAACTCCAAACCTGGAGCGGTTGTGGGGGTATCGAAGTTGTACAAGTAGACCTCCAGGCCGGCAGCCGCCGCGGGGATAGCCATGTCAAACGTGCCGCATCCCAGGTATGAATCCCCGCTCTGGTACTTGCTGCCCCCGGGTTGCACCTCGGACGGGGCGTTTTCGACCGGCACCCCGCTTACTTCGAAGCTCAGCTCGCTGGCAGGCTTGGAACGAAGACACTGAAGGACGTCGGCCGCGTCACTCCTCCTCGAAATATCCCCAATATTCCTCGTCGTCGAGCCTTGCATCCGGGGCCGTCGCGCTCCGAAACCTGATCGAGTTATTTTGTCACGGACGCTTAGGAGGCCGGATGCGGACCGAGCGTCGGGCGGCGCACAGAGCACCTGCGGCGGAGTTTCGCGAAGTTCCGGAAGGCGCCTCGGCGGCGCGGCGGTCAGCACCCGGCAGAAAGAGCGGCTGGCGGCGGACATGTCGCGCTGGTCGAAGGAAAGCAAGCTCGGTGCTGGAGCCCGTTACATCATCAAGCAATACGACGAACTGACGGCGTACCTGGACGACCCGCGCTTACAGCGGTCCACGCCGGCCCACTTGGCGAATTCGGTAATGGTGCGGCCTTCTGCTTCCGGCTCGGTGGCCGGTGTGGGAGCGGGATACATGACCGGAACCGGGCGGACCGCGTCCGGTTCCGAGCGCCAATGGGGTAGGTCTACGGGCGCGCGTACAGGTCGTCCAGATCGTGCCAGCGCAGGGTGGGGTGGTCGTTGTCGGCGCCGCGGGGACGGGTACGTACGAAGGCGCGGTGGATCAGGGTGGCGCCGCGGGCGTTCGGGTAGGAGCGGAGCTTGGCCTCGAGTTCGGCGAGCAGTTTTCTACGGCCGCCGTAGCTGCCCCACTTGCACTCACCCAGGTCGGTGACCGCGTCGTCGCGCAGGCCGACCAGGTCGATCTGCACGTCGCGGTCCCAGTACTGGCCGACGCGATAGGCGGCGGAGACGCGCTCGCTACGGTAGATCCAGGGCAGCGCCTCGCGACAGAGGCGTTCGAAACACCCGCCGAAGTAGCCGTCGATCTCCGGGCGGATCAGCTCGCGGTAGGTCCGCGATGCGCCCTGCTGCTGCAAAAAGCTGAGGTTGGGGAACACGAAGCGAAACCAGAAGCGCAGCAGCGGATCGGACATGGTGTAGCGCACCGAGCGCGCGCTGGGCTTCTTCTCCGTCAACGGGTACTTCTTTTCGACGTATCCCAGCTCCTCGAGCTGCCTGAGATAGTACCCCAGGCTGCGCTCGGCGATATGGGTGCGCGAAGCCACCTCCCGGTGAACCGCGGAACCGCCCGCCAGGGCGAGCAGCACGGCGTAGTAGCTGTCGACCTCGCGCAGCTCCTCGCGCAGCAGGAAGTCGGGTTCGCGAAAGAGCGGCGAGTGCTCGTCGAGGATCACCTGCTCGATGTTCTGCTCTATCGACCTGCCCGGCCGAAACATCTCCAGGTAGAGCGGGACCCCGCCGCAAATGAAGTAGGTACGCGCGCGGTCGGCGAGCGAGGCGTCGGGCTGGAACTCGGCGGCCTCCAGGTGGGAGAGCGGCCCCAGCTTGACCTGCGCGGTGCGGCGGCCGAAGAGCGGGCTGTTGCGTCCTAGCACCTCGCGTTCCATGAAACCGATGAAGGAACCGCAGAGGATGAGCAAGATGCGCCCGGAACGCTTCCACTTGCGGTCCCACAGCTCCTGCAGAACCGAGGGCAGCTCCGGGCTGGCCTGCGCCATCCACTGAAACTCGTCGAGAGCGAGCACGAACTTGCGGTCCGCGGGTAGGCGCGAGGTGATGAGCTCGAACGCCTGTCGATACCCGTCGGGCGAGGTCTCGGCCAGTAGGGGCTCGCCCAGCGCGCGAGCCGCCTCCCGCATCAGCTCGCGCAGTTGCAGGGCCGCGGGCGCCGTCTTACCCAGAAAATAGAGCCCGGGCGCCTTGCGCATGAAGCGCAGGATGAGCTCGCTCTTGCCTATGCGGCGGCGCCCGTAAATCGGTATGAAAGCGGCCTCTCGAGCCGCGAAGGCATCGTCCAGCAGATCGACCTCGCGCTGCCGTCCGATGAAACGCATCCGTTCAGGGTAGCCGCTACCCGGTCCCGGGTCAAGAGTTGTCTAGTCACTACTTGTCTAGTCATAACTAGACAAGTTACGACTCGTCTATACCGGGGGCCCCGGCAGCGCGTCGTCGCCGCCTAGGTCGCGCCGGAGCCCGGTCATGTCGGCAGGGCGGTGCGCGGTGACGGTGAGTTCGCCCGACCCGGTCAGGTCGGGCAGGGTCAGCCGGGTGCAATGCAGTATGACCCCGTCCTGTATTTAGACTCAGCCGAACACCAGAACCGGATGATTCAGGAGCTTTTTGCGTCAGGGACGAAGCGAGCAGGACCGAATATGGGCCGCCGGTTCGAAGGCCGCAGAACACGGACCCCCGTAGCGGCGGTAAAAGGCATGAAGTGTATTCTTTCGGCCCCTTGGGATGTGTTCCGTCTCGGGCTCGCCGCGGGGCGTAGAAGGTTGGCGGTCGAGAAGAACGATACATTCGTATTCGATCGTCCGTTCTTTGACGATACGAACTACGAAGTCATCGTGGAAAAACACCCGTTTAGCCAGACTTGTTCGCTTGACGACACTGCTCGTGGGGTATTTGGCGGCAAGGATGTGCGCGATGTGCGGGTAATCTGTGAAGATGAGCCGCTGCAGGTCGAGGCCTGTCGCCACTCGAGATCTTTGAAAATCGCATCCCGTATCGGCAAAGGATACCGACCGATCGCAAGTATGCACTACCGGGAGGAGGATCATGCGGCGTCGAGTCGCCGGATCTTTCCTAGCGCCTTGCGGTTGCACCGCTCCAGTTCCCACAGGTCCCTGGCATTCTGCGCCTTTAGGAGGCACCGCAAAAAAGAACGATACGAGACCGGGCGCGTCGGCGGAGCGCAATCGCGAGCGCGCCCGGAGGAAAAACCGCAGAGATCTCTCCCTGCGGTCGAGAGCGCTATTTCGAGGATTTTTCCGAGGACGAAAGCCGCGAGGGCGCCCGCCCACGCGGCCGCAACCGGATCGTTTATTTTGCGGTGCCTCCTTAGCCAGAACTCCGAGGAGTTCCCAAATAAACGAGACAGCCGCAACGCCATTGCGGGAGTGACGGCCCTTCGTTCCTTCAGAAGCTCGTTGATGGTTTGACGAGACACGCCCAGGGCATCGGCCAGAGATGGCGACCTGTCGCGCAAAGGAGCGGTTCTGCGACACGGCTGACCCCGCCACCGGGCCCCGGGCTTCAGCGCCCTCGGCTGTCGCAGATCCCTGTCGCAATACCCGCCTATCCTGCCCTTTTCACGACACGCGACGAAAAGGAGACAAGGGATATGCTGCTCGGCTACGCCAGGGTATCGACCGACGACCAGAGACTGGACCTGCAACACGACGCGTTGCTCAAAGCCGGTTGCGAGAAGATCTTCGACG
>CAYVFC010000252.1:0-5645 GCA_964450715.1 uncultured Sandaracinaceae bacterium | reverse complement strand
CCCCCCCCCCCGGGGGGGGGGCCCCCCCCCCCCACCCCCCAAAAAACACACCCCCCCCGCCCCCCCCCCCGCGGGGCCCCCCGCCGCGGGGTAAGGGTGAAAGGGTGAGGTAAGAGCTTACCGGGTCGGCGGTAACGTCGGCCGCTTGGTAAACCCCATTCGAAGCAAGACGGAATAGGAAAGCGTTCGAGAGCGGCCCGCTCGAGCTTTCGGGTAACGTCGCTGGAGGCGCGCGGCGACGCGCGTCCTAGATGAATGATCACCGCTCGCCGATCGGTAACGAAGGCGAGAACAGAACTCGGCTTATGAGCTCTCCGACCACAACGCCCCGCCTCGTCGCGGGGCGTTGCGTTTAACCCTACCGTGTCAAGTCGCCGTCTACTGCGGCCGCTACCGTCGGGAATTTCGCGGCTTTCGTCCTCGCTAGCGAAATGCCTCGACGGTAGCGCCCTCGCGACGCCGGCGACCTGACACAGTAGGGGCAAGAGGCGCTTGGCTCGGTCCGCTTCTGATGCCTGCTCTCGTACCACCTGGTCACTTGAGGAAGCGCCTTCGTCCTCCGGCGATCTCCACTACGCCGTCCGGCCCCGGCTTACCCGCGTCCCACCGAGACGCCGGCATCCGTAAAGCGATCAATTCGTACGAAGAGGGTGCGGCTCTGTGGCTCGGTAAATTACGTACAATTATGGCCCGGGGATTACTTTTACCTTGCGCCACCTTACCGTAGGGGTCTAAAAAGATTGCGAAGTTCGCACGATTGGAGGTTCTGAGTGAAGGAGCTCGTCCGGTATCTTCTCGCAAACGCGTACATCGATTTTCAGGGCGACATCACCATGGAGAAGGTACGCGAGTTCTTGCGCGAGGACGACAGTCGCGAGGCTCGAGCGCTCCTATCCAAGCTCATCGATGACAAGGGCGTAGACGACCTGCTGATCACCATCGCCGACTGCCTCAAGGACCACATCTATACCGGTATCACCGAAGATACGCTCAGGGAGCAGCTGACCACCTACAGCGAGTCCTGAGCGACCCGCAGCCCCGGATCGATCGCGCTCCGCGAGGCTCGGTCCGGCATTAGAGGCGGGAGATATCCGGGGTTATTTCTTGTTGTTGTTCTCGGACTGCTCGAGCCCGAGCCGGGACGAGTGTAGGAACTTAGAGAGCTGCTTGGCGACGTAGTTCACCAGGTTGATGTCGTCGCGGGAAAACTGGGGCTGGTCCTTACGGTTGATGAGCTGGAGCACGCCGATCAGGCGCCCCTCGGAGACCAGCGACCGGATCAACATATTGCGGGCTTGTAGCCCTTCGCGGCCGTCCACCGTCTGGTCGTAGCGCTCTTCGCTCGCCACATCAGAGACGACGAGCATTTTTTCTTCTGTTCGAGCCGCGTGACCCATCAGCCCCGCCGTCAGAGGAACGGCCTGTCCCTTACGCTCGTCGGCCTGCGGACCGGTCAGCACCACGAAGCGAAGCTCGTTCGTGTCGATGTCGTAGAGGCAGGTACTGTAGGCTTCCGCGGGTACGACGTCCCGCAGCAGATCGATGACGAATTGCAGCCCTTCCACGGGGGAGTTGAGGAAAAACAGGTCGTGTAGTGCCTCGAAGGCGTTCGCCAGCTTGTCCTGCTCGGCCTCTGGTCCGGGCGCCTCCGGCGGGATGGAGACGACCGCCTTGGGATAGGCTACCTGCGGATCGCCGCGCCAGTCCTTCCACTGGATGATGACCAGCGGCGGTTGAAACGGGCGGCCCTCCCAACGGTGGTCAAAGGCAGCCAGGTTCACCAGCTTGCCGCGGGGCTCGCTTTCGAGATCGTTCTGGAAGCCGGCCAGTACCTCGCGGAGCTTGCGTTCTATCTGCTCGGGCTCGCTGCCCCTGGGGACAAGGTAGGCTCTCTCCCGATAGGTAAGCGGGTTCTTCTCGGTCGGCTCCTCGTTCCGTTCCAGCAATAGCTCCAGCTCGACCGTTTTCGCTACCGTGCGCGCGGACGGTTTCCTCCCCCTCGCGGCCGGCTCTTTCTTTTCCTTCGCACCGCGAACCGTCGCCTCCGATTGCAGCTCCACCTTTGCGATCGGTACCTTGACCGGCGCCTGCTCCGGCTTCTCGGCGGGCGCTACCGCCGCCGAGCCCTGCTTTTCGCGCTCGGGCCTGTTGCCGACCGCGATCTCGCGGCCGGGTATGTTGACCTCACCGGGCTCGAAGGCCACCGTCTTCAGCAGGTTCTTCTTCGGGGGTTGCTGCTTTTTCTCCTCGAGCTGCGCCTGCGCGGCCTCCGGCGCAGAGGCCGTTTCCGCTCCCCCGTCGTCGGCAGCCTTCTCGACCACGATGCGTCTCCGCGCCACCGGGTCGACAAGCGTCACGGTTCCGTCCGGCGCAAAGGTACAGGCCACTCCCGGGGGAAGCGGATCGTCCTCACCCAGCTGCTGCCGCCCGGCTCGAAGGGCCTCCATCCAGTTCTTCGCCTCGACGGCGGCCTGGGTGCCGGCCGCGGAGCCTCCGAGGTCGGCTATCTTGAGATTCCATCGCACTTGTCGCGTCTTCCTGTGTGTCCGGGGCCGAGAACCAGTGGTACTTTATCGCGCTTTCGGCGCCCCAAGAAAAAGAATATTCCGTCCGGGCTAGGAATTTGTACAGTATTCCAGGGACTAGGGTGACGAGTTGGACGAGCGTATCAAGGTGCGGGGGGCGCGTCAGCACAACCTCAGAGATATCGACGTCGAGCTACCGCGCAACCGTCTGGCCGTCATCACCGGTCCCAGCGGCTCGGGAAAGTCATCGCTGGCTTTCGACACCATCTTTGCCGAGGGGCAGCGGCGCTACGTGGAGTCACTCGACCCCTATGCCCGCCAGTTCCTTGGTCAGCTGCCCAGGCCCGAGGTCGACGCCATCGAGGGGCTCTCGCCGGCCATCGGTATCCTGCACGCCGGCGCCGGGCGCAACCCGCGCTCTACCGTAGGCACCGCGACCGAGATCTACGACTTCGTCCGCCTGCTATACGCCCGGATCGGCCGACCGCACTGTCCGCGCTGCGGCCGGGGGATCGAGTCGCGGACCGTGCAACAGATGGTGGACGAGGTGCTCGCGCGTCCCGCCGGCGCGCGTTTCGCGGTGCTGGCTCCCCTCATCCGGGGCCGCCGGGGCTCCTTCAAGCGCGAGCTCGACGAACTGCAGGGCAGGGGTTTCGTACGCGCGCGTATCGACGGCAAAGCGGTGGAGCTGGGCGAGGGGCTGGCTCTAGACCGCAACACCGCCCATTTCATCGACGTATACATCGACCGACTCTCGGTCAAACCGGATATCCGGCAGCGGTTGACCGAGTCGATCGAGCTCGGCCTCTCCCTGGCCGAGGGCCTGGTCCGCATCGCCTTCGAGGGCGAGCAGGAGGCGCTCTACTCGGAACGGCTCTGTTGCGTCGACTGCGACCTCTCGCTGCCCGAGATCACGCCCAGGCTCTTCTCCTTCAACCACCCGGAGGGCGCCTGCCCCTCCTGCTCCGGGCTGGGGCAGCGGCAGAACTTCGATCCGGCCCTGATCATCGCCGACCCCACCCTGAGCCTGCGGGAGGGGGCGGTCGCTCCCTGGGGAGCGGCCGAAGGGGTCTACTACCGCGAGATGCTCGGGAAGCTCCTCTCCGGTACGGGCGTCGACCCGGATCTGCCCTGGAAGGATCTGCCGGAGACCGATCGCGAGCGAGTGCTCTTCGGCGCTCGCAACGGGTCGCGCGCCGGTCGAAAGCCCGGCAAGGGTCAGGGGTACGAGGGCGTGATCGCCGGGCTGGAGCGGCGGCGGCAGCAGGTAAAGAAGCGCCAGGCCGAAGAGCCGGACGACGCCGACTTCCTGGAAGAGGAGCTTTCCCGCTATACGACTTTCGACCTCTGCACCGCCTGCTCGGGAACGCGGCTGAACCCGGAGGCTTCCAGCGTAAGGGTAGGGGGATTGAACGCGGGCGAGCTGGTAGCGCTCTCCGTGGAGCAATCCCGAGTCTGGCTCGGGGAGCTCGCCCTGACCGAGCGTGAGGCGGCCGTGGCCGAGCCTATCCTGCGGGAGGTCGGCCGGCGGCTCGGCTTTATCGCCGGCCTGGGGCTCGGCTACCTGTCGTTGGGCAGGGCCACCCCCACCCTGTCCGCGGGCGAGCTACAGCGCGTAAGCCTGGCCAACCAGATCGGCACCGGCCTCAGCGGTGTGCTCTACGTCCTCGACGAGCCCTCCATCGGGCTTCATCCCCGCGACAACTCGCGGCTTATCGACGCACTGCACGCCCTGCGCGACCGGGGCAACACGGTGCTGGTGGTGGAGCACGACGCCGCCACCATCCGAGCGGCTGACTACGTGGTCGACATGGGGCCGGGAGCCGGTCGCGCCGGCGGCCGGGTGATCGCCCGCGGAACGCCCGAGCAGATCATGCGGCAGCCGGCCTCGATCACCGGCCGCTTCCTCTCCGGCGCCCGTCGCATCCTGCCCTCGCGCGGCCGCCGGGTTCCGGGCGGGCGGAGCATCACCGTCAGCCGCGCGCGGGCGCACAACCTGGCCGACGTCACCGCCAGCTTCCCGCTGGGCCGGCTGGTCTGCGTCACCGGCGTGAGCGGCAGCGGCAAGTCCTCGCTGGTCATGAAGACGCTGTTACGGGCGGCGCGGCAGCGGCTCAACCGCGCCGGCGAGGCGCGGGTGGAGGCCGTGGTTACCGGTCTGGAATACATCGATAAAGTGATCCATCTCGACCAGACGCCCATCGGGCGCACCGCCCGCTCGGTACCGGCCACCTACACCGGCCTGTTCGCCCTGGTGCGCGAGCTGTTCGCCGAGCTGCCCGAGGCGCGCGCGCGCGGCTACGGCGCGGCCCGCTTCAGCTTCAACGTCAAGGGCGGCCGCTGCGAGGCCTGCCAGGGCGCGGGCATACTCAAGGTGGAGATGCACTTTTTGCCCGACCGGTACGTCCGCTGCGAAGTGTGCGCCGGCGGGCGCTACAACCGGGAGACCGTCGAGATCGCCTACCGGGGCAAGAGCATCGCCGACCTGCTTCGCACCACCGTGGACGACGCCTACGAGCTGCTGGGCGCCATCCCCAAGATCCGCGACGCGCTGGCCTCGCTGCGCAGGGTGGGCCTGGGCTACCTCGAGCTCGGCCAGAGCGCGACCACCCTCTCGCGCGGCGAGGCGCAACGGCTCAAGCTCTCCCGGGAGCTGGGCCGCCGCTCCACCGGGCGCACCCTGTACGTGCTGGACGAGCCCACCACCGGGCTTCACTTCGGGGACGTGGAGCTGCTCATGAATGCGCTTTCGGCGCTGGTCGATGCCGGCAACACCGTGGTGGTCATCGAGCACAACCTGGACGTCATCCGACTGGCCGATTACCTGATAGACATGGGCCCGGAGGGAGGGCCCGGAGGCGGCCGCGTGGTGGCCTGCGGCACACCCGAGCAGGTGGCTGCCTGTCGAGGCTCTCATACCGGCCGCTTCCTGAGCCTGCAGGGGGTGGGTACGAGCTGACGCCCCCCTCCCGTGTGTCACAGCTGCAGCCCCGGCCTCGCCTTCAGCCTGGCGAAGTCGGGATTGTTAAACCGGGACGGTCCTAGTTAACTAGTTAACGCAATTGTAACTCATAGCGGGTTACGAGCGTCGCGGAGCGCATGCTCGTAACTTGCTGGTTG
>CAYVFC010000251.1:0-5723 GCA_964450715.1 uncultured Sandaracinaceae bacterium | reverse complement strand
TGACGAGTCCAATATCCCGCGGTGTGCGCACTCGCATGGCG
This sequence comes from uncultured Sandaracinaceae bacterium, assembly GCA_964450715.1. GTDB lineage: Bacteria > Myxococcota_A > Polyangia > Polyangiales > JAFGIB01 > CAYVFC01. Next base: position 5,682 of record CAYVFC010000251.1, on the reverse strand, counting down.
TGGCTCCGAGAATCCGAGGTGTCAGCGACCGGCGGCATTCTGCAGATGTCGCCGAACGGTGACACTATACCATATATCGTCGATCGTTAACAACTAACAGATATCGCCGAACGCTTACATGGGTGGCGTGCCGGGAGATCCCGGCAGAGGCACCAAGTTCACGGTACAGCCGCAGGGCACTGAAGCTGCCGGCCGGATTGCGCAGGCACTGCCGAACCAGCCAGCGTAGTGCCGCGACCCGCGAGACTTCGTAGCGCTCCACCACGGCGCGGAACAGCACGGTGTCCACGTAGCCCTGTAAAAGCTTGATCGCTGACAACCATGAGATCGATATCGCTGACCGAGGTATCCTCCCTCTTGGCTACCGAACCGAACAAAAACGCTAATAGAATTTGTTCTGCAAGCGGTGCCAGAGCTTCGCGTAGTGGTTCGGCCAGCCCGACCGTCTTGCGCACGATACCCTGCAGCTCCGCGAATATCGGAGACGAAGGATTGGCCTGGTAGAATTACTGGGTACCGACCCTGTCCACCACGACCAGCCCGCTTCGCCGCAACCGAGCCAGCTCACGTTGCACCGCTCCCGACCTGGCACCGACCAGGCCGATGATCTCGGTGGCGTAAAAGCGCCTCTCCGGCTGACCGAAGAGCAGACCCAGTACCCGCTGCTGCGTACGGGTGAAAAGCGCGCCCGCGAGCGCAACGGGTACGACACCTCACCCGGGATCGTCCAAACAAGACTCGATCTCGCCGCACTCGAGGTCGAGACAGGAAGCCGCCGCGTTTCGGCCGGTTTGCGTTGATAGCACGAAGAGATAGCAGCTATCACCGCTCAAGCTCGCGCACTGCTCCACGATCCGGCCGCAGCGCGGTGCGAGAGGGTCGCTCTCGAGGTACGCCTCCATCTCCGCCGCCGTTTCGATACCGATGGCCGCGAACCCCGCGCTGGTACACTCGTCGTCCGAAGACTCGCAGGGAAGCGAGTCGTAGCACGCAACCATCGCATCGATGACGCGCTGCTGCACGTAGCGCCAGGGGCCGTTCATGCACTCGCTCTCTCCCCAGAAGGGCTCTTCCGGAGGCCGCGGTTTCGAGGCGGCGCAGTTCTTGTCCCAGGCCAGGTGGGCCTGACAGACCCGGTAAGCCGGCTCCTCAGAGAAAACCGGTGACTGCGAACCCCCGTCGCCTCCTAACCGGCTCTCCGTGCCGCCCCAGCAGCCGACCGAAATCGCGTACGTAACTAGTAATAGTACGATTTTCCCCGGTATTCGAGCCATCTCGCCCTCCCACCCGGAGCGTTCGGTGGGTCGTCTCTTCAGACTATACGGTTTGTCGCGTTCATCGGCAGCCGTCATTCGATGGTCCGTACCAAACGAAACCCGAGCCCCGGAGCCCCGGAGCCCCGGGAGTGAAGCTCGCACTGAGTCGAGCGGCGGACCGCGCATAGACCGATAGACCATTGTAAAGGCCTCCCCGGAATACTCGTGAAACCGCGATGACGAGCTCCCCCCCCGGATCGACTGAAGATTCATGCGGTAGGCCCGTGTGATGGTCGTGCCGATGAGCACTGGATTCAGAAACGTCTGGACGGCCTCGGTGACTTCGACAAGCGTTCGCCACTTGAGCCCGTCGCTCTCTGCGACCCGCGCGTATACAGATGCCCAAACTTCCGGGGGCACGGGGACCGACGCTGGTACAGGATGCGTGGCTCCGTGTTTGAAGGTCTGATCGATGGCGGCTCGCAGTGTCGCACCGTCGATGTCTCGCACGGTGGCCAGAAGAGCGATGTCGGGAAGATCCTGCCAGCCTCCTGTAACCTCGCCAGGACGTCGTCGGGAGAGCCCACCAGCCTCAGGTCGATGTCCTTCGTAGTGCGCGCCCGCTCAAGGCGAATTTCGAGCACGAGCCCACCTTTGAGTGTGGCGGTATCTCCGAGTGCGGCGCCGATACGTGCGAGGAACCGGTCGAACACGAGGAGCTGCCTCTTGCGGGCGAACTCGGCGCCGGTCTTCGTTGCCTAGCGGAGTCGCTGTTCGAGCGCCTGCTTGAAAGCTGCGGTTGAGGAGTAGGTACGAGGCGTCATATGCCGAGCCCTCCGAAAATTCGCAGAGACTCTTCGACGTCGCCAAGCTCGGCCTTGGTGACAAGACCCCGTCGGACGGCTTGCTGTGCTGCTTGACGCACCAGATCGGGCGGCAGGTCCTCGTGAGCGCAGTCGTTCAGCGTGCGGCGAGGGCTGGTAATCGGCACTGCCCCGAACCAAGCCCGGTCGTACGATGGCACGTCCGCGTGGTGAAGCACCACACCGTCAGAAACCCTGAAACGGCGTCTTCGCCAAGCGCAAGGTAGGGTCAGATGCACGTGCGCCGGGAGTACATCCGAAAGACCGTGGAGCGACAACGCGGTCTGGTGCGAGACGAGGCCGGCCCTGTCGGACCAGAGCCAGGCAACGACCAGCTCTTCGTTCTCGCCCGCTGGGAAGTGGACGAGCCGGTAGATGCCCCGGCGTGTTCGTGTGACGCGACCCGCGCGGATGTGCTTGAGCAGCAGCTGCGACGAGTAGCCGGCCTCGACTGCTTGCCTGGTGGTGAAGTAGCCCTCCTGGGTGCTCGCTGTCTCAAACAGGAGGTCCCAGTTTGGCTTCTTGGCGGAGCCACCCATGCACAAATAGTAACCCTTGGTTTAGGTAACGCGGTGCGATTTAGCACCCAGAACCGCCGGGTATACGGCACTAATCCCGGCGAGCGGCGCGGGGTGGGTTTAGTCGCACATATCGACGCTGCCACCGGTGACGTTGATCGCGGTGTTGTTGAGGCCGCAGGTAGCGCTGTTCTGCTCTACGTAAGCGCCGTCCGACAGGATGATGTTCTGGAAGGTAACGTCGCGAGACGGGTCGCCGTTGCCGCTGTTGTGGCCGATGTAGGCGCGACCACCCATCAGCTGTCCGGACTCCGACTGCGAGGCCAGCGTCACGTTGTAGCAGTTCTCGATGAAGATCGCCGGGCTGCCGCCCACGTGATCGATGACGAAGTTGTCGATCTGTACGCCACCGCTCGCGGATACGCAGAAGAACCCTCGGCCTCCGCCGGTCGCCCGCAGCTCGTGCAGTAATATGTTGGTGGGGTAGCTCCCGTCGTCGTACCGCCCGTTGGTGTTCGCGGTCCGGAACGCGGCGTAGCCCGTGCCGATGTGGGCCGCGTCAACGGCGTCGACCAGCTCGATGTCGGCGTTGATCGAGTTGTTCAAGATGAGCCCGCAGTCGCCCGTGCGTCGCGCCACCACGGTGCCGATGTCGATGCCGTCCGCGCCGTATAACTCGACGCCGTGACCTCCGGTGTTCTCGACGTGCACGTGGTCCAGGGTGATGTTGCTGGCATTGTTCCGATTCCAGCTTCCGTTGCTGTCGATGCGAATCCCCAGGCCACCGGTGCCGTTGATCATGATGTTACCGAGGTGCAGGTTGCTCACGTCACGGAAGAACATGCCGTACTGCGCGTAGCCGGTAATCGTCGCGTTGGGGATGTCGATGTTCGAGGTGCCGCGGGCGTAGATGGGAGCGCGGTCCGAGCCGCTCACATCATTGGTTACGTTGATCGTCCCGCAGACATTGAGGATCGTGTTGCCCTGAACGCGTAATTGCGCGCTGCCGCTGACGTCGCCCGAGCCCTGCACGAGGACGCTCTCCTTGGCGGAGCGACCGCCGTTCAGACTGCCGAGCGCCGCTTCGATGGCGGCCTGCATACTGGTGGTGCTACTGACGATGCTACCACCGTTGGTCACCGTCCAGGTGTCCCCGTTCTTGGTGGCCACGGCGTTGTAGCTCGCGGGGTCGCCCGGGCAGGGGTAGGCATCCGCCAGCAGACTGCCTCCCTGGCCTGCGCCGCCCGTACCCGCAGCGCCGCCCGTGCCGCCCGTGCCTCCGATGCCTGCAGTACCACCCGTGCCGCCGGTGCCGCCCGTGCCTCCCGTGCCGCCAATACCGCCCGTGCCGCCGGTTCCGGCTCCGCCGGTTCCGCCGGCAGAAGCACCCCCGGCCATTGGCCAGCCTCCGGTCGAGCCCGCGTTGGCCGTACTGGTCGCGCCCGCCGGGTTCGACTCCTCGCACGCGGAAAGGGCGCCGACCACAGCGGCGCAGATGAGAGATCGAAACTGGTATCGTCGCATATCGATCTCCTTTCGGTCGCCTTCATCTTAGGAGGCACCGCAAAACAAACGATCCGGTTGCGGCCGCGTGGGCGGGCGCGCTCGCGGCACCAGAACTGGGGCGATTCTGTTGAATCACCCCAGCGTCCTCGGAAAAATCCTCGAAATAGCGCTCTCGACCGCAGGGAGAGATCTCTGCGGTTTTTCCTCCGGGCGCGCTCGCGATTGCGCTCCGCCGACGCGCCCGGTCCCGTATCGTTTATTTTGCGGTGCCTCCTTAGTAGCCCGTACAGGGCCCTCCGGGTCACTGCTGCGCTGCCGGGAGACACGATCCTATCTGTCGGCGCGGTCACTGCGGTCCGGCGCACTTCATCACGAGCTCCGGGATGGACCCCGCCGGATCCAGCGAATACGAGTAGGGCGGCGTCCAGGGGCCGGGGGTTCCAAGACCGGTCTCACAGTCGTTGCTCGGCCCTTCGCTGCCCCCGAGGCCGATATCCGTGCTGCCCGAGGTGTTGTCGTACTCATTGCCTTCCGCGACGATGTAGGAAGGGTGGTCGTCCTGGAAGCGGTGCGGGTCGCTCACGTCCTTGAAGTAGTTATTCTCGATGAGAATCGACGCCCACGAACCGGAACCGATGCAGTAGCTGTTGCCCGGCGAGTTGTAGAAGTTGTTGAAGACGTGGCCCTTGCCAAACAGCAGGCGCGGCTGCCTCGACCTCACCAGGTCGGAAAACCAGTTGTGGTGGATGGTGTGGTTCTGCTTGCCACCGTCCACATCACACTTCTCCGAGCCATTGCCGAACAGGAGCGCCAGCCGGTGGGAATGGTCGGGGTCCGTATACCAGAACTTGCACCAGGACACGGTGGCACGGTCCGACCCATTGGTCAGGTCCATGATGCCGTCGCCCCCATCCAGAACGTTCAGATGGTCGAACCAGAGGTTGCTCGCTCCGTGGGAGTTGATTGCATCGTCCGGGCTATTGCCCTGGCCCTTCCCCTGCACGGTGAGATTCTGGACGATAACGTTGTTGCCCCTGACCGAAATACCGCCGAAGATCGTTGCATTCTTGTCAACCCCCCTAATGGTCTTGTTGCTGCCAATCGTTATCGAGTCGCTGCCAGTGTCCACCGTGCCGGATAGGTGAATGACGCGCGGTTCGTCGCCATCGGCAGCATCGGAAAGCTCGGAAGCGGAGGTCACCACAACCGGGGTGAGACTGCCGCCGCCGGTAGTCCCCGGTCCTTGCGTGGCCCACCCGACGAGCTCGAATGGACAGTCACCCGGCACGCCGCCCGTGCCGCCCGTGCCACCGGTACCACCTGTGCCGCCGGTGCCACCCGTGCCGGCGCTACCGCCCGTACCGCCCGTGCCACCGGTACCACCTGTGCCGCCGGTACCTACGCACAAGCAGTAGTCGGACTGGTGCCCGGACTCCGGGTTGCAGCTGAGTTGCGCGGCCCCCGTGTTGGGTGCGCAGGATCCATCTAGTGCCGTGACCGGGAGGTTATGATCCCGTCTGGGGGTAGATTTTCCGATAC
>CAYVFC010000250.1:0-5799 GCA_964450715.1 uncultured Sandaracinaceae bacterium | reverse complement strand
CCTTTTCTACCCCCTTTTTGCTCTCTTCAGCCGTTGAGAAACCCGGAATTAGCCAAAAAAGAGTGCAGGGCGCAGCCAAACGGCAACGCCGAGCAGAAAAGGAAATTGCCATTGCGAAGCTTCGACGCTGGCCGGAGCGTGCCCGGCCCCTACCCCCCCGCCTAGACGCCACCGCGTCAGACAGCGGGTGTCGCTCCGTTCCGTTAGCTCACGAGGGTACTGCGGTACGTTCGGTCAGGCCGGGTTTGCCTTCTTGAAGTCGGCCATGAACTGGACCAGGCGCTCCACGCCGGCGCGCGTCATGGCGTTGTACATCGAGGCGCGGCAGCCGCCCACCGACCGGTGGCCCTTCAGCCCCACCATGCCGGCACTCTTGGCCTGCTCGATGAAGGCCGCTTCCAGCTTCTCCTCGGGAAGCCGGAAGACCACGTTCATCACCGAGCGCGAGCCCTTGTCGACCGGGCAGCGGAAGTAGTCCGCGTTGGCATCGATCAGCTCGTACAAAAGCGCGGCCTTCTCGCGGTTGAGCTTCTCGATGGCGCAGAGGCCTCCCATCTGCTGGTAGGCGTGCAACACCTTGTTGACCACGAAGATGTTGAAGGTGGGAGCGGTGTTCTGCAGCGAGTTGCCGTTGGCCGTATTCTGGTAGCTGAAGGCCTTGGGGATGGCGCTGTTGGCTTTCTCGACCAGGTCCTTGCGGACGATCACCACGGTCACGCCGGCCGGGCCCAGGTTCTTCTGAGCGCCCGCGTAGATGAGACCGAAGCGCGAGACGTCGATCGGACGCCACATGATGTCGCTCGACATGTCGGCGACCAGCGGAACGCTGCCGGTTTCCGGGAAGTCGAAGTACTGGGTGCCGGCGATGGTGTTGTTGGAGGTGATGTGCAGGTAGGCAGCCTTGGGGTCGACCTCGACCTCTTTCGGTCCGGGGCAGCGCAGGAACTTGCCGTCCTGGGCCATATCCGCGGCCAGGCGCGCCTTGGCCACGATCTGCGCCTCGGCATAGGCCTTCTTGGCCCAGGTGCCGGTCAGGATGTAGTCGGCGCTGCCGCCCTTGGGGATCAGGTTCATGGGCACCATGGCGAACTGGGCCGAGGCACCGCCGCCCATGAACAGCACCTGGTAGCTATCCGGGACGGAGAGCAGCTGCCGGATGAGGTCGATGGTCTGATTGTGCAGCGCGTCGTAGTCCTTGGCCCTGTGGCTGTGCTCCAGAATGGACATGCCGGTGTCGTTGAAGTCCATCATGTCGCGATGGACCGCCTCCAGGGCGGGGAGAGGAAGGGTGGCCGGACCCGGATTGAAGTTGATGACTCTCTCTGCCATTTTGCCGAACCGTTTCTTTTGGTGTTGGTAACGCGAAATCAGGTTTTCACCCGTACCGAGTGGTGGAGCTGAGGGGATTTGAACCCCTGACTTCCGCATTGCGAACGCGGCGCTCTCCCAACTGAGCTACAGCCCCGGAAACGACCTCGATATAGCGAATGCGGGGGCTACTATACACATGCACGACCGACCGGCAAATCGAACCGGCAGCAAGTCGCTCTGTTCATCGCACAAGCAGATCGACGATCCCGGCTTCCCGTACGGCACAAGCCAGCTTCTCGTCGTCATCTTCGCAAAATCCCAGGCCGAGAACGGGCGCCCGGACCAGCTCGGCGAGCACGCTCGGATTCGAGCCCTTTACGGCAGAAGCCTCGCCCGGCTCGTGACGTACCAGCACCAGGCCGGCGATGTGGAGCCCGCGCGCGGCGGCCGACTCGAACAACGTGAGCGTATGCGAGATGACGCCGAGCTCGTCGCGCGCCACCACTAGCAACGGAAGCGCGAGGATCGCCGCCAGGTCGGCTACAGTTCGTTGCCGGTCTAACGGAACCAGAAGACCGCCGGCTCCCTCCACCAGAACCGCCTGTTTTTCACCACAAAGCTCCCGGATGCGAGCGGCGAGCCGGCCGATGTCGGGTGGGGGTGCGGCGGTGACCAGCGAAGCCGCATAGGGAGACAGAGCAGGACCGGCTCTGTACAGGCCCTCTGCGGTGCCCAGCTCGGGCTCGCGGCAGGCGTTGGCGATGGCAAGCGCGTCCAAGGCAAATGGATCGCAACCGGTCTCGATGGGCTTGATGGCGGCCACATTGATACCAGCGTTCACCAGGGCCCGGGCGATTCCCCGAGTCACGAAGGTCTTGCCCATGCCGGTCCCGGTAGAGGTGATGAAAAGACCGAGGGGTATCACAAACGATTCCTCTGTCGTTTCCGGAGAGATAGATAGTCCGGCAAGGCGGATCGAAATGCGTCTATTGCCCGGGTGATGTGGATATCTTCGTGAGAAGCGATGGGCGTTAGCCGTAGCCGGCTGGTACCGATGGGTACGGAAGGGGGCCGAATGCCCTGAACGAAAACCCTCTTCTCGAGCAGTGAAGAGGAAAGGCGCATGACCGCATCGCGCTCCCTGACGAGGACGGGTATGATCGGGGTCGATCCAGCGGGCGTTTCGTACCCCATTTCACCGAGTGCGCTTCTCATTCTAGCAGCGTGACCGAGCACGCGCGCTCGCCGGTCGTCCGAGGACTCGACGAGATCCGCGGCGGCAAGGGCAAGAGCGGCTTGCAGCGGAGGAGGAGCGGTGGAAAAGAAGTAACTTCTAGCCTTGTTCCGGATAATCTCGACCGTGTTCGCGCTAGCAGCCACGAATCCGCCGGCCGAGCCAAAGGCCTTGCCCAGCGTTCCTACGAGCACATCGGGTCTTACTTGAAGCAGGGCGCAGAGCCCTTGGCCGCGGGGGCCTAAAACGCCCAGAGCGTGGGCCTCATCTACATAAAGGGCCGCATCGAAACGATCGCACAGGTCGCGGAGCTCACTGAGCGGGGCCGTGTCCCCGTCCATGGAGAAGACAGACTCGGAGATTACCAGCGCTCTCGAGCTTCCCGAGCGGTGTTGGGAGAGGAGCGCTTGCAAGTGCTCTGGATCGCGGTGTCGATAGACTTGTACGCGCGCCCGGCTCAGCCTGCACCCGTCGATAATGCTGGCATGGTTCAGTGAGTCGCTGAATAGCACGTCGGACCGACCGGCGAGGGCTTGTAGAGCCCCGGTATTTGCGGCGTATCCGGAAGAGAAAAGGACGCAGGCCTCGAGACCGACGAATCGTGTCAGCCTCTGCTCGGCCTGCAGGTGAATGTCCATGGTTCCTGAAACCTGCCGGGAAGCCGCGGCCCCTACGCCGAATCCGCGAAGGGCGTGGCTTGCAGCGGTAACCAGGTCGGGGTGATCGGCCAGACCGAGGTAGTTGTTTGAACAGAGTCCGATGACCTTACGCCCTTCGACCAGAACCTCTGGTAGCTGGGAGCTTCCGAGCACGCGCGGTCGTCTGTCTAGTCCGGAAGACCGGAGCGCGAGGAGCTCGCGCTCGATGTCACTCTCGAATGGCATTGGCTTCGCTCCTGCCCGAGAAACGTTAAATAGTTCCCGGCTCAAAATGCAACTCCCGTCGCCGCGCGGGCAGGGCGCGCGCATCTGCTGCGTTGCTCCTCCTCGAAATATCCCCAATATTTCTCGTCGTCGCGCCTTGCATCCGGGGCCGTCGCGCTCCGAAATCTGATCGAGTTATTTTGTCACGGACCCTAAAAAGCGGGGAGTAGAGATAGAAAAATTACCACAGAAAATGGAAGGTTTATCCAGAGTCGTGGTACATAGGTCTCTCCGGGGTGGCTAAAGAGACTCTTATCTGGATAGCTTCTTTTAGAATCCCGCTTACGGTGTTTCACGTGAAACGAGACAATACATGTATAGCAACGTATTGGAATCTAGCCTACGCTCTCTTCGATACGAGCCTCACCTCGTAATATAGCCGCCTTTACGCCGGAATGGTTCTCCTTGAACGACCGGCAAGCCCGTGGTACTCGCCGAAAATGCCTCTTCTTCGCTTGGATTCTCTTCCGCGTCACGTGGCCGTCATAATGGACGGAAACGGTAGGTGGGCTCACCAGAAGGGGCTACCGCGCACTGCCGGACATCGCGAGGGTAGCGAGGCCGTTCGACGTACTGTTCGCACCTGCCGCAGGCTAGGTATCGAGACACTCACGCTCTTCGCCTTCAGCGAGCAGAACTGGGAGCGTCCGGCCTATGAAGTCAGAGCGCTCATGGATCTTTTTCGGGAGTTCTTGATTAAGGAGCGTCCCGAGGTCTTGCGGACCGGGATCCGAGTCCGAGCGTTGGGACGGGTACGGCGCCTTCCTCTGTACGTGAGAGCATTGCTCGAGCAGCTCGAGAGCGAGACCGCGCATCTGGACGGCATGACGCTGCAACTCGCGATATCCTACGGCGGCCAGGAGGAGATCGCGGACGCCGCGCGGAAGCTGGCCGAGAAGGCCAAGAGCGGCGAGATCGATCCGGCGTCGATCGACGAAAAGAGCCTGGGCGCGGAGCTTCCGTCCAGCGAAGCCGGTCCGGTAGATCTGCTCATTCGCACTGGCGGAGAGTACCGCATCAGCAATTTTCTCCTCTGGAGCTGCGCCTATGCCGAGTTCTACTTCACGCGTACCCTCTGGCCCGCTTTTGGAAAGGACGAGCTGTTTCGCGCGATAGGCTCCTTTCAGAAGCGCAACCGGCGTTTCGGCCGCGTGGTTACCGGGGAGCGTTCCGGGGAGCGGAAGCTGGCTCAGAGCTCGGTAACGCCAGCGCATGTATGATGAAGAAAGCGCCGTACCTGCCGGGAAAAAACCGCTTCTAGGTAATCTGGCGGTACGCCTTCTTACTTCGGCCGCCGCCGCGCCGGTTCTTCTCTATTTGCTCTTTCTAGCACCGGCGTGGGGGTTTGCAGCGTTGGTGCTCGCGGCCTGCCTGGTAGCTTCGGTCGAGCTATACGCCATCACCATGCCCGGCAAACGGTTGCACCAGGCCATCGGGGTGGTCTCTACGGTTGCGGTGTTTGCGTCAACCGCCGCGGCTTTTTACTTGCATATTCCACAGGTCCTGGCCGGCTCTCTCATGGCGCTGGTCATCACGGCTATGCTGGCCGGGCTCTTGCGGCCCGAAAAGCCGGCCGAGGCCGCGACCCGTACCGCTTGGCTCATGGCCGGCCCGCTCTACCTGGGCATCTTGCTGGCCGCGGTTCTTCTGTTGTTCTTGAAGCCCAACGGTGCGGGTTGGGTGGTGTTCGTGATGACGGTCAGCTGGTTCAGCGACACGGCGGCGTACTTCACCGGTCGCGCTCTGGGCAAACACAAGCTGTACGAGGCGGTATCGCCCAAGAAGACGCTGGAGGGGTCCGTGGGAGGGTTGGCGGGGAGCGCGCTGGCCGCCGTGCTCGCCAGCTTCTGGTATCTGCCCGAGCTATCGCTTGGCCCTGGTTTGGTGCTCGCTGTAGTGGCCGGTGCGCTGGGACAGCTCGGAGATCTGGCTGAGTCGCTGATCAAGCGAGGCGCCGGGGTCAAGGAGAGCGGATTTCTGGTGCCGGGTCACGGCGGGATTCTGGATCGCGTGGACGCCTTGCTGTTCGTGGCGGGCTCTGTCTGGATCTACACCACCGTGCTCACGTATTGATCGCCCTTTTTACGCGTTACGCGGGACCGTTTTCGGTCCCGCGTAACGCGTAAAAAGGGCGGTCAGGAAGCAGGGCGTCCCCAGCCGCCCGACCCGAGCCCCCTCCGAGCCGCTCGCACCGACACCTGACACGCCCGGTTTTTCCGTTTTTCTATTTAATACCATCTGCGATTTCGGCATCGCCCGAATACCTATGAAACATTTGGAACGAGTTACGGTCGACTCTTCAGGGGCAGCGGCACGGCCGCAGCCGAAGCG
>CAYVFC010000249.1:0-5852 GCA_964450715.1 uncultured Sandaracinaceae bacterium | reverse complement strand
ACCGGGGTAGGACCGCCTTTCATCCGGTACCCTTGAAGATGTGTAGAATCGTGAGAGCTAGGGCTTGGCGGCCAGGTTCCTGAGGTAATAGTGGATCTGGCCGGTGCGGCTCCGGACCCGGATGGCGATGGCGGTACGGTCGGCGGGGGCGACCATCTCGGAGCGGAAGCGGCCCTGCGCGTCGGTCTTGAGCTCGCGGCCGTTCACGCTGACCTTGGAACGGGTCAGGGCCTCGCCGGCCACGGTGATATTCTGGCCAGCCACGGCCGCGCCCTCGGTAGGCTCGGCAACCGACGCGGAGCTCGCCATGTTGTCGAAGGCGATCCTGAGCCGGGTCTCCGAAGACGGGCGGCCGCCCGCGGCGGTGAAGGAGAAGCGGTGCGAGCCCTCGCCCAGCTCGCCCGACTCGAAGACGACGCGCGGCTTGGGAAAGGAGCGGGTCTCAACACCCCGGCCCTGCTGGGCGAGCCGGAGCTGATACCTGGAGGCGGTGGGCGCATCCGGCCAGCGGAGGGTTATCTTTGGCAGCCGGTTCTGGTAGCGCACGGTATAGGCGCGGCCGTCCGCGTCCACGGTCACCGAGGGTGGACGCTTGGGCAGCCGCTTGAGCCCTGCGTCGCGCCGCACCGATAGGCGGCCTCGCGCGGTCACCCTTCCGCGGGAAGAGCCGGGCTCGGATACGCAGCGCGAGCGGTAGAGGTAGGAGCCGGTCGGAAGCCGGAGCACGGCGCTCTTATCGCCCCGAACCCTGGAATACTTGCCCCGCGCGCCCCGGCGCTTGATCTCGACCGCGCCGCCGTGCTCGCACTTTTCCAGCGAGACGCGCACGTCGGTGGGCGGGCTGGGGTCGTGCAGTGTGGCCGACTCACCGGCCGCAAGAGCCAGATCGGCGGTTTCCGGGCCGGCATAAGGCGACTGAGGGCCGGTGTCGTCCGCGGCCTCGTCCTCGGGCTGGTCCGCGGCAGCGTCTACAGGCGGGAGCCCGCCGTCGGCCGGGGTGGGCTGGGGCTCGTCCGGCTGGCGCTCTACGGACACGCCCCCGATCTCGAGCTCGAGCGTCTCGCCGGCGGCGACTGCCACCAGCTCGCCGCCGCGCTCGACCTGCGCGCCTCCCACCAATACCTCTAGCCCGGGGGCGTCGCCGGACGAACGCAGGCGCACGCGGCTGTTGCGTTCGATGCGCGCCACGCCTACCTCGGTATAAAGCTTGAGGTCGGCGCCGGCCGACTCGATCTCCACGCTGCCGGCGGTGACCTGAAGGCGCCGCTCCCGCTCGCCGGGCGGGGTGGCCTGGAAGCGAAGCACGGTGTCGCTCTGCACCAGAAGCCGGCCCTCGGGAAAGAGCCGGAGCGTGGCCCGGGCTTCCGGCCCGGTCTTCAATCCGTCACCTAGCCGGAAGCCTTCGCCGGCCGTGGCGGGCTGCCACTTGTCCACGCTGGCGGCGAAGTCGCGCTGTACGCTCTTCTCGATCACAACCAGCTCGGCCACCCGCTGCTCGTCGGAGCAGCCGCTACAGCCCTGGCAGCCCTGGCAGCCCTGCAGAACGCTAGTGGCGTAGAATACAGCGATCAAAGAGAACCGTAGCGGTAGCGAAAAGCGCAGGCGGCGGGCGCGCGGCATCGGCATCAGCGCTTCCTCCGCAGGTTGACCACCAGCACGGTCACGCCCTTCTCCTCTACCCTCGCCTTGCGTACCTGGGTGCGGTGGCCGCGGGCGCGGACCACCACCCGGTAGTCGCCGGGCGGGACGTCTACCTCGAAAGTGCCGCTGGCATCGCCCTTGAGCAGCTTGCCCAGGGGCTTGATCTCGACGCTGGCCGCCAAGGGCTTGCCCGCGAAGTCGCTCACCTGTACGCGAATCTGCCCCTGGGGCAGGGTGCGCTCGAGCTGCAAGTCCAGCTCCAGCAGTCCGCCCGGGCTGGTATCGATCTCTTGCGTCTGCTCGCCCCAACCCTCGGCGCTGACCCCGAGCTGCATCTGGCCGGGCGGCAGATCGCTGAAGCGGTAACGACCGTCCTCACCCGTGGTCGCCTCCAGGCGCTGCTCGCCGGCGGCGATCCAGACCGTTGCGTCCGGTATCGGGGCTCCGCTCGGCGCCTGCACGACTCCGCGTAACATCATGGCCTCGGGCTCCAGCAGGATCTCGAGCGGCGGGTTGTCGCCCGGCTGCAGCTGTAGCTCGAGCGTCTTCGGGCGCCAGGGCTCCGCGGTCACGGTTAGCGTCGCGGAACCGGCGGTCACCTCTTCGAGGCGGAAGCTCCCTTGCGGGTCGGCAATGGCCTCCCGCTCGGCGGCGGCCTGGCGGTCGGCGGCGGCCCGTTGTGGGGGCTTGTCCAGCAACGCGACCCGGGCGCCCGGCACCGGATTTCCGTCCGGATCGACCACCCTGCCCTGCAGCAGGGCCGGCTGAACCGGCTCGGCCTCCGGCCCCCGGGGCACGATCTCTTCGAAGGGTAACTGCAACCCGACCTGGAGGCCGGCGAAAAAGCGCGGCTCCACCAGCATGAGGTTGGTCGCCTGCAAATCGGGACGCGCGGTCGGGGATACTCCGGTTAAAAGCTGTAGCTGAAGCGCCCGGGTCGGCCAGTAGCGGGCGCCCACCGCCACCCGCATGGGCGAGCCGACCGGCACCTCGGACGACTCGCGCAGGTAGTAGTCCCAGTTCCATTCGCCGAACAGCTCCACGGCGGTAAAGCGAAGCGAAAGGGCCAGGCCGAACAGCGCGGCGTTGGTCTCGCTGTAGCCGAGCGCCAGCCGGTCGGAAGGGCTGAGCAGATCGGGACGGTTGAGGGCCTCGGCGGAACGGTCCAGGCGAAAGCCGACCAGCGCGAACAGGCCTACCGGTCGGCGGTGCGGGAGATAGCCGGCGAGCAGGTTGAGATCCAGGCTGGTCGCGCGCAGCGATCGTTCGGGCGAGGGCGCGGCCGGGAACCAGAAGGCGGTCTCGCCGCCCAGCCGGAAGTCGCGGCCTAGCGGGACGCCGGCCCGGGCCATCAGCCTGGTCTGAGCCAGGTATCCGTCGTCGGTGCCCCCGCTAGCGGTTTGGTGCCAGTCGTGGCGGCCCTCGACGCGGGCGGCCAGGCCAAGCCAGCTCAGGGGGGTGGCGCCCAGGCCCAGCCCGACTCCCAGGCGGTGGTGGGAGTCGTCGTCGCGCAGCGCAGCACCGAAGGTGCCGTAGGTGACGCCCATCACCGCCGCGGCGCTTTGCGGATCCAGGACCGGGTACCCCACCCGGTAGGCGCCCGGCAGCGCATACGATCCATTGCCCAGCCGGGCGCGCTGAGCCTGTAAGCTCGCGGGACGGGCGAGAAAGGGCAAGAGGCTCAGCAAGCAGACCGCGACAACCTGGTAGAAGGATCGCAACACGTTTTTTTTATATCGCCTGAACGGCGTCCGATCCATCCCGTCGAGACGAGCGGCTGTGTTACAGCCGGATATCGATCACGGCCTTGCGGCGCAGCTGCTCTAAAAAGAGCTTCTGCTGGCGCGCCATACCCTCCTCCAGCATCTGGCGCTCGATGGTCGCCTTGGACTGCTCGTAGGTGGGCAGGCTCTCGGAGCTGCGCTGGCGCTCGCGCAGCAGAAAGATGTGCACTCCCGAGGGCCCGCGTACTGGCTGGCTCACCTGCCCCGGCTCCAGCGCCAGCAGCGCCCGCTCCAGCTGCTCGGGCAGATCGCCCTGGCTGAGCCAGCCCAGGTCCCCGCCGCCGTGCTCGTCGATCGCCCGGTCGAAGCTCTTCTCGTTCAGCCTGCGGCGCAGCGCGGCGGCGCGCCGGCGGATCTCGGCCACCTCGGCGGCCGAGGCTCCATCCGGGAGCTGGAAGAAGACGTGGGCAGCGCGAAAACGCAGCGTCCGGCGCGCCTTGCGCACTTTTTCCTGGTAGCGTTCACGGCTGTCCTCCTCGGTCACGTTGACCTGGCTGCGCACCAGCTGGTTGGTCAGCTTCATGTAGACGAGCTGCTTACGGATATCCTCCCGGTACTTCTGCTCGGTGTATCCCTGGGCGCGGATCGCCTCGCGGAACTGTTCCTCGGACATGTTGTTCTGCTGGCGCACGTTGCCGATGGCCTGGTCGATCTCGAGCTTGCTCACGGTGATGTTCGCCTTGCGGGCTTCGCGCTGCACCAGCTGCTCATCGATCAGCTGGTCGAGCAGTCGCCGGTATAAGTCGGCGATACGCTTTTTCTTCTCCTGCTCCGATTCGGCGCCGTAGAGCGTCTGCGCCAGGTAGGGCGCCGCGCGGCTGCGCAGCTCGGAAAGCAAGACCATCTCGTCATTCACCGTGGCCACCACTCGCTCGACGATCTCGGCCCGCGCGGGCGAGGCGAGAGGCGGCGCGGCCAACGCGGCCAGTAGAACTAGAAGCGGTTTCAAAATCCCGGACCGAGTATTTCGGAGCGCGGCGGCCCCAGATGCAAGGCGCGTCGAGGCAGCAATAGCGGAGCTTTTTCGAGGAGGCGCAACGCAGCAGATGGGGCCGCCCCGCCCGAAAGACGACGGAAGGGATTTCGAAACCGCTTCTAGACGTATGGCGTTATGCGGCATGATCTGGCCTCTCATCGTCCGCCGGTCGCCCAAGCCCGGCCGGTCTTCGCGCCCGCGGAAGACGCCGAATCGGAGCCCTCGGCCGGGGCGTCCGGTCGCGGCGGCTGCCCCTTTTCCGGGATGTCCAGCTTCAGCTGGTCCAGCAGATCGGGGTGCAGCTCGACCTTCGCTTTTTCGCGCAGCTTCTGCACAAATGCCTCGATAGTCTCCTCGCGGCGATTCCGCCAGAGCCGGTTTTGAATGGAACGGCGCGCTTCCTCGAGCGAGCGGTCGTAGGGCTGACGCCGGTCGGTCAGCTGCAAGACGTGAAAGCCCTGGTCGGTAGCGATGACCGATGGGTAAACATCTCCCTTCTTCTTCAAGGTAAAGGCCGCCTCGCGGATGGCGTCCGGCACATCGGGATCGTGGGGGGTCTTCTCCGAGGCGCGGGAGAAGAAGCGCAGGTCGCCCCCGCGGTGCTTGGTCTTCTCGTCGATGCTCTCGCTGGCGGCCAGGCTGCGAAACAGCTGCCCGTCGCCGGGCGCCAATCCGAGCCGCTTGAGCACCCGCTGCCCCTCTTGCTTCTTGGCCAGCAGGATGTGGCTGGCCCGCACTTGCTCGGGTTTGTGGTACTCGTGGCGGTTCTTTTCGTAATAGGCCTTGATCTCGTCTTCCGTGATATCGGATATCTGCTCGCCGCCCTCGTCGAACAGCTTCTCCATCATCCGCTGTACCATTTTCTGGTCGCGGACCTTCTTTACCTCTTCGGATCGATGGTACCCGCGCTTCTCGGCCTCGATGGAGAGCAGCTCGAAGCGGACCATGTTGTCCAGGAATTCCCGCCGGTGGTCGGCACTCTGGAATCGCGCCCGCAAGTAGGGCGAGCGATCCGCCAGCCGGCTGGCGAACTCGCCGACGGTGATGGTCCTATCGCCCACCTTGACCAGAACCTGCGAAGCCTGCTCCGGGGTCAAGCCATGGGTCTCGCCCGTGAGCTTGCCGGACTCGGTCTGGTCGAAGCGCGTCTCCTTCTTATCGGAGCTACAGTCCGCGCAGGCCGCGGTGGCCAAGGCGGCCGCCAGGGCGAGGAAAATCGGGGCAAAAAAACGCTTGCCGTGGGTCATGACGCGGACCTTACTATAGACCGCGCGCGCTGTTAAGGCTAAGAACCCCGCGCGGGCGCCGACCGGCCCCGCGCGGGCGCCAGCGGGCGCGCGCTTCACCCGCGAGAGGACGTTTGCCCGGCACGGCGCGGCGTCGTCCGGAGTGCAACATGACGCCTGAAGCGCAGCGAAACCCATCTCACCGGCGGGCTGACGGCCCGTCGG
>CAYVFC010000248.1:0-5983 GCA_964450715.1 uncultured Sandaracinaceae bacterium | reverse complement strand
TGCGCTCCGCCGACGCGCCCGGTCTCGTATCGTTTATTTTGCGGTGCCTCCTTAGTTTTTCGAATCGGCTCCAATGTCAACGGTGCAGGGCCGCTGCTACGGTTTCGGTAAGCTCGGGCGCGGTGTAGGGCTTTTGAATGAAATTGATTACACCTTCGTTCAGCAGCCGCTGCTTATCCTCGCTCATACAGTGGCCGCTCGACAATAAAACCCGTACCCGCGGATCGGTCTGCTTGAGCTCGCGAAAACATTCGGAGCCGCTCATCCACGGCATGGTCATGTCCAGGATGACCAGATCGATTACTTCGCGGCGCTCGCGGTACTTTTCTGTCGCTTCCCGACCGTCGGAGGCGTGAAGAACCCGATATCCGGACTCCTCTAAAATCGAGGCCACTACTTGTCGTACCATCGGCTCGTCGTCGACCAGCAGGATGGTCCCCTTTCCCTTTTCCGGAATACTCTCTCGCGGCCGGTCGGTCGTTGGGGCCGGCTCTGCGGAAGCCTTCAACCAGACGCGAAAGGCAGTTCCGCCGGCCTCGGCGCTCTCGAAATCGATGGCGCCGCCGTGGGCAGCCACGATGCCGTAGGTCGACGCCAGGCCCATGCCGCTGCCGCTGCCCCTGCCCGCCTCCTTGGTGGTGAAGAAGGGGTCGAATACCCTTCCCCTTACCGCCTCTGGAATGCCGGCGCCGTTGTCGGAGATCGAGAGCTCGACGTATTCGCCCGGTTCGAGGACGATACCGGTCCGGCGTTCCTCCCGGGTGAGGCGCACCGAACGGGTGTCAAAGGCGAGCTCGCCGCCGTCGGGCATGGCTTCGCAGCCGTTGACCGCCAGGTTCATCACCACCTGCTCGATCTGCCCGGGATTGCCCAGCACCGATAACGGATCAGGGGATGAACGGTCGACGATCGATATCCGCTTGTCGACCGAGTGCTCGAGCAGGGCAATGACGTTTCGTATGGCTGCCCTTACGTCCACGATGCCCAGGCTCAGGTCGCTTCTGCGAGAGAAGCTCTGCAGCCGGCCCGTGATCTCGAAGGCGCGCTGGCCCGCGTCCTCGATGATGGCGAGTTGCCGTAGCAGCTCCGCATTGCCGCGCAGCCTTTTCTTCATCAGGCTGGCCACCCCGACGATGCCGACCAGAATGTTGTTGAAGTCGTGCGCCAGGCCGCTGGCCAGCGTACCGATGGCCTCGAGCTTCTGAGCTTCGTGGAGCTGGCGCTGCATCTCGTTCTGTCGTCTCTCGGCCTGCTTACGCTCCCGGATGTCCCGCGAGATACCGGCGACGCCGACCGGAAAGCCATCGCCGTCAACGATGAAGGAAGCCGAGGTCTCGACCGGAACGGCCGAGCCATCGGCGGCCAACAGCTCGAGCTCGATCACCAATGGATCCTGGTCGGCGAAAGACCCTCGCTGCAGCCGTTCGGCCAGCGCCTGGTTCACCCGCTTCATCGATTCGCCGGCGACGATCCTTTCGGCCGGATGCCCCAGGAGATCCTCCGGCAGATGACCGCTCACGCGGGTGACGGAAAGGCTCAGGTAGGTGAAACAAAGCTCCATGTCGACCGTCCAGAAGACGTCGGACACGAACTCGGTCAAGAGGCCGAAGTGGGCGTCGCGTTCTCGCAGCCGTTCTTCGGACTGGATGCGCGCGATGGCGCCGCCGATCTGAGCGATATAGCCTTCAAGGGCCAGGCGCGCGGCCGGTTGGACCTCGTCCTCGCTACGGGAGGCGAGGTTGACGGCGCCGATGACCTTGTCCCGGTACTTGATGGGCATGACCGCTATCGCTTTCAGCCCTTCTCGCCTCCGCACCTCGTCGAGCGGAATGCCGAGCCTGTCGTGCCGGCGGTAGACCGGAAGGCCGGCCTTGACCAGCTGCACGCTAGGAGACTCTTCGGGGTAGTAGGTGACCGCCTCGACGAAGGCGTCGGAGAGACCCTTGGCGTGACGCATGACGAGCCCGCCGCGTCGTTCGTCCACCAGGTAGATGCCCCCGCACTGCAATCCCGAGACCCGGAGCGCCGCCTCCATGCACAGGCTCATCACCGCATCCAGGTCGCGCGCCGCGCTCAAGGCGAGTGCCAGGTCGCGTTGTGAGAGCAACTGCTCGATCGCCCGCCGGTGCTCTACCAGCTCGGTCTCGACCCCGAGCAGGTCGCAGATCCGTTCGAGCTCCGCTTCCGGCGCCTCTCGCGTCCGGTCTTCGTCAGCAGGCGGCGTTCTTGTTTCCCGATCATCCATCAGGTCGCGTTCTCCGGATTGGCTCCCCACCATAGCCCGAGAGACGGCCAGAGAAAACCTCGGTCGCATCGCTCGGGGTCTAATCGCCTCCCCCAAGTGTTTACGTCTTGCGGGCGGGCGCAAGGCCCGCCTCCTACCCGATGTTCGCGACGACGCGGGTCGGGCGGGCGCAAGGCCCGCCCCTACTTGTCAGGATGATGACCGGGGAAAAGCAACACGGCCGTCCGTCGGGACATAGACGATCAACGGCGAAGCGGTAGGGGAGGGGCTTGCCCCCTCCCGAAAAGTGTTTGCGTTCGGCGGCGCAGCGCGAACAGCCCCAGTAGAGATCCGAGGCCCCCGAGGGCGGCATAGGCGGTAGGGGTGCCGCTTCCCACTCCAGCGGCACGACAGCCGCAGCCAGCGGTCCGACTCTCGGGGCTATGGGGGGAGAAATCGCAGCGGTCGGGAAGGGAGCCTGGAGGATACACGCTGCAGATCCCCTCCCGGTCGTCTACTTCCAGGGTACGCTTGTTCGTCTGCCCGCGATCGGCCGTGTAGTACATGGTGGCGGCCGGCAGCTCGCACTCGTGGGCGAGCCCCAGAAAATGACCGATCTCGTGGGTGACCACGTTGCGAAAATCGACTATCCCGAGCGAACGGCAGCGGACGGCATCTTCCCGCGAGCATTCTCCTGCCGGGCAGCAGTCTCCCCAGGCTCCGAACTGCTCGTTGATCTCCATGTTCACCCAGAAGATCTCGCCGGTCTCGTTGTCGAAAAAAACGTTGGTCAAGGCAAAGGCATCGGTTTCGTTGTCCCTCGCCTCCCAGTCGTTCACGAACTGTATTGCGTTCATGCCGGAGAGGTCTTCCTCTTCGAACCAGGAATCGTAATCGGAGGTCTCGTTCGCTACTCTCTCGATTCGCAGATCGTTCGGGATCGAGTCGCATTCGACCTCGGTCCAGACGTCGAAGCTCTCCTCGACGAGCTCCAGTACCCGGGCGTACGGTGGGTCTTCGCGAGGGATCGTCGTCTGTCCGGTCGATGGATCGACCGTGGCCCGGGGGCTCACCTTGTAGGGGATGCAGGCGCGCGTCCAGGCGAGCGGTACGCCCTCGGTCCAGCAAGGGTCCGTTTCACCCTCGACCCGGCACTCTTCGTACTCCCGGGGAGGTACGACGGTCGTGGTGCGGCACCAGGCGCTGGCGACGGAAACCGCGGCGAGAGACAGAATCGAGCCGAGCATCGCGCCGCAGAGCCGGGCCCGTACAGGTGATCCAGGCGCATCGACCCGCACGGTCCTACCTACCGCCCGATGAGGCCAGCAGCCGGCGGATCTCGGCCAGCAGATCGTCCAGGAGCGCCGGCGCTTCCGCCGTTCTCTCCGAGTCTCGAGGCCCGGGTTTCGACTCCTGCCCGACGAGCAGCGAACGCGGTCCCGCGCCCGGCAACACGACCATCCGGCCTGTATCGGGTTCGGCCGCGAGTCTAATAACCCCCTGGCCCATTCCGACCGTGCGCAGCTTCCCCGGAGCGTGCGCGTCGCGCAGGAAGACGACCGCCCGCTCACCCGTTCGCATACGGGCCGCGCCGGCCACGGTCATGGTCAGGTTGCCGACGGTTCCGCCGAGCACGGTCACCTCGACGCGCTCGCCTTTTTCGAGGCGCCCCTTCAGATCCTGCTCCACCTCCAGGGTGATATCGCTCACGATACGGCCGAACCGGTCCCAGCGCGAGCTCCGCCCCAGCGCGGTCGCCACCACGACATGGTCGGCTCTCGCTACCAGCTCGGGTAGGTCGAGCGCCCGCGCCACGGTCGCGCGCGCCGCCCCGGGCGGTAGCAGCAGGGCGACGGCGATCAGCGCGGCCAGAGCGCCGAAAAGGACTCGAACCTGTCTCTTCATGTGAATCCCGGCGAAACATAGACAGCGTTCGCCCCGTCCGCAATGGGTATTTCCGGCCTTCCACCCTCTCAGGGCGCGGTCAGAAATAGATCGAAGAAATTGTCGGCCAGGCGGGAATCGACCTCGCTCCGGGGGACCCGCCACAGCTCGCTCGCGTAGTCGGCTGTCAACTTCACGTTGGCCGGCTCGTTGTCTCGGCCGGGTTCGGGGCCCAGGTAAGGGCAGTCCGTCTCCAGCAGCAGGCGGTGGCGCGGCAGCGCTTGCAGCATCCGCGTGAACCCCACCACCCTCCGGGCGTTGGCCGGAACCGAGAAGAAGTGCCCGCGTTCGGCGATCTGTCGCGCGAGCTTGAGCTTTCCGCCGAAGCAGTGCCAGAGCACCCGCCTGGCGCCCAGCTCCTCGAGGATCTCCAGCACGCGTCGCTCGCGCTTGCGGGTGTGCACGATGATCGGCCGGTCCGCTTCCAGGGCCAGAGAGACCAGCTGGCGGAAAGCGCTCTCCTGGGGCTCCCAGAGCGGTTCCGGAACCCAGTGGCCGTCCAGGCCGATTTCCCCCACGGCAAAGGCCTGGTCGATGTGATCGCGCAGCCAGGCAATGCCCTCGGTCGCGGTCACCGCCTCGGTTTGCGACCGGAAATCGGGGTCGAGCTGCTGTAGCTGTAGCAGGACCGTGTCCACGGGATAGAAACCGAGCGCGGGCTTGACCAAGCTAGAGCGGGCGGCCAGCGCCAGCACGGCCCCGTTGTCGCTCGGATTGAGTCCGTTGGCGATGATGGTCGTCACCCCGGCCGCTCGCGCTCGCTCCAGCACCTCGCGCTCGCGCGAGGCGAGCTGCCGGAAAGTCATGTGCGCGTGAACGTCTGCCAGTCCCATGACCCTCGCATGGGCTACTTCCAGCTGACCAGGTAGATGCACGATGCCTGGGCCGACTCGGCGGCTTCCACCACCCGTAGGTCCTCGGCGCTGCGCCAGGCCATCAGGTAGATCATGAAGCGGACCGCTCGGCGGAAGTACGGGATGTCGAACAGCTCGCATCCCACGAATTCCAGGCGTGCCCTTTTCTCGCCGAGCGCGTAGATCCCTACCGCCCCCCCGTCGCAGGCGCGGCTCCAGCCCCGGTGGGTCAAGGTGAAGGCGGTCCAGGGCGTGGCGCCGGGAGCCCTGGCCTCCGCGCCCGTTCGGGTGATCGCCAGGTATTCGTCGTCGGAGAGTTCGAGCCGGTTACAGGCCCGGTAGTGTTCCCTGGCGACTTTCATCGGCAGCCAGGCGCCCGCGATGCAGAAAAGGATCTCGTCGCGGTGCTCACCGAGGAAAGACACGTATCGCTCGAAGTGGCCTCGCGCCCGGAGCCCTTCCATCGAAGAGACGATCCAGGTGCTCCGGAAGTTCTGCCCCCTGGGAATGGTATTCCTTGGTTCCGGCAACGCTACGACCGGGTTTCCCCCTCGCCAGTCGTGGCTGGTGTCGTCACCTGGTTTAGCCATAATTTCGAAGGTAACAATATTCTTCCCTTGCGTCGAGCACGAGTAGATGGGGCCCACGAGCTGCTGCTGAACGGTATCATTTCTGCAATGGAATACGACGCGACCTATCGCTTCGCCCTTTCGATCAGGGGGTGCACGGGACGGGATTTAGGGCCGTCAGGTACGGGGGGAATCCGGAATGTCCTCGCGCGCGAAACAGTCGTCGACCGGATAACCCAGTCCCTCCGCAATGGATTTGATCTGAGTAGCGTCCACGCCGCAGCGACCGTCCTGACGGCAGCAGCCTACGACCTGCCGGCCGCGTTCTGGTTAACGCTTAGGGTCCGTGACAAAATAACTCGATCGGATTTCGGAGCGCGACGGCCCCGGAT
>CAYVFC010000247.1:3144-6023 GCA_964450715.1 uncultured Sandaracinaceae bacterium | reverse complement strand
AGTCACAAGTTTCTGCGCCTTTCGCGCAAGAACTCCGCCGTGAGCCGCCTCAGTCACAAGTTTCTGCGCGTTTCGCGCGGTGCCACGGCCTGTTTAGGGGTCGCGAGGAATCGCGTTGGAGGCCGATAGGGGGCCTTTCGCGTTGATGGAAAACGGCGAACACAAGGTTGACCAGGCGGCCGCGCAGCCGGGCGGTTATTCGGAAAATCCGCCGAACCCACGGATCAGATGTGTAGAATCATGAGGTGCGAGGCCTGCCTACGGAGGTGTATGACGCGGCGCGGATGCCGGGCGGGCGCGAGGCGCGCCCCTACGACGGAAGTCCCCGAACTGTAGGGGAGGGGCTTGCCCCCTCCCCCCGGGAAAGTTTTAGGGACGAAGGGCGGTCGCAAGGCCCGCCCCTACGGCTACACGACGCGAATCGCCCTGCGGGCGGGCGCAAGGCCGGCCCGATGGGACGAATGACGCGGCTCGAATGCTGGGCGGGCGCAAGGCCGGCCCCTACGATTCCATATAGTCCATGGCGCCGATGGCCAGCGTCTCGTTGACGCCGTCCTCGATCATGGCGGCGCGGGCGTCGCGGAACATTTTCTCTACGGGATATTCCCTGGAAAGCCCGTTGCCGCCGAAGATCTGGATGGCCTCGCTGGCTACCTCGAAGGCGGTCTGGGTGGAGAGGATCTTGCACGCCACGGCATGGGCGACCGTGGGGTTCTCCTGGTTGGCCGCGTTGTACAGCGACATCCTGCGAGCCGCCGCGCGCGAGGCCTCCACCATGGTGAACATACGGAAGAGCTTGAGCTTGATATTCTGGTGCTGGATGATGGGAACGCCTCCCTGCACGCGCTCCTTGGCATAGGCGTAGGCCTCGTCAAAGGCGGCCCTGGCCAGCCCGGCGAACACCCCGGACATGCCGCCGTTGGCCTGGGCCAGGATCTTGGCCTCCATGCCCAGGCTCTCCATCATCTCGGGCGGGAGCACCATGTTCTCCTGCGGGATCTCCACCTCCTCGAAGATGATCTCGCCCTGGTTGAGCGGGCGCTGACCCATCTTGTCCAGCGGCTTGCCGCGCGAGATGCCCGGCAGATCCAGCTTGATGAGCGCCAGCCCTTGCCCCTTCATGCCCTTTTCGGGCTGCAGGCCCACGTGCAGCATGGCGTGGGTGGCGATATTGCCGTTGGTCACCCAGGCCGCCTTCTGGCCGTTGATCACGTACTTGTCGCCCTTGAGCGCGCCGCGCAGCGAGGGCCCGCAGGACGGTTCCTCCAGCCCCAGCAGCCAGTCCGAGCCGTGGTCGGGCTCGGTGATGGCCCAGCAACCGACCACCTTGCCGGTGCTGTCCTCCAGGTACTCGTGCAGGAAGTCCTGCAGGAACTTCTTGTCCGGGAACCAGGGCGCCAGCGCGCCGGCCACGCTGAAGGGAAGGCCCGAGGCGCCCAGGCTGATGGCCAGCCCAGCGTCCGCGTACCCCATCTCCTCGCCGACCAGGTAGCGCGAGTCGGGATCCATGTCCTCCAACATCCCGCCGTACTGCTTGGGGACCCCCATCTTGTGCATGTCCAGCTCGCGCAGCTTCTTGAAGCAGTCCCAGAGCGCCGATCCGTCGGCGATCACCTCGGCCGGGTCGTCGAGCTTGTCCAGCGCTATGCCGGCCGGGCGCAGTACCTCGGCGCCGAAGCGCCTGAGCGTGTCGCGCAGATGAACCTGCTCGTCGGTCAGGTTCAGTTCGATGTCTCGGTAGCTCATCTCTGCCCCTTTCTTCCGAAAACGGAATCGGCGACTTCGGAGGTGACTATCTATCGTATTGAGTTCGGTCGGCTAGCGCAGCAAGTTTTTACACTCGCGCGCGTATTTGCCGTCGCCGAGATCCGCGCAGCGCTGGTAGGCCTCGCGGGCTCCGGCGCGGTCGCGCAGGGCGTCACGCGCCGCTCCCAGCACGATCCAGCCGGCGGAGCTCGACGGGTTTGCCTCGACCGCCCTGGACGCGACCTGTTCGGCTTCCTGGTTTTTGCCCTTTTCCAGGTAGTGTCCGGCCAGCTCGACCAGGGTTTCGGCGTTGCCGGGCTGTGCCGCCAACCGCGCCAACAGCTTCTCGGCCTTCGCGCAGCAGGCCACGGTGGCCTGCGCGACCAGCTCGCCGCCGGCGCCGGGGGCTGCTTCCGAATCGGACGGCGCCGCCCGCTGGCTCTGCTCGGTATCGATCGCCGTCTCGGATGCCGGCGCGCTCTCGGCCGGGATTTTCAACTCCGACGGAGCAGGAGGCTCGATCGGATCGGGTGCAGCCTCTTCGGGCACGCTCTCGGCCGGATCCAGGGGCTGCTGGGCCAGCGCGCGGCCCGAGGCGTCCGGCAGTGCGACGGTACCAGAGGACAGGCTGACCGGCTCGGGCATGATCAGCTTGTGATAGACGAGCAAACCGCCGATACCGGTCAGGGAAACGGCCAGGATGGCGACGGTCAGGCTCTTGGCCACCCGCGCTTCTTTCCAGCGCGCATGGTGGTACCGGATATGGTCCCCGGTCGAGATCCAGGAGTCGTCGTCCGCGTCGTCCGGCGGCGGGGGAACCGAGGAGCGTCGGCCGAAGAAGAGCGACTCGATCGGATCGCTCTTGCGCTCGTAGCTCGGGGGCGTTTCGCGCTCCTGGTTCGAAACGGATGTTTCGGCCACCGACTTCCCGGCCTCGGTACCGTCGCTGACCGAACCAAGCGGGGTATCGGGCAGGTCGCGATCCGGAGAGGCGTGCGGCTGCCCTGGCCCCTCGTACGAAACGGGCGTTTCGGCTGCAGACTTCCCGGCCTCACCGCTGTCGCTTACCGATACCAGGGGGGTATCGGGCAGGTCGCGATCCGGAGAGGCGTGCGGCTGCCCTGGCCCCTCGT
>CAYVFC010000247.1:0-3044 GCA_964450715.1 uncultured Sandaracinaceae bacterium | reverse complement strand
ACGAAACGGACGTTTCGGCTGCAGACTTCCCGGCCTCATCGCTGTCGCTTACCGATACAAGGGGGGTATCGGGCAGGCAGCGATCCGGAGAGACTTGAGGCTGCTGGTCGACCGCGGCGCGCGGTTCGGGCGCAGAGGTTTCGGCTTGCGGAGAAGGGCTCTGCGCGGATGGTTCGCTCACGGCAAAGAGCTGGCGGGGCGTAATACAGGGCTGTTGGGCCGGGCGTTTCTCTTCCTTGTTTTCAGTGAAAGAAGAATAATCTGGTGGAGATGGAACTGAAGCCGTACCCCATTGCGGACGCGGCGCAAAGCTGCGTCCTCGAGAGCCTCGACTTCTCCTGGAGCCCTTACCTACCGCCTTGGAGGTCACGTTCTTCGGCCCTTTTTAGGGTCGGCGGACTCACCGCCAGCCATTTCGATCTTAGCACCCGTATATCCTTTGTCGCTCGCACCCGTGCTGATTTAACGATCCAATTTGACCGGTCCTGTTCATCATTTGCGCGTTCTTGACATTTCGGTTGAGAGGTAACTAGGCTCTGCCCTCACGAAAGGAGAGGCCTTACATGAAGCTCGTTCAACTCAAACAACTCAACTGGATGGTTTTTCTGGCCCTGGTTTTCGGGGGCCTTCTGTTGATCACCACCGCGTGCGGCGACGACGACGACGACGGCTCGGGTGGCTCGTCGGCGAGCGGCTCGGGCGGCGCCGGCGCTGGCGGCGCGGCCGGCGAAACCGGCGGCAGTGGCGGCACGGCTGGCGAGACCGGCGGCAGTGGCGGCACGGCTGGCGAGACCGGCGGCTCGGGCGGCGGGGGCGTACCCGCGGCCACCGAAGCCGAGAAACAGTCCGCTTGCCAGTGCATGGGCGACAACGGGACTTTCTTCGGCATCGAACGGCTGGTCACCGTTTGCCAGAGCAATATCCCGGACGCGTGCGTAGCCTGCGTGAACGACATCGCCGCGGGCGCCAGCTGCGTAGGCATGGACGCCGCCGCTTTCGACGAATGCGTGACCCCGTGTGCGGGTGCGATCCCGGCTCCGGCCGACGCGGCCGAGTGCAACGAGATCACCGTGGCCTCGGGACAGGCCGCCGGCAGCGAGGATCTGGTCGCTTGTCTGTGCGAGACCTGCCTGGACGCCTTCGGCTCGTGCCTGGTCGATCCGATCTGTCAGGAGATCATGCTTTGCGTGGCCGAAGTGGGTTGCGTGTCGACCGAATGCCTCAACGACGAAGTCTGCGGTCCGCTCATCAATGACGCCCTGATGGGAACGGGCGCGGCCTCGGTGGCGACGGCCGTCGAGGTCGGAACCTGCCAGGCCGCCTGCCTGGGCGTGAGCCCGGACGGCGGCACGCCCGACGGCGGCATGGCCGACGGCGGCTGATCGCCGGTAGGACAGCGGGAATTTTAACGATGTAGTCCAACCAGGCCGGCAGGGGCGTTACCCTGCCGGCCTTATTTCAATACGGTATATACGCGAAGCGTAGGGAAGGGGCTTGCCCCCTCTCCCGGATATCGTTTTCACAAAGGAGGGAGGGCGCGAGGCCCGCCCCTAGGTTTGGAGGCACCGCAAAATAAACGATACGAGGACGAAAGCCGCGAGTGCGCCCGCCCACGCGGCCGCAACCGGATCGTTTATTTTGCGGTGCCTCCTTTGGAACCCCGAACCGCTATACCGGCAGGGAGAGGAGGAAACTCGGCGCATCGATCACGTGCACGTCCCCAGCCCGGCCCGGCCGTTCGCATTGCGCCACTACCAGAAATTTGTTTTCGACCCCGAGTCGCTGTCCGAAGTGATGGATAGCCGGTCCCGGATCGAGGTCGGAAACCTTGGCCTCGACGAGCAACCAGGGCTTCCGTTCTTTCGTTACCAGGAAATCCACCTCTCGCTTCTCCTTGTCCCGTACGAAATGCAGGTCGAGCGGCGCGTGGCCCCAGTCCTGGGTGAAATGGCACCACTTCAGCAGGTGGCTGGCCACCAGGTTCTCGAACCGCGCGCCGGGATCTTCGATCTCGGACCAGTCCCAGAGATAGACCTTGGGCTCGCGCCGGAGCGCCCTGGAGATCTTTCCCGCATAGGGGCGCACCAGGAATACGAAGTAGAGACGCCGCAGGTAGTCGACCCACAGTCTCACCGAATCGAGCGCGACCTGGAGATCCTCGCGCAGGGAGTTGTAGGAGAGGATGCGACCGCTCCTGTCCACCAGAAGCTCCATTAGCTCCTCGACGTGGGAGAGAAGCTGGACGCGGGATAGATCGCGCAGATCCTGGCGGACGATCAGCTCCCGTCTCTCCCTGTGCCACAGGCGGAGCTGCTTGACGTCCTGTGCGATGTACGGTTCCGGGAACCCACCCCAGCGCAGCAGGGTGGCAAACGCCTTTTGTGCCCGGCCCGGTGGTTTTCCCGCGGAGCCGGTCAAGCGCCGTAGCGTCTGCTCGACCTCGTAGTCCGGTGCGGGCCCCGAGGGGCTGACCAGCTCCGATACGGAGAGCGGATGAAGCCGGTACTGATGATACCGCCCCAGCAGGCTGTCGCCGCCTTTCTGGTAGACGTCGAGTCGCCCGCTACCGGTTACCAGGACGTCGAGAGAATCCCCGCGTGTATCCCAGAGCCCCTTGAGGTACCTCTTCCAGCGCGGAAGCTTGTGAATCTCGTCCAGGGCGAGCAGCGGCTTCTCGACCCCCCTCTTCGGCCGATAGGTATCCACGAAACCGTAGGGGTCGCGGGCAATGGTGCGCCTGAAGCCCAGGTCGTCCCAGTTGCGATACAGGTCCGCGGTGCCTCTGTCTCGCAACAGCATTCTGGCCAGCGTGGTCTTGCCCACCTGGCGGGGGCCGACGACGAAAGCCATCTTTCCGCCGGGGAAATGGTCCCTGCGCAACAGGTTCTCCAGGCTTCGTTCCATGCGACCATTTACCAGATATCTGGTAAATGGTCAAGACCATTTACCAGATATCTGGTAAATGGTCAATTCCAATGGCTCGTAGGACCGGGCGCAAGGCCTAAAGATTGATCACAAATTTTCCTGTACATCGATTTGCCCCA
>CAYVFC010000246.1:0-6030 GCA_964450715.1 uncultured Sandaracinaceae bacterium | reverse complement strand
GCGATGGGGCAAATCGATGTACAGGAAAATTTGTGATCAATCTTTAGCCGCAAGGGCCGCCCCTACGAGTCGATCGGTTATCTATACGCGATGTGCCGCCCCTACGAGTCGATCGGTTCTAGACCGCGAAATCATGACGTTTGCTAGATCGGTGCTCTAGTTGTCGCAGCTCTGCCCCTTGAGCATCTCCAGCTGCGAGGTCGCGTCCTGTACGGCGACGATGCGCCCGCACAGGTCCTCGGCCGCGCGGATCTGCTTGGGGTTGCCCTTAGGTACCAGAATGCCGTAGCCGGACTCCAGATAGGGGATGAAGTCGATGCGCTGCGATCGGCTTTCGGTGATGGTCATGGCCGAGAGGATGACGTCGATCTTGCCGATCTCCACCGCTCCGATCAGTGCGTCGAAAGGCATATCGACGATGACCACCTCCACGCCCAGCGCCGCGCCCAGCGCCTTGGCTAGCTCCACGTCGACCCCGGCCTCGCGCTTGGCCTCATCCATGAACTCCATGGGCGGGTAGCTGATCTCCATGCCCACCTTGAGGTTGCCGTCGCCCAGCTCGGGGACCTCCTCGGCCTTGGGTACCGGGCCGGCGGCGGCCGGTTCCTCTACCTTACCGGCGGCCACGCCCCAGGTGATCAGGATGTTCAGATAGCTGCCGTCCTGCATGATCCGACGCAGCGCTTCGCTGACCGCCGCCTTCAACGCGCCCGCTCCCTTGCCCACGCCTATGCCGAGCATCTGCTCGCCAAAGGGACGGCCGACCACCTCGAACTGGCCCGCCGACTCCCGGGCCTCGAAGGCCATTACCGGATAGTCGCCGACTACGGCGTCGGCCTGCTCCCGCCGCATTTCGCTGACCGCGCGCTTGGTAGAAGCAAAGGTCCTCACGTCCATGACCTTGGCCGAGCCGCAGGCCGAGATCCCGGACAGCAACAGTAAAGAAATGAAAAGGTTTTTCGCTCGCAGGTGGTCGATCATGGGTGCCAGGCTATTCGCCTTGTCGGCCCGCTGTCAATCGCCCCGGGAGAGCCGGCGGAAACCGCTCCGGGCCGCTCGGGAAGCAGCGCCGGCCCGCTGAACGCGCGGGATTACCAGGTCTCGAATGGCAACCTAAAACTGTCATTTCGACCGAAGGGAGAAATCCCTTTGTAACGGAGATCTCTCACTTCGTTCGAGATGACATCGAGAGCCGGACACCTGCAGGCTACCCGTGTCGATGCGAGCGGCCCTTCCTATACAAATTCATTCGATTTCAGCGGCGGCCAGGAACCCCTCGTGAATGGCGTCCATCAGCTTGCGGGGCTTTTTTGCATCTCCTATCTTGAGGTAGCTCATCCCCGCGTCGGTGAGCTCTTTCTCCAACTCCAGGTTGGACCGCGAGCCCAGGGCCAGCACCACGCTGTCGACCTCGAGCGTCTTCTCCTCGTGCTTCTTCTGGTAGACCACCCCTCGGTCGTCGATGGCCACCACCCTGGCGTTGGTAATCATCTTCACGCCGAGCATGCGCAGCTCCTTGAGGAAGACCCAGCGGTTGGCCCGGCCGATGTCCACCCCGATCTTGTCCAGCATCTCCAGCAGCACCACCTCTCGCGTTCCGCTGGTGGCCAGCTTGCGCAGCGTCTCCGTGTCCTCGGCCTCGTGCTTGAAGAGAAACTTGAGCGCCTCGCCCGAGAGGGTGCCGCGGTCAGCGATGCTGATGGCGGTCTCCACCCCCACCGCGCCGCCGCCCAGCACCGCCACCCTGCGGCCCAGCTCTACCTTTTGCAGCAGCGCGTCCCAGGCGGTGACCACCTCGGTCCGGTCGGCGCCGGGGATGTCGGGGATGATCTGGCGCGATCCAGTGGCCAAGATCACCCGATCGGGCCGGGCTTCCCGTATCGCGGCCAGGTCGGCCCGCTTGCCGAGCTGAAGCGTGATACGAGGGTGCTCGACCATTCTTCGGTAATAGGCGAGCAGCCGCGCGAACTCCTCTCGGCCCGGAGGCGCCGCTACCAGGGGCAGCTGCCCGCCGATCTCAGCAGCCTCGTCCATCAGCAAAACGTCGTGGCCCCGCTCGGCCGCGGTCACCGCGGCCTCCAGCCCGCCTGGCCCGGCCCCCACCACCAGCACCCGCCTCGCCGCAGCCGCCGGCTTGACCGCCCGCTCGGCCTCGAAGCCGGCCAGCGGATTGCATAGGCACTGCACCGGCTGGCCGGTGAAGAGCATCTCCATGCAGCCCTGCAGGCAATCCACGCAGGGTCGGATCTTAAGAGGCTCGCCCCGCCTGGCCTTCTCGGCCCAGGCCGGGTCAGCGATCTGCCCGCGCCCGATATTGACCATATCGGCCATACCGTCCCGCAGCAGCTGCTCGGCCTGATCCGGCTCCACGATGCGGTTGGAGGCGATAACCGGAACCCGGACCACCTTGCGAATGCCGGCGGCCAGGTAGGCGAAGGCTCCGCGGGGCACCATGGCGGGAAGCTGGGGCACCGCGGTCTCGTGCCAGCCGCCGGTGACGTCGAAGCCGTCCAGCCCGGCCTGCTCGAAGGCCTGCACCACCTCCAGCATGTCCGTGCTGGTGTTGCCGCCGGGCATGAAGTCGTTGCCCGCCACCCGCATGGTGACCGGGTAGTCGGGCCCCACCGCCTGGCGGGTCTTCTCGATCGCCCGCCGGCCGAAGCGGGTGCGGTTCTGAAGGCTCCCGCCGTACTGGTCCTCGCGCTTGTTGGTCAGCGGCGAGGTGAACTGGCTGATGAGATAGCCGGCCGAGCCGATCAGCTGCACCCCATCGATGCCGGCCTGCTGCGCGCGAGCGGCCGCGGCGGCGAACTTGTCCTCGATCTCGGCGATCTCCTCGATCTCCAGCGCTCGCGGCTCCTCGTTGGTATAGCGCGAGCGAACGGCCGACGGCGCGACCGACGGCTGGCCGTCGGTGAATGCCGAGTGCTGGTAGCGGCCGGCGTGAAAGAGCTGCAGGAACACGCGCGCGCCGTGGCGGTGGACCGCCTCGGCCAGCCGCTTCCAGTCGGCTATCATTTCGTCGCTGTCGATGGCCGGGGTGGTGATACCGGAGCCGCGCAGGTCGATGCCCACGCCGCCTACCACCAAGAGGCCGCAGCCGCCGCGGGCCCGGGCCTCATAGAAGTCGATCAACCGCTGGCTCGGCTTACGGTCCGCCCCGTGGTAGAGCAGCCCGAAGGCGGGCATGCAGATGCGGTTCTTGATCTCGAGCTTGTTTATCTGTATAGGCTCAAAAAGCTTTCCGTACATCGGGAAGGGTCTCCGGTTAAAGGAACCCGCCCTTTTTACCAGCAAAAATGCGCGCTGTCACGGCGCAGTAAAAACCGGCCCGGCGGCGGCCGCGACCATCCGAATCGACCAGGCAGGCAGGGAGGTTAGACCATGGACGTTCATCAATGTATCCGAACGCGAAGGAGTATGAGAAAATACACCGATCAACCCGTACCTGCCGAGAAGCTGCAACGGGTGCTTCAGGCCGTGCAGTGGGCGCCCAGCTGGGTGAACTACCAAGTCTGGGAGGTAGTGGTGGTGGACGATCCCGAGCTCAAGGAGAAGCTGCAGCAGTGCGTGCCCGAGGGCAACCCGGGGCGCAAGGCGGTCGTCCTGGCGCCGCTTTTGCTGGCCATGTGCGGACGCCGGGGCAAGTCGGGCTGCTACAACGGCACGCCCGCCACCGTGCACGGCGACTGGGCCATGTTCGACCTGGGCATCGCCTGCCAGAACCTCTGCCTGGCGGCCTGGGCCGAGGGGCTGGGCACGTTGCACCTGGGCCACCTCGACCACCGGAAGGCCGCCGAGCTGCTCGACCTGCCCGAGGGGGTCGAGCTGTTTGAGCTCATCCCCCTGGGCACGCCGGCCAAGGAGGGCAAGGCCCCGCCCCGCCGCCCCATCGAGGAGTTCACCCACAAGAACCGTTTCGGCGAGCGATTTTCTTTTTGACCAATACCCATCCCGGTCAACGACGTCTGGATCGCCGCGCGTGCGGCTGCAAATCGGGGCGATTTCGCTAACCTTCGACTCCCATTTCCAGAAAGTGGTATTTTCTTTGGAGATGGTACGCTCCAGACACATCTCTTTGCCAGCCGCGCTTTTACCGTTTTTGTTGATACTGCTGGTCGGATGTGACGACTCGCCCCGCGCTCAAAAGGGCGTTTTTGATCTGACTGGCTGGGACTTCGAAACCGAGGGGACCGTCAACCTGGACGGTGAATGGCATTTTTACTGGCGCGAGCTGCTCCAGCCGTCGGAGGTAGCGGCAACGGCGGCACCGTCCCGGTCCGGCTATTTCGACTTTCCGGGCTACTGGAACGGCTATTCGAGCCAAGGCAAGCCGCTTCCCGGGCAGGGGTACGCGACTTTTACCCTCAAATTGAAGCTCGGCCCCAATGTTTCTGCTTTGGCCCTCCACATCGAGGATCAATCCACCGCCTATCGCCTGTGGGCCGGCGGCGAGGTGGTAGCGGCCAACGGAAAGGTGGGCACGAACCGCGATGATACAACCCCCCAATACTTGATTCAAATAGCCAGACTGCCCGAAGGTGAAGACGAGATCGACCTGGTACTTCAGATCGCGAATTTTCACCGCATGCTGGGAGGACCGTTCCACTCTATCAGCCTGGGCGAGGCCGGGAGTATCCAGCGAGAGCACGATCGTCTGATCATGTTGGACCTATTTATGTTCGGCGGTCTGTTTATCATCAGCCTCTACCATTTCTCGGTTTTTCTCCTCCGACCCAAAGAGCGTGCCACCCTGTTCTTCGCTCTTCTCTGTCTGTTTTGGGGATTCAGAATTCCGGTGCTCGGAGCTTGCGGAAAACCGCTCAACGTTCTCTGGCCCGACTTTCCCTGGGTCGTTCAGTTCAAATTCGAGCTACTCGTCTTCTTCTGGGCGGGCGTTATGTGTACGCTCTTCATTGAAAGATTATATCCCAAGGAACGCCTTCGTTTCTCCGCACCTATCCTAGTGGCAATCGCCACAATTCTCAGTGCATTCGTGCTGGTCACGCCCGCCTGGATCGCCGAGCTCACCGTCGCCCCCTACGAGGTCGTGGGCCTCTCCTACTGCGTCTACCTCACGGTACTGCTGGCGGTTGCCTCCTGGCGCGGTCGCCGGAGCGCCTGGATCCTCCTCATCGGCTGGAACATCACCGTTGCGGCTGCGGTCAACGATATTCTGCACGACCAGCAGATCATCCACACCATGTTTTTAGTACCGGTGGGTGTGTTTGGGTTCGCCATAACCCAATCCATCGTGTTGGCCCGCGACCTCTATTCAGCCTTTTCCGCAGCGGAAGAGAAGCTGGTTTTGGAACGAGAGCTCCACGACTTCAGACAGCGAGAACACCTCGCCTCTCTTCGCGCCGAACGAGAGAGCCTGGAAAAGCTCAGGTACCAGCTGGAGCCCCATCTGCTGTTCAATACGCTGACGGCGATCCGAGGTGCCATGCTCAGGAACGTCGACAACGCCCGGGCGATGATTCAGTCCTTCGCCGATTTCTGTCGCCTCAGTCTCTCCCGGGGCGCGAAGGATACGCTGACGGTGGAACAGGAGCTGGAGCTCATCGAGTTGTATCTGGAAATGAACGCGGCGCGCTTTGGTAACGATCTCATCTGGTCCATCGATTGCCCGCCTCAATTGCGCGAGCGCGAGATTCCGAGCTTCCTGCTGCAGCCGCTGGTGGAAAACGCTCTCAAACACGGCGCCGAGACCAGCGACGATCCACTCGAGGTCCGCATCGAGGTCAAGCCCGCTGGCGATGACGCCGTGCATTTCGTCATCGAAAACACCGGGCAGTGGGCTTCTCCTCCGGCTTCAACCGACGGCGCCTCGTCCAGGATCGGGATAAGCAACGTCGAACAACGCCTGCAGAAGCTCTTCGCGACCGCCTTTACCTTTGAAAAGGAGGTCACAGAAGACCGGGTTCGCGTGCACCTGGTCATTCCCGCACACGCTAAGGAGGCACCGCAAAATCAACGATACGAGACCGGGCGCGTCGGCGGAGCGCAATCGCGAGCGCGCCCGGAGGA
>CAYVFC010000245.1:0-6133 GCA_964450715.1 uncultured Sandaracinaceae bacterium | reverse complement strand
GCGGCGCAAGTTCAAATACAGGGGGCTCAAAACCTCCCGGTCACGGCACTAGATGACGGACCGCGGATACGGGTGGGTCCCTACGGCGACCTGAGCGTGGAAGGCAAGCAAACCGTCGATCCCGAGCAGGCCCGAGAGCAGGGTCCGCGCTGGCTGCAGAGCCTGCGGCAGGGCGACGTGCTGATCTACCGCGTGCGGCTCTCCGACGGTCGCGAGCAGGATGTGCGGCTGCAGGTGCAAAGACTGGTCCGCCGCGGCGACGGGGTCGCCGCTCGCATGGAGCAGGACCAGCCCGATATCGGCGGGCCGGAAACCGCGGGGTACTGGATCGCCGGGGACGAGACCGGGCTTTATCGTCTGCAGGCCCACGACGCGCTGGCCGATCCCGGCTTTGTCCCGCTCGACGAGCAGGGGCGGGTGCTGCCCGAGGGGCGCGACGATGCGCGGTGGCGCATCCCCGCCGAATGGAAGAAGGAGATGCAAGGCGAGCCCGGGCAGCAAGAGGCCATCGAGCAGGGATGGGTGGTCGACGAGCTGGAGCTGACCCTGGACGGTCCGGTGCGCGGGGACAGCTGCGCGCGCATCTCCAAGTCGGACGCCGAGGGAACCGCGCGATTGGTGGTCTGCTCCAACATCGGCATGGTCGAGCTACGGAGCGGCACCTCGGAGGAGAACCCGGAGGAGAGCTGGAAGCTGGCGGCCGTGGAGAACGCCGAGTAGGGGCTGCCTACAGAAGCAGGGGAAAGCATGAGACGCGGAAAGCTTTCATCATTGTTGGTTTTGACGTCGCTCGCCGTTGTCGCCGTCTGCTGCGGCGCGGACGAT
Source organism: uncultured Sandaracinaceae bacterium (assembly GCA_964450715.1). GTDB lineage: Bacteria > Myxococcota_A > Polyangia > Polyangiales > JAFGIB01 > CAYVFC01. Next base: position 5,308 of record CAYVFC010000245.1, on the reverse strand, counting down.
GACGATACCGGGGGACAGGAGGACAGCGGCGTCGGTAGCTCGGACAGCGGCGCGGCCGGGGCCGGTGGTTCCGGTGACGGCGGTGCAACGGAAGACGGCGGCGCGACCGAAGACGGCGGTGCCGAGACCGTGACCGAGCTCGCTTTCTCCGAGGTGCCCGAGGACCCGAGCAGCCAGGCGGACGCGAGCTTCGCCTTTACCTGTGAGCCGGATGGCTGCGCGACCGAGTGCCGCCTGGACGGCGGGCAGTGGCAGAGTTGCTCCAGCCCGCACACGGAGGCGGATCTGGACGATGGCGAGCACACCTTCGAGCTACGCGGTGCGATCGGCGACAGCGAGCGGAGCATCGAGCACACCTGGACGGTGGACACCGCGGCGCCGACCGTGAGCCTGTCCGCGGCGCCCGATGCGTTGAGCAACCAGAACCATGCGACCTTCGTTTTCGAGTGCGACGAGGACGGCTGCAGCTTCCAGTGCGCGCTCGACGGCGATTCGCTGGAGGCGTGCGAGGCCACCACCGCTTTCGAGGAGCTGTCCGACGGTGACCACACCTTGACCTATCGCGCGGTCGACGCCGCGGGCAACGTCTCCTCGCCCGACAGCACTCACGACTTCACGGTGGATACCCGGGCACCCGTGCTCGAGGTGACCGTGGCGCCCGACGCCCGTAGCAACGCTACGAGCATTTCCTTCGCCTTCGAGTGCGACGAGGACGGGTGTGAGTTCGAGTGCGACTTCGACGGCGCCGGTTTTGCATCGTGTACCTCGCCTTTTACCGACGACAGTGTGAGCGAGGGCGAGCACCAGATGACCATCCGGGTCACCGACGCGGCGGGCAACCGCGCGGCGCCGGACTATTCCCATCCGTTCACGGTCGACCGCAGTCCGCCGGTCGTGATCGATGCTGCTTTCGTCGCCTACGATGTGTTGCAGGTCGATTTCGACGAGGAGGTCGGCGAGAGCTCGGCAGAGAACACGGCCGGCTACGGCCTAGCTCCCGACCGGCCGGCGGGCATCGACATCACCAACGCCGAGCGGGTCACGCCCACGCGGGTGCACCTGAAGCTTTCGCGCTTTCACCTTCCCGTCGACTACACGTTGACCGTGACCGTGGCCGACCTGCTGGGGCAATCCACCGCGGGTGCGAGCGTCGATCTATACGGGGTCGACAGCGGCAGCCGGGTCGCCTTTATCAGCAAGGCGACCGGTACCGGCGACCTGGTTTCCTGGGATGCCTATCTGGGAAGCGATCAGGTGACGGGGCTTCAGGCGGCCGATGCGGTCTGCCAGGCGGCCGCGGACGCCGCCGGACTGAAGGGGAGCTTTGCCGCCTGGATGTCGGACTCGACCGACGACGCCTACTGTCGGCTGCTCGGCCTGGAAGGCAAGATGGACGCGGATTGCGGTCAGGCGAGCGAGCCCGATCTGGATACCGGTCCCTGGATTCGAATGGATGGCCACCCGCTGGTGGCCGACGTGGCAGAAGCGGCGGAAAACCGCTTTCTGGTTCCGATGCGATACCACGAGGACGACAGCGAGGTGTCCGCCTCGCTCTCCGCCTATCTGGGGGGTGCGGGGAAGGTTTCCGGCAACTTGCACTGCGAGGACTGGTCGAGCGACGCCTCGACCGACCAGGGATTCTCCTGCTCCAACTTTCTTCACCGCATTCCCTGCCGGGTCTCCAATCCTTCCAACCCCTGCACGCTGAATCAGGCGTTGTTGTGCCTGCAGCTCGACGCGGGCGGATTCGCCTGGTCGGACAGCTACAAGGGCACGGGCAACCGGGTCTTCGTCTCCTCGATCACCTTTTCCGGCGACTTCAGCCGGGATTTGGAGACCGGGCTGGCCGCGGCCGATCTCGAGTGTCAGGCCCTGGCCTCGGCCGCCGGGCTGGATAACCCGGGTAACTTCGTGGCCTGGCTTTCCGACGACAGCGACGACGCCTTTTGCCGCGTGCTCGGGTTGGGCGGCAAGCGAGCGGGAGATTGCGGGGGGGCGACCCTGCCGTCCTCGCCGCAATGGATACGCGTCGATGACGTGATCGTCGCCGAGGACCTGGACGACCTGACCGATAACGAGCTTCTGGCACCCATCATCGTCACCGAGTCCGGGAGCTTCGTCGCCAACAACAGCGTATGGACCTCGACCCAGGGCGACGGAACGCTCAACGGCACCACCCCCTGCGACAACTGGACGCTGGATACGGGAACGGACGGCGCCCGCGGATTCGTCGGCAGCGTGTCCGCCACCTGGACCGCCTGGGGCAGCCCGGGTTGGAATTGCAGCACGAGCTTCGGCATCTACTGCTTCGAGCGATAGCCAGCCTTCTGCCCGTCACCCTTGCCCTCTCCCCGTAGGGGCGGTCCTTGCGGCCGCCCGCCGCGCAACCCGTAGGGGCGTCCCATGCGGCCGCCCGAACAGCGGGAGGGGGCAAGCCCCTCCCCTACACTCTTCGCAGGGGAGGGAGGGTTGCTCGAGCTATTCCCAGGCCGTTATCCGGTCCGGAAATCGCCGAGCGAGGTGAAGTAGTACTGCAGCTTGACCCGCCGGCCGAGCCCGGGCGGACAGGCGAATACCAATTGCAGGCGCTGCTCGCCGGTCAGCTGGTCGGGCGCCGCCTCGCTCGTCTGCCCGTCGGCCGCCACCAGCCTGGCGCTGTGCACCGAGCCGCGGTTGGTCTCCGGGTCATCGCCCGATCCCGGGGCGGCCGAGCCTGGGCTCACCTCTCGGTCGAAGGGAACCAGCAACAGCTCGTGCGGCTCCCAGGGCAGCGGCGGATCGACCTCGGGCGAGGGCGTGATCGTGACCTCCATCAACAGGTACCGGCTCGCCTCGCCGCTGGCTGCGGGCTCGGGCGCCTGCCGGTCGCGCGCTTCGGCCGGCCGTTCGGTCTCGTCTATGCGGTGCGCCTCGGCCCGCGCGTCCAGCAGGGCCTTGCTCTTGGCCTCGAACACGGCGTTGACCAGCCAGCGCATCCCGCTTCTGACCAAGAACCCGGCCGCCACCAGGCAGACCGCGATGGTCAGGCCCGCAGCCCAGGTGGGCAGGTAGACGACTGCCAGGACCGACACCACCACCAGCACCGTCAGCAGCAGACCGCATCCGAACCGGACGACCATGGCTGCCGCCTAGCACACGGCGCCGCCGCTGTCAGCGACGGGATTTGCTTTTCTTCTAGCGGACGAAGTCCCGGAAGTGGACCGACAACCTCCTCTCGTCCGAGGCGAAGTTGGGCAAGTTGACCACCTGCTCGGCGCCGTTGCCGCCGCGGGGGATCAATTCAACCTGCACCGTGCGGTCCGGCGGATTGGCGGCCGGGATGAAGAGATCGAGCCCGGACATGAAGGGCAGGCCGGAGAGCTCGCTGATCGGAGCCTGCAGGCTGCTCGAGCCCAGCTCGTGCGTGCCGTAGTCGATGGCGGAGGGGTCGTCCAGCAAGGGATGGCCTCCCGGTCCCCAGTCCATCAGGAATAGACCGATCAATCTTCCTTCTCGTACGGCCACCTCCGGGGTGGCCACGCTGGTGCCGTCCACGGTGAGCACGTCGTTGCCCGACTCCTGGTCTCCCCAGATCTCCTTATCTCTCTGCACCAGGATGAAAGTGCTCTCCGCGCTCCGGATCAGTAACGGGGCCAGCAGGCCTGTCGGCGCCGAGGTGACCAGATGGACGAAGTAGTTGTCAGCGAAAAAGGGCTCGCGGTAGATGCCGTGCTTCTCGCCGGTGGCGTGCTCGAAGTAGAATTCGTAGCTCTGGCCCTTGTCGACCGTCTGCGGCCCCCACTTCCCGCTGGCGTCGATGGTCCATTCGCCTACCGGCGTCTCGCCCGTCCGGAAACCCGTATCGCTGTTGACCTCGTATATCGCCAGCGTTCCCAGCGCCCCCTCGTTTTCCGGGAAGTAGTTGATCTTGCCGCCGATCTCGACCTGGTCGCCGGAGGCTTCCGTGACCTGGTCGGTCTCGGGCTGTTCGCCGTTGAAGAACTTGTACATCTCCACGAAGGAGGCGGCGGCGGTCGAGGTCTCGACGTGGGCCTGGTCGGGGAGATAGACGTTGGTGGCTCCCACCACCTCGCGGGTCGGATCGCCCTCGCCCCACAGGGCCAGCATCTCCACGTTGCCCGGCGTTCGATCCATTCCCGTGGTCAGCGTCAAACCGGTGCCGCTGTCGATCGCCACGTAGTGGGCGACCTTGGCCGCTCTCTCTGCCGAGCTTTCCAGGTAGTGAAAGCAGACGCCGCCGCCCCGCGAGTGGCCCATCAGCTCGACCTGGTCTTCGCCGGTCTCTGCCAGCACGGCGTCTATGATCTCGTCGAGCGGGTCGATCTGTTCGGACGGATCGGGCGCCCCGGGCCCGGTGTTGTGCTCGTAGGCGGCCAGGTAATTGGGCGGATACCCGTTGCTCATGAAGCGCTGCGCCTGCGACTCGAACTGGGCCGCCCAGCCGAACCCTCCGTGTACGAAGACCACGGGCCGGATGTCGGGACCGGTCGGTTCCCCGTCCGCGGATGCGTCGCTCTCCGGAGGGGCGCCGCCGTCGGCAGACGAGCCGCCATTGCCGGACCCGCCGCTCCCCGCCTCAGATTCGCTGCCCTGCGAGTCGTCATCGTCGTCACCGCAGCCCAAGGCCAGGGCAATGCCCGTTATCAACAATACCAACCAGGCCCTCGGCCCGAGCTCGTTTCCGTACCTCTTCATGATGCAACCTTACCCCTTCCCGGCGTCCACATCTGGTTCCGCCGTTGAACGCGATCCGGTGCACAATAGTTGCACCTGGCGGGCGGATCAATCGCGTTTCGAGGGATATTCGACTCTTAGGGATATATTTTTTAAATTAATATTTGATAACCGAATCGGTCCCAAATCGGGGACGTTGTTCGTGATGATGAGCGATTGCCCAAAGCAACGTCCCCAAAGGCTATACCGGTGACTCCAAAGGTTATAGGGGCATCGGGGATTTGATTACACTCAGTATCTGCTTGTCGGCGGGTGACATCCATTTATCGGCGGGAACCGTCCATCCCCGTAGGGGCGGGCCTTGCGCCTCACCATTGATCACATTTTTAATGAGATTCGTTTTTCGGGGAATTTTACTATTTTCAGCGGTGTTTTGCCTGCATGATGAACGTCGCGTGCAAACGGTGGGCAGAAGCTGAATTCGGGCAAGTACAACTTGGCGACTAGCGTCGTACCGGGCGGCTCGTTAGCAAGGGGGCGAGCGCGGCGTATTTTCACGTACTCAGCCTGCAGGTCTGACCGCGGCTGCGCAACTACCCCTCTGAACGGTTACTTCGCGCAAGAACTCCGCCGT
>CAYVFC010000244.1:0-6177 GCA_964450715.1 uncultured Sandaracinaceae bacterium | reverse complement strand
GGCAACTGCTGCCGCGTCCGGATCGCCCGCTCCCGCGACCCCGGCGCCCGCGGCCGCATCGGGCGCTCCGGCGCCGGCCCCCTTATCCGCCGCGGCGCCGCGCCCTGCTGCGCCGGCCGGGCCGGCTGCGCACGCACCCGCTTCCGGAGCGCTGTCCGAACAGCAGATGAAAAACCTCTACCAACGGTTCGTAAACGCGAAGACGCGCAACAACGAGAGCGTAAACGTCAACTATGAAAAGCTGGCGGGCAAGGTGGCCGCCATGATGCCGGAGCTTCAGAAGAAGTACTCGGGCAGGCAAATCGACTTCGAGGTCGTGGTGCGCAACGGAAAGGTCGCGCTCAAGCCCGTGGTAAAATAGTAGGGGAGGGGATCGCCCCCGCACGCTCGAATCGGGCGGCCGCAAGGGCCGCCCCTTCCAATCGATGGTGCTACGCGCCGTAGGGGAGGGGGCTTGCCCCCTCCCGTCACACCGCCGGCCGCATAGCCGCGTCTGGCGCCGCCGAGTCCTCTCCGAACAGTACCGCTTCCATATGCCGCAACAGCGGTCCCAGAGTGCTCCTGTCCCGGGCAGACAGCGCCACGCCTCCCCTAGCCGCGGCCATGCGCTCGGCCGCGCCGTCGCCCACAAGGTCGGCCTTGTTGAAGACGAACAGCCGCCGCTCGATATCGAGCCCGAGCTTTTCGAAGACCGTCTCGGCCGTGGCGACGTGCTCGGGGTGCGCCGGGTCGGCCGCGTCGACCACCTGCAGGATCAGGTCCGCGTCCGCGGCCTCCTCGAAGGTGGCGCGAAAGGCATTGAACAGCTCGTCGGGCAGGTCGCGGATGAACCCCACCGTGTCGGTGATGACCACGTCCCTCTCGCGCGGAAAGCGAATGCGCCGAGAGCAGGTGTCCAGCGTGGCGAAGAGCTTATCCTCGGTGAGCACGTTGCTCTCGGTGAGCGCGTTGAGCAGCGTGCTCTTGCCCGCGTTGGTGTAGCCGACGACGGCCACCACCGGCAGGGCGTGCCGCTCGCGCAGCGACCGGCGCTGTTTACGCTGGCGCGCGGCCCGCTTGAGCTCGGACTGCAGCCGCCCGATGCTCTCGCGCGCGCGCCGGCGGCCGATCTCGAGCTTGGTTTCGCCCGGCCCCCTGCCGCCTATCCCTCCGGTCAGGCGCGAGAGCGAGTCGTCCCGCGAGCCCAGCCTCGGCAGCAGGTAGCGCATCTGAGCCAGCCGGACCTGCAGCTTGCCGTCTCGACTCTGGGCGCGCTGGGCGAAAATGTCGAGGATGAGCTGGCTGCGGTCTATGACCTTGAGATCGGTTATCCCGCTGATGGTGGTCGCCTGGGTCGGGGTCAGATTGCAGTCGAAGATCAAAAGGTCCGCGTCGAGCTGCATAGCCCTGAGCACGGTCTGCTCCATCTTGCCGCGGCCGAGCACGGTCCTGGGATCCACCCGGTCGCGCACCTGCATGACGGTCTCGGCCACCTGCACCCCGGCCGTGCGTCCGAGCTCGCACAGCTCCTTGAGCGAGTCCTCTGCGCGATGGGCCGTCCGCTTGTCGCATACGTGTATTAAAATCGCTCGCCCCTCCTTGGCCACCTTGCGAGCGCGCGCGGTCCGCGCGAACTCCTCTTCCAGGCCGGGAAGCAGTATCGAGGGATTGCAGTCGAGCCTGCCGTAGGGGATCGGCCCGTACTGCTGGAAGGGCTCGCCATCACATCCCTCGGGTACCGGAACGCAGTGCGCGTAGTAGACCCGTGAGATGTGGCCGTCGGGCGTCAGGCAGAGCGCGGCCACCATGTCCAGCCTCAGTCGCGTTAGATCGATGAGGTCGTCCCGGCTCAGCGGTTCGTTGCGCAGGTGGGTATGGATGAGCCTGAGCCCGCGGAACCTTCCCCGGCCCGCCCGCAAACGCCCGATGTCGGGGAGCATGAGCCGGGTCGCGTCACCCACGATCACGTAATCGACCTGGCCCGAGCGATGTACCAGCGCGCCCACCTGGCGGTTGGTAGCGTGCGAGACCTCGGACAGCGACCGGCTTAGCTCGGGCGTGGTCAGCTGATCGAATGCGATCCGCCTGCGGTAGATGCGCTCGAGCGCCTTGCGCTCGGAGGCGCTCAGGCCGGTGGTGTTGCCGAAAATCTCCAAGGGGTTACTCCGTTAATCATAGTATGGCGGCGGCCGCAATTCGACGCTCGATTCCGTCCGGGTCTCGAGCGCGCAGATCCTCCTCGACACGACCGCCCTCTGTCGCCACCGCCGCCGGGTATTTACGCCGCGCCGTAAGCGAGCGCTCCGCTGCCACTCTCAGCTTCTCGGCGAACCCACTGTCACGCTCCGCGCGGCGAACCAGAGCTTCGTGCGTCTGCAACGTCAGCTCGGGCCGCGAGCAGATCAACACCGCGTCGCACCCGGCCTGCACGGCCAGGCAAGCCGCCTCGGGTACGCCGTAGTGGTCGTCTATCGCCTTCATCTCCAGGTCGTCGCTGAAGACCACTCCCCGGTAATCGATCTGCTGCCGCAACAACCCCTCGATCGCCCTGGGGCCGAGCGTGGCCGGCGCCCCGGGATCGATCGCCCGGAAAACCACGTGCGCGGTCATGATGGACGCCAGCGTGCCGGCCGCCGCCCGGAAGGGCGCGAGCTCCACCGCTTCCAGCCGCTCGAGATCGTGCTCGAGCCGCGGGAGCGCTAGATGGCTGTCGACGTCGGTATCCCCGTGCCCGGGGAAGTGCTTTCCGCAGGCCGCCACGCCCGCCCGCTGCAGCCCCTCGGCAAAGGCCAGGCCGTGGCGCGCCACCCGGTCCGGGTCCGCGCCAAAGGCCCGGTCACCGATCACCGGGTTGGCCGGATTGCTGTCCACGTCCAGAACCGGGGCGAAGTCCAGGTTGAAGCCCAGGCAAGCGAGCTGAGCGCCCAGCACCGAGGCCGCCTGGCGCGTGAGCGCCGGGTCGTCGATCTCCCCCAGCACCCTCATGGCCGGCAGACGCACGACCGGCGAGCCCAGGCGCGCCACCCGGCCGCCTTCCTGGTCGACCCCGATCCAGGGCGGTGTTTCTGGGGCAAAGGCCGCGATGAGCACCCGATTGAGCTCGACCGCCTCGGCGACCGTAGCGAAGTTCCGGCTGAACAGGATGAGCCCACCGAGCCGTCTGCTGGCCGCTGCCCGCAGCAGCTCCTCTGGCGGCTGCTTTCCGGTAAACCCGGACACGATCGCCTGCCCGGCGGCCATGTCGATCGAATGGATGCTCTTCAAGTTACCGGTACATTTGCCCGCGTATCTCCTTATTTCAAGGTCCGGACAGAAACACCCGATTGCGAAGAGGTCTTGTTACTGATACACCCGTGCCCTGGGTCGCGTATTTCTCCTGTTCTAAAGCGGTTTTTCCATCGGCACCCTTCCACCTCCGATACACCGTCCCCCGGTCGACCCGGTCCACATGGATTGCAGCAGTCGAGAGATCAAAGGCGCCGAGCCGCGAGACGAGGTCTCGCGAACGACCTCGCACGCGGACAGCCCGGCAATCCACCCGGTGCGCATCGCCCCGCACTTGATCGATGCCGACGCGGCCAAGGTGGTGCGTCGGCTGACCCGATACGGCCACCAGGCCTATCTGGTGGGAGGCAGCGTACGCGACCTGCTGCTGGGCAGGCAGCCCAAGGATTTCGACGTGGGGACCAGCGCCCGACCGGGTCAGGTCCGTAAGCTATTCCGCAACTGCCGCCTGATCGGGAGGCGGTTTCGCCTCGCGCACATCCTGTTCGGCGGGGGCAACATCATCGAGGTGGCGACCTTTCGCAGGGAGGGCAATGAACAGCCGGAAGCGGGCGCGGGAGGAACGCCGGAAGACAGCGGCGAACGCGAGAGCGAACCGCCCGCGGAGGACGCCGATCTGCTCATCCGCTCGGACAACGTCTTCGGCGGGCCGCAGGAAGATGCCATCCGGCGCGACTTCACCATCAACGCCCTTTTCTACGACATCGAGAACCGACGGGTCATCGACTACGTAGGCGGCCTGTCCGATCTGCGCCGGGGCGTGATCAGGACCATCGGTGCCCCGGACGTTCGCTTCCGGGAGGACCCGGTGCGGATATTGCGAGCCATACGCTTCAGCTCGCGACTCGACATGGGCATCGAGCCCGAGGTCTACGAGGCCATGGTGGATCAGTGCCCGCAGCTCTCCCGCAGCGCCGGCGCCCGCCTGCTGGAGGAGGTCTTTCGCCTGCTCCGGAGCGGCGCCGCGCGCCGCTGCATCTACCTGGCGCGCGAGGTGGGCGCCTTGCACCTGCTATTCCCCCAGCTCGAATCGCTGCTGGCGGTCGGTCCGGCCCGGCCCGGTCGCATCTGGGGCCGGCTGGCGGCGATCGACCGGAGCTACCGTGAGCAACGGCTGCCCGGCGATGCCGTGCTGCTGGCGGCGCTGCTCTACGAAGCGTTGCGCGACCATGGCGCCGGCGACCGGAACCCGGACGGGGGACACCTGGAGCTGTTCGAGCAGCTGACCGCCAGGTACTCCCTGTCGAGGAAGCTCAGAGATCGGATGCAGCGTATCTCCTCGGTGCAGGAACGGCTACGCGATCGCCCGCCTCGCTCGCTCGAGCAGAGGGACTACTACGCGGACGCTCTGTTGCTGTTCGAGCTCTGCCGTGCGTCCGAGGGGCTCGGCCTGCCGGGGTGGGCCGCGGCAAGGCTCGCAGCGATGTCGTCGCGGACGCCCCAGCCCAGGCCCAGACACTGAGGCTCCGGATCCAAAACGCTGTACCAGAGCACATCTCAAAAATACTCCCGTCGTCTTTCGGGCGCTGCGGCCCCATCTGCGACGTCGCACCTCCTCGAAATAGCCCCGCTATTGCTCGTCGTCGCTCCTTGCATCTGGGGCCGCAGCGCTCCGAAATACTCGGTCCGCATTTTTGAGGTGTACGAAAAATGCCGAAAAAACCCGGCCCCATGTGCGACAATAGGGATGGTCGGGTAACAGATGGCAAAGACAGCGATTCTACTAACCGGTGCAACCGGGTTCGTGGGAGGCGAGCTGCTTCCGCGGATCCTCGAGGCGCGTCCTGACGCGCTGGTCTACTGCTTGATTAGACCCCGCAAGGGCAAGCAGGCCGCGGATCGGCGCGAGAAGCTCCTAGAATGGGGACAGATCGCTCCCCGGGATGCCGAGCGCGTGGTAGCGTTGCAGGGCGATGTCAGCCTCCCCGACTTGGGGCTGGGCGACCGCTTCGACGCCGTCGCGCGGGAGGTGGGAGAGATCTTCAACTCCGCGGCCAGCCCCCGTTTTGATTTCGACCTGGAAACGGCGCGGCGCATCAACCGAGACAGCATGGTCAACGTGATCGGCTTCGCCCTGGCCGCCGCCGCTCACGGGCCGCTCATACGCCTGCATCAGGTGTCCACCGCCTTCGTGCAAGGAGATCCCAAGAGGCGGGCGGAGGGCAACGGAAAGCCGATCTTCCGCAATACCTACGAGCAGACCAAGTGGGAGGCCGAGCAAGCCCTGTTCGCGGTCGCTGACAAGGTCCCCATCACCTGCTACCGGCCGAGCATTATCGTCGGAGACTCGCGCACCGGCCGCACCCCCCATTTCCGCGGTCTGTACGAGCCCATGAAGTGGGTCTACATCGACGGGGTGACCGTGCTGCCCATCCAGCCGCTGCTCAAGTTCGACGCGGTTCCCATCGACTACGTCTGCAACGCCATCGTCGCGCTCTCCTCCATGGAGGAGAGCGCCGGAGGCACCTATCACCTCACCGCCGGACCCGAGCGGGCCATCAACGTCAGGCAGTACGTCGAGCTCTGTCTGGAGCATGGCCGCAACTGGCAGCGCCGGGTGGGTGAGGAGCTGGTGCACGCGCCCGAGCTGGTTTCTCGCGAGCAACTGCCCACCTTCCCCGAGGACAAGCGCAAGGAGTACCAGGCGCTGTTCGATGCGGCCGACCAGGTGGCCAGCGTGCTGGTGCCCTACACCATCGAGGAGCAGCTGTTCGACGACCCGGAGACCCGCGCCGCGCTCGCGGGCACCGGCATCGAGTGCCCGGTGCTGAGCGACTACGTGGTAAACCTGATCGAGTACGCCTCCAACCACCACTACGGGGTGCCGCGGAGGTAAGAGCACTAGAAGTGGTTTCAAAACCCCGGACCGAGTATTTCGGAGCGCGGCGGCCCCAGATGCAAGGCGCGCCGACG
>CAYVFC010000243.1:0-6340 GCA_964450715.1 uncultured Sandaracinaceae bacterium | reverse complement strand
GCTCCTCGCGCCCTCCTTGTCTCGCTCGCGTCTCACGGCTCATACGACCCTGTTCCCTCGGATCGCCGTGGAGGCGACCACTGTTCACTTTCAAGTCTCCACAAAGCTGCGCAGCTGCTTGGAACGGCTGGGGTGCCGCAACTTGCGCAACGCCTTGGCCTCGATCTGCCGGATGCGCTCGCGCGTGACCTCGAAGTCCTGGCCGACCTCCTCCAGCGTATGGTCGCTCTTCTCGCCGATCCCGAAACGCATCCGCAGCACCTTTTCCTCGCGAGGCGTAAGCGTCTTGAGAACATTACGCGTCTGGTCCTCCAGGTTGTTGCCGATGACCGTCTCGACCGGGGAGACGGCCGACTTGTCCTCGATGAAATCTCCGAGATGGCTGTCCTCTTCCTCGCCGATGGGGGTTTCCAGCGAGATGGGCTCCTTGGCGATGCGCAGCACCTTACGCACCTTGTCCAGCGGCATCTCCATCTTGTAGGCGATCTCCTCGGGGGTGGGCTCCCGGCCATACTCCTGCACCAGCAGCCGCGAGGTGCGGATCAGCTTGTTGATGGTCTCGATCATGTGCACCGGTATGCGGATGGTCCGGGCCTGGTCCGCGATGGCGCGGGTGATCGCCTGACGGATCCACCAGGTGGCATAGGTGGAGAACTTGTATCCGCGACGGTACTCGAACTTGTCGACCGCCTTCATCAGGCCGATGTTGCCCTCCTGGATCAGATCCAGGAATTGCAGCCCGCGGTTGGTGTACTTCTTGGCGATGGAGACCACCAGACGCAGGTTGGCCTCTACCAACTCGGACTTGGCCACCTCGGCAGAGCGTTCGCCCCGGGCGAGCTCCCGGTAAGTAATCAGCAGCGCCTCCGAGGAGAGACCGGTCTCTTTCTCGATCTTCTTGATGTTTTGCCGCAGCTCCTTGACCGTCTCGTCGAGCGACCGGAGCTCCTCCAGGGTGACGTTGTATTTGCGGCTCAACCGGTTTTCGGCCGACTTGTTCTTGCTCATCTCGGAGATGACGCGGCCGAACTCCCTGGCGGAAAGGCCGCCGGCATAACGCTCCGCCTCGCCGATCCCGCGCTCGCACTTCTCCAGGCGTCGCACGTAGTGCTTGACGCAGCCGGCGACGCGGTCGATGGCCGCCTTCTTCAGGCGGATGGCCTCCACGCAGCGGACCCGCTCCTCTCGGTTCTTCTCGATCTGCTTGGCGTTGGCGCGCCGGTTACGCTCCGCCTTATTCTTCGGAGGTTCCGAACCGTTGCGGAGCCGGTTGTTGTGGGACTCCAGCCTTTTGATCTTGTCGAAGCGCCTGAGGACGGCCTTGAGCGTCTCGATATCATCCACCTCGGTATCGTCGTTGGGATCCGAGTCCTTGCAGATATCCTTGAGCCTGAGCTTGCCCCGCCTCAGCTCCTCGCCCATCTCGATGATCTCGCCGACCCCGATGCGCGAGTTGGCCACCGAGTTGAAGACCATCCGTTCGCCGTCCTCGATGCGCTTGGCGATCTCCACCTCTCCCTCGCGGGTGAGCAGCGAAACCGACCCCATCTTGCGCAGGTACATGCGGACCGGATCGTTCGACTTGGCCACATCGACGTCGTCCACCGACAGAGAGGTGATAGAGGGCGAGACCGACGAAGGGACCAGCGACGCGTAGGGACGGTCGACCGAGTCGTAGGAGCCCTCCACATCGACGGAGAGCGATTCGTCGTGCTCGTCCCGCTTGGCCGCCTGCGAGGGAGCCACCACCACCTCGATCTTCTCGTTGTTGAGCAGCATCATCAGGCTGTCGATCTGCTCCGAGGTGACCATCTCCGGGGGAAGCGCGTCGTTCAGCTCGTCGTAGGTCAAAAAGCCCTGCTCGCGTCCCAGCCCGAGCAGCTGCTGGATCTCTTTGCGGTCGGTCCAGCGGTTTCTATCCTCCCCGGGCGGTAACGAGGAAATGCGGGCCTTCGCGTAATTCTCGGGCGGTCGCGACGTCGCCCGTTGCGACGCCGCGCGGCTCTTGCTCCGGCTCTTCGTAGACGCTCGCCCCGTTCCCTTGGCGGCGGCTGTTTTGCCGGACCGGGTGCTCGCCGTACGGCCCTTTTTGCGCTCGGTTGAAACCCGCTCGGAATTCTTGCTGGGCATCTTTATCCCTTCACCTCGTTGATCAAAGAACCCGATCGACGGAACAGCTCGGAGTAGCGTTCCATCATCGACGTCGCGCGGTCGTCCTCGCCGGCGCGGCGCGCGTCCTTTATCTGACGCTCGAGCGACTTCAGCTCGCTTTCGATACTCTGCTTGGCCAAACGCATCACGCCGTTTTTCAGCTCGTCCCTTGCCACCGTGTCGGAATCGTATGTCTGAACGGCAAGTCGTCCCTCCAGCCAGCGTATGAAGGGATTGTTTTCCAGCAGAGATAGCAGCTCCGAAGCACGTATCTCCCCGCTATCTCGTACCATCGAAGCCGCAGCCTCAAAGATGGACCGAAGATCGGTGCTCGTCAAAAGCTCGGCAAGCTTTTTTGCAGCAGGATCCGTAAAAAGTTCCGGGATATCCATGAGGATCCCCAGCAGCGCCCCCTGCAGCTCGGGCGGCTGCCGAGCAGGCTGATCCGGTCTCGAATGCCGCTCCCCGCGCTCCCGGTCGGTCCCGGCCGCTCGCCCCTGCCAGAACGACCTGTCCGCCCGGGCTCCGGCTCGCAGCTCCTGGCGAACAGCTTCCAAGTCTTTGATTTCAAAGCGTTTTGCCACATGCTCGATATAGATCTGCCGCTCCACCGGGCTATCGACGGCGGCGATGAGGGGGCCGATCTCCTTGATGGCCCGGGCTCGCTCCGAGGCGGTCCCGGCGCTCTCCGCCGCCAGCTCGTCGATAAGGTACTCGACGATCCCCCGGGAGCGCTCGAGCAACGCCGAAAGGGCCTCCACCCCCCGAGAGCGCAGGAAGCTGTCCGGATCTTCGCCCGGGGGCAAGACCGCCACCCGCGCCGCCAGAGCAGCCCTGGCCAGCAGGGGGAATGCGGCTCTGACCGCCTTGCGGCCGGCCGCGTCCCCGTCGAACAGCAGGGTCACGCGTTGAGTGAGACGGCGGAGGATCTCCGCCTGTTCGGCCGTAAAGGCAGTCCCTAACGGCGCGACCGCGTTGCGCAGCCCGGCTTGATAAAGGGCGATCGCGTCGAAGTTGCCCTCGCAGAGGACGGCGAATCCCTGCCGGCGGATCTCCACCCGAGCCTGGTGCAGCCCGAACAACATCGCCCCCTTGTTGAAAAGCTGGCTCTCCGGGCTGTTAACGTACTTGGGCTCCTCCCGGAGGGGCTCGTCGGCCGGGGGAGCCAGCGCCCGACCGCTGAAGGCGACCACGCGTCCGTGTAAATCGCATACCGGGAACATCAAGCGATTGCGAAAGCGGTCGTAGTAGCCCGAGCCGCTGCGTCGCGGGATCAGCAGGCCGACCTGCTCGGCCTCGGCCGGCGAAAGCGACTTACGGCCGAGGAAACGCACCAGCGCGTCCCAGGAGGCCGGCGCATAACCGAGCCGGAATACCGCCGAGGTCTCCTCGGATATGGCGCGGCGCTCGATCTCCTGTCGGGCCACGCTCGTCTCCTCGGCCGATTCGAGCTGCCGGCGGTAAAAACCCGCCGCCGCTTCTACCAGGCCGAACAGCCTCTCTTTCCTGGCGCGCTCCCGGCGTACCGCCGCGTCGTCCACCTCGTCGAAAGGGGCGATCTCGATACCAGAGCGCTCGGCCAGGGTACGGGCCGCTTCGGGAAAGGTGGAGCCCTCGATCCGCATCAGAAAGGAGATCGCGTCGCCCGAGGCCTGGCAGCCGAAGCAGTGGAAAAAACGGCGTTCGCGGTGCACGTTGAAGGAGGGGGTCTTTTCGGAATGAAAGGGGCAGAGGCCGACGAAGTTGGCTCCGCGGCGCTTGAGAGTCACGTACTCGCCCACCAGCGCCACGATGTCTATTCGCTCGCGAATTTCGGAGATGACATCGTCCGGGATCAAATGCTCACCCCGTAAAATCCGGCAAGTGTAGGCGCGGCGACCGCCGGGTCAAGGGGAGCCGTCGACGTCAGGGCGCGATCGGCTTTCCGTCCGGCGACCACCATTTTCGAGCGGTATCTAACCCCCGGGGTATACTCCCCGCGAACCCGGGGGCTCGACCGCGATCTCGACAGCCAAACCCGGATGGGACCATGGGCTTGGAGGCCAGGAACAAAACCGCGATCCGCGAGGTAGTGCTGGTATTCGCTGGCATGGCCGCCGCCTCGGCCCTGATCGGTCGAGCGCAGCGGCCGGCGTTGATCGCCGACAACGTGCACCTGCTGCTCGGCCTGCTCTTTCTGCTGGCCGCGCTGCGCCTGGCCGGTCGCCAACCCGGGGGCGCCCGCAGATTCGGCATCGATCTGGGCGGGCTGCTGGAGCCGGCCGAGGATGAAAAGCCGCGGCCCGGGCTAGCCGGGGCGCTCGAGGATCTGTGGCACGCGATCCGGCGGGCGCTACCGGTGGGGGTGCGCGAGACCGCCGCGGCGCTCGCCATATCCGCCTTGGTCTTTCCGCCGTTCGTCGTCGGATTCTACCTCTGGCACGGCCCGCAGAGCGAATTCGTCTTCCGACCCCCGCCCGAGCTGGCGTCTTACCTGGCGGCCCAACTCCTGCTGGTAGGCCTGCCGGAGGAAGCCCTGTTCCGGGGGTACTTCCAGACGCGCCTGAGCGACGGATTGACAGACCGTGTGACCCTGTTCGGGGTGCGTTTCTCCCCGAGCGCGGTGGTGATCCAGGCGCTGCTGTTCGCGCTGGTTCACTTTGCCGCCGAATCGCATCCAAACCGGCTGGCGGTCTTCTTCCCGGCGCTGCTCTTCGGCTGGATGCGCGAGTGGCGAGGCGGGATCGGGGCCAGCATCGTCTTCCACTGCCTCTGCAACCTGCTCTCCGACATCCTGGTCGGGGGGTGGCTCTGATTTTTCCAAGCAACTTTCTCCGGAGCCGGCCGATAGATCGGGCAAACGGGCGTGGTGTCGAAGCATCACCCGACGGCGCCCTCTGCTGATGACCCGAAACCCCGGCAACAAATGGAGATGGAGAAATGGCTGACGGAATGAACCGGACCTTCCTGATAGGCAACCTGGGGCAGGACCCCGAGCTCAAGTACACCAAGAACCAGCGGGCGGTGCTCCGACTGCGCATGGCGACCACGGAGAGTTACCTGAACCGGGAAAACAACGCCCGAGAACAGCGGACGGACTGGCACTCGGTCGTCGTTTGGGGAAAGCGCGGCGAGGCGCTGAACAAGATCCTGGGCAAGGGCGACCGCATCGGCGTGGAAGGGCGCATCCAAACCCGATCCTGGGAGGCGAACGACGGGTCGAGGCGCTACTTCACGGACATCGTGGCGAACAACGTGTTGTTGCTGGGCGGCAGGAACAACGGTGACGCTCGGGCGACCGACGACGCCGCACCGCCCGCCCAGAACGCCGACGATTTCACCGACAGCGAGATCCCGTTCTAGATCGTAGGGGAGGGGCTCGCCCACTCCCGTTGCCCGCCCCTACCCAGCCAGCAGCTCCAGCACCTCGAGCGGGTGGGCGACCAACCGCTCGGCACCCGACGCCAGCAGCTCATCGCCGGTGCGGAACCCCCAGAGCGCGCCCACGGGAAACATGCCCGACCCGATCGCGGTCTTCATGTCTATATCCGTATCCCCCAGGTAAAGAAACTCCGCCGGGGGGATGGCGACCTCCGCGGCGACGCGCAAGGCGCCGGTCGGATCTGGCTTGCGCGGCACGCCGTCCAGCAGACCGTAGACCGCGTCGAAGCGCCAGTCGCGCAGTAGCTCGGTCACGCATAGCACGGTGAAGTCGTGCGGCTTGTTGGAAAAGACCGTCTTGACCACGCCTCGCTCGTCCAGGGCCCCGAGCAGCTCGAGGATGCCTGGATAGGGCCGGCTCTTGTTCGACCAGTGGTGCGCGTACTGCTCGCGCATACCGGTCAACAGCTCGGCTCTGAGCGCCAGGTCGTGGCGCGCCGCCGGGGCCGCCTCCTGCACCAGGTTCTCCACCCCCTTGCCCACGAAACGCCGGTAGGCCTCGACCGGATGCCCGGGAAGCCCGAGGATCTCCAGCGTCGCGTTCATAGAGTCCGCCAGGTCTTCCAGGGTGTCGAGCAGGGTGCCGTCCAGATCGAACAGCACCGCCTTGAAGGCAGTGGGCTTCATCGTGGGAACGCGGTTAGCTTTTTAGCTTTTGACTGCAGGGGGCAACGTCGTAACTCCGACACGTAGAAGATGCCAAGCATTAACTCACGCTTAGGAGGCACCGCAAAATAAACGATACGAGACCGGGCGCGTCGGCGGAGCG
>CAYVFC010000242.1:0-6393 GCA_964450715.1 uncultured Sandaracinaceae bacterium | reverse complement strand
GCCCGGTTGGCGTCGTCGTGCTCCAGGAAGGGGATGAGCGAGGCGGCCACCGAGACCAGCTGGTTCGGCGATACGTCCATCAAGGTCACCACATCCGGGGTGACCATTACGAACTCGCCGTTGAGCCGGGCGCTGACCAGCTTGCCCGTCAACCGCTTCTGTTCGTCCATGTCGGCGTTGGCCTGGGCGATGTAGTGGTTCTCCTCCTCCAGGGCGCTGAACCAGCGGATCTCGTCGGTGACCTGGCCGTCCACCACCTTGCGGTAGGGGGTCTCCACGAAGCCGAACTCGCTGACGCGTGCGAAGGTGGACAGCGAGGCGATGAGACCGATATTCGGACCTTCCGGCGTCTCGATAGGGCAGATACGGCCGTAGTGGGTGGTGTGAACGTCACGCACCTCGAACCCGGCCCGCTCGCGCATCAGCCCACCCGGCCCCAGCGCGCTCAGCCGGCGCTTGTGGGTGACCTCGCTTAGCGGGTTGGTCTGATCCATGAACTGCGACAGCTGGCTGGAGCCGAAGTACTCCTTGACCACGGCGCTGACCGGCTTGGCGTTGATGAGATCGTGCGGCATGAGCGTTTCCAGCTCCTGCGACATGCTCATCCGCTCCTTGATCGCCCTCTCCATGCGCACCAGCCCGATGCGGTACTGGTTTTCCATCAGCTCGCCCACCGCTCGCACCCGGCGATTGCCCAGGTGGTCGATGTCGTCCACGCCGCCGCGGACGTTCTTAAGGTTGATCATGTGCTTGACCGTCTCCAGGATGTCCCGTTTGGTCAGCGTGGTGGTGGTGAGATCCGGCTTGTCGTCGGATTCCTGATAGAACTTGTAATTCAGCTTCAGCCGGCCCACGCGGGAGAGGTCGTAACGGTCCGGATTGAAGAACAGGTTGTGAAAGAGCGTCTGCGCCGTATCCAGAGTGGGCGGGTCGCCCGGCCGCAGGCGGCGGTAGATTTCCAGCACCGCCTCTTCCTGCGTCTCGATCTTGTCAGACACGATGGTGTCGCGCAGGTAGCTGCCCACGTTCAAGCCGTCGATGAACAGCACGTCGAACTGCTTGATCTTGGCCTTGCGCAGCGCTTCCAGCTTCTCCTCGGTGATCTCCTCGTTGACGGCCAGGATCACCTCGCCGGTGTCCTGGTTGACCACGTCGTCGGCGCTGAACTTGCCCAGCACCTCGCCCACGTCGATAGGCAGCCGATCCAGGCCTGCCTCCTGCAGCTTGCGGATGGCCGAGCGGGTGAACTTGCGGTTTTTGCGCACCACCATCTCGCCGTCGATCTTGATGTCGCGGGTGGCGCGCTGACCGGGCAGCAGGTCGAACTCGATGCTCTTGTAGGCCTTCTTGGCCGATTCGACGAAGATGGTCTCCGTATCGTAGAAGAAGTCCAGCATTTCCTTGGTGCTGCAGCCCAGGGCCCTCAGCAGCACGGTGGCGAACATCTTGCGTCGCCGGTCGATACGGACGTAGATCAGATCCTTGGGGTCGAACTCGAAGTCGAGCCAGGAGCCGCGATAGGGGATGATGCGCGCTTGGTAGAGCAGCTTGCCCGAGGAGTGGGTCTTGCCCTTGTCGTGGTCGAAGAAGACGCCGGGGCTGCGGTGCAACTGGCTGACCACCACGCGCTCGGTGCCGTTGATGATGAAGGTGCCCTTGTCGGTCATCAACGGGATTTCACCGAAGTAGACTTCCTGCTCCTTGATGTCGCGGACGATCCGCTCCGCGCCTTCGCCCGCCGTGTCGTAGATGATCAGCTGGATGGTCACCTTGATGGGGGCGGCATAGGTCATGCCTCGCGAGCGGCACTCGTCCACGTCGTACTTGGGTTTTTCCAGCGTGTAGTTGACGAAGACCAGCTCGCTGACGTTGTTGAAATCGCGGATGGGAAACACGCTGCGGAATACACCCTGCAAGCCGATTTCCTGGCGTTGTTCCGGATCGGTATCCGATTGCAGGAACTTCTCGTAAGATTTCATCTGGATATCGATGAGGTTGGGGATCTCGATAACCCGAGGAATCTTGCCGAAGCTCTGTCGAATACGAAAATTAGTCTGAATCATCGACGCCATCTGCTGACTCCCGAAGCGTTCTTGTCGCCACCCGGCCGGGTGGCGACGCCATCCTTAAGACAAAAAATCCCTGTTCCGCCCATCGACGCGGCGGATCGGCGCCCCTCGGCGCCGTCCCGCGAACGACGATCGCAGCCCGTATCACCCTGGATGAGCTCTTTTTCAGGCACTACCTACTTGAGCGTAACCGTTGCGCCCGCTTCTTCCAGCTTCTTCTTGAGCTCCTCGGCTTCTTCCTTGGAAACGTTTTCCTTTACCGCCTTGGGAGCTTCCTCGACCAGCTTCTTCGCCTCGGCCAGACCGAGAGAGGTGACCTCGCGCACCACCTTGATGACCTGGATCTTCTTGTCGCCACCCGCGGTCAGCTCGACGGTGAACTCGGTCTGCTCTTCCTCGGCCGGGGCCGCCCCGGCCGCCGGACCGGCGGCGCCGGCCACGGTCACGGGCGCCGCGGACACGCCCCACTTCTCCTCCAGCGCCTTGACGAGCCCGGCTACCTCCATCACGGTCCAGCCGCTCAGCTCCTCCACCATTTGTTCCTGGGTCATGTTTGCCATCGAATATCTCCGTACCCTTTTTCTAAGCCGCAACGAACGGCACAACCTCGATTACCAACCACTACTCGGTTTCGGGCCCACCGTATTCGGTGGACCGCGAAAACACCTCTGACCAACCGTTTACCCCTCGAGCTGGCGCTTACGAGCATCCAGCAAGTAGCTGAAATTCTGCGCCGATGCCTGCAGCTGCCTGAGCAGGCTCTGCGCCGGTGCCTGCAGCTGCGCCAGCAGCATGCCCCGCATCTCGTCCTTGCTGGGCAGAGTCGCCAGCACCGATTCGACGCTCTCGGCGGGCATCACCTCGTTGTCGAGCACCCCGCACTTGACCTGGAGCTTCTCGGCCTTGTTCTCCCCCTCACGGAATTTCTTGATTACCTTGGCGGCGGACGAGGGGTCCTCGAAGCTCCAGGCGATGCCGGTGGGCCCGGTCAGGTTCTTCTTGAGCACCTCGTCCTTTTCCAGGTCGGTTCCCTGAAGCGCCAGCCGGACGATGGTGTTCTTCACCACCCGGTACTCGACGCCCAGCTTGCGAAACTCGCCTCTCAGCTCGGTGGCCGAGGCCACGTCCAGCCCGCGGAAGTCGACCAGCACCGCCGACATGGCGCGTGAGAAGCGGTCGCGAACCTTTTCGATCTGCTGCTTTTTCTGCTCTCTGATCATGGCGGTCGCTCCTACGCCTCGGTCCCGATGGTAGCGGGATCGATCTTGATGCCGGGGCCCATGGTGGTGCTGACGGTGATGCTACGCAGATAGACGCCCTTGGCGGTCGAAGGCTTGGCCTTGACCAGCGCGCCCACCAGGATGCGGATGTTGTCCACCAGCTTGTCGGCTTCGAACGAGCGCTTGCCGACTGGCGCGTGGACGATTCCCGCCTTCTCTACCCGGAAGCTGATCTTGCCCGCCTTGGCTTCCTTGACGGCCTTGCTGACATCCATGGTGACCGTTCCGACCTTGGGGTTGGGCATCAGTCCGCGCGGTCCCAGGATGCGCCCCAGGCGTCCCACCTGGCCCATCATGTCCGGGGTGGCGATGGCTGTATCGAAATCGAAGAAGCCGTCGCCGACCTTCTTGACCAGCTCGTCGGCGCCGACGTGGTCGGCCCCGGCCTGCTCGGCCTCGGTTGCCTTCTCTCCCTTGGCAAAGACCAGTACCCGCTTGACCTTGCCGATGCCGTGCGGGAGCACGATGGCGCCGCGCACCATCTGGTCGGCATGCTTGGGATTGACGCCCAGCCGAACCGCCAGATCCACGCTTTCGTCGAACTTGGCGAAACTGGTCTGTTTGACCAGATCGCAGGCCTCGTTCAGCGTGTACCGTCTGTTGCGGTCGACCTTTTGCACCGATTCGACACGTCTTTTAGCGGCCTTCACCACTTCCTCCTTACGGTGGTCCAGGCGGTCCCCGAGGACCTACCACCGGTTGCCTCGTTATTCGGCGATCTCGACTCCCATGGAGCGGGCGGTGCCGATTACGTTGTTCATGCAGGCCTCTACACTGGCCGCATTGGTGTCTGGCAACTTGACTTCTGCGATCTTGCGAACCTGATCCAGGGTGAGCTTTCCCACCTTTTCCTTGTTCGGCCTCGGCGAGCCAGAGCCCGGTTTGCCGCCGATGGTCAGGCCGAGCTCTTTCTTTATCAAAACTGATACCGGAGAGGTCTTGGTGATGAAAGAAAAGGAACGGTCGGTATAGACCGTGATCACGACCGGGATGATCATACCGGCCTGGCTCTGGGTCTTGGCGTTGAAGTCCCGACAGAAACCCATGATGTTCACGCCGTGCTGACCGAGCGCGGGACCGACGGGCGGCGAGGGGTTGGCCTGTCCAGCCGGAAGTTGCAGCTTGATCTCTCCGATAACCTTCTTCTTCTTGGTAGCCATCTCGATCCCTCGGGCCTTCAGGCCGTCTTCTCCACCTGCGAGTAATCCAGCTCCACCGGCGTGGCGCGCCCGAAGATGGAGACCAGTACTCGGACCTTCTGTTTCTCGGGCTTGACGTCTTCCACCGCGCCCGTGAAGTTGGCGAAGGCGCCGTCTATCACGCGCACCTGATCGCCCTGTTCGAACTGCACCTGCGGCCTGGGCTTGGCCGCGCCTTCCTCCACCTGCTGTACGACTGACGCGATCTCGGGGGCGGGTACGGGCCGCGGATAACGGCCGCCGACGAACCCGGTGATCTTGGGCGTGTCGCGGACCAAGTGCCAGGCGTGATCATTCATGCTCATCTGAACGAAAATGTAGCCCGGGTAGAAAGTCTTGGAGGTGAGCCGGGAGCTCTTGCCGCGCGTCTCCTGCACCGTTTCGGTGGGGATGAGGACCTCGCCGAAGGCGCTCTCCATGCCGGCCTGCTTGATGCGCTCCAGCAAGGAGCGCCGGGCCTTCTGCTCGTAGCCGGAGTAGACGTGTACCACGTACCACCTGTGCTTGGTCGCGCCGCCGGTCGCGGCACTTTCGGCTGCGGCCCGGCCGTCCGCCTCGGGTATCGCGGCCGAGTCCTGCTGCTGGTCGTCTTGCGCCGGTACCGGTTCTACCGCAATAGCCGCTCGTTGCTGCTGGTCGTCCTGCGCCGGCGCCGGCGCGGTTTCCATGGCACCCTCGGGTTCACCGGCTTCGGCCGGATACGATTCGGTCTTCGTAGTGATCTCATCCGGTACCGGCATGGACGGTTGCGCGTACGACACCGCGGGCTCGGTCTCTCTCGATTTGGCGGTCTCGCCTGCTTCGGCGGCAGCGTTTACTGCGTCCGGTGTCTGCACCGCGTCCGGCCCTAGATCGGTCGGAACAGCAGCCTCGGATCCCTGCTCGACCGCGTTCTGTTCCGGCGGAAGGTCGGCTTTTTTCTCTTCGATTTCGACGCCTTGCACGGGCGCTCTTTCGCCGTTGTCGCTGTTCACGGTCTTTCCTAGTAGATCAAATCCGTAATGGTCGACCAAACGGTATCGAACGTACCGAGTATGAGAGCCGCTACGATGGAGGTGATAATGACGACCACGGTCGAGTAGGAAATCTCCTTACGCGCCGGCCAGGTCACCTTCGAGAGCTCGGCGACCACGTCGATGGTCATGCGGTTGATGCCCTGGTGTCGGTACAGGCTCAGGGCGGTTACCGCGGCCACGACCGCCGAGCCCACGGTGATCAGGGTGCCATAGCCGTCCGGCTCTGGAACGGAGACGAAGCTGTCGGAGAGCAGTGTCCATATAGTCGTCGTCAGCCTATCTAGAAACCAGAGCAGAAAGACGCCCGTAGCCAGGAAGGCGAACAGCACCCACCTCTGTAGTCCGAGGGTTTTGGGTTGTAAGCTGGTATCTCGTTCGGCCATCGGTATCCAGGGATTCGGGGATGGGCGGGGCGTGGGCGAACTTACACCTTTCCAACCCCGTTACCAGTCAAAAGCTACTGAATTTGCCTCTCTATTTCCGTTTCCTCAGAAAGTCCGTGTTTTTAAAGAGACCTTTTGGCAGGCCAGGAGGGATTCGAACCCACAACCCTCGGATTTGGAATCCGGCGCTCTACCGTTAGAGCTACTGGCCTTCGGTTCCCGCTCCTCCTCGCTACCTCGACTCGCCGTGCTCGGTATGCTGTCTGCACGTCGGGCAGAATTTCTTTAAACGCAACCTCGTGTTCTCCGCTTTGCGCGACCTGGTCGTCCGGTAGTTTCGCGCTCCGCACTTCGTGCAGACCAGTACTACGCGCAACCGCTCCGCCACCGTTACTCGATGATCTTGCTGATGACGCCGGCGCCCACGGTGCGGCCGCCCTCGCGGA
>CAYVFC010000241.1:0-6551 GCA_964450715.1 uncultured Sandaracinaceae bacterium | reverse complement strand
CAAGACTCTCGTCACGCAGCGACTGAAGCGTTCGGGGATGCGGTGGCGCGACGAATTCGAGCCTTCTGTCAGAGTGATCGTTTCGATCGCGCGTGGCGTTTGATCGCCGAGACTTATCGAAGTGTCGTGTCTTTACCCGAAAATGTGATTCCCTTGCGTCCGAAGAGGGCGGCGTGAGGCGTCAATGCGGGAGTTACACCCAAAGAATAGGTCGCAGAAGCCCTCGCGGCCGTCGAGGCACGAACCGGCGGCATTGCAGAACTGTACTGTCATGGGATCGCCGTCGTCGTCGCATTGGAGGGATCCCGACGCCAGACAGGTTCTTAACTGCTCGTTGCATTCGTTACATACTTGCCCGGCATCGCAGGGATCCCCCGTATGAACGTAACAACGCCCGTAGGCGTCGCAGGCGTCCGGACCGTTACAGAAGATGCCGTCGTCGCAGGGGCTACCGGCGCGGAGCTTCTCGCAATCGCCGTTGCCGTCGCAGTACCCGGTCAGGCACGAGGCAGCGCTCCGCCGGGCGCAATCGCCGTAGGGGTCTTGACCCTCGTATGCCGAACCGCACACTCCCAAAGGGCTGTGGGTGAACTCCCCGTCGCAGGTCTGACAGGAACCCTCACAGGCGCTATCGCAGCATACCCCGTCCGCGCAATAGCCCGACTCGCATTCGCCCGGGTAAAGACAGCCACTGCCGATTTCCAGAACGCCGCAGGTGCCGTCCGCTCAACCTAACCGAAGCAGCAGCCCGTGGTCCGCTCTGATTCGATCCTCTCAACCTAACGGAAGCAGCAACTGGCCGGGCGGAACCGGCAGGGGCCTCGGCGGGGGCGGCATGGGACCCAGCCCGGCTCGGGCCACGCCCTTGCGGATCTCGGCTTCGGTGGTGGCCATTTCGAGCAGACGCATCCTGGCCGAGCAGCAGGGGCATACGGTCACGTCCACGGCGAAGGTTCTGCGCAGCAACTCGGCCCAGGCCCGGCGGCCCGGCGAGGCCCGGGGCGCGTCGTTGGCCGGCCGGGCGCCGAGCAGGCGCAGGTAGTTGTCGAGCGTGAACAGCTGCAGCTGCCGCGGCTCGGCAGCGGTGTTGCCGGCGGTGTTGCCGCTGCCGGGCACTACCCGCGGGCGAAGCAGGGCGTTGGGCCCGAATACGCCGTGGAAACGGATGAGGTTGAAGTAGGGCGGCGGCACCAGAGCGCAGAGCCGGGCGATGAAATCCAGCGGATCGAGCACAATCGCCCGCGTGGACGTCGGCCCAGACGCGTTTCATGTCGTAGCGCACGCGGCCGTCGTCACCGATGTGCAGGCGGTCCTGGGCCAGCGCGGGCCTGGTGATGTACTTCAAGAGCCGCTCGAGCCGCTTGCGGTCGCGCCCGTCGATGCAGGTCGCGGCGTGCACGCTGACCCCGTCGACCCGGGCCACCAGGTCGCCTCCGCTGGCGTCATTTCCGGTCTGTATTGCGGCGCCTGCCCGTCGGGATGCTGCTTGTGGGTCGAGCAACCGAAGCGTCGGGCTTCCGGCCCGCTCGCCGAGCAAGTCGCGCCCCTGGGCCGAGGCCTGGTTGCAGCCGAGCAATGCCGGCTGTTCGACGGCGAAGTCAGCAGGCTCGAGCGCCTCGTCGCCGAGGTCGCCCGGTTCGCTCAGCCGGCCGTGCGACCGCAGCACTTGTCGGATCCGCGCGGCGGTGCGGGCGGCCACGCTCAGGACATCTGCGGCGCCGAGCGAGGGCAGCGGGTGGAAATCGAGCTCTGCGCCATGCTCATCCTGTACGTACACACCGTCAAGCGCGAGCGTGTGCGCGTGCACGTTCAGTCTCAAGGCGCTGTCGAAGCGCTGCACCAGGGTGACCGCCCCGGGGTGGGCCAGCGATACGCTGGTAAGAGGGTGTTTAAAAAGCGCCGACCGAGTATTTCGGAGCGCGACGGCCCGAGATGCAAGGCGCGACGACGAGCAATAGCGGCGCTATTTCGAGGAGGAGCAACGCAGCAGATCGGGCCGTCCCGCCCGAAAGACGACAGGAGGCGCTTTTTAAACACCCTCTAAGGCCCAGGGTATGCTCGGCCCGGAAGGAAACGGAATACTCCGGTAGTCCGACCTGCAGGTGGGAGGAGACCTCTGGTTGGTCCCCTTGTTCCAGCCCTGCAGACAGAGCTCTCCCTCCGTACAGTCCGCCGCGTCGTCGCACGAATACGGTTCGATCGTCTATACGCGGAAGCGCCTCGATCGATCATGCCGTCTGAGGCTGCGAAACGAAAGCACGCTGATCGATCAGGCCGTGATCATCTCGGGGCTGGATCTGAACCGAACCGAGCCGGGCGATTACAACGGCAGTGGACCGGACATCGGCGCCCGGGGAAGCGCCGTAGCGGCCGGGAGCGATCCCCACGCGCCGGCGTGGTATACTGGTGCGATGCAAAAAGGGAGATGGGCGGTAGCACTGATTCCGCTCGCTCTTGCGGGCTGCGCCTTGAGCGAGGCGGGCGCGCCGCGCCCCGAGAGCGTGGAACCCGGCTCGGCGCGAGAGGGGGAGAGGACGGAGGTGACGATCCGCGGTAGCGATTTCTACCTGGAGGTCAGGGCGAGCTATCTGGACCAGGAGCGGTCGTATCTACGCGACACCTTTACCGCCCGGCTGGGCGAGGTGGAGCTGCAAGAGGTCGCCTACGTGGACTTCAACACCCTGACCGCTGTAGTGCCGGGGACGTTGCTCGAGGGTGTCCACGATCTGGCGGTGCAGGATCCGGAAGGCAGGGAGGGCGTGTTGCGGGACGCGTTCGAGGTGTTGGCGCGGGAGCAGGTGGGCTGCGATCCGGAGAACGCGGCTGCCGACGACGCGACCTGCGACGGGCTGGACGACGACTGCGACGGGGATACGGATGAGGACCATATATCGACGCCGACCGGCTGCGGTGTGGGGGCGTGCGCCGGCAACACGGGCGAGATCATTTGTAGCGACGCAGTGACCGAGGACACCTGCGACCCGTTCCAGGGCGCTTCTTTTGACGACCCGACCTGCGACAATGTGGACGACGACTGCGACGGCGAGGCGGACGAGGAGTACGAGCCCACGACGACCAATTGCGGCGTAGGCGCCTGCGCGGCAACGGGCGAGCTTACCTGCGTGGACGGCGCGCTGAAGGACAGCTGCAGCGCCGGCGAGCCGGCGTCGGACGACCCGACCTGCGACGGGATAGACGACGACTGTGACGAGGAGGCGGACGAGGACTACGTGGCGCCGGCGACCAGCTGTGGCGTGGGCCCGTGCGCGGGCAACACGGGCAGTCTGGTCTGCATCGATGGCACGCCGACGGACACCTGCGACCCCTATCAGGGCTCTACAGCGGACGACGCGGATTGCGACAATATCGACGACGACTGCGACGGGGGCACGGACGACGACTACGTGCCGGTGCCGACGGGCTGCGGTGTGGGAGCGTGCGCGGGCAACACGGGAGAGATCGCGTGCAGCGACGGTGTGACCGATGACACGTGCGATCCGACGCTGGGCGCTTCGGATAGCGACACGGACTGCGACAACGTCGACGACAATTGCGACGGCGACACGGACGAGGGGTATCCATCGACGCTGACGACTTGCGGTGTGGGAGCGTGCTCGGGCAACACGGGCGAGTTCATTTGCCTCGGTGGTGTGGAGACGAATACCTGCAATCCCACGCAGGGGGCGGAGGAAGAGAGCGCGCCGGCGGGCAATTGCTCCGACCTGGCCGATAACGACTGCGACGGAATGACGGACGCCGCGGATACGGGTTGCGCGCTGACGGAAAACACCCCGCCTGTCGCGCGCTTCTTCGTCGATCCGCCGGTCGGCGTTGCGGGCGAATCGTTCGACGGGCACGCCTCCGCGACCAAGGACATGGAGGACGACATCGGCTTGCTGACCTTTTTATGGGACTGGGACAACGACGGGGTGACCGACGGCGAGGGAGTCGACTCGAGCCACGTATTCTCGACCGAGGGCACCCATGCCGTGGTGCTAATGGTGGAGGACACCGGAGGCCTACGCGGCTGGGCGGCCTTTGACGTTATCGTCTCTCCGGTCGACGAGTTGCTCGTGGTCACGACTGAGATCGACGAGGCAGACGGGGGCGCGACGCCAGCGAGCCCCGGAGGAAGCGGTTTTTCTCTGCGGGAGGCGATACTCTATGCAAACGAGCAGCCGGGGAAGCAGGTCATCCACGTTCCCTCGGGCTACGTGATCGACGTGATGTCGGCGCTACCAAGCCCCGCGGACGACGCCGGCCTAGAGTTGGTCGCGGACGGCGCGGCGCTGGACTGCAGCGGCGTGAACGCGGATTGCCTGAACGTCAACAGCAGCAATAACCAGTTATACGGGCTGGAGATCTTCAACTGCAGCGGGCGGGCTCTCTCTCTTTCCGGCGGCTCGAACAACCGGTTCGCCCGAGGCTACATACACGATAACGCCGACGGCGTCGAGGTGGCCGGCAGCGACAACATCCTGGGGCCCGACAACGAGATAGCGAGGAACGGCGCCAGAGGAGTCAAGGTGATGGGGCGCGGCATCGTCGAGTGGAATCGAATCCACGGGCATACCGAGGAAGGGATATCGCTGACCGGGCAGGCAGACGGTTCCACGATCCTGGGCAACGTCGTCTATGCGAACGCTGTCGGCATAGACGCATCAGGTCCGTGCGACGGCGTAACCTTTATCCATAACACCGTTCATGCGAACACGGAAAACGGGGTCGACCTGGGAAACGGCTCGATCAATACCGACTTTCGCAATAATATCCTCAGCTACAACGGTCTGTCGGGACTGTACTTCGGCGGCGGCAGCTTCCTGGAGCGCGATCACAACGACTACCACCTCAACGGGTCGGGCCCCTGCGCCGGCTGCGCCGCACTGGGCCCCAACAGCATGACCGACGATCCTTTGTACGTGAACGCGGCCGGTTACGATCTGCGGCTGCGCGGTAACAGCACCCTTATCGACCAGGGGGTCGTTCTGCCGGGCGTGGACGTCAACCGGGCCGAGCCGGGCGACTACAACGGCGGCGCTCCGGACATCGGCGCCTGGGAGGCGCCGTAAAACAACGGGGGGTTACTGCACCGTCCTTTCCACCGAGTTGGTGGCCCCTTCTACCCCTTCCGCGGCGAGCGACCGTTGCTCAGGATGATCGCCGCGGAGAGAAACCCTGCCCAGAAATTAGCGCTGGCGGTTTTCGGCCCTGCAATCGATGCGTCGCCGAAATGGAGCGCGAGGACGGCGTGCGCTGCCCGCTGGCACAAGAGGTAGCTACGGAAAGACAGGTAGCAGAGCGAAAGACCGAGTAGACAGACGCGCTATACGGCCGCGTGCTCGACGGCGGAGACATGGGCGTGAAGGTTGGCGATCCGCTGTTTGGCGTGAAGTACAAATAGAACTGGATTTCCGAGATCGAGCGTAGAAGAACGGACAGGTGTTGTCGAGCAGAGGGCGGGGTTGAACGTGGGGCACAGGCGCGATCGAGGGGTAGTCGGCGAGTCGTGGCGGCCTGAGCCGGCGTCCCGGGCAAAACGGAGCGAGTCGCGGGCGCAGCGGTGCGTCGCAGCCTACGGCCCGTGGTCCGCTCTGATTCGATCTGCTCAACCTAACCGAATCAGCAGCCCGTGGTCCGCTCTGATTCGATCCGCTCAACCTAACGGAAGCAGCAACTGGCCGGGCGGAACCGGCAGGGGCCTCGGCGGGGGCGGCATGGGACCTAGCCCGGCTCGGGCCACGCCCTTGCGGATCTCGGCTTCGGGCCATTTAGAGCAGACGCATCCTGGCCGAGCATTTGGGGCAAATGGTTACGTCCACGGCAAAGGTTCTGCGCAGCAACTCGGCTCAGGCCCGGCGGCCCGGCGAGGCCCGGGGCGCGTCGTTGGCCGGCCGGGCGCCGAGCAGGCACAGGTAGTTGTCGAGCGTGAACAGCTGCAGCTGCCGCGGCTCGGCAGCGGTGTTGCCGGCGGTGTTGCCGCTGCCGGGCACTACCCGCGGGCGAAGCAGGGCGTTGGGCCCGAATACGCCGTGAAAACGGATGAGGTTGAAGTAGGACGGCGGCACCAGGGCCTGGCCAATCACTTTCGATGAGCGGTGGAGGAGAAACGTCCAGTTGCCCCAAACGCCGTCCGCCAATCTATATGACTCCCTTCAAAAGAGCCGTACCCGAATCATACCGAACCGGTCTCGGCGGAGCTACCGAGCCGTCGAGCGGAATTTTCCCTATCGTAGTACCGGTTCATAGGTGATCATTTCATACGGCCCCGTTTACTGGCAGAAGGCCGCAAGCAAGCCATCCCATTTTCTTTCGTGGTTCGGGTTAGACCGAGCAGTACTATTAACGACGAAGAGAAACGCTTCGGCAAGAGCATCGCGTAGGCCGCGAAATCTTCTCTGCATCGAGCGAACGAAGGAACCAAGAAAAGAGTGGCCGCACATGGCGACTCGCCGAGTAAAGATGTCTCGGCCCGGATGAACGTGCTGGCAAGCATGAGCGAAGCACGCGTGTTCGCTTAAGCCGCCTAATCGCGCATAACCATTATTGAAAAA
>CAYVFC010000240.1:0-6780 GCA_964450715.1 uncultured Sandaracinaceae bacterium | reverse complement strand
GCGTCCGGCTAGCCGTGAAAGCCGAAATCGGCTATTTCGAGCCGGGAACTACCTAAGGGTCTGTGACAAAATAACTCATCCATCTTTCGGGCGGGACGGCCCCGGCTGCTGCGTTGCTCCTGCTCAAAATATCCCCAATATTTCTCGTCGTCGCGCCTTGCATCCGGGGTCGTCGCGCTCCGAAATCTGATCGAGTTGTTTTGTCGCGGACCCTAACGAGGCACCGCAAAATAGACGAGCGGACCGGGAAGAGAAAACCGGTCCGGGTACGGACCCACTTTCCGGCAGGATCGAGCCCGTCGCCGGTGATGTCTGATCGAACCGGGCTCGACGGCGCCGTGGAATCTTTGTATGATTAAACGGTTGCCTAGCATTCGTTTCTGGCCCGAATACCGGTAATCGAGCCCAAGCTCGTAAGGTATGCCCTCGCTATCGGCCGAGCCGTGACCCAAGCCAAGCCAGACGCGCCCCCGCTGGGACGAGACCCCGATGCAGCCCGGTCAGATACCGACGAGGCCGAGGTCGAAAAGGCTTGTTACTTCGTGATACGCTTGGGCGAGAGCCTGTACGCGTTCGAGGAACGGAGCGTCGCGTTCGTGGCGGCGTTCGAGCAGCCCGTACGCGTACCGACGGCCGCTGATCATTTCCAGGGAGTCGTACACCTGCGAGGTCGTATCGTCGCGGTTGCCGATCTGGCGAGGGTGCTGGCTC
Source organism: uncultured Sandaracinaceae bacterium (assembly GCA_964450715.1). GTDB lineage: Bacteria > Myxococcota_A > Polyangia > Polyangiales > JAFGIB01 > CAYVFC01. The sequence goes on along the minus strand of CAYVFC010000240.1, from coordinate 6,069 downwards.
TTCCGCCGATTCGAGAGGATAAATCTTCCGACGAGTTGCTCGATCGTCGCCTGATCGTGCTCGAATCGGAAAATCGCGGGTTCGCGGTGGTTGCCGACGTCATCCTGGGGCGGTACGAGGCGCGTGCGGATGCCGTTCGGATCGTCGACTCCGACGCCTCATTTTCGCAACAGGCCCGGGGGGTCGAGCTGGTGGGGGGACAGATCGACCATCCGGAGGGTATCGTCACGGTACTGCGCGTTTCGGCCTTGCTCCAAGTGCTGACGGGACAAGATGGGTCTTCCGTGCCCATGACCGGAGGTGCGAGTTGACCCGCGGTACGAATCGTCCGGTTCCTGTCCTTTTGCTGGAGTTTTCCGAGGCCGTATTCGTCACGCTTACCGAGGGCATTGCCTCATTCGGCCGGGTCGGACAAGGCGCGGTCGACCGCTCCCTGGCCATGTTCGACCTCGATCGGTACGTCGGCGTGCAGGAAATGACGATTGCAGATATCCGCCCCTACTGCCTGCAGGTCGAATCCGAGCCGCAAGGCGTTGCTTTTCGCACCGCGGCGGAACTTCGGCTCGTCCAGATGGAAGACAGCGCCTTTTTCCGCCTGCCGTGGGTAGTGGCGCGAGCGGGATGTAGCGCCTGGGTACGAGGCGTCGTGGTCATGGAAGCGGCCGCGTACCCGCCATCGAGCACGAAGCGAAGGCCGCTCGCCATCTGGATCGATCTTCCCGAGCTGGTCCAGTTTCTCCGTCAAGACGCCGCGCGCATATCCGCGGTATGAGCTGGAACGAATTATGAGAAAGCTGATGACCCGTCTTTCGAAACACGCCTCGATACCGAGGTCGAAACCCGAAAGGCGGGAGTTCGTGGAGCCGTCCCCCCGATCGGTTGCAGTGCCTCCCATGGTGTTCTTCTGGAGTCGCGGCGGTGGATCCTGCAGATAGCGCGCGCCAAAAGCTTCTCGGCGAGTTTCGACAGTGCACGCTGGAACGCGTCGAAAGGATAAACCTCGATTGGATTTCCCTGGAACGGGATCCCCACCACAAGCCCAAGGCCGAGGAATTACTACGCGAGCTTCACAGTCTCAAGGGCGAGGCGAAGATCATGGGGTACGCCGACGTGAGCTTGGTGGCTCACCGGACCGAGGAGCTGGTCATCTTCGCGGTAGAACGCTTTCTGGACGTGCCGGATGCGGTTGGCGATCTCATCCTCGCTGCCACTGACACCATATCGGCTATAGTCCGGAAGAAGGCCGGCACCGCGCAAGGCACGATCGATCTCTCCGCGCTCATGGAGCGTTTCGATCGGGTCATGGAGCGTTTCGATCGGGTCATGGAGCGGGACGGGAAGGAGCGAGGGCGGACGGCGCCGACGAGCAAAGAGCAGTCGCGGGAAAGCGGGTGGGAGCACGCCGAGCAGGGTCCGGAAGCGTCCCGGGTGATCCCGGAACGCTCGGTTCGCATGGACCTGGATCGGGTAGGGGAGCTCGCCGAATCGGCGAGCGAGATCGTGGTCGCCCATGGCAAGTACCAGCACTCCGTTCGCGCCTTGCAGGACCTCGTCGAGGTAGCCCTGGGGTCCCTGACCGAGATCGAATCGGAGCAGGCCCGGCGTCCGGCGCTGGCCGCCATCGGGAGAAGTGTCGCGGTGCTCGCCACCGGCGGGGATCTTTCCGCAACGGCCGGTCTCCGCGGCGTACTCGAGCGGATCGGCAGCGTCGCGAAAGACGTCGAGCAACAGGTCTACGAGGGGAGCGTGATCGCCCGGGATCTGGAACAACGCTCGCGCGAGCTACGCCTGGTTCCCGTTCGCGGCGTGCTCGACAGGTACGTTCGTGCCGTGCGCGATCTCGCGCGGGAGCACGGCAAGCAGATAGCGGTCGAGATCGAAGACGAGGGAATTCGCATCGACAAGAACGTGGTGGAGAAACTCGTCGAACCGCTCTTGCACCTCATCCGTAACTGCGTGGATCACGGGATCGAACCCGTCGACGAGCGGCGCCGCGCGGGCAAGCCTGAAAAGGCTCTGGTAAAGTTATCGGCAAAGCGTCAAGGCGCATCGGTACTGGTCACGGTGACGGATGACGGACGGGGAATCGACACGGGGTGCGTACGGGGGCGCGCCGTCGAGCTGGGCCTGATCTCCCGGGACGCCAGCGGCTCTCTGGACGACGAGGCCTGTCTCGGCTACCTGTTCAGCCCCGGTTTCTCGACCCGGGCCGTGGCCACGGAAACGTCCGGGCGAGGGTTGGGGCTCGACGTGGTCAAGCGCAACGTGGAGTTGCTGGGCGGCTCGGTGGTCGCGCACAGCCTTACCGGCCGGGGCACGAGCTTCGAGCTGCGGGTACCCGGTAGCATCAGCTTGATGCGCGTGCTCGTCGTACGTTGTCACGAGGCTCTGTACGCTTTTCCCAGCAGGGCCGTCGAAGCGGTGGTCGCCATTGCGGATTCGGACGTGGAGAAGGTCAATGGCCGATCGGCCATTCGTCACGGCGGCCACGTGGTGCCGCTGGTAGACCTGGCCGGGTTCGTCGAAACGGACGCCCCGGAAACCGACATCGCGCGGGCCCTGATCGTACGGCACGAAAACGCGAGGGGGGCGTTCCTGGTGTCGGAGTGGACTCGCGAAACGGAGGTGGTGGTCAAGACCCACCGGGTTCTCGACGCCACGAGGATCTTCGCGGGGGGATGTAACCTGTACGACGGGAAGCTGGTGCTCGTTTTCAATCCGCCGGAACTGCTGCAACGGGCACGCGAGAAGGCGCCGCGGCTTGCCGTTGTGACCGGGGAAACGGAGGCGGAGCATCCCCTGCTGACGCGGATCATGCTGGTAGAGGATCAAGCGATCACCCGCGCCATGATCGCGCGCGTCCTGCGTACGCTCGGCCACCAGGTCCTGGAGGCCGCGGATGGAGGGCAAGCGCTGGGCGTGCTGGAGAACGAGCCGGTTCACCTTCTCGTAACCGATCTCGACATGCCGGGCATGGGCGGTATCGAGCTCATTCGTCACCTGCGCGCACGACCGGAATGGAGCAACCTCCCCATCGTGGTGCTGTCGACCCACGGCTCGGACGAGGACAAGCGAGAGGCACTCGAAGCCGGCGCGGACGAGTATCTGGTGAAGACCGAGTTCTCGGAAAAGGTGCTCGGGAACACCATACGCCGGCGGCTCGGTCGATAGTCGTGTCAAATTCGAACGACAGCATTTCCGTCCTTCTGGTCGATGATTCTTCGATCGTACGACGCAGCCTACGAGCGGTATTCCAGAAAAGCCCGCGTTTTCTCGTGGTCGGCGAAGCGGGATCCGGCAGGGAAGCCTTCGCCCTGGCCCGCAGCCTCAAACCGAGGCTCATCACCATGGATCTCGACATGCCCGAGGGCAACGGCCTGTACGCCATCGAGCAGATCATGGCTCTGGAGCCCACGCGCATTCTCGTCGTTACCAGTGTACCGCGCTACGGAGGCGCGGACGCCACTTTCGAAGCGTTGTCCCGCGGCGCCCTCGACCTGATCCAGAAACCCACGGCGTGGCCCGGCACGACGGCCGAGCAAGAGGACCTGCTGGTGCTCGCCGAGCGACTCGCCTCGGTTCCCGTGATACCGCACGTGGCGGCTCTGACGAATCGGCGCATCAAGGAGCACGTCCGACGCGAGTCGGTTACGTCCTTCGCGCAGGCAGTTTCGTTGATCGTCGTGGGCTCCTCTACCGGCGGACCCAGCGCCATCGTTTCCATTCTGGGTGAGCTACCCGACGATTTCCCGGTAGCCGTCGTCGTCCTTCAGCACCTCGCGGACGTCTTCGCTGCGGATTTCATCAAATGGCTGGACTCGAAGGTACGGCTTTCGGTCCGCGAGGCGCTGCCCGGCTCGCTTTTGCAGCCGGGAACGGTCCACGTTGCCATCCGCGGGAGTGATCTCTCGGTATCCTCGCGAGGCCGGTTCGAGGCGTGCAGCGATTCGCCGCGTTGCCGACACCGCCCGTCCATCGACGTCCTCTTCAAATCCGCCGCCAGGTCGTACGGCTCGAGCGCGATGGGCGTGTTGCTGACCGGCATGGGAAGAGACGGAGCCGAGGGGCTCAAGGCCATCCGACAGGCGGGGGGAATAACGCTGGCGCAAGACGAGGCATCCTGCGTCGTCTTCGGTATGCCGAAGGCGGCTATCGAGATCGGTGCCGTTCAACGCATCCTGTCGACGAGAGAAATAGCGCAAGCCCTGCTGAACGCCGCCGGTACCGTCGCGGGAAACGGGGCCGCGTCGGGAAGCTATGAACCATGAGAGAACGGACCGGGACGCCACGACCGGACGACGGGTCCGATTCGAACACCTTCACCTACTTCTTCCGCGAGCCGGAAACCATCGACATGGTCCGCGACCACGTCTTGCTTCCGCGTCTGTCGAAGGGGCTTTCCACCTCGATCTGGTGCGTCGGTTGCGCAAGCGGCGAGGAGGCCTATTCGCTGGCGATGGTGCTGGGCGAGGTCGAGGCGCCGGTCGAGATTCTCGCCACCGACATCAACCGGGTCGCGCTCGCCCAGGCCACGAATGGCCGGTACTTGCACGGTAGACTGAAGGAGGTGCACCCGGCGCGGCGCAAGCGCTGGTTCTACCAAGAAGATGAGCACGGCGTGGCATCGCCCCGGTTGAAAGACCTGGTCACCTTCAGACGTCACGACGTCATCTCGGATCCGGCCCTGTCCCCCGAGCGTTTCGGACCCGGCAGCGCCCGCCAGTGGGATGCGATCCTGTGCAGGAACGTCCTTTATTACTTTGACATCGAGAGCGTCGAGCGCGCCATGGCATCGATGCTCTCGGTCCTGGCCCCGGGTGGGCTCCTGATCCTGGGTGCGGCCGAGTGGATAGGTGCCAGGATGCAGAGCCGGATACCTTGCTACGCGCAGCTGGAGCTGACGGAAATCCGGGGGGTGCTGGTGCGCCGCAAGCTGGAAAAGGCGCGACCGCGACCGATCGCGTCGGTTTTGCCGAAAATCGAGAGGATCCCGCCCGAACGGTACCCTCCGGTTTCCAGAGGTCGCGAAGAGGACGGCGGCCAAGCACCGTCGAGGGCGTCGGAAGAGGCGGCTCGACGACGCGGTGAGGACGTCGAACACCTGAGAAACCGCGGCGATCGTCTGCTCGATGGTGGCAGGGCCGACGAGGCTCTGCAATCGTATGAAAAGGCCATCGGGCAGAACGCCCTGCTCCCCGATCTATACCTGCGCAGCGCGGTATGCCATCTGTTGCTCGACCGGATCGAAGAGGCGAGAAACGCGCTACGGCGGAGCCTGTTCCTCGATACGAGCCTCTGGCCCGCGGCGTGGCTGCTGGGCGACCTGATACAGGACGAGGATCAGAAGGCGGCCACTAGATATTTTTCGCAGGCGCGTGATATAATAGAAGAAGGTTTCTATAGTAGCCCGGCGGTGACGGCGGTGACGGAAGGAGAGCGTATACTCGGACCGTTTTTGCCCGGCAAGAACCTTGTTCTGCTAGCGGTGGATTCCAGGATAAAGGCGCTGTCCGGGTCTTCCGGGAACGATTTCAAGAGGTAAGGGTTCCACGAAGAGGTCGGCAAACGGAACGCGAGGGAGAGCGCATGGAAGTACCGGGGGAGCGCCGAGCGAGCAAGCGGAACGAGATCGTCCTGAAGGTCGAGTACGAAAGCCCGCGCGACCTCATCGCCGACTACCTCACCGACCTGAGCATGGGAGGGCTGTTTATCTGCACCACTGCCCCTTTCGATATCGGACAGTTCATTCGTTTTTCGCTCTCCTTTCCCGGGTTGTTGCGACCCGTACGGACTGCCGGTGTCGTCCGGTGGCGTCGTGATGCCGTGGATTCGGCGGCCGCCGACAAACCGCGGGGAGTGGGCGTGGAGTTTTTTTGTTCCGACGGGGATCACGAGCGGTTCAAGGATCTGGTCTTCAGAAGTCGATGCCTGGCGGAGAAGAAACGAGCGGGCTGGAGTGTCCCGTTCCGCGTTCTTTTGGTCGAAGACAATCTGTTCGTGCACAAGCTTTTTAAGGCTAATTCCGGATTTCTCAACGGCTGAAAAGAGCAATAAGGGGGAAGACGGCGC
>CAYVFC010000239.1:0-6796 GCA_964450715.1 uncultured Sandaracinaceae bacterium | reverse complement strand
CGCTCCGCCGACGCGCCCGGTCTCGTATCGTTTATTTTGCGGTGCCTCCTAAAGATACTACACAACTTCAAAGGTACTCGGTGACGTCCAGCCCTACCCCGTTGACCGCGTCGACGCAGCAGCCCGCCGGTCCAAATCGATCGCGACTGTACTTCTCGGATAACGGCTCGACGCCGGCCGGGCGTGTGCAGGCCGGGGCCGGTCGGCGGGGGCGTCCCGCGTGCCAACCGCCCCTGTGGTCGAGGCCCGCGGTTGGCGCGCGGTTCGAGCGCGGGTGTACTCGCGCCCTTCGGGCGCTCCGTATTGCCGTTGGAAACGTGCAGCTCCGTGGACTTACGTCTACTCCGCTTTGCACGTTTCCAACGACAACGCGGCCCGCCAGTCCGAATGACTCCGTCGGGCGGGCCAATTCAACCCGCGCGTCCCCCGCCGACCGGCCCCAGCAGAAGCCGACGGTCTCCAGCGACGACCCGCCGCCGCAGACCCCGGTGACCAAACCGAAGATGCCCATCAGGAGGAGACGGCGCCGCTGAGGGCGGGACGTCGGCGCCCTGACGGGCGCCTCCGGTCTCTCTCGACAACGCGGGGACAAATCGTGCAACGTCAAATCACGGTCGTCGCGACCTCCCTGGTCCCATGACCCTGAAAATCCGGTGGTCCCATGGGGGTGGAAGCGGGCATGCTTGCCCGCCGGTTGTCGTTCGGGCGGGCGCAAGGCCCGCCCCTATGTTCGGGACGACGCGAATCTGGCGGGCGCAAGGCCCGCCCCTACAGTTCCCCGTTGGGCGCCAGCCCGTAGCCCAGCTGCAGGGCCTTAAGGTTCATCTCGAAGAACTCACTCGGCACCCGCACCTCCAGCACTTTAGCAACCGAATCCAGGCGCACCAGGCGCGTGATACCCACCACCGCCCCCAGCATTAAAATGTTGAAGGCGATGCTTCTGTTGAACTCCGCCATCACCGTCTCGTACATGGGCAGCTCGATCTGACGCGCGTCCACCTTGCTCTCCGCGGTGACGAAACGGCTGTCGCTGAGCAGGATGCCCCCCGGGCGGACGATGCCGGAGTACTTGTTGTAGGCGGTCTGGCTGAGGCAGATCAGCACGTTGGGCTGGATCACCTTGGGGAAGAGTATCTGCGTTTCCGCGATGATCACGTCCGCGCGGCTGGATCCGCCCCGGGCCTCGGGGCCATAAACTTGGGTCTGCGTGGCCTCCAGCCCCTCGTGCAACACGGCGGCCTCGGCCAGTAGGATGGAGGCGGTAATGATCCCCTGTCCGCCCGAGCCGGAGAAGACGATCCTGCAGCGTTCCATCAGGGCCCCTCCCCCCGGGCGCGTTCGATGATCTTGTCGTACTCGGCGCAGTACTCGGGTTTATCCTCCTGCACGAATATCCCGCGCTCGATCAGCTCCGGTCTCTGCTGCTTGGCCTTCGAGCCGATGGGAACCGTATTGTCCCGGAACCACTCCATCATCTCCGAAGCGTCTCCCTGGCGGTTCTTGCGGCCGTAATAGGTGGGACACTGGGAGAGTACCTCCACCACGGCGAAGCCCTCGTGCATGATGGCCTGGCGGATGATCTCGGTGGTCTGCCGGGCGTGGAAGGTGGAAGAGCGCGCCACGAAGGAGGCGCCCGCCGCCCTGGCCAACTCCACCACGTCGAAGTCCTGGTCGATGTTGCCATAGGGCGCGGTGGTGGCGCGGTCCCCGTAGCAGCTGAGCGGCGAGTGCTGTCCACCGGTCATGCCGTAGATGCGGTTGTTCATCACAATGGCCGTCATGGCGATGTTGCGCCGCGCAGCGTGGATAAAGTGGTTGCCGCCGATGGCCAGCGCGTCGCCGTCCCCCATGGGCACGATCACGTTGAGGTAGGGCATGCCGATCTTGACGCCGGTGGCAAAGGCCAGCGCCCGCCCGTGCAGGGTGTGCAGGGTGTGGAAGTCCACGTAGCCGGAAACGCGAGACGAACAGCCGATGCCCGAAACCATAACGATCTCGTTCTTGCTGATCCCCAGCTGGTCGAAGGCCCGCAACATGCAGTTCAGCACGATGCCGTGGCCGCAGCCCTGGCACCAGATATGGGGGAAGAAGCGCTTGCGGATATAGTCCTTGACCGCCACCGTTACACCCCCTTTCCCTGGATGAGCCGGAGGATATTGCGGATATCAGTGGGGGTGATGAGCACGCCGTCGATGCGGTTGGCCAGCATCACTCTCTCGGGCCTGGAGACGGCCCGTTTCACCGCCCGGGTCACCTGGCCCATGTTCATCTCCACCACCACGATGTGCCGCGCCCCGTTGCACTTCTCCTCTACCAGCGCGTAGGGGAAGGGCCAGAGGCTCTGCAGCTCCAGCAGCCCCAGCTTCTCTCCCCGCTTCCGCCGGTTCTCCACCACGTGTAGCGCCGAGCGGGCCGAGCATCCGTAGGAGACGAGCATGGTGGTGGCGTCCTCGACGTAGTACTCCTTGTAGCGGCAGATGGCGTCTATGTTGTTCTCGATCTTGTCGACCAGGTGCCGGACCAGGCCATGCACCAGCCAGGGGTCCTGGGTGGGGAAGCCCCACATGTCGTGGTAGAGCCCGGTGACGTTGTAGCGGTGCTGGCCGCCGAAATCCGACATGGGCAGCCGCCCGTCCTCGCGCGGCAGGTAGGGGTGGAAGTCCAGGCCCACCTTGAGCGAGGTTTTCAGCCGGTCGACGATGGGCAGCGCGCCCGGTTCCGGTATGACCAGCTTCTCGCGCATGTGGCCGATCACCTCGTCGAAGAGCAGGATGACCGGAGTGCGAAAGGTCTCCGCCAGGTTGAAGGCGTGGACGGTCATCTCGAATACATCCTGCAAGGTGGAAGCGGTGAGCGCGATGATGGAGTGGTCGCCGTGCACACCCCAGCGGGCCTGGTAGACGTCACCCTGGCTGGGCGAGGTGGGAAGCCCGGTCGAGGGTCCCCCCCGCATGACGTTGACGATCACGCAGGGGATCTCGGCCATGATGGCGAATCCCAGCCCCTCCTGCATCAGGGAGAAGCCCGGGCCGCTGGTGGCCGTCATGACCTTGTGGCCGGTGAGCGAGGCCCCGACGATGGCGCAGATGGAGGCGATCTCGTCCTCCATCTGGATGAACTTGCCGCCGATCCCAGGCAGGCGTACGGAAAGGTGCTCGGCGATCTCGCTCGACGGGGTGATGGGATAGCCCGCATAGAAATCGAGACCCGCGTACAGTGCCGCCTCGACGCAGGCCTCGTTTCCTTGGACGAACTTGAGCCCCCCCCTCATGAGGCCTTCCTCTGCGGAGGGGGCCTGGTCGACGGTGCTTGCTCCGCGATCACCTCGACGGCCAGATCCGGGCAACGTATCTCACAGAGCTGGCAGCAGATGCACTCCTCGGGCCTGACCGCCACGGCCTTGTCCTCGGCGTCCAGCTCCAGCACCTTTTTGGGGCAGAAGTGAACGCAGATCCCGCATCCCTTGCACCAGTCGCGGTCGATGCGGTGTTCCTTCAGCCTACGCTTTACCATGAGAAAATCGTATCGCCTTGGTTCGCAGACGACCGTCCGGGGCGATTTCTCGTGTATTCACGATAGCATGCAGGTCTGACGGCGCCAATTTTACGGCATCGGTAGTTACCTGCGAATGCTTCGAGATATCGGCTGCGGGTACCCCCTCTCCTCCCGTTTTGGGGGACGAAGCGGCGTCCGCGTCGAACTCCGGCGTTTTACCTACCGAGCGAGGTCAGGGCGTGCACATCGGCTTCAGGCACATCGGACCGAGGAACGGAAGCTCAGTGCAGCTCACCTGAAGGCCTATGGCGTTACATTCGTCCGCCGAGCCAACATTGGTGCATACCGGCGGGGTCGGCCCCATGGCGCCGGCCATAAACTGAGTGGATGCATCGTCGGGAGCGCAGAAGAGCAGCCCCGGCTGGAACGAGTCCAAGAAGCTATTGCTCAGACACGAAAAACCGGCCGGGCACGCCCCGCCCGTGGAGGGAATGCCTCCGGTTCCGCCCGTGCCGCTCATGCCCGCAGTTCCACCGGTACCGCCCCAGCCGCTCACCCCGGCCATGCCGCCGGTGCCGCCCATGCCGCTCGCGCCGGCCGCGCCCGCGGTTCCACCGGTGCCGCCCTCGGGAGGGTATCCGACCGTTCCGCTTGCGCCCGCGGTTCCTCCGCTACCGCCCGCGATGGTGCCGGCCATTCCGCCCCCTCCGGCGCCCGCCCCGGTCTGAGGACACACGCACTCGCTATAGAACGTCCCGTAGGCATCGCATTGCTGCGTACCCATACTGCCACCGAAACAGGGACAGGAGACTGTTTCGTAGGGAGTGCAGGTCTGCGCGGAGCCCCCTGTTCCGGCACCGGATCCTCCCGTAGAACCGGCTGTTCCTCCGTCGCTGTCGCCACCGCAGCCCGCTACGACACAGAAGAGAGCCACGATAACCGTAAGAAAATGAACGATTCCCGTCCGCGCAAGGTTTCGCATCTATTACCTCCCGGAAGATCACCATCGAAGCTTCAGATACTAGAACGTATGTAAAAAGAGAAGTGGCCGGCGGTCGGAAAATTGGTGACGGCTTCGTCTTTTTTCTTCGAATGAGGAGAGAACCTGTCACCGTCGGGGGTCACCGTTAGGGGGACGCTTGAAGTCCTCGTTAAAACAGCCGAAATTGGTGACCGCTGTCGGTCTGCTCAGTTGGGAATTCTACCGCAAAACTGAACGATCCGTTCTACTCGCTTCGGCGCTCACCTGGTCACTTGAAGACGCGACCGCGCTTTGAGGCTGAAGATACGACGCCTGCCGGGCGCGGCAAGGGCGCTCCGCGGTCGGTAGTCGCTTCGACCGCGGTTCGCTCACTGCTGCCGTAGCTCGCGGAGCTTTCCGGCCACCTCTTCCATTCCGGCCGGGCGCCTTACTGGCTCTTTTTCCAGCATCGCAAGCAGCAGCGCTTCCATCGGTTCGGGTAGCTCCACCCCTCTGTCGCGAGGCGGCACGGGAGCGGTGGTGATGTGCTGCACGAGCACCGAGGTGACGTCCGCTCCGACAAAGGGCGGCGCACCGGTTAGCATCTCGTATACGGTAGCCCCCAACGCGTAAATATCGCTCCGCGCGTCCGCCTCGCCGCCGGTGGCCTGCTCCGGGCTCATATAAGACGGCGACCCCATGACCGCGCCTGCCTGGGTCAATCCGGGATCCAGCGAGAGCTTGGCCAGGCCGAAGTCGGTGACCTTTGCGCTGCCCGTTCTATCGAGCATGACGTTTGCCGGCTTGAAATCGCGATGGATGACACCTTGCTCGTGGGCGTGCGCGAGCGCCTCGGCCATCTGCCGGGCGAGCTCCAGCGCGCGGTCGAACGACAGCTTGCCCTGTCGTTCGAGCTCCTGTTCCACGCTTCCGCCCGTCACCAGCTCCATCGCCATCCATAGCTGGCGGCCGGACTCGACCAGGTCGTGGACCTGGACGATATGCGGGTGGCTCAGACGGGCCAGTGCGCGCGCCTCGCGCCGGAACCGTTCCACCAGAGCCGCGTCCTCGGTGAGGTGCGCGGGCAGCTCCTTGAATGCAACCGTACGGTCCAGCACCTGGTCGCGGGCGCGATAGACGACCCCCATGGCGCCGCGTCCGAGCTCGACCTCGATGGCATAGCGTCCGGCAATGACCACTCCCGGTTCGGCCCTCCCGTCACCGCCGGGCGTCTCCGCGCCGTACGGTCCGCCGGGCCGCGATTCGCCGGACGTGTTAGCCGACGGCGCCACCGCCGCCCGCAGCGTACTGCCGCCCGAAGGCGTCGCGCCGCCTGCCGGGGACAGTAAGGTGGGCGCGGTCGCTGCCGCGTTCGCGCCTTCGCTGTTCGGCTCGTCCTCTTGCCGGTGTCGAAAGGCTACCGGCAGGTGCAACCAGAGCAACCAGAGTACGGCGCAGCCCGAGCCGAGCCAGTATACCGTGTTGAAAGCGGTGCGTACGGCCGGGAGCTTCGGGTGCTCGCGGCGGCGCGTTGCCAGACCCAGAAAGCCTCCGCGCACGGTCACCGGGCTCAACACGGCTTCCAGCAGGACGTCGCGCACCGGCGGGACGACGGTCAAGCCGGCGACCAGGCAGATGGCGGCGACCCAGTGCGCCTTGCGGGCGCTCAGCAGCCAGCGACGGACCCCTCCCGGCTGGCGCAGCTCGGGCAGATACGCCGTGGCGTCTCGCGTTCGCGTCAGCAAGGTACGGGCATCGGTTCCTATTCGCTCTTTTACTGTCACGTGTCGAGGTGCACGGATCGACTTCGACCGGCTTTCAGCGTTGATCCGAGCGGATTATAACGCAGGGAAGTAGCAGCGACTAGAGCGTCCCGAACATCGTATGAACGAATGACAGAAGACGATAGATCTCGTACCGTAGCTAACGATCCGCGCCTCTATTTATCGCCGAGATACGCGATCCGGGAAAACAGGACGTCCGTTACGAGATCGACTCTTTATCTTCCTTGATAATTTGTCGGCGTACGCGACGCTCTTGCCGAAGCGCTTCGTTTTAGAGCTTATCAAAAGACCCGGACAGAGTGTTTCGGAGCGCGGCGATGGGGAATGTGGCTACGCCGAATCGAAAAAATTTAGTGCCGTTGCTGAGTGTGAGGCAGGGCCGCAGACCGCGCTGGCTGGCCGTCACAGGCGGTCCGGCCCACCCGAATGACGACGGGAGGACTTCTTAAGAGACCCCGCAAAATCAACGATCCGGTTGCGGCCGCGTGGGCGGGCGCCCTAGCGGCTTTCGTCCTCGGAAAAATCCTCGAAATAGCGCTCTCGACCGCAGGGAGAG
>CAYVFC010000238.1:0-7120 GCA_964450715.1 uncultured Sandaracinaceae bacterium | reverse complement strand
GCGCGAAAAGCGCAGAAACTCGCGACTGGGGCGGCTCGCGGCAAAGTTCCTGCGCGAAAGGCGCAGAAACTCGTGACTGGGGCGGCTCACGGCGAAGTTCCTGCGCGAGAGGCGCAGGATTTTATAAAAGGAAAGCCTCGCGGCCTGGCCTCTTCGTGCTGTCTAGCCGATCAGAATGCTCAGGTAATTGCCCGCCGCTCGGCGTTCGCCTACGGGCTCGTTCTAATCCGGTCGCACTGCGTACTTCACCGAGTCCCTCTGAAGATGTGTAGAATCTTAAGGGCTTGCCCCCTCCCGGTAGCAAGTCAGCGAGCTATTCGCGCACACGCTGCCATACGACCGGGGCGGGCGGTTGATAGCCCGTGGCCAGCCGGGGCGCCGCTGGTCTCGCGCAGACCCGGTAGTGGCGGCTGAGCTCGGCGTCGAGATCGGGGAAGCTCGGGCCCACCGCCAGCGCCCGCGGGGCATCGTCGGCTGCCAGCGCGTCGAGCAGCGCCCGGGTGGCCCGCCGCTCGAGCGCCGGGTCGCCCGAGGCGCGCAGGTCCGAAAGCGCCATGGTGTGCAATAGCGGCCGGTCCCCGAGCAGCGAGTGATCCAGCGCGGCGGACGATCCGGTACCGCCGGCGCAGGAGGCGAGCGCGGACCGCAGCTCGCGAAACCGCTCGGCGCTGTGCGGATCGGGCCAGTGCGGCCGGGGCGGCTGCAGGAGGATGAGGCACTGCAGGAGCACGGCCGCGGCCGTCAACGTCCGCACGGTAGCGGAACGGTCCCGGTCCGCTAGCATGGCGAACAGCCGGGGCGCGCCCGTCATGCAGAGCAGGGCGAAGCCCGGCACGATCACGTTCTCGTGACCGCCCGCGTGGGCCCGGCTCAGCGCGCTGGCCAGAAGCGCGCTGAGAAGCATGGCATCGAGCGCGCGCGGACGATAGCGGTTACGCCACAGCTCACCGCCGGCAGCCAAGGCGAGCACGGGCAACAGCAGCAAAACGTCGTAGAGCAGGTACAGCGGCACGAGCTTCCAGATCACCCCGTGCGAGAGGGGAAGCTTCAGCCCATAAACGGTAAACCAGCCCGAGGTGGCCAGATGCAACCAGCCATAGATGAGGCAGAGAAGCCCCCAGGCAAAGGCGATCGGCGTCACCCGCTCGCGCCGTCCCCGGCCGTCGAAGAGAAGCCAGAGAGAAGCGCCGAAAAGGAAGATCACTCCCTGTTGCTTGACCAGACAGGATAGCGCCAACAAGAACAGGGAGGTTTTCGCCCGGCCGGCTTGCAGCCGCTCGCTGCCGGCGGCCAGAAGCACCAGGAAGAGCGCGTCCACCCGCGCCAGGTCCAGGAAGACGACACCGTAACCCGAGCCCAGGGCGAACAGCCCGGCGCCTAGTGCCGCGACCAGTGCACCCGTCCGGCGCTCGTTACCGACACGGGCGGCGGCCCGGCCCACCAGGTAGACGGTGGCACCCAGACAGAGCAGCGAGGGCAGCCTGGCCGCGGGGAGCGAGGGGCCCACGAGCGCGGCCATCGCCGCCATGGGCAGGTAACCGAGCGGCGGGTACATGAAGGGGATGAACTCGCCGGCCGGCGGCCCGTAGATCGGCTCACCCTGCAGCAGCCGCAAGGCGTGCTGCAGAACGGCTCCCTCCATCCACTCCAGCGGCCAAGCAAAACCGAACCTGCCGGCCACGGTCAGCAAGAGCGATCCCAGGCCCAGAGCCAAAACGCCCGCCGGCAAGGCCCGCAACAGCCGCATTCCAACGCCCTGGCGCCGTTCCTCGCCCATGCCTACTCGCCTACCAGCTTGTGGGCCACGATCTCGTGCCCGAGCCGGGAGAGGTGCTCGTCGCCGGGTAGAAAGGCCCGCAGCCCTACCCGGCGGAGCTCGGCGGTCGGATCGATGCACTCGATCTCGAGCTGCCGGCAGATGGCCAACACCCGTCGGCGCGGCTTCTCGAAGTCCAGGTCTGACTCTCGTATCGCGATACCCTGCTCCCGCAGGTCGCCCAGGATGTCGGGATGGTGAAACATGCAGAGCTCTCGCTGCACGGTCGAGGGCGAGGGAATGAGCAGCACCCGAAAGGTGAAGCCCCGCTCGCGGCCGAGCGCCAAAAAGTGGCGGAAGACCTCGGCCAGCACCTCGAAGGCGTGGTCGATGAGGTCAGAGGACTTCTCCAGATAGGTGGCGACCTCGCCGGCCGGGTAGTTGAGCATGTGGATGCCGTATGAATCGATCAAACCCAGATCAACCGGTACTATATCGGTTTGCTCCAGCCGCGAAGCGCGAAAGAAGCGGTGCTCGGCGTTCAGCGCCAACGCCTTGAGAAAGAGGAAGTCGACCAGCGCCGAACGGCTACGCAGCCGGCCCAGAGCAGGAGAAGCGGTGCGCGTGATCAACCGCCGCTCGCAGTGCCCCAGATTGAAGTTGATATCGTTAGCCAGGAACAGGCCCAGCACCACTGCGTCTGGCTCGAGCGGCAGCAGCGCCAGCTTCAACAGGTGGTACTCGTCGATGGTGGTCATGCCCCAGGCACCCGCGTTGATGGCCCGTATGCGCCGATCGGGAAGGCGTCCGGAGAGCAGCGCCTGGAACCTCAGGGGAAAGGTCTCATGCAATGAGACGCCCACGCCCTCGGTGGCCGAGTCACCGACGAAGAGGATGCGCATCTCGCCGGGCGGCTTTTCGAGCGGGATGACCTGTCCGCGGATCTCCGCCTGCTTCTGCCGCGCGGAATCGATGAAGAAGCCGGCAACCCAGCTGTCCTTCTTGACTACGCCGAAGGCCGGGTCGAAGACGCTGCCCAACCGCTGCTGCTCGCCCTGGTAACCGAAAACCCGCAAGCCGAGCTCGCCGAGCGCCAGGGCTGCCAGCAGCCCCAGGGCCACCGCCAGGCAGCGGAAGGTCAGGGTCTTGAGACCATGAGAAGCCATTCCGACTATGGGATAATAGACGATGAGCCGCGAGCGGGCGACTCCGCGGCTTCGGCCGGCGCCGCGGGCGAGAACGGCACGGCTGGGGCGTCGGGCGTCTCGGGGCTTCGGCGCAGTGCCTCGAAATGCCGCGGCGCAGACGCGCCTCTCGGCGTACGCAAGGCCGAATTACGCCTCGTCAGCCGATTTCCGCCCCGGAGCGCCGCGACATTTCGAGACGCGACGCCCGTTGGCGCTATCGCGTCGATTTAATGAGCTTTTTCGTCGTCTTCGAGCGACTTAGATAGTAAAGCATTTCTCGGACCGCGTCGTCGCCTCCGCAAGACGACGGGACCGTTCCTGAGATATGCTCCGACCAAGGGGAACGTAGAGGAGGTATCCGAAGTGGATAGAACATCGCGTTATGCTTGTCGTTTGACTCTCTGTATCCTGGCTTTGACGCTCGGCCTTCGGCCGATCCCGGCCAACGCGCAGCAGCAGCTCCCCGAGCAGGCCAAGCCCTGGTTCCTGGTAATCATGGACACCTCGGGGTCGATGAACGACTCGACCAGCGACGACAGCTGCGGTTTCGGTAGCAACAAGATGGGTCTGGCCAAGTGCGCCCTGCAGCAAATCATCGATTCCACGGGCGACGCCGAGTTCGGGTTGATGCAGTTCTATCACCCTTGTCGGACCGGTTGCGACGATCGGAGCAATGGCGACCAGGCCACCGAATGTATTCCGCAGATGCTGGTCGGTATAACGGACAATGGCAACGCCGCGGTCCGCGAGTGGGTTGACGGTGTATGTCAGGGCACCTGCGACAGCGGCGGCTACACCAGGGAGCTCTATTCGAGGGGTTACACGCCTCTCGGCGCTTCTCTCCAGATGGCCAGAGATTATTTCGAAGGAACGGTAGCCGGTTTTTCCTCTCCCGCGGCTGGCGATCCATTCGTGGAGGCCGGCTGCCGCAAGGTCTCGGTGATTCTGCTCACCGACGGAGACGAATCCTGCAGCGGCGATCCTCCCGCTCGCGCCAACGACCTGCACACCACCGCGATGCCGGTTTCCGGAGGCGGAACCTTTCCCGTGGACGTCAGCACCTACGTCATCGGTTTCGGAATCGGAGCGGGTGACGCGGATATCGAGAACATCGGAGAAGGAGGGTGCACGTGCGCCGGCACCTACAGCGCCAACTCCTGCACGGCGGATACCGATATCAATACCCCCTGCGATCCGTGCGGCGGCGACTGTACTGGAAACCGCGGCTTCTACGCCCAGAATGAAGCCGAGCTGTCGGCCGCCTTCAACCAGATCATCGCCGATGCCCAGCTGGCGCCCGAGATCTGCAACAATCTGGACGACAACTGCAATGGATTGATCGATGAAGGCGTAATAAAATATTGCGACCGACCCAACGGGATAGACGATCGCGAGCTCTGCGACATGCCGCCCGAAACCGAGTGCGACGGCGAGGACGACAACTGCGACGGACAGACCGACGAGGGGCTGTTCAATGCCTGCGGCTTCTGCGGCGAGTTGCCCGAGGAGGTCTGCGACGGGCGGGACAACGACTGCGACGGCAATACGGACGAGGGCGTGGAAGAAGGCACCGCCTGCGGTGACGATACGGGGGAGTGCAAGCCGGGCGTGCTCAAGTGCGTGGACGGGGCCTACGTCTGCATCGACGAGACCGGACCCAGAGCCGAGGCGTGCAACTGCCTGGATGACGACTGCGACGGCGACACCGACGAAGACCCGGCCGGCGACCTCTGCCCGCCGGGACAGGTCTGCTTCCAGTGCGAGTGCGTTACCCTCTGCAGACCAGGCGAGGAGTTCGGCCGCTGCGACGAGGGGCAGATCCCGGTAGAGGTCGAAAGCGGCCGCTGCTTCTGCGTGACGGACGACTGCGATCCGGAACAGTGCGCGGAACAGACCCTGGAAGAGGACGGCGAGGTCCTCTGCCGGCCGGACAGCAACCGGATCGCGCCCTGCGCCTGCAAGGCGGGGGAATGCTCGGCACTCTGTCACGAGGTCGTCTGCGATCCCGGGTACGCCTGCGACCCGAGCGACGGCAGCTGCGCGGCGGACACCTGCGCTGTGCTGGGCTGCGAAAGCGGACAGCGGTGCGATCCGCTAAGCGGAGAATGCGTCGAGGACGAGTGCGCCGACGCCGATTGCGAGCAGGACCAGGTCTGCCGCGACGGCGAATGCGAGAAGAGCTGCGCAAACCTGGTGTGCCCGGAAGGGTTACGGTGCAAGAGCGGCAAGTGCGTCGAAGACAAGTGCGCGGACGCCGACTGCGAGAACGACGAGACCTGCGATCCGGAAGAGGGCAAGTGCGTGGAAAACGCCTGCCTGGGGAAATCTTGCGCTCAGGGCCAGGTCTGCGACCGGGTCAGCGGAGAGTGCATCGCCGATCCCTGTGCGGCGGTCGATTGTCCGCAGGACCAGTATTGTCTGGACGGGCAGTGCTTCTGGCTCGTACGTCCGACTGCCGACGCAAGCGTGGGACCGGTAGAGCCGGCGCCGAGGCCGCAGATGGTCTTCGGCGCGGGCGGCAGCGGCTGCTCCTGCTCGCTGGCGGGGCTCCCCGATAGAACCGATGGCGGACCGCTCTGGCTGGGAGCTTGGCTGCTCTGGCTGGCCTGGCTGAGGAGGCAACGCAAAACAAACGAGTCGCGGCAAAAAAAAGCTGAACGCGGCGCGGGCCGCGGGCGCTTCGGCGACCCTCGGCAACCGGGCGCGAGGTCAGAAACGGTTTTTAGGCCGCTTCTGGCGCTCGCTCTACTATTGCTGTTGCTATCCGGATGCGAGCTGGAGCCCGTATGCATCGCCAACTGCGACGCGGCAATGGGCACGGCCGGCAGCAGCGGGTCCGGGGAGGGAACCGGCGACGCGGGCGGGCTCGACGGCGGCGGAAACGACGCGGGGCCGGCCGACGGCTCGAGCGCGGACGGCGCCGGAAACGGCGAAGGCGGGGTGAGCACCTGCGAGGACCCGGGGGAGGAGATCTGCAACCTGCGCGACGACGACTGCGACGGCGAGACCGACGAGGACCTGACCCCGCCCGAGGGGTTCTGCGGCCGCGCGGGCGTGTGCGAGTCGATCATCGCGGTCTGCGGCGAGGCCGGGGCCTGGATCTGCCGCTTTCCCGACACCTACGAGCTGAACGAGAAGCGCTGCGACGGACTGGACAACGACTGCGACGGCGAGATCGACGAGGGCTTCGCCGGGCTGGGCACTCCCTGCTCGGTCGGCGATGGCGCCTGTCGCCGCGAGGGCGTCATGGTCTGCAAGGCCAACCGCAGCGGCACCGAGTGCAGCCAGACCGCACCCGGCGACCCCGGGGAAGAGATCTGCGACAACCTGGACAACGATTGCGACGGAGAGGTGGACGAGACCGCCGGCAGCCCCGGGTCGCACCCCAACTACGTGGTGCAATCCATGGTCAAGGTCAACGACGCCTTCTGGATCCACACCCACGAGCTGTCGCGGCCCGACGCGACCGCCACCTCGCAGGGCGTGGTCTCGACCCGCCCTTGCTCCCGGGCGGGCGTGCTGCCCTGGACCAACCTCACCTATCCCCAGGCCAAGGCCGCCTGCGAGTCGCTGGGCCTGCGCATGTGCACCGAGGACGAGTGGAGCCAGGCCTGCCGCGGCGCCACCGCCCCCTGCAACTGGAGCTACACCCCGGCCAGCGGCACCTGCAACGACTACGTCGCCAACGGCAGCAACGGCTGCAACGGAAGCGAGTACGTCCACGACCCGGCCCAGCCCGGCGAGTGGCTGCTGCCCGCCGGCTACCTCGGCGACTGCTACGCCGACCACGGTGCGGCGGGCAGGGTCTACGACCTGAGCGGCAACGTCAAGGAGTGGGCGCTGGCGCGCGCGGCCGGTGTCAACCCGCTGCGCGGCGGCAGCATGAACAATACCTCGGGCGGGCTGCGCTGCGATTTCGACTTCACGGTGGCCAACGACACCTTCAGCTTCCAGAACGTGGGCTTTCGCTGCTGTGCCAACGGCAGTTTCCAGCCCTGAGCTGAAGTGGTCCGAACGTGTCGGATGTAGGGGCGGAGCTTGCGCCTCACCATTCTACTCTGCAGGCCGAATATCCCGCATAGCAGCGCGACGCCGGCCGGGCGCGGGCGGTCCGGGGCCGGTCGGCGGGGGCGTCCCGCGTGCCAACCGCCGCTGGAACCGAGACCCGCGGTTGGCG
>CAYVFC010000237.1:0-7143 GCA_964450715.1 uncultured Sandaracinaceae bacterium | reverse complement strand
CGATGTACAGGAAAATTTGTGATCAATCTTTAGCCGCAAGGACCGCCCCTACGGGGACGCATCACGCGTTGCTACCGGCGGGCGCGCCGACCGTAGCTATCTAAAGACGCGGCGTGATAGGGTGCGGTATGGAAAAAGGATTTGCGATTTCGGCGCATAGCCTCGTTCTGCTCGCGATTCTCGTCGCTATGGGCAGCCCCGCAGCGGCGCAATACGACGACCCCTACCCGGACACCGCCTTTGGAGACGAGACGGGCGGCCGGGTGGATCCGTACGGGGACGACCTTCCCGATCCGGATGCGACGGGCGATCTGGGCGAAGCCCCGCGAGAAGAAAAAGACCCGATGAACTGGATCGGCGTGGGCCTGAAGGCGGGCTTTCTCTACTTCGGAGACGCCACCTTCAACTACGTTACCTACGTGAACGGGCGCCCGGCGGTCGTCAACAAGGGCGTGCCGGCGCGCGGGGGCTTCGTGCTCTCGCTTCCCATCAACCTGGGCAGCTCGGGTTTCGGCTGGGTATTCGACCCCTACCTCGGGCTGGGCGCGGTCGGGTCCTATGGCATCTATACCGGCCCCACCATCACCCTGCACCTCTCCGACATGACCTATCTCGGTTTCGGTCTGGGCGCGCGGGCGGGCATCATCACCCAGGACTTCTGGGGAACCCGGACCGACGTGGGGATGGACATCTACGGCCGCATACCGGTCGTTCTCACTTATTACGCGGCAGATAGCCTGGGGCTTGTGCTCGAGGTAGGATTAGGCCTCGGCGCCACCGGTTACAGGCCCGTGGCCACGCAGCAGCAGCTGGCACCCGGTGAAATCCCGCCCCCGCTGGAGACCAAGTTCGGAGTCACATTCCAGATCGACGCCAGCGCCGGGGTAAGGTTCCCCTGACCAGATATCTGAGGAGGAAGCGATGAAGACAACAGGCTCGTTGCACCGACCGTGGCGATCCATCTGCGCGCTGGCAGCGGTTACCGTCTTGCTGGCGAGCAACAGCGCCAGCGCTTTCAAGACCAAGGCCCACGTGGTCATCGCCAACCAGGCCCGCGCCGGGCTCGACGCCCGGCGCGGCGTGCTCATCGAGCCGTTCGGTTACATCCGACATCATAACGACGAGGTGACCCGGGCCATCGCCGCGCACCCGGAATACTTCCGCGCCGGGGCCATCGGCCCGGACGGTTTTCCCGACCTGGTCGCCGGACAGATATGGGTCCACGTGGACAAGTCCAAGCAGCGCAGCTCGACCATGGAAGCGCTGGGCTTTGACCGCTGGCGTTCCATCGACAACGGCATGCACCTGTGGCGCGCCGCGCTCGGCTACCGGGGCGCGGACCGGGCGCAGGCGCTGGCCTTTGCCGCCGGCTACCTGAGCCACATGGGCATGGACGCCTTTGCCCACGACTACGTCAACATCTACGCCGGGGGGGCCTGGGACTTCGGCAAGGGCTCGGGGCTGTTCGGCTCGCTGAGCGAGGAGATCAAGCACCTGGCCGTGGAGACCTACCTGGACGGCCACCTGAAGGCTTCCCGCTCCCAGCTGCGCATCAAGGCGCCCATCGCTTTTCTGCAGCAGCTCTACGCCGGCAAACCGGACCAGAAGAGCGCCCCGGGCAAGTTCGGCGGCGAGTACTACTACTACCTGACCGAGGTGCGCGACGTCTTTCACGACCTGGCCGACCGGGGGCGCTGGGGCCGGCTGGGCTCGCGCGGCTATCGCAAGGCCCACCAGGCCGCCGCCGAGGTCAGTCGCATCCTCTCCCAGATGGGCACGCTGGGTACCGAGATCGGCGACCCCTTCAAGCAGTTCGAGCACTACTTCCAGCGGCGCGAGCAGATGATGGACGCCTTGCTGGGCGAGTGGATCCGCCTGAGCGAGTGCATCAACCAGAACCTGCTCTACGGCACGCTCGGGCGCCCGCTCCGCGAGGACGCCTGCGCCTCGGCCGACTTCGAGAGCTCGGCCCGGGTCAAGGAGGTCTTCGGGGGAACGCTCAACCAGGCGGCCCATCACGGCAAGGGCAGCCGGGTCGACTACGGCGGCATCCCGGCCAACTTCGAGAAGATGGTCTCCTTCGTGACCACCGTGGTCGGCAAGGTGGTCGCCCTGGACCCGACCGCCGATCTGCACGACGTCAACCTGGCGCTTTCCACCGCGAACAAGCTCTGCAACGCCAAGCTGGTGAAGTGGAAGAGCTGCGACAAGGCCTGCAAACAGGCGCGCAAGACCTGCAAGAAGGTCGTCGAGCGCACCGCCTGCCTGGGCTGCCCCAAGGGAAAGAAGAAGAAGAAGTACTCCTGCAAGGGGGTCAAGAAGGGCGCCAGGTGCGCGGTACTGCCCCACTGCGTGGCCTGCGCCGGGCTCTCGGTGCTGAACGAGGAGATAGACAGCGCCTGCAAGAGGCTGGTCAACTCCTCGGCCCCCATCTGCGATTTCTGCTCCGACCACCAGTTCTGCGAGGACCTGAACCAGGCGCGCCGGCTGGAGCAGCAGACCGACAAGCTCGTCGCCCGCCTGAGCGACGAGATCATGAAGGCCATCCGCAAGCAGCTGGAGAAGAAGCTGCTGCCGGCGCTGGGCAGCTACTTCAACGACATCGTGCAGATCCACCGGGCCCTGGAGGAGGGCTCTGACGCGGACAAAGTGCTCTGGACCCTGAACCTCTCCTTTCTGGCCGAGGACCTGCAGAACGACCCCGACTACCTGGACCGCATCCTGCAGGCGGCCCTGGGGCAGGCCGACCTGGCGGTGCCGCGGAGCGGATCGGCCGGCGCGGCGGCGAATACGGTCTTCAATGCCAGCAAGGATGCCGGAACCAAGGCGGTCGCCCGCATCATCAAGAGAGGCGACGCGGAAGCGATTTACAAGAGCTACCTAACGCGGCTGGTCTATATCTCGCGCAACCAGCAGATGGGGGACTTTCCGGCGCTCAAGAACAACGGGCGCCACGGCTGGCTGGACTCGGTGGTGCTCAAGGGCATGAAGCCCAGCACCCGGCTGGGCAAGTTCCTGGGGCTGACGGTCAAGCTCGGCCTGGTGACCGGCGGCCGCGGACCCACCGCCGAGCGCCTGCACGGCGAGATGCAGGTCAAGGGCGGCCGCCTGGACATGGAGAAGTTCCACGTCGTGTACAACGCCGTACAGGCCACCCGGGTCGGATTTCTCGCCCTGGAGGGGTTCAACGAGCTTCGCCAGAAGGTCGGCATGAAGCGGGGGATCGGCTTCGGCGCCTCGGCCAGCGGGATCTGCGGCCAGAGCTTCCACCCCTTTTGCGACGGCATCCAGAGCCTCGACGACCCGAACCGATACGGCCAGCGGCGCCCGGCCAACACGCTGCTCGACGCGCCGGCCGGCTCGACCGCCTTCGATCCCGTGGCCAGCCTGCCCGTCTGGGAGTCGTACGGCGGTACCGGTACCTGCCGCGTCGGCCGGACCGCCTTCATGCTCGCCTGGCACGACGACTACATCAGAAAGGTCTACCGCAAGCTGTTCAAGCTCCCGCCCGGCTGTCGATACCCGAGCCGGTTCGAACCGTTTCAGCCCGGCAAGCCCGGCCAGATGAAACAGGGCGTCTCCAAGGGAGCGGCCAAACCGGGCGCTGCCAAGGCCGCGTCGCCCTCGGTCCAGGGCAGGAAAGCGCAGCCCGCGGCCCGGCCCGCGAGCAAAAAATCGAGCGCGGTAAAACCGGCCGCCAAACCGACCGCCAGACCCGCTGCCGGAAAAGCGGCGCCGACCCCGCGCCCGGCCGCCAAGAAGCGGAGTCCCGTCTTGACGCCGGCCAGGCGAAAGGTATTGAAGCGATAGCGACGCGCGGGCGGACCGTGCCGCTCGCTCAATCCGATGCGCGTTCTGCTGATAGACATCAACCCCTTCATGCCACTGGTCACGCCCATCTCCCTGGGCAATCTGGGCGCGGTGCTGAAAAAGGCTGGGCACCAGGTCAAGGTGCTGAGCATCGGCTCGGACAGCCTATTCAGCCCGCAAGGGCTCTTTTCTTACTTGCGGGACTGGGCCCCGCGCCTGGTCGGCTTCGGGGCCTACCAGCGCAATATATTGCACGTGCGCTCCATGGCGCGCATGGTCAAGCTCGCGGTGCCCGACGCCCGGGTGGTGATCGGCGGGCCGCAGGCCACCTTTCTTCCTGAAACAGGCCTGCTGGCCCTGCCCGAGATAGACTATGTAAGCCGGGGCGAGGGCGAGCTGAGCATCGCCGCGCTGGTCGAGGCGATGCAGGGCGACATTGCCGAAGAGCCCATTGCCGGCATTACCGCGCGCACCGCTGACGACTCTTGTGTCAGCGGACCCTTGATCGACCGACCCGCCGACCTGGACGGTTATCCCTCCCCCTGGCTCGACGGCGTGCTCGATCCGGCCGCCACCCGCGAGTCGATCCTGCTGACCTCGCGCGGCTGCACCTTTGACTGCGCCTTCTGCTACACCCCGGCCGCCTCGGGCCGCCGTATACGCAGCCAATCGGTCGAGCGGGCGCTGGAGGATATCGCCTACATATGCAGCAAGGGCACGGGACGGCTCTGGTTCGCCGATCCGAACTTCTCCTTCAGCCAGAAGCGGGTGGTGCGACTGCTGGAGGGGATACTCGAGCGCAACCTCAAGCCCTCCATGTGGATCGAGACCCGCGCCGACATGGTAACGCCGGATCTGGTCTCGCTGATGAAGCGGGCCGGGGTGCACACCATGGCGCTGGGGCTGGAGAGCGCCTCGCCGCGGGTCTTCCCCGGTTTGAAAAAGAGGCTGGACCCGGAGCAGATCGGCCGCGCCGCCCGCCAGGCCATCTCCGCCGGGCTGCAGGTCGAGTTCTTCAGCCAGTACGCCCTGCCCGGCGAGACGCTCGAGGACGCCCTGCTCACCCTGAAGTTCGTCAAGGATTGCGGGGTTGAGATACAGGGCAACAGCAACGCGCAGCAGATGCAGCTCTATTTCGGTTCCCCGATCTGCTCGAGCTTTGACCGGCACGGCGTGCGCCTGCTGCGCGAATCCTTTCCGGCTTACCTCTCCCCGGGCACCGAGTTCGAGACCGAATGGATGTCGGCCGACGAGATACAGCAGATAAAGAACGCCTGGCGCGCCGAGTCGCTGGACGGCGGCAAGCGGGTGGTCTCATGAGCCGGGCCACCCGGCCTCTGGGCGAAGCGCCGCCCGAGTCGCTCTTCCTCATCGTGGACGAAGACACCCGTGTCATCTCGAACGACAGTGAGAGATCTCATTCAGAATCACCCGGTCATGAGATTTCTCGCTTCGCTCGAGATGACAACAGCGGGGCAAAGCCACGCTGTTGTCATCTCGACCAAAGGGAGAGATCTCTTTATGACGACTGTAATAACAACGGTTATAACAACTGGCTGCAGCGCGTGCTGCCGCGTCTGAACTGGCGCTCGCACCTGTTCCTGCTGGGCCGCGACCGCCCGCTGCAACCGCGAACATTCGAACGCCTCGTCGCCCCTGTAGTCTCTTTTCTACGGGGCCAGGGCCTGGCTACCGTTCACCTGCACCCCGTGATCGCGCTCGAGCCCGGTGATGGCGGGCAGCGGCGGAGATGGCAGCGCCTGCTCGGGCCCACCGAGCCCTTTCAGGCTAGCGCCTACCAGGAGCAAGGCGAGATGCGCCTTCTGCTGCTGCCCCTGCTGGTCGCCTCCCCGGAAGTCTCGACCGAGGACATCTTGCGGGCGGCCGACTTCTTCATCGAGCGCGCCGCCCGGCCGAGCTTCTACCTGGCCCGACAGCCGGAGCCGCGGCTCAAGCAAAAGGCCGATGACCAGGGCATCCGCCTCTATCTCGGGCCACCCGGAAGAGCTTCTTTCGACCTTCTGCTCTACCAGCTTCGCATCAACCACGTCTTCGACGCGCTGCTTGCCCGCCTGCAGGACGAAGACGCGGAGCTGCTGGCGCCCTGCCCTTCTCACCTGGTGGCGGACGCCTCTCGCGGCCGCGTGTTCGGCTGCCTGGAGCGCCACCGGCGCGGCGACCAGGGGGTCTGCTTCGACGACGCTACGGCCGGCGAGCTTCGCCTGCCCGATCCCCTGACGCCCGACCTCTGCGGGATTTGTATCGGCCGCTCGCTTCTGGCCATGCGCGCCAACCTCCACGCCAACCAGCGCCAGAGCGAGGGCGGGCGGGTGCTTTTCCGGGCGGGCGGAGCCCTGTCCGCGCAGGGCGAGCAGGCCCTGGCGGCGGAGCTGTCCGGCCAGGCGGTCGAGCTCTGCGATTGCGACCGCGACCGCGGCTGTGCGCTCATCCAGCAGGGGCTCTGCCTGCTGGCGGTGGGCGAGCACGAAAAAGCCGACCGGGCGCTGGAGAAAGCAAACGCCTATCCGGTAGACCGGGGAGCGGTCGCTTTCTACCGGGGCCGGGTCCAGCTCGACTGGCGCGACTATATCGAAGCGCTGGACCGCTTCGCCGAGGCGCTGCAGCTGGGCTGCCAGCAGGCGCCGCGCGAGGATATCTGCTATCAGATGGCGCTCTGCCACATCAACATCGAGGAGTATGCCGAGGCCCTTCCCTTGCTGGAGCAGAGCCTGAAGCCGGGCCAGGAAAAGGCCCCGGTCTCGTTTTATCGCGGTATCTGCGAGCTGGGCCAGGGCCGCGCGCCCCGGGCGCTGGAACAGTTCCAGCAGGCGCTGCGCATCGGCCCCGCGGACGAGGATCTGGGCCGCGTGCTCTACTACGTCGGCAACTGCTTCAAGGAGCTCGAGCGCTTCCCGGAGGCCATCGAAGCCTTAAAAAAGGCCGTGGCCGCCGATCCCGGCGACCTGGCCAACCACAACCTGCTGGGCTTCTGCTACTACAAGACCCGGCGGCACGAAAAGGCGGTGGCCTGCTTCCGCCGGGCGGTAGAGATAGACCCGCGCTCCGGCATCGACTGGGCCAACCTGGGCTCCAACCTGCGCGACCTGGGACGCATCGACGAGGCCGTGGCCATGTACCGCAAGGCCTTGTCGCTCGACCCCACCCTGGGTTTCGCCCGCGACAACCTGGCCCGGTTGACCGGCGACACCGGCCCATCGCAAAAAAAACCGTAGAGGAGCGGCTTGCCCCCTCCCCTTCCGCATCGCCCTCCCCCACCAGGGCGGCCGCAAGGACTAAAGATCCTACACAATTTTGCTGGTACAAAACCGCCAG
>CAYVFC010000236.1:0-7151 GCA_964450715.1 uncultured Sandaracinaceae bacterium | reverse complement strand
TGTCAAACATTGGCTGTCTCCCCGGCAGAGCCGGGGGGTTTCCCGCTTACGCTAAGGAGCAACGCCGCGAACAGAACTATCCATCTCGCGAAGGGGTGTCCCGTCGAGTGACGGCCGAGTACGGCGCAGCCGCAACCGCTATCTGCCGGGCCGCCGGTCGCGGTCGAGCCGTCGGCCGCCGGGCCGGTGGTTCCGGTACCGCCAGCCGTCCCGCCGGTACCGCCGGCGCTGGGCTGCGTCGCCGCGTCGCCGGGCAGGTGCGCCTGCGCCCCGCCGTCGGTACCCGGGCCGGCGTCGGCCCCGGGCGGCTGCTCTATGGGCCCCTCGTAGTACTCGTAAGCGCCGATGTCCACGCCGGCGCCCTGGGGCCGCGGCGCTCCCTCGATGTCGTCCGCGGGGGCGGATTCGGCACTGCCCGTGTCCACGGCCGCCGAGCCCGGCAACAGGTGCAGATCGTTGCTGGCCACGTCTACGAACAACGCGCTCGTATCCTCGATGATCAGGTTGTGGTCCTCCACCACGTCCTGGCCCTCGTCGATGTTGATCGCGGTGGTTAGGTTGTTGCGGACCAGGCAGCCCTCCGACGGCGTCCCGTTCTTGTGGGTGCCGATGCGGATCCAGGGCGGGCCCGGGCGCTCGTCGTTAAGATCGATGACGGTGTTGTTGACGATACGGCTGTTGCGCGCGCCCGAGAGGGTGATGCCGTGCCAGTGGTCGGTGATGATCACGTTGTTCTCGACCACCCAGTCCACGAACATACCGTCGAAGCAACCGATGCCCTGCAGCGTGCCGCGATGGGGTTGGCCTGGATCCTCGTAGTTGATGATGGTGTTGCCGCGCAGCACGATGCCGGTGACATCGCCGGTGCCGACCTGATCGTCGGCGCCCCGCGACCAGGACTGGAAACCGTCGTCGTGGTTCCCGTTGACCGCGTAGCAGTTCTTGACCGTGTTGTACTGGAACACGGTGTTGTCCCCGAGCCCGCGCAGGCCGTCGCCGGCGAAGTTTTCGACCAGGTTGCCCTCGATCAGCGAGTCGGAGGCCCCGACCGAGATGCCGAAGTTGACGTTCTTGAAGACGCTATCGCGGATCGTCATATTCCGCCCGTCGACCTGGATGCCATTGCAGGAGAGATTGTTCCAGTCGTCGGCGCTCCACCCGGAGGCATCGGCCACCGAATAGGCGTGGCACTGCTCGACGACGATATCGTGGACGGGCCCGCGCCAGTTGTGCGACTCCAGGTTGATCAGAATACCGGGCTCGTAGACCGGAGCCAGCTCGGGGCTGACGGTTAGCCCCCTGAAGATCCAGCGCGCGCTGGATCGGACCAGCACCCTGCCGAGCTCGGGCGCGTGTCCCGGCTCCGCGGCTATGGTGATGAAATCAGTGTTGTAGTGGCTCTCGATGACCAGCTCGCCGTGATAACCGGACCTGAGATAAATCGTGTCGCCCGCGGTGACCGGCGCCCCCGAATTCACCGGCACCAGCTGGGCGCCCGGCCCGTAGGGCAGCTCGGCCCATTGTCGACTCTCGATCAAGCCGGCGTCGATGACCTCGCCGATGGTGCGCCAGGGAGCGGCGGGGCTGCCGTCGTTGTCCATGCTGCCGTTGACCGGATCCGCGTAAAAGTCGGCCGCGCGCGCCTGCGGGGCCGTCAGGATCGGGCTCAATAAAAAGACGAAAACCAGCGATCGCTTCATTTTCAGCCTCCATGACCGACCACGGTACGTTACTTGTATCTTACTTAGCTACGCGCGCCGGTGACCTCGAGGGGCTCTGGCGAGCAGCCCATGCCGCCGTCGCACCAGCACCGGCACGCAGTACCGGTCCCGGATACGGTATCGCCGGTGAAGCGCAGGTCGAGCTCGACCTCCTCGCATTGATCTTCGCCGCTCCAGCACCACTGTCCCTCGCGCCTGGCGGTGAGCGTACAGTCCGTCGGGGAGAACTCGCCGGATTCGGAATAGGTGCCCATTACCGACTCGGCCCCGGCATCGCCCGAGGGAAGAACGCAGAGATCGGCCTCCGGTCCCTGACCGACGAACTCGACCGAGGCGGAGCCGTCGGACTCGATGGTCACCCGTAAAGTGTCGCCCGTCGGTACGCAGGAACCATCGCTCGTGTACCGCAGCTGCCAGGTACCGTCTGGGAGGCAGTAGCCGGACCCGGCGCCGCCTCCGCCCTCCGTTCCGTTCGTACCGGACGACGCATCATCGCCCGCGGCGCCGGCGTCACTCTCCTCCCCGCTGGCGCCGGCTCCGCTGGCGGCATCTTCGGCACCGATAGCGTTTCCGCCGCTACCACCGGTATCGCCGTTTTCCGTGTTCGGGCCGTCGTCATCGCCGCAACCGAAAACAGAGACTACCAGAGCTAGAGTCATCAAGGTTCGAGCCATAGAGCCCTTTTTCGCGACGAATCAATCGTCACTCGATCACAGTAGCGTCGCATCCGAACACCACGTCGATGTCGGAATAGACACCGTTCTGGATATCGTCGCAGGCGGCGCCCTCGAAGGTCAAGCGGTTGTCTGCCGCGTCATAGCGCCATCCGTCCTGGTCGTCGTCGCCCCTTTATTCGCGGACGGCGACGCTTTCGGTCCAGGCGGTGCTCGCGAACCCAGGAACTCAGGAACTCAGGAACTCAGGGAACTCAGGGACGAACTCAGGGACGGGGCTAAGTTTTAAGTTTTTACGGCTTGTCAGTTAGCACCAACATCCGAACCGAAAACAACTTAATTCTTAGCCCCGTCCCCTTTTTACTTTTTCAGTCCCCTTTTTCAACATCCGAACCGAAAACAACTTAATTCTTAGCCCCGTCCCCTTTTTCGTCCCCTTTTTATACTTTTTATACTTTTTATTCGCGGACGGCGAAGCTTTCGGTCCAGGCCGGGGGCTCGAGTGCGTTCGAGTCGAGCAGGCTCTCCCACTGCTCGTCGTTCAATCGATTCAAACCGGCTTCGATTCGCTCGAAATAAGAGAAGACGGGGCCGGCATAGGCGGTGGGGCCGTTGCAGGTGTCGACGGTGAGCAGCATCAGGTTCACGTCCCCCGTGCCCGCGTGCAGTACCTGAGGACCGGTCTCCGGATCCGGATTGGTGTGCAGGTCGGCCACCACCGGGTCGCGCAGGACGGCGTCTTCGACGCCCTGGTAAAAGAGCCGCGGGTACCATCCCGCGTAAACGGTGACGAGCGCGCAGATGTTGTCCTGCGTGGTTTCGATGATCGTATTCTTGATGAACTCGGTCTGCTCCTCGTCCAGCGGCAGGCCGTCCAGCTCCTTGCGGGCGATCGCCCACAGGGCGAGCGAGGTGTCCCGGAACCGCGTGAAGTACTCGGTGATGTAGTCCTTGCGCCACCCCTCGAGCCCGGAGTCGGCGAAGACCTCTCGAGCCCGGTCGGAGTAGCGGGAGAGCGCATGGTAGAACGCGGGGATCGGCTCCACGTAGCCGTCCGGGTACTCGCAGACCGGATAGCCGGTGTAGGACTGCTTGACGTAGAGGATGGTGTCGTGCCTGAGCTGCGACCAGGAGGCGAGCTGGGTGTGCAGCAGCTTGTCGTGGTAGGCCGCCGTCTTCATGGGAGCGGGATAGGGCTCCTCGACAAAGGGACCGCTGAGCGCCCGCAGGCCGGATAGCCATTCGTTGTACAAGTTCGCCTGCCAGAAGTCCGGGTCATAGGCGTCGAGCAAGAAGCGCATCACGCTGAGGTTGCCCGCGTAGGGCCAGCGCTCGAGCTCGGGCTGCAGATGCGCCAGCGCCCGGTCGTTGCCCAGCGCGAACCAGGCGTCGAGCGGTGAGGGCAGCATTCGCATCACCTTACGTCCGTCAGCCACGATGCGATCGAACACCAGGTTGGAAAAGACGTGGCTGTCCACGGTGAAACGCTGGCCCAGGAGCAGGAAGCTGCGCGGCAGCGGTGTGACCACCGGGTCCAGGGGATTCGAGTAGATGATGTGGGAGCAGATCTGCTGCACACCCAGGGAATCGGCGTCCAGGGCGGCGAGAAACTCGGCTTGCGTTTCGGCGTCGAGCAGGTCCGGTCCGCTCTCGACGCCCACCTCCTGCAAGAAATGCGCGAAGCCTTCCAGATCCAGGCTGTCGACCTGGCCGATCATCAGAGCGACCAGACCGGTGATCTCGTCCCAGTGGGGCTTGGCGCCCGAGTCCACCACCGCGGCGCGAAGGTAGTAGGCGGCCAGCAACTGGCGTTGGTTGAACACCGTATCGTGTGTAACGATATCGTGTTCCTGTATTCTCAGGTCGATGCGACCGAGCCAGACCATGGCCTTGAAGTAGCGTTCGAGCCCCTCGCTCTGGGTGTAGTGTCCCCGCGGCTTGAACTGGCTGAAGTCGATCGCACGCGGGCCGCCGAAGATCTCGACGGTGGCGAGCAATTCGTCCGCGATCCGGCTCTGCCATTCGTCGACCCCGAGCCCGAATCCCTCGCCGGGCAGAACGGTTTGCACCGCCGCGCCGGAAAGCAACGAGCGGGCGACCGCTAGATATTCGTCGACGTCGCGGAGGAAGTCCGGGATCTCGCTCCCGAAGTCGGCCGCCAAAACGGGAAGCTGCGCGTGGCTCTTGGCCAGCAGCTGATCGAGCTGTTCGCTCAGATAGGACTCCTCGGTCACGCGTAGGATCGAGTCAAAGGAGCGGTGCAGCGCCTGCAGGATCGAGTCGGTGGAGATGAACACCGGGAGATCCTTGTAGAAGATGTCCAGGTAGGCCTCGCCAAAGGACGAGAAGCGTTGCCGTTCGGTGACGGCGAACCCGTTGGCCGCCAGAAGCGCCCGTTCCGCATCGGTAAGGCCATATGCCGTCTCGATCTCGGCGAAATAGCGGGCGGCCTCGGGATTGTAGGCGGGCGACGCCAAGTACGCGGGCGGCGGATAGGCCTGGTTCAACTCCTCGAGCGTCATGCCCTGCCCCTTCTCGACCACATCGGCGTAAGCGGCCAGAAATGTCTCCGCATTCGGGTACAGGGGTTGCCACTGCTCCGGAGTCGGGCCCCCGTCGGGAAGCGGAACACTGGCGTCGATGACGACATCGGGCTGGCTCGCGTCTCTATCCGGAAACGGGCCGGGACCGGGATCCGGATAGGGAATCGGTTCGTCATCCGCGCCGTCCGATCCAGCGGCGTCGAAACCACCGTCCGGCGCTGCGGCGCCGAATCCGCCCTCCGAGCCTCCGTCCGTCCAGCAACCCGGCGTTACGGCCAACGCCGCCAGCGAGAGGCCCACCACCATCCATACGCTCTTCATCCTCATGTCCTACCCCTTTGCCCGTTCGGTATCGCCTCGATCCATAAGCGGGCTCGAGGCTCGAGAGTTAGTAGGCGACGAAGAAAGGAATTTCCATGGCGGTAGTGGACGATCGGTACTAAGAAAATATTAATGGGGAAGGAAGCAGGCTGGCGCGAGCCGCCGGCAGAACGCCATCCACCTGGTGAAGAGAGGCGCCCGTGGATCGTAGAATAGCACAATCGATCTTACAGGTTCTGCTCTCGTCGGTTCTCTACCTGGGCTGCTCCCTGGACACCAGCCCTTCCCGCTCGGAGCGGCCCGAGGCCGCAAAGGACGCCTCCTCGGTCCGCTCGGTTATCCTGCGACCCTCGAACGCTCGGGACCCCTCGGACGGATCGGATGACCCGGGTGACTCCGATCCGGTCGATCCGTCGGAACCCGGCAATCCCTCCGAGCCGCGGGACGGCTCCGAGCCCTTCAACCCCTGGGATATTCCGGACGCAGCGGAAAGATCGGACGCGTCCCGTCCCGCGGATTCCCCGCACGGCGCCGACGGGGGCGCGGCGGGAGCGAACGCGCCGGACGGGCCGCCGACCATCCGGGTGGCCTCGGTCCAGCTGCTCAACGTCAACCACGACACCGAGGGCAACCTGCAGAAGGTCGCGCGCTTCGTCGAGCAAGCGGCCGATGAGGGTGCCGACCTGGTGCTGCTCCCCGAGTTCTTTGCCGCCGGCTACCTCTACACCTCCGACATCTGGCTGGCAGGCGAGCTCTTCGACGGGCCCACGGTGACCTTCATGCAGGAGACCTCCGAGCAGCACGGCGTCTGGCTCGGGGGCAGCATACTGGAGGCCGACCGCAGCCACTTCTACAACACCTTTGTGCTCACCGATCGCAAAGGCGTCGTGGCGGGCGCGGTTCGCAAGCAGGTATCGGCCGGGGTGGAGGCCTACTTCGTGAAGGAATATGAGACGCCGCACATGATCGAGACCGAGGAGCTCGGAACCATCGGCGTGGGGATCTGTTACGAGAATTTCCTCTGCTCGCTGGCCGAGGAGCTGCTGGAGGGTGAGGTCGACCTCATGCTCATGCCCTACTCCTATCCCTCGATGAACGTTTACGACATCTACGACGACGAGACCTTGCGAGTCGCGGGTGAGCAGATCATCGACGAGGCCGGGCTCGACCCGAGCCTGTGGGATACGGACGAGATGATGGAGGTCCTCTTCGACCGGGTCGGCCAGGAGCTCACCACCGCCCACCAGAACCAGGGGATGCGCATGGCGCGCCTACTCGGGGTGCCGGCGGTCACCTCCAACAAGACCGGCCCCTTCCAGACCGAGCTGCCGCCGGCGCTGGGCTCCCGCACCGCCGCCGGCATCTTCACCGGCCAGTCCGGCATCTTCGACGCCGCCGGTGAGGTCCTGAAGCAGCTCGGCACCGACGGCGAGGGCCTGATCGTGGCCGTCGTCGCGCTCGATCCCGAGCTCAAGCGATCGACCCCGCCCGAATGTTTTCAGGGCCCGGCCAGTCGACACGCCTTCAACGCCATCATGTTCGAGGATCTCGAGCTGCTGCGCGCTACCTTCTACCTGGACGTCTTCTCGGCGGTCGAGAACACCGGAAGCCTCTACTACACCTTCGACACCGAGCGAGAGGAGATGGCCTGCGCCATCTCCGGCCAGTGCCCGATCTCCGGCCCCTGAGCGAAGCTCACTCTGCCCCGGGGCTCATGATCCAATATGTCTCGTTCGGTAATTGCGGGTGTGTCCCACTTGGTCAACTGAAATGGTGGCCCCTTGCGGTAACTTCTTAAAAAGCCGTGGCGGTAATGTCATTTCGAGCGCAGCGAGAAATCTTGAGTAGCCGGGGCGGTTACCCGCCCCGGCTCTCACAGAACCGTACAAGTG
>CAYVFC010000235.1:0-7166 GCA_964450715.1 uncultured Sandaracinaceae bacterium | reverse complement strand
AAGGCCTGCAGGACCTGCTATGCGCCGCCTGAAAAATGGCGAAACTCTAGCTTAATGGGTGGTGCGGTGGTGGGCCGCGGGGAAGGATAAACTAGACAAAAAGGTAGGGCGCTACCGGAGCGATATATCCGGATCCGAGCGGGGGAATCGGAGCATGAAAGATGACGAGCACGACACCTGCAAAAAGGCACGGATTCTGATCGTCGACGACTGCCCCTTGATACGCGAGGGATTGAGCGCTCACATTTCTTCTCAAAGCGACCTGATGGTCTGCGGAGAGGCGTCCGGCGCGAGAGAGGCGCTGGCCTGCCTGAGAACGACGACACCTGATCTGGTGGTGATCGATTTCAAGCTGAAGAACGGCCACGGCCTGGAGTTGATCAAGGAGATCCGGATGCATGACGAGCGCATCAAGGTGCTGGTGCTGACCTCGTACGATGAATCGCTCTATGCCGAGCGGGCGCTGCGAGCGGGTGCGCTGGGCTACCTCAACAAGATCGAGCCTCCGATCAGGTTCCTGGAGGCGATCCGCACCGTGCTGGCCGGCCGGCGCTGCCTGAGCGAGGAGATGACCCGGCGTCTGGTCGAGCAGGCGGTCGCCGGCAGGGACAAGGATGCGGCGACCGATCCCGTTCAGAGGCTGAGCAACCGGGAGCTCGAGGTGTTCGAGCTGATCGGCCAGGGGTTGGCAACCAGTGCCATCGCCAAGCGGCTCCACCTGAGCGTTCATACCATCGAGTCCCACCGGGAAAAGATACGGCACAAGCTGCGACTCAGAGACGGCAGCGACCTGGTGCGGCACGCGGTACAGTGGGTGCTGGAGAACCAGTGACCGCTGCCATTTTGCCGGTGCAATCCGCCATTGTTCGCTGGCGCCTCTTACCACATGATCCGTCCGCGCCGGATCGCACGGTCGAGTGAATTACCCTCGATTGGTGGTATTCGGGATGGCGTGTCGGGTGGCTTGGGCATAGGCTTCGTCCGGCTTTTTTCAGGGGGGGGGACCATGGGGTTTATCGACGCTTTTCGACCGAGGTACTTGCATTCCGACAAGGAGGTTCGCTTACGGGCCGTTCGAAAGCAGCGCGACGAGCGGCTGCTCGCGCGCATCGCGGTCACGGACAGCGAGTGGCAGGTTCGTATGGCGGCAGTCGAGAGGCTGCTAAACCAAGCGCATCTGGCGAAGGTCGTTTTGGACGCTCCGGACTGGCGGGTCCGTTTCTACGCGGTTCACAAGCTGCGCGATGCCGCGGCGCTGGCAGAAGCGGCGTTGTCGGATACCAACAGCAATGTCCGCGAGGCCGCAACAGAGAGGATAACAGACGAAAAAATCCTATATAAGATAGCTAGTACAAACAGCTACGGACGCGTGCGTAAAGCAGCGGTGGACCGGATCAACGACCAGAGGTTGCTGGTAGACCTCTCTCGAACGGCCGAGGACTGGACGGTACGCAAGGCCGCGGTCGAGAAGCTTCTGGACCAGTCCGTGCTGGGCGAGATCGCGGTCTCCGATCAGTCGCCGGCAGTACGAGAAACCGCGGTGGTCCGATTACAGGATCAGAGACTGCTGTCTCGACTGGCGGTCAGCGATCGGGATGAAGACGTACGCGAGGTCGCGGTGCGAAGGTTGCTCGACGGGGACGTGCTCGCGAGCGTGGCCAAGCACGACTCCAAGCTATGGGTGCGCAAGACAGCGGTGGAAAAGCTTTCCGATCGGGAAACCCTGGCCGCGGTGGCCGCCCTGGATAGCAGTCTTCACGTGCGAATGGCCGCCGCGCGTAGACTGAAGCGTTTGGCGTAATGGACCTGAGCCACGGCCACGGCGGGTGCGGGGAAGTGGTTCGCTACTCTGAACCCCGGCACCAGCCGCGGCCCGCCGGACGCTCATGAAAACAGCTTCTTCATTACCGCCAGCTTCTTCTTGTTGATCAGCATGGGCAGGGTCTCGCGGATCTCGTTGGCCTTGTTCGTGAAGCCCTCGTTCTCGCAGTTGAACAGGGCCAGCGTCACGTCGTCGGCCCACCTCCAGCCCTTGTCCCGGCCGAGCGTGGAGATGATCCGCAGCGCCTGTCCGACCCCGGCCAGGTCATCGTCGGGCTGCAGCCAGTCGCGGACCTGCCGCCTGATGCCTTTCTGAAATCCTTCGATCGATAGCAGGCCCAGGGTCTTCGCCGTGTCCCCTTTCATCACGATCCGGTAGAAGTAGAGCGCAAGCTCGATGGCGTTCTCGATCTTCTCCTGCATGGGCTTGTCCGAGGCCCACTCCTCGGCGATCGCCTCGCGAACCGCCTTGGCCTTGTCGTGATCGTGCGTCGCTGTGGTCCTAGTAAAGTCCAGCTCGCTCAGCCGATCGTAATCCTTTTGCGGGCGGAAGGAGCGGACGGTCGTCTCCTCGTCGGCTTCTTCTTCCGCACGGCTGTCCTTGGCATCCTCCTTACCCTTGTCGGTCTCGCTGCTGAAGGTATTGCTCAGCGCTTCGCGAAGAGCGCGGTCTCTCTCTCGCGCGCTCTCGAGGTCTTCTTCCGCGTCCACCGTATCGCTGAGCCAGAAGTCCTTCTTGGGCGGCTCCGGATCATCCTTGGTATCGACGAGCCAGGCGTCTTTCCCGGCGGCTTCGCCCGCCGCGTTTTCGGCTGCCGTGTCGTGCAGACCGGTTTTCTCTTCGCGCTCTTCGGTTCCATCGCCGCCGTCGTCGACCTCTTCTTCGACCAGGGTGGTGACGAGATGAGTCATGTCCGGCGCCTCTTCGGCGTCATCGACCTTGTCGCGATCACCATCGTCGTCAGTGGTGGTGCGCATGCCGCCGATCCCCTGCTAACCTCGGTCGCGCCGTCCGCTCCGGCTCCTACCTCTTGCTATCATGGTAGGGTCTCCTCGCGCGTACCACAATAGCCTAACGCCGGCGTGGG
Organism: uncultured Sandaracinaceae bacterium; assembly: GCA_964450715.1. Classification (GTDB taxonomy): domain Bacteria; phylum Myxococcota_A; class Polyangia; order Polyangiales; family JAFGIB01; genus CAYVFC01. Next base: position 4,257 of record CAYVFC010000235.1, on the reverse strand, counting down.
TGGATACCGGCGTACGCGCGTGTCGCACCTTACCCGATACCGGCTATACCCCGAACCGCTGGCGGTAGGCGGAGAACCTGGCCTCCAGCTCGGATTCGGTGAGCCCGAACTCGGCGGCGCTATAAGAGTGCCGTCCGTGCTTGTGCTGGGGATTGCGGGCGATGAAGGCGCGCAGCCGGGCCTCCAGCCCGGGATTCCAGGCCAGATCGAAGTGATCATATATTTTACGAACCGTTCCCAGCGCGTCCGCCGTGATCTCGTCGTAACGCACGTCGAGCACCCGGTCCGATCCCGCGTGCGCACCTCTCACCTGCAGGCTCGCGTCGGCGGCGTATGCCAGCAGGGACACGTTGGTGCGCGCCATCTTCTGCAAATCGAGCTCGGCGGTCATCAGGCCGTGGAAGCTCCGAAAGAGGCTGTTGGTGCTGGCGCAGATGGGCAGGGGATCGCGGTGGGTCTGTACCACCAGGGCCTCGGGGATCTGGTCGAGCAACTGGGGCAGGGCGCCCATGTGCGAGGGCGACTTGAGCGTCAGCCGCCGGCCGGGGGATTGCCTCATGAAGTAAAGCAGATAGGTCCGGTAATCGGCGTAGGCCGCGGTCGGATCCTGCTCGATCAGCCATTCGAGGTAGCTGTAGACCGGGGCGAACATCCAGAAGCTGACCGAGAAGAAACTCTGGCCGAACAGCAAAACGCACTCTTCGGGTGCCTCGGCATCGACGCGGTGTTTGGTGTCCAGCTCGGGCGCCAGCCGGCGCAGCAGCGCCACCCGGCGTCGCGCCAGTAAAAGCCGCCGGTCCGTTCCCGGACCGGGGATGGGCTCCCAGAGCAACCAGGTGGGCAGCGCGCGCGCACCGGGCGCCTCGGCCAGCAGCCGGTGCAAAAAGGTCGTGCCCGAGCGCGGAAGCCCGGTGACGATAAGCGGCCGCGGATCGAGCTTGCCCCGGTCGAGATGGGGGCTTGTCTTGCGCAGCGCGGTCAGCCTGAGGCGGTTGACCAGCGCGCTCACGATCTGGTCGCGGACCATGAACCGGCCCAGAAAGCTCAGCCGCGCGTCACCGGTGGCCGAGCGCAGCAGCGCGTCGAGCCCGGCCTCGAAGCCCGGATCGCCGAAGTCGCCGAGCCCCGCGCGCCGGCCGGCCGCGGCCAGCAAGCCCGCTCGGTCCAGCGCCCCCAGCGGCAGGCCGATGCGTTCGGCCGCGCTTCCCACGGTATCGATGATGTCGAGCAGCCGGGATCGGGAACGGCTCATCTCACTCCTCATATCATAAATCGAGCGGATCGGCGTTCGCCGTCTTTGGTATACCTCTCAACCACGGGAGAACCGTAGGATCGTGAGCTCTCCGGCAGAGGGGACTAGACGCCCTCGGAAAAGCGCAACCGGGGCCGCTGCCTTGCCCGCTCAACCGAGGTATGGTTGGCTCTGTTACGGCTCGAACCGTCTCGACCGTCCATGGATCCCCTCCAGAAGCTCTGCCTGCTGTTTGCGCTGGCCATCGCCGGCTCGGCGGTTGGCTGCCGCCCGGTTAAAGAAGAAAAGCCCGCTGCACCGGACATGAGCGAGGTGGTGCAGGCCTATGACCATCCCCAGGGCAGCATCGACGGGCAGAGCCTCGACGCCGTGTACGCCGCGATCTGCGAATCGGTCTCCGCCGGCGGGATGCTCTGCGGCTGGGAGACGATCGAGGACCTGGTCTGCGAGGCCGACGACCCGGGCTGCTCGCTCTGCGCCGGCCTGGACCCTATTTTCGAGGCTCTGGACGCGGCCGGGGTCGATCTGGAGAGCTGGGGCGGCGCGTCTGATGCTGCGGCGGCGGGCGTGGACGCGGGCTCCGCCGCACCGGAGGAAGAGGGCGAGCGGCCCGCGAGCGTCTTCACCGGAGAGGGCTGGGCTCGGCTGACCCGCATCTGCCCGGGTCACGGAGCGCAATCGGCGGCCGACCGGGCCAACGGCGAGGTCGCGCTCACCGTCGGCTTCACCGAGCAGGGGCTGGACCGGGTGGTCTGGGGGGACTTCGACAACTGCAAGATGGCCATCGCGGGGAGCGACATCGAGCTCGACGGGCAGGTGCGCGTCGATCTGGGCGGCGTGCTCGGTCTGGAGGGCGCGTGGGACTTCCGCCCCACCGTACAGATCGAGGGCGGGCTCGAGAGCGGGGGTGAGACGCAGCAGGTATCGTTCGACTTCCGGCTCAGCTTTGACAATGGGCCGGGCCTATCGCTGCGGGTGCCGGTGCCGGATGCAGGCGAGCTCATCTTCTATATCGACCGGGACGGTCCGCTCCTGCGGCTGGCGGACGGCGAACGAGCGCTCGATCCGGCGGAGCTGGCATGCGAGGGCTAGACCACCGAAAGCGGTTGAGCCGCGCGGCCGCGGCGCTGCTCTGCGCGCTCGTCTCTCCGGCCTTGCCGCAGAACGCGCTCGCCTATCACGACGACGAGCAGCGGGTCATCATCGACACCGCCTACACGCTCGGGGAGGACGAGTGGCGGCTGGGCATCTGGCGGCTCGACTACGGGCTCTGGGACGACATTTATCTGGGAACCCACATCCTGCCCTGGATAGTGGCCATGGCCAACCTGCACGCCAAGTACCGCTTCCTTTCCGTGGACCGGTTCGATCTGGCCGCCGGCATCGGCCTGTACTGGCTCGACCTCGGCAAGACGCGCTACCTGGCCGATCTGCTGAAGGAGACCGACTCGGACGCCCGCTTCGTCATCCTGCCGGCCGAGATCGCCGGGACCTACCGCTTCGACGAGGACCTCTCGCTCACCCTCGCCCCGGTCTTCACCGCCGTGGCGCTGACCGGCACCTACCACGCCGACGAGTTCGAGGGCGCCGGAGCGGTGACCAACCTGCAGCTGACGGCCACCCTGCAGCAGCGGCTCGGCCGGGTGGTGGCGCTGGTGGCGCACGCGCGCTTTCTCGCCTACCAGTACCTCAAGGCCAGCGGGAAGGTCCAACTCGATGACTACACCACGGCCGAGCTCCACGCCGGCGCCGACATCGACGTGCAGAACGCCTGGTCGCTCACCCTCTGTTCGGTGTTCTCCTGGCAGACCTTCAACTTCCGCATCGGCCTCGGCTACGGCAACTACAACATCCCCGGCGTCAACTTCGTCATACCGGTCCGCATTCCCTACCCCGAGCTCGATCTCTACTGGCGGTTTTGAGTCGGATGGGCTTCAGGGAATGAGGTACTGCAGCACCAAGGGAGCGGTGCTGGAGAAGATGATGGAGTCGAAATCGCTGTCGCTGTCGGTCAGGGTGGTGAACTCGAGGCGGTACTGCGAGTAATCGTCGCCTGCGGTCAGGTCCGCCTGGACGAAGGAGAGGACGTCCAGGTTCTTCTCGCTCCCGCTTTCGGGGATGGCGATATCCAGGGTGTAGCTCGCGTTGTAGGCGGTCGAGTCCAGCGCGCTGTACTCGATCGAGCGCAGGCGCAACGTCCCCAGGTCGCTGTAGGGGGAGCCCTGGACCTGCGTCTCGCTGAGGGTCAGGGTCGCCGAGTCAAAGACGCTGATCCCGTCCGGCACGGTCGCCAGGGCGTAGCTCAAAAATCCCCGGTTGGTCAGATTGAAGTTGGTATCTCCAACGAAGAGCACGCCTGTCACGTCGTCGTCGCTCCGCACGTGCCCGCGAAGCGAAGGAACCGGCGCCAGGGTCTGGGTGATGTCCCGCAAAGTGGAGAACGAGGCGTTGAAACTCGTGGCCATTGGGTTTCCTGCCTTGTCCGTGGCCGCAGTCGACAGCGAGAAGGCGATGATCTCGGCGCTTACCAGGTCTGGGTCGGTTCCGCTGGCGTAGGGCAGGGGAGAGTCGGGATCGATGGTCAGCACCGAATCGCCCGCGCTCCAGAGGAAGGTCGCATTGGCCGAGGGCAGGTCGGTCGACTGGTAGGCCGACAGCACCGAGGCGGTGTCCATGGGTTCGCTGAAGGTGATGACGATGCTCGTGTCGGCGGTGACCCCGGTCGCGCTGTCCAGCGGGGAGACGGACTGCACGCTGGGCGGCGTACTATCGCCGCCGCCGTCGGCCGCGTCCGAGCCGGCCTCCTGGCCGCCGTCTTTACCGCCGTCGACCGCACCGCCGTCCGAGCCGTCCAGGGCGCCGCCGTCCAGGGCGCCATCCAGGGCAGCGTCGCTTGCCGGCTCGCCCCCGGAACCGCCGCCGCCGTCCATCCCGCTTTCGCCCCCCGCGCCGGCTGCTGCCCCGGCCGAGCCGCCTTCACCCGCGGTTCCGCCGCCGCTTCCAGC
>CAYVFC010000234.1:0-7176 GCA_964450715.1 uncultured Sandaracinaceae bacterium | reverse complement strand
CTGGCGGTTTTGTACCAGCAAAATTGTGTAGGATCTTTAGTCCTTGCGGCCGCCCGGCGGGGAGGGCAGGGCATAGTGATGGGCAGGGGGCAAGCCCCTCCCCTACGTTCGGGTTATACTCCGCCGGCACCCGGGCGACGCGCGTCAAGGGTGGACCAGGGCAGGCAACGGGCGCGTAACGAGATTTCTCGAACCGAACGAGGTGGTCAGATGCCGGCAGCGAGCGAGCTGAGGACCAAGGTGGTCAGCAAGGCGGTCCGTAACATCAAGCGCGGTTATGAAGACGACGAGTTGAGCCGCGGCATGTACCGGCCCGAGATCCGGCTCGACCTGCAGCGCTCCCGCCTGATGACCGAGTCCTTCCGCCAGACCGAGGGGCAGCCCATGGTCATCCGCCGGGCCCGGGCGCTGGAGAACCTGCTGGACCACATGGGGATCTTCATCCGCGACCACGAGAAGATCGTGGGCTACCAGACCTCCGATCCCAACGGGATCTTCCATCCCATAGACCAGAACTGGAAATCGGTGCGCCGGCTGGTGAACAGCGAGGCGGGCCGGTCGCTGCTGGACGACGCCGGTCGGCAGGAGCTGGATGAGCTCTGCGAGTACTGGAAGGGCAGGTCGATGAGCGACCGGCACCAGCAGGCCTTGCCCGAGGATCTGCGCCGCTACTGGACCTACGAGGGCACCTTTCTCTGGAGCCAGCTCTCCGAGCTCGGCATTCCGGACTATGAGACTCTCTTCGCTACCGGGCTGCAGGGGCGGATCGAGGCAGCCGAGAAGCGGCTGGAGGAGATCGACCGGACCGTACCCGTCGACTACGTGGAACAAAAGGAATTCCTGCAGGCGGTCTGCATCGCCCTGCGCTCGGTCATCCGCTTCGCCCGGCGCTACGCCGCGCTGGCCCGGGAGATGGCCGGGGCGGAGAGCCGCGCGGAGAGAAAAGCCGAGCTGCTGGCCATGGCCGAACACTGCGACCGGGTGCCGGAGCACCCCCCGCAGAGCTTGGCCGAGGCGTTGCAGTTCTTCTTCTTCATCCACCTGATCCGATACATGGAGTATTCCACGCTGGGCGTCGGTATCCGGGTCGACCAGCTGCTGGGCCCCTTCTACGAGAGGGATCTGCGGCAAGGGCGTATCACCCGGGAAGAGGCGCTGGATCTCTTACAGCTGCTCTTCATCAAGCTCAACGAGCTCGGCCTGGTCTACTCGCCGACCGTGGGCTCGGTCTACGGCGGCGTGGCCTCCCTGCAGGCGGTGACCATCGGGGGAACCGACGGCTCGGGTCGCGACGTGACCAACGAGCTCAGCTTTCTGGTGCTGGAAGCGGCCGAGCGCTTGCGGCTGATCGAGCCCAGCATCGCGCTACGGGTCCACGACGGAACGCCGGATGCGCTGTACGAGAAGGCCATCGACGTGATCCGCACCGGGATCGGCTACCCGTCGCTCTTCAACGACGAGGCGCTGGCACCGCTGCTCTCGCGCTGGGGCGTGCCGGACGACGAGGCGAAAGGGTACGCGGTCACCGGCTGCGTCTACCTGGAGATACCCGGCAAAAATACGATGCGCCGCTCGATCGGCTACTTCGTGCTGCCCAAGTGCCTCTGGTGGGCGCTGCACCGGGGGGTCCACCCGGAGAGCGGGGAGCAGCGGGGGGCGCGGACGCCCGAGCCGGCCACCTTCACTCGTTGGCAGGACGTGCTCGCCGCCTATTGCGAGCAGGTGCGCTTCTTCACCGAGAAGATGGAGCAGCTGGAGCGCATCAATCTCGAGCTGTACGAGCGGTACTGCCCGCGGCCCTTTTACTCGGCCGTGGTCCAGGGCTGCATCGAGAGCGGCAAGGAGTCGAGGAAGTGGGTCTATCCCTCGGCCGTGCACCACTTCACCCAGGTGATCGGCGGGACCAACGTGGCCGACGCCATCGCCGCCATCGGCAAGGTCGTGTTCGAGCAGAAGCTGGTCAGCTTGCCGGAGCTGATCGCCATCATGGACCGCAACTGGCAGGGCCGCGAGGATATCCGGCAAGCGTGCCTAGACGCGCCCAAGTTCGGCAACGACGACGACTACGCGGATGCCATCGCCCGGGAGGTGCACCGGCAGGGCGAGGAGGCGATGGAGTCGGTCGAGGACCGCTACGGGTTCTCGCACCGGGGCGACGGCAGCGCCGTGTCCGCCACCTACGGGCTGGCCGTCGACACCCCGGCCACGCCCGACGGCAGGATGAACGGCGAGAGCTTTGCCGACTCCACCCTGGCCCCCTCTCCCGGCATGGACCGCAAGGGCCCCACCGCCGTGCTCAACTCCTGCGCCAAGATCCAGGCGGTGGAGAGCTACAACCACCTGCTGAACCAGAAGTTCCTGCCCAAGTTCCTGCAGGACGACCTCAGGCCCGCCTTCCGGGCCTATCTCAAGAGCTGGCAGCAGCTCAACATCCCCCATATCCAGTTCAACGTGGTAGACGGGGAGACGCTGCGGGCGGCCCAGGATCTCCCGGAGAAGTACGCGGAGCTGATCGTCCGGGTGGCGGGTTTCAGCGCCTACTTCGTGGACCTGTCGCGGGGGCTGCAGGACCACATCATCGCCCGGACCGAGCAGCAGCTGGGGTGATCTCCGCAGGCGCGTTCGCGGGCAGGGCAGACGGAGCCGTGAAGCAGAGCGATACCGGAATCGTATTCGATATCCAGCGCTACAGCCTGCACGACGGACCGGGCATCCGCACTACCGTCTTTCTCAAGGGCTGCCCCCTGCGCTGCCTCTGGTGCGCCAATCCGGAATCGCAGAGCCCGGAGCCGAGCCTGCTGGCCAGGGATATTCGCTGCAAATCCTGCGGCGCCTGCGCGCAGGCGTGTCCGCAAGGCGCGATCAGGCCGGGCGAACCATCCGGGCGAGCCATTGATCGCGGCCGCTGTGATTGGTGCATGAAGTGCGTCGATGCCTGTCTCTACGGGTCCCTGGTGGTTTGCGGAAAGCCCATGGGGGTCGACGAGGTCGTGGACGAAGCGCTCAGGGACGCGCTCTTCTACCGTAACTCAGGGGGCGGCGTGACCCTTTCCGGCGGAGAGGTGCTCTCCCAGGGCCGGTTCGCGCGCGCGCTGCTACAGCGGTGCAAGCAGCAGGGGCTGCATACCGCCGTCGACACCTCGGGATACGCGCCGTGGAAGACGCTGGAGGCGCTCCTGCCCTCTACCGATCTGGTGCTCTTCGACGTCAAGCACCTGGACGCGGAGCACCACAGGCGGGCCACCGGGGTCGACAACGCGCTCATCCTCGAAAACCTGACCAGGACGGCCGCGCGCTGTACGACCCGGCTGCGGATGCCGCTGATCGCGGGCTTCAACGACTCGGTCGATCACGTTCGAGAGCTGGCGCTTCTGGCCAGGCGTCTAGGGCTGGAGACGATCTCGTTTCTCCCCTACCACGAGGGGGGCAGGAGCAAATGCGAGCAGCTCGGAAGGAGCTATCCCCTGCCCGAGGCGCGGGCTCCGGACGACGCGCATCTGCTTGCCCTCAAGGAGTTGGTCGAGGCAGAGGGGCTGCGCGTCGCGATCGGCAAGTAGCGAGAAGGTCGACGAACGGGTGCGCTGACAACGGCGACGGCTCCGGGACAAAGCTTTAGCGTCCGTGACAAAATAACTCATCCATCTTTCGGGCGGGACGGCCCCGTCTGCTGCGTTGCTCCTCCTCGAAATATCCCCAATATTCCTCGTCGTCGCGCCTTGCATCCGGGGCCGTCGCGCTCCGAAACCTGATCGAGTTATTTTGTCACGGACGTTTAGGTCTATATATTCGTCTGCGAAGGATTCTCGGATTTGGGCAGGGTCAATACAAATTTGGTGCCATCCTTACCAGAATGAGCGAGTTTGATCTCTCCCCCTAGTGACTTAACCATTCTGTAAGCCAAGTATATTCCCAAACCAACGCCGTGTTCTTTGCCGCCTGCATTAAAGGGTTCGAACAGCTTCTTTTGAACGCCCTTCGTCAACCCCGGGCCATTGTCTGTTAGCTCCAAGGCAACCTGCTGTTCACTGTTTGTTTCAATCGTCCTAAGCGCCACGGTATCAGCGCCCGCGTCAAAGGCATTTTCGACGAGATTATTGACAGCCGCTTTAAGAAAATCGAGCTGTCCCTTTACGTACACTTCGTCTATTTGCACGATCAGGTTTTTATCCGCATATTTTTCGACATGGCGCGAATTCTGTACGGCTTCTCCTAAAGAGGGTAAGAAAACAGTCGAATTACCATCTTTGCCGATCGCGGACCTCTTTGCTCTCTTTAGATAGTCAGCCAATATGGAGACTGCTCCGTTGATGCTTTCCACCGCCGTAGTCAATGATTCCTTTGGATTGCGCAGCCCAGAGCGTCTGCCCTTAGCGAAACTCTCTAAGCTCCAGGAGAGGGGAATGAGAGTGTTTTTGAGATCGTGAACTAAAGCTGCCACGTGATCATCCGTATTTGTGGCATGATCAGAGTCGTGACGATCGAGAATGCTATCTAAATCTTTAAGCGCATCCTGAGCAAGCCCAACAACAGCCTTTTGGCGTAACCGGGATTTAGTCGTAATGGTCGCGATTATAAAGAGAACCACGCCAACAGCGGCAATTATAGTCGAGACAACGTCGATCATGCCTGAAACAACAAAGATCAGGACGACGATCAGTATCCTTGCCGACCCAATAAGTGAAAAGGAAAAATGCCTGCCCCAGAAGATGCAACTTAAGGCAAATAGGCCGGCAAAAGCGTGGGACGCGCTACCGCTTGTATATGCAGATAAGCTGAGCAAAACAATTGAATAGGCCATTGTGTCGATGATTTGACTAACGGCTATTATGTCAAGCTTTGTGACTCCTGCTCGCCATGCGGTTAACGAAGCGGCGGCGCCCAAAAAAGTAAAGAGGGTGGGAAGAACTCCGTTTGACAGCTCGATGGCTGATTGAACCGCGGGCAGGTAAAGGCCGCCAAATATAATGCCTAGTAAAACCAGAACTGCACTAAATGTGCCTTGCGGAGAACAAGCGCTAATGATTTCCTGGAGATCCATCGATGCTACGTAATTCCTCCAGGCAATGGCGGCATGCTTTCTCATGTTAGCGAACCAGGGTTCTCTTTTTACACATCTACGGAGGTTCAGGCAGTATTATACCGGGAACTGGCGTGGATGTAACCAACCCTCAAAAGCACTTGGGGGTGCAAGGGAGGACAAAAGAGGGAGTCGAGCCTAGGTCAATCGATCCGGAAGTGATCGAGACCGCCTGGGCGGTTCTGTTGAATCGCCCCAGGGGGGTCGGAAGAATCCTCGAAAACGCTCTACTGCCCGCAGGGAGAGAACTCTGCGCTTTTGCCCCCGGGCGCACGCGCGATCGCGCTACGTCGGCGCGCCCGGTCTCGCATCGCTTATTTTGCGGTGTCTCCCAAGTAGCGAGAAAGCCTCACTGCATGATGGGCCGCGCGGGCGGCTCTCCCTCGGCAAAGCCGACGATCTTGACCCGCTGCCCGGAGATCTTCTGCACCATGGAGTAGCCGTCGCCCACCCCGTCGCCGTCGAAATCGGCGTCCGGATCGCCCAGCGGGGCGACGAACCAGGTGGTGTTGCCGAACAGATCGGTGGAGCTGCACCCGGTCTGCATCATGTCGAGCACCGAGCTGCAATCGGGCGGCTTCACTCCCTCGGGACAGGTCTGGAACTGGCCCGATAACCCTTGATCCAGACAGAACATCTCCATCAGCGGCAGCGGCAGACCCATGACGTTGCCCTGCGGCAGCCCCATGTTGGCGAAGCTCTCCGCCGCCAGCGCTCCGCACATGATGCCGTTGACCTGGCCCGCGTCGTTTCCGCCCACCGACTCGGGCAGCAGCAGCGAGTCGATAGAGTCGGGCGGAGCGGTGAGCTTGCTCCTGGCCTCGTCGATCTCGATGTGGGTGACGATGTCGTGCATAATGAAGGTGCCTTCCGGCGCCTCGAAGCCCATGGTGCCCGGCACCGACGAGACCATGACCAGCTTGCCGTTTTCCACGATCAGCTCGCTGTTGGAGATGGATAAGGGCTGCAGGTTGTCGTCGTAGAACTCGCGGTAGACCAGGAAGGGGAAGTCGAGCTTGTTCGTGGTATTGACCCAGTTGGCGGCCGGGTCGGGTACGGCCACGGACATGCCGGTCCGGATCAACGGATCGGGTACCACGCCCGTGGGATCGTCCACGTCCATCACGTGGAAGATGTAGCCCATGTCCCCGCTTTCCATCATCTGCTTCATGTAGTCGTTGACGGTGTTGATCAGGGCCGGGTCGGGGAAGAGCCCGGCGAAGGAGTTCCCCTGCTTGGCGCTGTCGTGGTAGACGCAGTAATCGGGCGCCGGGTTGTCCGACATGCCCATGCCCGAGCCGCGGAAGGTCAGCTCCACCCGGCACTTGAAGTCGCAGCCGTCCAGGTTGACCGGGACGCCGTCCGGGCCCACGCCGTCGTCGCACTGCTCGTTGCCGTCGATGATGCCGTTGCCGCAGACCGAGACGGTGCAGACCGCCGTGCAGTCGTCGCCGTCCAGGGTGTTGCCGTCGTCGCACTCCTCGTTGGGCTCCTGGTTGCCGTCGCCGCAGGTGGAGAGCACGCAGGCGCCGTTCAGGCAGTAGCCCCGCTCCAGGTCGCAGAGCGTGCCGTCGGGCAAGGGAGAGCCGGCGACGCAGGTGTGGGTGGCCGCGTCGCAGGTCGCGGTGAGATTGCAGTCGTCAGTGCAGTCGTCGCGCTCCGGATCGTCGGCCACGCAGGTGAACAGGCAGAGCGATGTGCACCCGTCCTGGTCGTTCGGGTTGCCGTCGTCGCACTCCTCGTCTCCCTGCACCACCTTATTGCCGCACTCGTGCGCCAAGCACTCTCCCTGGTAGCACGACTTGTTGTCCCCGCACTGCTCTCCGTCCGACATGCCGCCCGCGCCCGGGCCGCAGATTCCGTCCGCGCAGACCTCGGCCCCGTTACAGGGATCCAGGTCGTCGCAGTCGACGCTGTTCTGGCAGGTCTTTTCGCAGAGATTGGTGCAGCCGTCGGTGTCGACCTGGTTGCCGTCGTCGCACTGCTCCGGAGGCTCCACCACGGCGTTTCCGCAGACGGCCTCGCCGCCTCCGCTGCCGGCCGAGCCGCCGCCGCCGCCGCTGCCGGCGCCGCCGCTGCCCGCGCTCGAGCTGCTGCCC
>CAYVFC010000233.1:0-7244 GCA_964450715.1 uncultured Sandaracinaceae bacterium | reverse complement strand
CGCCCGCCCACGCGGCCGCAACCGGATCGTTTATTTTGCGGTGCCTCCTTAGAGCGATCCGGGCTGCCTAAATCCCCGCGGGGCATCCCCGGTCACCGCGTTTGACCGGTTCCGGCAACCCGGTTCAGGGTGGTATTTTCGCCGGCCGTGTTCTTGAAGGCGGGATCGGTTATAATTGACAAATGGGGCGCACGTCCGGGGCCGTTGCGAAGACTGTATTTGCTGCCTTTTTGCTGGGCGGCTGCACCGTCTACAACGAAACGCTCCTCATTCAGGTGGAGGGAGACGGCGGAACGCGACAGGGCGAGGCGAACGGGGGAGATGAAGGGCGGGATGGAACCGCGCAGGCGCGGGACGCGGGTGTATCACGAGAAGACGCGGCCCAGGCGGATACCGGGATGGCTTGCGACCAGCGGGCGGAGTCTTGTAACGGCCTGGACGATGACTGCGACGGGCAGACCGACGAGAGGGAAGCGGTCGACGATTGCAGCTTCGATAACGGAATTGCTGTCTGCGCGCAGGGTCGGTGCCGGCTTTTCTCGTGCACGGGGGACTGGGTGGATTGCGACGGAGAGGAGGACAACGGTTGCGAGGCCCGGCTGGACGTGCCCGACAGCTGCGGCGCCTGCGGTCGTATTTGCAGCCTATCCCATGCCACGCCGGCCTGCGACCAGGCTCGATGCGTGGTCGCGCAGTGCGATCAGGGGTGGGGGGACTGCAACCTGCTGGCCCGCGACGGTTGCGAGAAGGCGCTTCCGAGCGGCGTTAGCTGTGGCGCGTGCGCGTCGGAATGCGATTTACCAGGAGTATCCGTGCACGGGTGCGACGCTGACGGTGACTGCGTGATCATCGACTGTGAAGCGGGCCACGACGACTGCGACGACGCGCCGGGCAACGGCTGCGAGACCGCCCTGGGTACGGTGGCCGACTGCGGCGGCTGCGGCGATCTCTGTGCGGGCACAACTCTGTACTGCAACGGCGGCAGATGTTCGGCGGTCAATTGCGCGGCTCAGAGCCCGGGCTACGCGGACTGTGATAGTGACGGGGTGGACTGCGAGACTGATCTCAGCCCTGCCGCGCCCGGCGCGGTGATACCCCACTGCGGCGCCTGCGGAGTTGACTGCGGCCCGCTCGACAATGCCACGGCCAGCTGCACCAGCGGAACCTGCCTCGTAGAGAAGTGCGCGGCGACGTACGACGACTGCGACGACGATCCGTCCAACGGCTGCGAGACCCGGCTGGGGACCGACACCGACTGCAGTGATTGCGAAGACGCCTGCACGAGTCCCGATCCTTACTGCAACGGAGCGGTCTGCTCGGCCATCGACTGCGAGAGCGAGGCGCCGGGGTACGCGGACTGCGACGGCGACGGCATTGACTGCGAGACCTTGCTGGGGACCGACGAAGACTGCAGCGGCTGCGAGGACGCGTGTGTGAGCCCTACGCCCTATTGCAGCGAAGGGGTCTGCTCGGCCGTCGACTGCGGGGTCTCTACTCCCGGGTATGGTGACTGCGATTCGGACGGATTGGATTGCGAGACCGATTTGAGCCCGCCCGAACCGGCCACTTCCATCGCCCACTGCGGAGCGTGCGGCACGCCCTGCGGCCCGCTGCTCAACGCCAGGGTCTCCTGCTCGAGCGGTTCCTGTCTCTTCTTTGACTGTCAAACGGGCTGGGTCAGCTGCGACGGTGACACGGGCAACGGCTGCGAGACGCCGGACAACCCTGGCTGCCCCTATCCCTATCAGGTCAGCTGCCTGGCGCTGAAGCAGTCCGGGCAGAGCACCAGCGGGAGCTATTCCATCGATCCGGACGGTGCTGGCGGCATAGATCCCTTCAGCGTCTACTGCGACATGACTACGGACGGCGGCGGTTGGACCGAGATCACCCTGGATATCGCCCGCAACCGGCTCGGCGGCACCCTGGTGGCGGTCCAGTCCGCGAATACCGAAGGATTCGACGCTTCCTATCGCCCCTATACCATCGACTCGAGCGCCGGCAGTCAGATCACCGTGCATACCTATCACTACACGTTTGATTTTCCTCCGGGATATACCCAGTTCTATCTGAGCACCTATAAGCTCAAGACCACGGGCAGCGGGACCAGCGAGGTCGATCCGGCCATTTTCACCCAGACGCTCTGGAGCGTGGCCAACCAACCGGTACCGGTCTGCGAGGTGGGCCAGGTGGGTAACGTGGGAGACGTCTCCTTCGGCACGCCGGATAGCAGCGGTCCCACCACCAGCTTTTGCAGCGAGGGCTCTGCTTTCGAGTGCAACGACTGCGAGCGGGACTGGCCCGGGGGAAGTAACATCTACACCCAGCCGTCCAGCACCGCCTTCCGTATCGGCTGGGGCGAGGCGGGCTGCGGGCAGCAGGAGGGCTGGTACCCCTGGTGGTCGGGAACCATCCGTCTGCGTTGATCGAGGAGGTCGACACGGTGACGTATATTACTAGGGGTATCCTTCAGGGGACGATCGGGTCCAAGTGGTGGTCATCGCTGCGCGCGCTGGCCATGCTGGCGCTGGCCTTGCTCTTCGGCTGCTCGTCGAGCCGGGGGGGAGGCGAGGGTGGATCGTCAGGCGAGGGCGGCACCGCCGGCGGCGGAGGACAGGGCGGAAGCGGTGCAGCGGCCGGCGCGACCGCGGGAAGCAGCGGGGCAGGAAGCGGCGGCGAGGCCGGCGTGACCGCGGGAAGCGGCGGCGCCGGAAGCGGCGGCACCGGCGGTAGCGGCGGTGCCGAGGCCGGCGCGGGCGGCGCCGGTACGAGCGGCGCCGACGGCGCGGGAACCGGCGGTACGGCCGGTTCCGCCGGGGCCCCTCCCTTCAGCGGGCAGGCCAACGTGGTAATGATCTTGACCGACGACCTCGACCGGGTGTCGATCGAGCGGCTGGTAGACCGGGGCATGATGCCCAACTTGAAGCAGCACGTAATCGACCAGGGGGTGACCTTCGGCCAGAGCTTCGCCACCAACGCGGTCTGCTGTCCCTCGCGCGCCACCTTTCTCTCCGGCCAGTACAGCCACAACCACGGTGCGCTATCCAACGCCAGCGGCCATCAGAGCTTCGTGCCCCACGACGACAATACCGTGGCCACCCGCCTGCACGACGCGGGCTACCGCACCGCTCACGTCGGCAAGTATTTGAACGGCTACAGCGATCGCAACTACGTCGCGCCGGGCTGGGACGAGTGGCACACCACTCTCGACGGCTCGACCTATAATCTGTACGAATACGAGCTGATAGAATCCATCGACGGCTCGGCGCCGGTGGGCACCAAGCCCGGCACTTACCAGACCGATGAGCTGGCCGCGCGCGCCGCCGGCTTCATCCGCAACAGCGGCTCGCAGCCGTTCTTCGTGGCCATCACCCCGCTGGCGCCTCACGTGGAGGTTCTGCCCGGACAGCGTTTCGACACCTTCCGTACCATGTACAAGCTGCGCATCCGTCCCGCGCCGCGCCACCTGGGCTCGCTGCGCGCGCCCGACGGCGGCGGGGGATATATTGAGGATCAGGCGCTGGACGCGGACTTCGACCTGCCGGGTCGCGATCTGGCCTCTTTCAACGAGGCGGACCTGAGCGACAAGCCCTCCTGGCTGAAGAACGGCCCCAACGGGACCGAGGGCGCCTGGCCTTTGCTGGATGCGGAATACATAACCGACCTGACCATCCAGCACCTGGATCGGATCGAGTCCATGCTGGCGGTGGACGACATGATCGGGGAGCTCTTCGACGCGTTGTCGGAGAGCGGCAAGCTGGACGAGACGCTGGTCATCTTCACCTCGGACAACGGCTTTTTCCTGGGAGAGCACCGGCTCAACAACAAGATGTTTCCCTACGAGGAGGGGTTGCGCGTACCGCTCTACATCCGGCCGCCGGGGGGTGTCTCCCCTCGAGCGGAGCAGCGCATCGCGCTCAACAACGACTGGGCGCCCACCATCGTTGACTACGCCGGCGTCCTGGAGGGCTGGGAGGTGGACGGCCGCTCGCTGCGACCGCTTCTGCAGGGCGAATCGCCCTCAAGCTGGCGCAAACGTTTCCTGGTGGAGCACTGGTTTCTCCGGGTCAACGCTGACGGCTCGCTGCAGTACAACGATCTGCCCGATTACATGGCCGTACGCGCCGGGGTCGATCACGGAGAGACATCCAACCAGATATACATCGAGTACACCTCGTCCGCCTCTCCGCCCGTGTACGACCACTCGACCTCGGTATTCGAGGTCGAGCACTACGATCTGGACGTCGATCCCTACCAGGTGCTGAGCGTGGCGGGCGACCCGAGCTACGACGGCTCGCGGGCGGAGCTGCAGCCCCTGCTCAATGCCCTGACCGCCTGCGCAGGCCAGCAGTGCCGGGACGCCGAGGACTTGTAGTAGGCTCTGCGACCACCATCGTGTTCCTGGCAAATCATACCGGTAGGGGCTGACGGGCAACCGGCGAGAAGGTGGCGATATGCATTTCTGGCTTCGGCGCGGTACGGTGGAGTTCGCAGGGCGGTGTTTGGTTTTGGAGGGTACAGAGGGCGGGCGCAAGGCCCGCCCCTACGACGGATAGAGCGCGCAACCGTAGGGGAGGGGCTTGCCCTAAAGATTCTACACAACTTCAAAGGTACTCGATGACGTCCAGCCGTACCCCGCTGACTGCGTCGAAGCAGCAGCCCGTCCGCTGAATCGACTGCGACTGGATTTCCCCAATAACGGCTCGAAGCCGGCCGGGCGAGGGCAGTCCTGGGCCGGTCGGCGCGGAACGCGCGGGTTGGATTGGCCGGCACGTGATCAAAAACGCGCATCCCACTGAACGGTTACCTCGCGACTGGGGCGGCTCACGGCAGAGTTCTTGCGCCAAGAGCGCAAGAATTGATGGCAGGAAAGCCTCACGGTCCAGTCTCTTCGTTTCGGCTAAGCGTCCGTGACAAAATAACTCGATCAGATTTCGGAGCGCGACGGCCCCGGATGCAAGGCGCGACGACGAGAAATATTGGGGATATATTGAGGAGGAGCAACGCAGCAGCCGGGGCCGTCCCGCCCGAGAGATGGATGAGTTATTTTGTCACGGACCCTAACCGAAAAGTGAAGAAGCCAACCGCGTCCCCTGTTCATCGCCATCTCGTCGTGTTCCTTACCGGTCGTCTCGTCGACACGCGCAGGTTGCTTCACATTCGGCGAGCGACCTGAAGCGGTTGTCGTTACCGCCGCAGCCTCCGTATATGAAGGGGACGCAGGTCTGGGAATGAGGGTCGAAGCCGAAGCTCGGGATATAGGCCTCACAATCACCCCCGGCCCTAGGTAGGTTGCAGACTTCAGCTCGCCGCTCGTGGCGATCGAGATCGTCGCGGGCCACGTGAAGATCGATCTCGGCCCGATAGGTCTTTGCTTTGTCCGTATCGGGTGGAAGCCGCTCAAGCGCTCGGCGCCGCGCTTCTACGCGGTCGCGAAGATCGGAGTGGATTTCCGCACAGCTCGCCGTTGCACAACCAGCCAGGTTCAACGAAAGAGCGATTAACGCCAGAGGTCCAGCAGCGGGGTGCAGCTCTAAATTCGTGTGACGTGTGTCCTCGACCACGACTGGATAGTAGCAGGGCGGTCACAGTCTGTCAGCAGTCCGGCGGAAGACTGTACAAGAACCGCGACGGGAAGCGTTTGATGAGGCCTACAGACACCGCTGCTGTACCGTCCGAGGTTACCCGAAAAGTGAAAAAGCTAACCGCGTCCCCTGTTACCTGTTACCCTCGGGGTACGTGTATTCGGAGACCGGGGAGGTTGTTTATGGCGTATCGAGAGACATGTTCGTCGCCAGTGCTCGTGGTCCTGGGCGCCGTAGCGTGCCTGGCCGGATGCTCCGAGGATAGCAAACCCGATTGCGGACCCTTGTGCTCAGCCGAGATGCCGGCCTGCCCGAGCGGATACGAGTGTAACGCTGAAGGCGTGTGTCAGCGCCAAGGCCTCGGGTGGAAGTGCCAACGGCGGGCGCAAGACGCGGCGACAGCGGAAGAGGTGCTCGACGGTGGCGGCCAAGAAGACGGGGCTGCGACCGATGCTCAGCAGGACGGGTGCACGCGAACCACCTGTTCGGCGGAGGCCACGTCCTGCGGTTTCATCGACGACGGTTGCGGTGGGGAGATTAAATGCGGGTCGTGTAACGAGCCGGAAAGTTGCATCGGGGGAACCTGCCAGGTCCCCCCGAGCTGCGTGGGCCTTGCGGAGATCTGCGGGCCCGCGGGCGACGCGAGTTGTTGCGCCGCGACCAACGTCGAGGGAGGGACGTTCGATCGGAGCAACGACCCATCGTATCCCGCTACGTTGAGCGACTTTCGCCTGGAGACCTTCGAGGTCACGGTGGGGCGGTTCCGCAAATTCGTGGAAGCGGGGAGGGGCACGCAGGCAAGTCCGCCGGTAGCCGGGGCCGAGGCGCATCCCAACGCGGAGCTCGTAGGTAGTGGTTGGGATCCGGCGTGGGATGCTGAGCTGGCGGTCAACAGCGATGCTCTCAGGCAGGCGCTGCACTGCGCCATGAACTTCCCCACATGGACGGACACCCCCGAGTCCAACGAAACGCGGCCGATCAACTGCGTGACGTGGTACGAGGCAGTTGCCTTTTGCATCTGGGACGGCGGCTGGCTGCCGACCGAAGCCGAGCTGAGTTACGCGGCAGCAGGAGGGGACGAGCAACGATACTTCCCGTGGGGCCCGTTGGGGACCGGTCTCGACCCGAGCTATGCGTCGTACGCTTGTCTGGCGGACGGCTCTGCCGATGGGTGCACCCCGAGCGACATCCGTAACGTGGGATCGTATTCGCCCGCCGGCGATGGCCGCTGGGGTCAGTCGGATCTGGGGGGGAACGTCGAGGAGTGGGTGCTGGATTGGTACTGGAGTCGGTATCAGATGCCGTGTAATGACTGCGCCAACCTCACGTCGGGTTCGCAGCGGCTGGTGCGCGGGGGGGACTTCCGCGACGACGGTGGAGCACTCGCGGTCGCATCGTTCCGTACCGCCTATCCACCGACGCACCGCAGCCAACGGCGGGGGATTCGCTGCGCGAGGATTCCGCTCTGAGGAAGAGGGGACGGACGAGACCATTTCACAGACCGTCGAGTCAGTCCTTGGTGACAGAGCGATTCCAGGAAACACGATCCGGCGATCCTGGCCGTCGACGGTACGGATGAGTACATCCATCCGCTTTCGATCGTCCCGTTAAGGGTCCGTGACAAAATAACTCGATCAGATTTCGGAGCGCGACGGCCCCGGA
>CAYVFC010000232.1:0-7512 GCA_964450715.1 uncultured Sandaracinaceae bacterium | reverse complement strand
CTTCTAAGTCAACGAAAAGACCGGGGAATTCGCTTAACTGACTGGCATTGGTCCTAGCTCTGGGGATCCCGACCCTCGTAGTGGCCGGATGTGGAGGTGACGACGACGCCCCGGCCGATGACGCCGGTGCCGCCTTGTTGGACGGAGCCCTGCCCCCGGTCGGGGGATCGGCTACTGCACCCTGGTATGCGCCGAGGTGGACGAGCGCACCCAGCCGGACAACGTCACCGCGGTGATCGAGTGCGGGCCCCAGCAGCTGCCCGGCGACCGCTGGTGCCGGCTGGACTGCTCGGAGCAGGACGCGACCTGTCCCGACGGCATGGTGTGCGAGAACATCTTATCCATGGGAACGGGCGACGGAGGCGGAGGCATGCAGGTAATGCGCTGCCGGTATCCCGAAAGCTAGAGCACATAGTAGAGCCGGTCTCATCAACCCTTTCAGCCGCCTCTCGGGCGGGACGGCCCCATTTGCGGCGTCGTTTGGGCGCAAAACCGACGGGGATCGAGCCGGCGCGGTTTCTTACTTCTTCGACCTACCGAACCGCGCGCATTTAATGGCATTCTACAAGCCTCGGGGAAGGACGGGGCAGGCCATTTCCATGACAGCGGAAAAAACCATCGAGACGGCCACCGCAACGGTAGAGCTGAGGAACGACGGTATCGTGGAGATCCGCATGAAGGACGGCGCGGAGGAGACCCTGGAGACCGTCAAGCAGATCGAGCGGGCAACGCTCGAGCTGGCGGAGGGGACCGTATCGATCCTCGCCGTGCTGGGCGGCATGAAGAGCGTGACCGCGGAGGCGCGTTACTATATCGGTCGCAGCGACGCGCTCAGCGGCCACATCAGAAGGAGCGCGCTGGTGGTTGCCTCGCCCGTCTCGCGCGTCATCGGCAATGTCTACCTGATGCTGAGCAGCTCGAGAACTCCGACCCGGATCTTCACCAGCGAGGCCGATGCGGTTGCCTGGCTAGCGGAGGCCGGCGGATGAGTGACACGGCCGGCAAGACGGTCTCGCGGGAGCAGCTGGAAGCCATCCTGGAAGCGCTGACCGACATCATGCGCGGCAACTTCGACCGGCGCCTGCCGGTTCAGGACGTGCAGAGCACGGTCGACGCCATCCACTCGGCCATCAACATGACGGCCGAGGAGCTGAGCAGCAGCACGGTGTCGAGCCGGTATGTAGAGGGTATCCTCCGCTCCCTGGCCGACATGCTGCTGGTGGTCGGTGCGGACGGCACGCTACACACGGTAAACGACGCGGCTTGCGAGTTCCTCGGATACGAGCGGGACCAGCTGCTGGGGACGAAGATCGACCGTTTCGGGAGCGGCACCCTGGTCGAGATGGTCGCCTCGCTGGCCGACCGCGATGGCCCGCCGGTGCTGCGCGACATCGAGGTGATGCTGGCGACCGGAGCAGGCGGGGAAGTGCCGGTATCCGTCAACGGCTCGGTTCTGCAGGACGAGCCGGGGCAGGCCCGGACCATAGTCCTGATCGCCCGTGATCTCAGGCGCACCCGGCAGCTCATCGCCCGGGCCGAGCAGGCGGCCACCTCCGAGGCCATCCTCGAGGGCATGGTGGACTCGGTGGTCATCATCGACCTGGACGGCATCATCCATCGCGTCAACCGGTCCTTCGAGCAGCGGTCGGGCTACGACCGGCGCGAGGCCATCGGCGAGAAGATCGCCGACCTCGGCGTCATCTCCCGCGCCGAGCTGAAGCGAATCGTCAGCGAGGAGCAGCCCCGGCTGATGGATACAGGCTCGGTCGAGAACGTGGAAACCGAGGCGATCTCTAGGAACGGCGAGCGGAACCCGGTGCTGCTCAACATGTCGCTGATGAAGAAGGACGAGGAAGAGCCGTCCCTAGTCATACTCTCGGCCAGGGACATCCGCGACCGCAAGAAGGACGAGGCGCGCATCGAGCACCTCAACCGGGTGCTGCGCTCCATCCGCAACGTCAACGAGCTGATCGTCAAGGAGCGGGACCGCCGCAAGCTGATCGAGAGCGCCTGCAAGCTGCTGATCGAGACCCGCGGCTACAACCGGGCTTGGATCTCACTGGACCCCGACTCCGGCCGCCGGCCGATCTTCGCCCAGGCCGGCTGGGGCGAGTCTTTCCTGCCCATGGCCGAGTTTCTGCAAAAGGGGATACGACCGCCCTGCGAAAAGATGCGCTTTCCGCGCTCCGGTGTGCTGGCGGTACGCGACCCCTCGCGCGACTGCGCCGGCTGCCCCCTGTCGGACTGCTACCGCGGAGACGAGGCCATGGTGGTCCGCCTGGAGCAGGCGGGGGAACGGCTCGGTTTCATGGCCGTATCCATCCCGGGCGACTTCGTGGCGGACTTCGAGGAGCAGTCGCTCTTTTACGAGGTAGCCGAGGACATCGGCTTCGCCCTGTATAACATCGGCCTGGAAGAGGAGCGCGAGCGAACGCTGGAGGCGCTCAAGCAGTCGAACGAGCGGTACCGCACCCTGTTCGACGGGGCGGCGGAGGGAATCATGGTCGCGGACATCGACACGCACGTCATCCGCTACGCCAACCCGGCGCTCTGCAAGATGCTCGGCTACACGCTGCAGGAGCTGCAGCAGCTGCACATGCCGAGCATCCACCCGCCCGAGGACCGCGAGTACGCCACCGCCGAGTTCCGGGCGCAGGCGCGAGGCCTCAGGTCCGCCGCCATCAATGTCGAGTGCGTGCGCAAGGACGGCCGGGTGGTCTACGCGGACGTCAACACCTCCAAGATCGCGGCCGAGGGTAGGGAGTACAACCTGAGCTTCTACACCGACGTCACCGAGCGCAAGCTGGCCGAGGACCGCGTGCACCACCTCAACCTGGTGCTGAAGGCCATCCGCAACATCAACCAGCTGATCGTCAAGGAAAAGGATCCCGAGAAGCTGATCGACAGCGCCTGCGAGCTGCTGGTGGACAAGCGCGGCTACAGCAAGGCCTGGATCGCCATCGGCGACGGCGGGAAATCGCCCTACCGCTTCGCCCAGGCGGGTTGGAACGAGCGCTTCGAGCCGCTGGCCGACCTGCTGCGCAAGGGCACGCTGCCCGCCTGCGGAAAGCGGGCGCTGACCGAGGCAGGGGTACTGGGCATCGAGGACCCACTGCTGAGCTGCGATACCTGTCGGCTGGCCGCGGAGTACCTGACGGAAACCGTGATGGTGGCTCCCCTGCGACACGGCGAGAGGGTTTTTGGCGTGATGAGCGCGTCCGTGCCGCGCGAGCTGGCCACCGACGACGAGGACCGCTCGCTGTTCGCCGAGGTGGCCTCGGACATCGGTTTCGCCCTGTACGGCATCGAGCTGGAAAGCGCACGGTCCGGGATGGAGGAGTCGCTACGCCGTAGCGAGGTAATGTCTCGCATGGGGGTATTGCTGGGCGACTTTGCCCACGAGGTGCGCAACCCGCTCTTCGCTATCTCGGCCACGGTGGATGCCTTCGAGGCGCGTTTCGGCGGCCGGGAGGAGTTCACCCAGTACCTGGAAGTGCTGCGCGGCGAGCTGAACCGCACCAAGAACCTGATGCACGAGCTGCTGGAGTACGGCAAGCCCACCCGCCCCGGCCGGCAGCCCGAGGCGCCGGACGAGGTCCTCTCGCTGGCGCTGGCCTCCTGCGCGCGGGTGGCCCGCGAGCGTCAGGTCACCCTGGTCAACCGCGCGAAGTGCGGGCTGCCCGGGGTGCGGTTAGACAAAGAGAGGCTGATCCAGGCGCTGGGCAACGTGGTGGCCAATGCCGTACAGTTCTCCGCGCCCGGGGACTCGGTCACGCTGAGCGCCGAGCAGGTGGAAGAAACGGGACAGAATTGGCTGGTGCTCACGGTGGGCGACAGCGGCCCGGGTTTCGGCTCGACCGACCTGGATCTCCTGTTCGAGCCCTTTTTCTCCAAGCGCCGCGGCGGCACAGGTCTAGGCTTGACCATCGTTCGCCGGGTGGTCGAGGACCACGGGGGCGAGGTTATCCTGGGCGACAGGGAGGGGGGAGGTGGTATGGTGCGGATCAAGCTCCCCTGTTCGGATGCAGAGGAAGCGACAGCCTAACCGGAGAGCGTGAGGCAACGTGGCCAAGCTGAAGATCATGATCGTGGACGACGAGAAGACGGTGCGCTTCGGCATCCGTAGGTTCTTCGAGGCCAAGGGCTGCGAGGTGGTGGAGGCCGGGGATTGCGCCACGGCCGAGAAGCTCTGCTTGCAGAGCCACCCCGACTTCGCCATCCTCGATCTCAGGCTCCCGGACGGCGACGCCATGGGGCTTCTGGCGCGCTGCAAGGAGATAGACCCCTCGCTTCCCGTGATCATCCTGACCGGCCACGGGTCGATCGACCTGGCGGTGCAGGCGGTGAAAGACGGCGCCGAGCACTTCCTGACCAAGCCGGTAGAGCTGCCCGCGCTGTACGCCATGGTCGAGCGCGCCACCGAGCACCAGCGCAACCGCCGCAAGCAGACCGCCGGGCAGGCCCGGTCCGGGCGCGAGCAGGTCGACCCCTTCCTGGGCACCAGCGAGGCCATCCGCAAGCTCTCCGAGCAGGCCCACAAGGTGCTCGGCTTCGACAGCCCGGTTCTGATCAGCGGCAAGACCGGGAGCGGCAAGGGGGTGCTGGCAGCGTGGCTGCACAAGAACAGCTCCCGGGCCGACGAGCCGTTCGTGGATCTGAACTGCGCCGGGCTTTCGCGCGAGTTCCTGGAGACCGAGCTGTTCGGGCACGAGAAGGGGTCGTTCACCGGGGCGGTGGCCGCCAAGCTGGGGCTGCTCGAGGTCGCGCACCGGGGCACGGTCTTCCTGGACGAGATCGGCGACATGGATCCCCAGGTCCAGCCCAAGCTGCTCAAGGTGCTGGAAGAGAAGCGTTTTCGCCGGATGGGAGACACCCGCGACCGCCAGGTGGACGTGCGGCTGATCGCCGCCACCCACCGGCCGCTGGACGCCCTGGTCAAGGAGTCGAAATTCCGCAGCGATCTCTACTTCCGCATCAGCACCATTCCGCTGCGCGTCCCCTCGCTGCAGGAGCGCACCGAGGACATCCTTCCCCTGGCCCGCTATCTATTGAAGCGCATCGCGGCCGACATGGGGCGGGGCGCGGAGATCGAGCTCGGGCCCGATGCCGAGGCGGCGCTTCAGGACTACAGCTGGCCGGGCAACGTGCGGGAGCTCAAGAACGTTCTGGAGCGGGCGGTGCTGCTGGGCGACACGCAGAGGCTGAAGCGCGAGGATTTCTTTTTCGCCGGTCCCTGCTCCGAGCCGCCCGCGGCCGAGAGCTCCGACGCGTCGCTACAGGAGGTGGAACGCAGGCACATCGAGAGGGTGCTGCGCCAGCAACAGGGAAAGGTCGAAGCAGCCGCCAAGGTGCTGGGCGTACCCCGCAGCTCGCTCTACGAGAAGATCAAAAAGTATAAAATCGATCCGTCCAAGCTGTAATCGCCTCGTCCGGTGTCCGGACGCTCTATCCAGGATCTGGACGTCATTATCCAGATCTTGGACCTGGTAGGGAATGTCGGTGGTACTCGCGAGGGGAGATCGAAAAAACTTTTTCATATCATGCTCTTACGAGCCGCGGTTTTCCGGCCTGGTTGGCACGCGGATTGCTTTCTAAATAGAGCATGATGAACGGACGAAAACTCAGACTGGTTAGCGGGGTGACCGACATGGCTCACAAGATACTGATCGTCGACGATGAGGAGCCCATCCTTTTCGCGATGAGAGAGTACTTCTCCACTTGCGGCTTTGACGTGGACACCGCGCTGGAGACCGAGGAGGCCAAGGCCAAGCTCGAGGACACCGCATACTCGGTGGCCATCGTCGACCTCAGGCTGGCCGGTTTTGCGGGCACCGAGGGCCTGGACGTGGTGCGCTACGCCCGCGAGGTACGGCCCGACACCCGCATCGTCGTTCTCACCGCCTACGGGACCTCGCAGGTGGAGCGCCAGGCCAACGAGCTGGGCGTCGACTCCTTCCTGCAGAAGCCCAAGCCGCTGCCGGACATCGCGCAGGTGGTGTACGGGCTGCTCTCCTCGGAGAAACAGACCGGGACCGAGATCACCGGAAAGGTTGGAGGTTGACATGCACGCCGAGGCTTATCGCGAGTATCCCCACGAGCAGTACGAGGAAGAGCTGGACCGCACCGATGTGCTGGACGCGGTCGCTTCGTTGCGCGAAGAGCTCAGCCTGGTGGCCAGCGACATGCGCGCGGTCATCAGCGAGAACGCCAGGCTGAGGCAACAGCTCGAGGGTCTGCGCGGCAGGCGCGCGGCCGAGCAGTACCGGGGCGCTCCAGAGAGGACGCAGCGGGTCTCCGAGGTCCATCGCATCAAGGACGAGATCGACCAGCTCATCCACCTGCACGAGTCGGCCTCCGGTGAGCGGACCCGGGGCTACGACGAGCGTCCGGTTCACCGCCCGCACACCTGCGGCTGCGACGACAAGGCGGCGCGCATGAAGAAGATGTTCATGATGATGATGATGGCCGACCTGGTTTGAGGACGGAGGTAGATCATGGGACTCGGAGTAGCAGCCAGAAACGTTGAAAGGATTCGGCCGATGAACCTTATCGATACCATCACGGAGCTCAAGCGCGAGTTCGGACGTATGCAGGAGGAGCTGCGGGAGAAGGACGCGGAGATCGAGCGGCTCAAGCGCCAGCTCAAGAAGCGCACTCCCGTCGCCCAGGCCGTCTCCGAGATCGACATCGAGTCGGTCCGCCGCCGGATCGCCTCCTTCTGCCACCCGGACCGCGGCGGCGACAACGAGCTGATGAGCACGGTCAACATGCTGCTGGACCTCTTCGACGAGGAGGAGCGCGGGGCCGAACAGCTGGTGAACTCCCGGCAGGCCAGGGGGGTGGCATGATGGACGATACGCTCAGGAGGCTTTCGCAGCTGGTCGAGATCAACCGTAGCCTGGCCGACGACTTGGACGCGAGCCGGAGAGCCGCCGCCGCGGCCGAGCGCGAGCGCGACCGCCTGCGGGACGAGGTCGAGAGCCTGCGCGAGACAGTGAGTGAACTGAGAGCCCAGGACGCGACCGGGCAGCTCAGGCGCGAGGTCCGGCAGCTGGCCGGAGAGCTGCTGCAGGCCAAGGAGGCGCTGGTCCGCGTCGCCGCCGAGCGCGAGAGCCTCGCCGACGATATCGAGAGGTCCCGCGCCAGGGCGCGCATGGCCGAGCAGCGGATGAGCTCCGGCGCCGGGCAGCTGCGCCGGCTCGAGCAGGAGCGGGACGAGCTGCGGCAGCAGCTGCAGGAGTCCTTCCTGGCCATGGACGAGATCCGGCGGAGGCTGGCCCTGGACGTACAGGAGCGCTTCGCCAGCGAGGGGATGAATTAGAGCTTAGAGGCGGGAGCTAGAAAGCGGGGACAAGGGAGCCGCAACCTGTACGACAGACGGAGCGCCGCCACGGACGGGCAGCGCTCCGTCGCCTATTGCATAACGCCCGTCAAACATCAGGAGAACTCCCGGAGCCTCTTTAGGAGGCACCGCAAAATAAACGATACGAGACCGGGCGCGTCGGCGGAGCG
>CAYVFC010000231.1:0-7562 GCA_964450715.1 uncultured Sandaracinaceae bacterium | reverse complement strand
AGTCAAGACCCCGCCAGGACTTTTTGAGAAGTTACGCTAACTGATCGGCATTGCTGTAAGGACCGGGCTTACGTGTCGCACACGCTCCGTACCGGGGCGCCACTACCCGGGGAGGTGGTTCTCATGAGCACAATCGGTCGCCGAAATGGACTGCTTGTTACCTGGATGCTCGCGGCGCTGATAGCGCCTGCGGGTTGCTCCTTGGAGGGGGTGAACGGCAGCAACGGGGATTACCCGAACGGGAACAACTCCTATACCAGTAGCGCGGGCACCGGAGGTATGGGTGGCATGGCCGGTTTCGTGTCCCAGGGCGGAAGCGGCGGCTGGTCCAATACGACCTATCCGAACGGGAGCGGAGGCGGCATACAGACCGGAGGCGAGATAGAAGATCTTAATCCGGATGATGTCTGCATGGGCAGCAGGGTCGACCCGGAGCCGGTCGAGATCACCGTGGAGACGCTGGTCCCCTACGAGGTCACCGTGCCCAAGCCCATCGCCATTTACTTGATGCTCGACCACTCGGGCAGCATGGACGACGGAACGCCCACCAAGTGGAGCATCGCGGTCGACGCTATCACCACCTTTGTCAACGACCCGGCCTCCGAGTTCATCGAGGTGGCCCTGAGCTTTTTTCCCTCGCCCGATCCTCTCTGCGACGGGGTGAGCTACGCCACGCCGGTCGTGCCCATGGGTCCGTTACCGGCCAATGCACCGAACATCACCAACGCGATGGCCCAGCCCTCCCAGGGATTGATGACGCCCATCGAGCCCGCGCTTCGCGGAATGACCTCGTTCTGCGCCAGCTACCAGACCGCAAACCCGGATATCAAGTGCGTGGGCGTGCTCATCTCGGACGGAGCGCCCTCGGCCTGTAACGGAGACTTCAACACGCTGGTGGGCATCACCCAGACCGCCTATGACACCCCTCCCCACGTGACGACCTTCACCGTGGGCATGACCGGGGCCAATTTCGACCTGCTGAACCAGATCAGCCTGTGGGCCGGGAGCGACTGCACGCCGAATGATCCGAACACCTTTGCCTGCGACGTCACCCCGGGCTCGGGCATGACCCTGCTACAGGCCTTCGAAAGCATCCGGGAATTCGTGACCACGCTGGAAGAGCGAGTCGAGTACAAGACCGAGATAACCACCAAGATCTCGGAGTGCGACTGGGGCATCCCGACCGTGCCCGAGGGCGAGACCTTCAACCCGGACATGGTCAACGTGGTCTTCTCCGAGCCGGGCAAAGAAGACGTCAAGTTCGGCCGAGTCAAGGACGCGGCCTCGTGCGGCAATCTGCAGGGCGCTTGGTACTACGACAATCCGGACACCCCCACCGAGCTCATCGCCTGCCCTATTGGGTGCGAGTACATCAAGGCCGTGGAAGGCGGCGTGATCGACATCCAGTTCGGCTGCGAGACCATCGTGCTGGTGGAGTAACTCCACATGTTTGCGGACGCGACTCGCCCATTTGATTGACGAAACCGAGGCGCGGGCAGTCTACCTTCGAGGCGCGTATCAGACGATATGGCGAGTCGCGTCCCCGTCCCCCCGGTTCTAGGTTCTTGGGGACGTTCTTGGTTCTCAACGTCCACTCTTCCGAGGCCCCTCTTCCGACCGCCAAGGTCTGCAAGAACAAAAAGGATCCGCGCTGAGCTGCCGTCTCGAAAAGACGCGGCGAACACGGTGACGGCAGGCTTGGCGAAAGCCCCGCATTCGAACCGGGGGTGGCGCCGCGTCCTTTCGAGACGGCAGCTCGCGGACACGAGGGGGGTTATCCGCAGACGCCTGCGGTGCAGGTGCCGGGCAACATGATGATCACGAATATCTCACACCGGTTGCCGCAGGTACCGCAGTTCTCCCAGTCGCTCTGTAGGTCTCTGCAGGTGCTGCCCTCGCAACACCCGCTGGCGCACACGTTCCCGCAGGTGCCGCAGTTGTTCGGATCGGCCGACAGGTCCATACACCTGCCGTCGCAGCACTTCCGGCCCCCGCACTGGGCGTCGCTGGTGCAGGCGCATTTGCCGTCCACGCAGGTCTGGCCGCCCACGCAGGCGTGGCCGCAGGAGCCGCAGTTCGCCGCATCGGTCAGGATGTCGGTGCAGACCTTGTTGCAGCAGGGCTGCCCCTCCTCGCACACCACCTCGCAATCCCCGCAGTTGTTCACGTCCTCGGCCACGTCGATGCAGGTACCGCCGCAGAAAGCCTCGTTGGAGCTGCGGCACTTGCACTCGCCCTGCACGCACTTCTGCTGGTCTACGTCGCAGGCATTGTCACAGGCGCCGCAATGGGCGTCGGCAGAGGTCAGGTCCACGCACGCGTCACCGCATATCTCGTGATTTTCCAGCGTGCAGCCGCACTCGCCGTTCTCGCACAGGGTAGCGAGCTCGCATACGTGACTGCACTCGCCGCAGTTGGAGCGGTCCGTCATTAGATCCACGCACTCGCCTTCGCACACCTCGTCGCTGGCGCTGGCGCATACGCATTCGCCGGCCTGGCAGGTCTCCCGGGTGCCGCAGGCCTTGTCGCACGCGCCGCAGTTCTCGTCGTCGGCCTGCACGTTTACGCAGGCTTCGCCGCACGCCTGGTACCCCTCCAGGGCACACGAGCAGACCCCCTGTATACATGCCTGGGCCGAGGGGCACTGCTGGCCACAGATTCCGCAGTTGTTGGGATCGCTCTGCGTATCCACGCACGCGTCGTTGCAGCAGGTTCCCTGACAAGAGGCATAAGAACAGCCCGCGCTCGATCCGGAGCTTCCCCCCGCGCCCTGTCCGCTGCTTCCGCCTGCACCCGCGCCGCTGCCCCCGCCTCCGGATCCGGCCTCGACGAACTCCGCCGCCCCCTCCGCACAACCAGCCGCGGCGATGACGAGCGAAAAGACCAGTAAAAACGAAAAGATATTCAGTATCGACTTCATACCTGCTCTCCGACTTCCCTTGTCCCTACTCTAATACCCCTCGCCGCCCAAAAACCAAAGCCTTGTGTACTATTATTTTACAATTATCCAATCGAAAGGAGCAACCATTTCCCGCCATATCGCTATCTTCTGGTGCCGACTTCCCCATTTTCCACTGCCAGACCGGACACGGTAACACTTCTTCGCTTGAGTGGCCGTACGGGTGTGTTTCGGCCCTTTTCCGCCGTGGTGCCCGGTGCCTCTACCGACGCCGCTTCCGGATTCAAGCGTTTCGCTCCTCGCCGTCGTCCTGCTTCGGGTGCTCCGCTGCCCGCGATGCGCGCTCCTGCCAGTAAGCCGCGGCCAGAGCCGCACCTACCCCGCCGAACACGGCGGTCAACACCAAGCCCATGACCAGCATCGCGCCCGCGCTCATGGCCCGGGCTCCTTCCCTGCGGACAGCACCCGGCGGCTCATCCACTTATTCAGCAGCCCGAGCCCGCCTAGCGCCATTGCCCACTGCAGCAGGCAGGTGCCCAGGCTGAAAGTGGCGAGCGGGTCGTACCAGCCGGGCTCCCACTCGACCGACTGGAAGAGCCACCAGAGCAGCATAATGACGAAGGCGGCGGGTATGAAGCCCACGACCAGCCAGTCGAACCAGCCGCCCAGGCGGATCCCCGGGCTCTCCGAGCTGATGGTTTCCCGCAGGCGCCGGACGCCGTGCGCGGCCGTGCCCAGCGCGAACAGGGCCCCGGAGATCAGCAAGCCCAGGCCCCAAACCCAGTCCTGGTTCTTGAAGAACGAGAGGCTGAGCGCCGAGGGGAGCCCCAGCAGAAACCCGGCGACTGCGACCACCAGGACGGCGGTGCGCCTCTTGATCCCGAAATCCATCAACGTGCGGATCCCCAGCTCGACCATGGCGACCAGCGAGCTGAGCGCGGCTACCGCAAGAGCGGCGAAAAACACCACCAATAATAGGGGGCCGCCCGGCATCTCGCCCGAGAGGAAGAGCCGCGGCATCCAGATGAAGGCCAGCCCCTCGTTACCGGCCGAGCTCACCTGCTCCGCCTGCTCCGGCGGCAGCAGCGCGAAGACGGTGGGCAGCACCGCGAAACCGGCCAGCAGGCTGGCAGCGTTGTTGCCCAGGCCGGTGATGGCGGCGTCCAGCACCACATCTCCGCGCTTCCGCGTATACCCGCCGTATACCAGCAACAGCCCCCAGCCCGCCCCGGTGGACCAGGCTGACTGGCTGAACGCCTCCAGCCAGACCCGGTGCTCGAGCAGCAGGTGAAAGTTGGGCCGGAACATGCGCTCGAGCCCGCGCTCCGCCCCGGGCAGGGTGAGCGCGCGCAGAGCCGAGGCGAAAAGCAGCAAAAAGAGCAGGGGAATGAGAATCCGGCTCACTCGTTCGATCCCCTGCCGCACTCCCAGGGCGACCACTGCGGTGCAGAGCCCGATGGCCAGTCCGAGGAAGGCCGCCGGCCAGCCCGATCCCACGAAACCGTCCCAGCGCTGGGCCACCGTCCCGGGATCGAGCCCGCCGGCGGCCGCGCTGCCCAGATAATAGAGACACCAGCCGGCCACTACCGCGTAGTAGAACATGATGCCGCTGCAGCACAGCGCCACGAAGCCGCCCGCCCAGGACCAGCCGGGACCGGCCACGGTGGCGAAGGCGCCGACCGGACCGCGGCGCGAACGCCGGCCCCAGTACAGCTCGATGATCAAAAGCGGGATAGACCAGGCAAAGAGCGCCACCAGCCAGGCCAGCATGAAGGCGCCGCCCCCGTGCTGTGAGACCACGCGAGGAAAGCGCCAGATGTTGCCCGCGCCGATAGCCATCCCCAGGCTGGCCAGCAGTAATCCCCAGCGCGAGGAAAACAGATCGGTTCTCTGCATCGATACGGTGTCTCGCAGATGGCGCGCCGGCAACGCTACCGGCGTCCGGGAACGCTACAGATGCCCTACCTCGACATGTTGGCACCGAAGGACGCGAAAGCTCAAGTCGAGCACGCCCGCGGAGAGAAGCGGAGGGGTAGCCGGCGGGTAGTAGCGGACCGGCCGGCAGCTACCGGCCGTCTACTTGCTTACCGCTCTCCCGAGCGCTATTTTTGGCCCCGCTGAAGAGGGAACCGGAAGCCCCGCGGCGGGGTCGAGAGCGACTCTCATGGAGCGCCGTTGCGAGCAGGGCCGTTCCGGTCGAAACCCCGCACGCGTTTGACACCCGCGGGGGGTATCGCTAGACCGTTCGTCTTTCCACCGGAGCCGTACATGTCGTTCGCATCCATCGAGTATCAAAAGGCCGCCCTGGACAGGGGGTACACGGACAGGTGCCTGAAGATCGATCTGGGCACCCGCAGCATCGCCGTCGAGCCGATCCCGCCGGAAACGCGGCAGATGTTCGTGGGCGGCAGGGGGTACTGCCTCAAGTTTGTCTTCGACGGCACGAACGAGACGACCCGCTACGACAGCCCGGAGAACGTGCTGGCCCTGGCCGGCGGCCCTTTTTGCGGGGAGAGCGGCTTTGCCGGCACCGGCAAGTTCATCGTGGGCGCCATCTCGCCGCTGACCAACACCTTCTGCGACTCCAACGTGGGCGGTTATTTCTTTCCTCTGGTCAAGAACGCGGGCTTCGACGCCATCAGCGTCACCGGCAAGTCGGACCGGGACGTGCTGGTGGTGATCGACGCTGACCGCGGAGAGGTCCGCCTCGAGCAGGCTCCGGAGACCGAGCACTCGCTCTTCGGAGTGGAAGAGCTCTTCGAGCGCTTCCGGGGCGAGGGCAAGCCGTCGCACGTGGCGCTCGTCAACACCGGCCGGGGAGCCTCGCACTCCTACTTCGGCTGCATCAACAGCATCTACTACGATCTCAAGCGGCAGCGCTGCCGGGCCAAGCAGGCGGGACGCGGCGGCCTGGGCACGGTGATGCGGGAGAAGCGGCTCTGGGGCATTGTCGTCAAATGTGACATGTCGAGCCTCTCCAACCGTCCCGTCGACCGGGAGCGGATCCGCAAGGCGGGCAAGGGCCTGCGCGGCGTGATCAACGAGGTGGACCCCAAGGCCATGCGCTTGCAGCGGCAGGGTACCACCTCGCTCATCGACATGATGACGCCGCATCACCTGCTGCCGGTCCGCAACTACCAGCAGGGCACGGACGAGCGCGCGAAGGAGGTTTCGGGCCGCCACTTCGAGAACGGCGTTTTTGGCCAGAAACACCCGGACGGCTGCTTCGCGGGATGCACCCTGGCCTGCACCAAGGGATGCGAGAAACACCAGCTGAAGAGTGGACCGCTGGCCGGCCGCACCATCGCCGTCGACGGCCCGGAGTACGAGACCGCCGCGGCCATCACCAACCTCGGCATCTTCGATATCGGCTGGATGCTCGAGTACGCCTGGTACTGCGACGAGTACGGCGTGGACACCATCAGCACCGGGGTGACCATGGCCTTCGCCTTCGAGGCCTTTCAGCGCGGGTTTCTGCGCGAGCGGGACACGGACGGGCTACAGCTGCGATGGGGCTCGCCCGAGACGGTCATGGAGATCGTACACCGCATCGGCGCGGGCGACCCCGGCTTCGCCCTTCAGGTCGGTCGCGGCATCCGAAGGCTCAAGGAGTGGATCGCCGACCGCGCCTGCCAGCAGAACGGCCGTTCGCGCGCCGAAGTGGTGAAGCGGCTCTGCAGCTTCGCCATGGAGTGCAAGGGCCTGGAGTTCTCCATGTACGTCACCCGCGAGTCGCTCGCCCAGCAGGGCGGCTACGGCTTCGCACTGAAGGGGCCGCAGCACGACGAGGCGTGGCTGATCGGCATCGACCAGATCCACAAGGAGCTTCCCACCTTCGAGCAGAAGGCCGAGGCGCTCAGGTGGTTCCCGCTGTTCCGCACCTGGTTCAACATCGCCGGGCTCTGCAAGCTGCCCTGGATCGACGTGAGGCATCCGGAAGCCCGCAACACGGCCGATCCCTCCAAGAACCTGCCCACCATCGAGTACTACCTGGAATTCGTCAACGCCACCCTGGGAACCGAAAAGACGCTAGAAGACCTGCTCGCCGAATCCGAGCGCAGCTACCTGTTGCACAAGCTCATCAACCTGCGACAGGGATACGGCACCCGCGAGCACGACCGCATCCCCATGCGCGCCATGGCGCCCGTCTCCGTAGAGGAGTTCGCCGCCCGCCGGGATTACTACTCGCAATACCTGAAAGAGGTGGCGGGGGTCCAAACCGATTCCCGCAGCGACGAGGAGCTGCTGGCAGCACTGCAGGAATACCGCCGCGCCCAGTACGAGAAGCTCTCCGATGTCGTCTACCAGGCCAAGGGCTACGACAGCGACGCCATTCCCCTGGACGAAACCCTGCAACGCCTGGGCTTCACCGCCGAGAAGTACCAGCGCATCGTCCGCCAGGCCCGCGCCCGCCAGGAAAAAGAAGACCGCCCCGACCGCCAACCCGCTTCGGCCGTCTACTAGGACGCAATCATAGGTAGGATCTTAAGGAAAAAGGCAAGGAATTACGATCGGTTTGGAACAGGTTTCAGATTTACTCTTCGGATACCCGCCTTCGCGAATTTAGAATCGTTACAGTAGAACGATCAAAATGAAGTATTTTAATAAGGCTAATTCCGGGTTTTTCAACGGCTGGGAAGAGCAAAAAGGGGGAAGGCGGCGC
>CAYVFC010000230.1:0-7670 GCA_964450715.1 uncultured Sandaracinaceae bacterium | reverse complement strand
GCGCCCGCCCACGCGGCCGCAACCGGATCGTTTATTTTGCGGTGCCTCCTTAGCCGTTCTTTTCCTTCTGTACGAGCAGCACCCGAGCGTAGGCCCTCTTGCGAGGCGCACCGGTCTGCTCCGAGATGGCGCGAGCTGTATCCCGGGCGCTCATCCCCTGGTCCAGGTGCTCCCGAATGAGCTCGTCCAGCTCCTCGGAAGCCGGCGTGCCGCGTTCTGGCGGTGCGCCCTCGATCACCAGGGTGATCTCCCCGCGCGCTCCGGTCGCGAAGCGCGCGGCCAACTCGGACGCGCTGCCGCGCACCACCTCCTCGTGCAGCTTGGTCAACTCGCGGCAGACCGCCAACCGGCGTTCGGGGCCGAGGTGCTCGCCGAGCTCGGCCAGGGTGCGCGCGATGCGGAGCGGGGACTCGAACAGAACGCAGGCAGCCGTCTCCCGCGCGATGGCCTGCAACAGCAGCCGGCGGCGCTTGCCGGCCCGAGGCAGGAAGCCCAGGAACCGGAAGCCGTCGAAGGCGATGCCGGCCACGGTCAGCGCGGCGGTGACCGCGCTGGGGCCGGGAACCGTTTCCAGGTCGACTCCGGCGCGGGTTGCCTCGCGCACCAGGGCCGCGCCCGGATCGCTGATCAGCGGGGTGCCCGCGTCCGAGACCAGCGCCAGCCGGGCGCCGCCGGTCAGCCGTTCCAGCAGCCGGTCCGGAAGCGAGGCGGGGGAGTGGGCGTGAAAGGAGCGCAACGGAGTGGAGATGCCGAAGTGCGCGCAGAGCTTCCTGGTGCGCTTTGTGTCCTCGGCCAGGATCAGGTCGGCTTCTTTTAAAGTACGTATCGCGCGCGGGCTGATGTCTTCCAGGTTGCCGATGGGCGTCGCGACGACCGAGAGCCGCCCGGGGGCTCCCCCGCTTCTGGCCCGCCCGGCTTCAGCCATCGAACACGCCTTCACCCAGGGTCTCGGTGAGATACTGCTTGAGCTTCTGCTGCAGGCGCTTCTCCAGCTGGCGGACCCGCTCGCGGCTCACCCCGAACTCGTCGCCCAGGTCCTGCAGCGTACGCGGCTCGTCGGCCAGCAGCCGCTGCTCCAGGATGATCTTCTCCTTGCCTTTCAGGGTCCCGCCGAATTCGTCGAGCTTCTCGCGGAAGATGGTGCCGAGCTCTTCGTCCGCCAGCAGGTCGTCCACGCGCCGGGCGCGCAGCCGCAGCAACTCGCCCCGGGTCGGCGAGCTTTGGTCGCTGCGGCGTGCCGGGACATCCAGCGAGAGGTCGCCCGCCGACAGGCGGCGGTCCATGTCGATCACCTCTTGCCTCGGCACGTCCAGGCGCCGAGCGATGACCTCGGCCGTGGGCTCGATGCCCATGGCGGTGAGTCTGGCCTTCTCCTTCTTCAAGTTGAAGAAGAGTTTACGCTGCGCCTGCGTGGTACCTACCTTGACCAGGCGCGCATTGTTGAGGATGAAGCGCAGAATATAGGCGCGGATCCACCAGGCCGCGTAGGTCGAGAGCTTCACCCCCTTGTAGGGGTCGTACTTCTTGACCGCCTGCATGAGCCCGATGTTGCCCTCCTGCACGATGTCCATGATGTTTTTGTAGGCGTGCCGGTAGTCATAGGCGATCTTGACCACCAGCCGCAGATTGGAGGTCACCAGCCGCGCCGCCGCTTCGACGTCTCCGGTCTCGCGGTAACGGACCGCCGTCTGCTGCTCGTCCTCGGGCGTTAGCAGAGGGTAGCGCTGCACGTCGCGCATGTAGGCGGCGAGCGGGTCGTAGCGGGCCAGCGGCCCCCGCTCGCCCTCGCTGGCCCTGGGCGGAAGCTGCAGGGGAACGGAGAACGCCTCGCTTTCGTCGACCACGTCGGCATCGACCAGCTCCGGCTCCTGGTCGGTCTCTTCCGCGTCGGTCGTTTCCGCCTGCAGTTGCTCTTCCGTCAACTCCGGGTCCTTCGCGTTGCCGGCGCTACGTATCGAGCGCTCGGAGCTCTTTCGCCCTCTGCCGCCGTTTGTGTTTCGGGATCCGCCCATGAGCGCGTCGATCTTACCGTGACCCGGCCGACCGTCCAATTGGCAGCGCACAGCCCTCCCGCCGGCGGCTTAAAAGCGGGACGGTCCTAGTTTCCTAGTTAACTATTGTCGTGCTGTGACGATCGTTCTACAGTGGCCATATGCCTAGACGAGCCCGCCTATCTGCCCCCGGTCAGGTTTTTCACCTCGTGTCGCGGTTCGCTCGCGACGAGTGGTGGCTGGATAAGCCTGGCGCACGCGCGGCGTATCTAGCGGGGCTTGGCCGGGCGGCGCAGCAGGTCGATGCCGAGGTCGTGGCCTATTGCCTGATGTCGAATCACGTACATTTGGTCGTGGTGCAGGGGGAGGTCGAGCTCGAGCGTTTGACGAAGTCGGTCCACACGTTCTTCGCCGGTTGGGTCAGAAGTAGATGGAGCCGCTCGGACAGGGGCCTCGGACCGGTGTTTGCCGAGCGCCCCCGCGCGGTTCTGGTTGACCGGGACGAATATCTGTTGGAACTGGTTCGTTACGTACACAACAACCCAGTACGCGCCAAACAGGTGCGGCGTGCGCGTAACAGCGACTGGACGAGTCACCAAGCGTACGTAGGGCTCGTAGATGCTCCGCCGTGGTTACGCGTCGGTTACGTGCTCGATCGGTTCGGTAAACGTCCTTCGGCTGCCGTCTCGAAGTTCGACGCTTTTGTCGATGAGTGCAGTAGCGAAGAACGGCGACCGGAGTTGAGCGGAGCGGCGGGCTCGAGCGAAGCCGCCGCGGTACGTCGCCAGTTCGGGGATGGCTACCGGATGAGCGACGGTATATTGGGGGACGATGCGTTCATTAAACGTGTGCTCGTCGATTCGGATGCGGTAGACGCAGCTTTATCGAGTCATGGGAGGGAACTACGGCACGGGCGGGTAGGGCGACCGAGTATTCGCGAGGTGTGGAACGCGGTTCTGGACGCTCTCGAGATCAACGTGACCGAATTCGAATTGCAGCCGAGAGCCGCACCTCACGTACGAGCGAAGCGGCTTCTGATGTGGTTATGGGTACGCGAGTACGAGGGGAAACAAATCGAGGTGGCTAGGTTACTGGGCATTACGACGGCGTCGGCGAGCACGATCTACGGCCACACGGTGCGCAACGCCGGTGATTTCGACACCGATGGCAGCGCCATAGCGACCATGCTGGCGAGGCGAGCCAAGAAGCCTGTTCGTCGAGACACCGCTACTCGTCCGGGGGCCTTGCGGGTACGCTACCGAGTAGATGTGGACGAGGATTGAGAAGCTAGGAAGGCGGCAGTTGAGTTAACTAGGAAACTAGGACCGTCCCGCTTTTAAGGAAGGCGAGTTAACTAGGAAACTAGGACCGTCCCGCTTTCGAAGCTTGTCCCGCTTTCGAAGCTTGCGCCAGCTGCACGGTGCGCTCGGCGTCCAGGGTGTTGCGCAGGTAGAGCTCGCGGAGGGCGGGATCGGTGAGCGAGTGGGCCTGCTGCAGGAGACGCTCGTGCGCTTGCTGCAGCATCTCCTCGGCCTTGTCCTGCTCGCCCAGCCCTCGATGGGCCTCAGCCAGGGTCAGCCGCAACATGGGATCGATCAGGCAATCGATGCAGCCGGAGGCGCTGGTCTCGGCGGCGCGCCGGGCGTGCGCGGCCGCTTCGTCGAAATGCTTCTGGTCAAGCTCGATGCGCCCCAGCACAGCC
Organism: uncultured Sandaracinaceae bacterium; assembly: GCA_964450715.1. GTDB lineage: Bacteria > Myxococcota_A > Polyangia > Polyangiales > JAFGIB01 > CAYVFC01. The sequence continues at coordinate 3,977 of CAYVFC010000230.1, read as the reverse complement.
AGCGCCATCGTCTGCGCAGTCGGAAAGAAGGCGGAGCGCTCGACCGCTAGAGCCGCATCGCGGCGGGCTTCAGAAATGCATCCCTGGCGGAATAACGCCAGGGCGATGAATACCTGGGCCAGAAAGCCGTTCAGCGTGTCGGCGTCCGCCAGTATCGGTTTCAGCGTCTCGATGCCCGCCCGTTCCTGGCCGCGCATGATTTGGGCCAGGCCCAGGAAGACCGTTGACGTGCCCTCGGCCCAGCCGAAACCCAGCCGTCGTGAATGCTCCAGGCCCTGCCGGCAGGTCTGCTCCCCTCCCTCGAAGTCGCCCAACGCGATCTGCGCCCATCCCTTGATGTAATACGTCAGCGACTGGGCCAGCTCATCCCGCGCCTCGGCGAACAGCTCCAGCGCGCGGTCCGCGTTGGGCAGCGCCTCTCCTAGGTCGCTCAGCCCCATGAGCTTGCTGAAGGTTCGCATCAGGCACGCGTAGCCGGAGAAGACCGGGTCCATCCGTTCGGCGCTCCTCTCCGCCGCCTCGATTCGCTCTAGCAGTTGATTCGCGGCCTCCCGCTGGCCGCCGTGCACCAGGCCGCCGCAGAGCGCGTGGCCGGCGATGCCGGCAGGTCCGCTGGCCGGGATCGCCCCCCCGTAGCCCTGGAACGCCTCCAGCGCCTGCAGCAGCGAGGTCAGGTCCCCGGTGTAGGCCCCGGCCAGGGAGAGTAACGCCACCGCCGAAAACCAAGGCACGCTACCCTCGGGCAGCAGCCTCAATGCTTCTTCGGCCGGCGTCGATACCTTCTTCATCTCGTAGCTGAGCGCATGCTTGCGCGCTACCGAGAGCATGACCTCGCCCCGCTCCTCGCCCTGCGCGCCGCAGGCGAGGGCGCGATCGCAGATGGAAAGGATGGCCTGGTAGTTGCCTCCGTCGTAGGCGGCTTGCGCGGCGCGAATGAAGTAACGGACCGCTCGCCGTTCTACCCCGCCTCGCTGGAAGTGATCGGCCAAAACTAGCGGATCGTTTTCTCCGGATTGCTCGAGCCATTCGGCGGCCAAGCGGTGACCGAGCGCGCGGTCTTCCTCCGTGAGCATGGCGTAGGCCGCGTCGCGGATGAACCCGTGCCGAAAGGTAAAGGCCCGCTCAGCCGGGAACTTGTCGTCGTTGACGCGGCTGAGCATCTCGTTTTGCACCATCGCGTCGAGCCAGCGCGATATGCTCGCCGCCGGGATGGCGTCGCCGAGCAACGCGCGTAGCCCCCCCTTCCAGAATACCTCGCCGAAGATGCTGGCCGCCCGCAGAATGCGCCGCGCCTCGCGGTCTAGCCCTTCCAGCCGGGACTGCACCATGGCCAGCACGCTCTCGGGCAAATTCCTTTCGCCGCCCTCGGCCACGTGCCGTATGAGCTCTTCCAGGTAGAAGGTGTTGCCTCCCGCCTGTCGCACGACGCGGTTGACGGTTTCGGGGGAGACGCGTTCGTCCAGCGCGTGGCGGGCCAGGCGTTCCGCCGCGCGGCGCTTCAACGCTCCCAGCTCCAAGCGCTGCAGCCCGACGCCCGACCAGAGCCTGGGAAAGGCCTCGTCCACCTCGGGTCGCGCGCAGGCCAGCACCATGATCGGCATGTCCGCGTGCTTGACCAGCGCGTTCTCGATGAAGGTCACGGTCGGCAGGTCCCCCCAGTGCAGGTCATCGAGCACCAGCACCACGGCGGTGCTACGCGCCATCACGCCCAGCCAGCTCTCGAAGGCGGTACGCAGCTGCTCGAACATGATAAGCGGATCGTTGCGCGCGGCCACCAGCAAGGGGCTTGGCGCGCCGGTGGCGGGCGCCCGGACCAACTCGCCCAAGAACTCAGCCTCGTGCTCCGCCGGCTGCTCCCCGAAGAGATCCTTTAGGTAGCGGCGGATGGAGGCTTGTTGCTCGTCTGGTGCGGAGCTCGCGTCGAGCTCCGTCGCGCCCCGGATGAGCTGCGTCGCCAGCACGAAGGCGCTGCCGGCGTAAACCGGGTCCCCCCGGGCCGCCAGGATCCGGAACAACCCTTCGCGCTTACGGACCCTGTCCACGAACTCGGCTCGCAGCCGCGACTTTCCGATTCCAGGAAGCGAGGTGACGAGAACCGCGCGCGCTTCCAGCTCGTTCATGCACTCGGAGAGAATACCCTCTAGAAACGCCAGCTCGGTCTGCCTGCCCACGCAGGGGGTGGGCTTGCCCAGCAGGGGGCGGGCGTGAACGCTGGTCTCGCGTTCGCCCAGAAGCTCCCGCACCGGGCCGCGCCCCTGCACGCGGTAGCGATCCTCGATCAGCGCTGCCATGGCCGAGTCGACCAGCACCGCCTCGGCCGAGATCGATACCGCCCGCTCCAGCAGCTTGGCCGCCCGGTCCACTACCGGTCCCACCGGCCATTGCCCGTCGATCTCGGCCCGGCCCATGGCCAGCGCCACCCGCGAGCCGGGAAGCGCGGAGAAGATGGTCAGCGCGCAGGCGGCCGCGCGCACCGCCTGGTCGGCCGCGTTCCCCTGGCCCTTGAGCACGAGCATGGCGCCGTCGCCGGCCAGGGGCGCTAGCTCCGCGCCCAGCGGCTCGACCAGGGAGCGCAGCGAGGAAAAGCGCGTGGTGGTGTCCGCCATGGTGCGCGTGGTGTCGCTGTCCAGCAGCGGCTCCTGAGATAGAGAGATCAAGGCGACGGAAAGCAGCCTCTGCTCGCTTTCCGTGATCGAGCTCGGCTCACGGGGCTCGGGTTCCGCCTCGTCCGGTTCCGCGACGTCCAGCCGTTCGAGCTCGGCCAGCAAGGCCGCGGCATCGAGCAGGCGGCCGTCCAGCTCCTTGGTCAGCATCTTGCAGAGCAACGCGTCGAGCCTTTCGGAGACCTCGGGGCGCAGATCTCGTACCAAGGGCACCCGATCGAAGAGCACCTTGGCCAGCACTGCCGCCAGGTTGGTGCCCGGGAAGGCGTGCTGCCCGGTCAGGCACTCGAAAAGCACGCAGCCCAGCGAAAAGATGTCGGCCCGCGCGTCGATCTGTCGTTCGCCCCGGGCCTGCTCCGGCGCCATGTAGCCCGGGGTGCCGATCACGGCGCCGGTGGCGGTCATGGAGAGCGTGCTCAGCATAGGACGGGCGATGCCGAAGTCGAGCAGCACGGTTTGATCGGGATCGCCTCCGATGAGGAAGAGGTTGCTGGGCTTGATGTCGCGGTGGACGATCCCTTGCTGGTGCGCCTCGGCCAGCGCCTGCGCCGCCCTCCGCATCAACCGGATGGCATCGTCGACGCGCAGCACTCCCCGACTCAGTCGCTCGTTCAGGTCCTCTCCATCCAGCCAGTCCATGGCCAGGTACATCTCGCCCTGCCGGGTGGTGCCGTGGGCCAGGTAGCGGACGATACCGGGATGCGAGAGCCGGGCGAGCACGCGGGCCTCGCGCGCGAAACGGGGCGTCTCCTGGTGCGGCGAGGTCCGCACCACCTTGATGGCCACCGGCCGATCGCTCAGGCGATCGCGACACTTGTAGACGGTACCCACGCCGCCTCGGCCCGCAAAGCGTTCTACCTCGAAACGGCCGTCTACCAACTCTCCGGGAAGCATCCGCCACCCTCCAAGGGGTTCGCTCGAAATAATAGGTTAATGCGGATGGCGTCACAATACGGTGAGGGTGGAAACAGGGCTTTTGGTAGTCTATTACGCCCGGCGCCGCCTCGATCGAACGTAGGGGAGGGGCTTGTCCTTAAGATTCTACACATCTTCAGAGGGACTCGGTGAAGTACGCAGTGCGATCGGATTAGAACGAGCCTGTAGGCGAACGCCGAGCGGCGGGCAACTACCTGAGCATTCTGGTCGGCTAGACAGCACGAAGAGGCCAGGCCGCGAGGCTTTCCTGTTATAAAATCTTGCGCCTCTCGCGCAGGAATTCCGCCGTGGGCCGTCTCAGTCACGAGTTTCTGCGCCTCTCGCGCAGGAAATCCGCCGTGGGCCGTCTCAGTCACGAGTTTCTGCGCCTTTCGCGCA
>CAYVFC010000229.1:0-7866 GCA_964450715.1 uncultured Sandaracinaceae bacterium | reverse complement strand
CTCATGTCAAACCGATCGTAATTCCTTGCCTTTTTCCTTAAGATCCTACCTATGAGGAACGTATAGGAAAACAGTTGTGTAGAATCATGAAGAGCGGTGAGGTCAGGGCCTGCCGTATGCCTCGCGGACCTTTTCGCGGAGCATCTTGCCGACCGGCGAGCGCGGCAGCTCGGGTACGAACACCACCGAGCGCGGGATCTTGTATCCGGCGAGCTCGCTGCGGCAGAAATTGATCATCTCCTCGGGCTCGGCCTTTTCGCCGTCGCCGAGCTGAATGACCGCGCGCACGATATTGCCCCATTCCGGGTTTGGCACCCCTATCACGCAGCTGTCCTGCACCTTGCGGTGCCGGTTGAGCACCTCCTCCACCTCCAGGGGAAAGACCTTCTCCCCGCCGGTGTTGATACACTCCTTCTTGCGGTCGACCACCCGGATCTCGTTATTCTCATCCAGGTAACCTAGGTCGCCGCTGCTGAACCAGCCGTCTCTCAACACCTCGCGGGTCCGGTCTTCGTCCTTGTAATAGCCCTTCATCACGGTATTCGAGCGATAAAGTATCTCTCCGGTCTCGCCCCGCGGCACCTCGTCGCCCTTGTCGTCGACCACCCGCACCTCGACGATGGGCCTGCCCACCGAGCGCTCCTCGATGGTGCGGGCGTCTAGGTCGAGGCGGAACGAGGTGACCGGGGTCATCTCGGTCTGGCCGAAGTAGTCGAGCAGCAGGGCGTTGGGACAGAGCGCCAGGATCTGCTTCTTGAGCGACGCTGGGCAGACCCCCCCGCCGGTGGAAGTGATGCGCAACGAGGACAGGTCGTAGCGATCCCGCTCTGCAAAGCCCACCAGCTTCGTCCAGCCGGTGGGCACGTTGGACATGTTGAAGATACCTTCCTTTTCCACCAGGCTCAGGATCAACGCGGGATCGAAACTCAGCGAGTCGGGTAGCACGAAGATGTAGCCGCCGGTCAGAGCGCCGAACATCAGGGGAGCGTAGGCCGCCACGTGGAAAAGCGGCATGGAGGGGAAGCAGGTCTTCTTGGCCTTCCAATAGTCCTTGCTGGCGATTACCGGATCGGAAAAGAGCCGGCGGAACCTCTTCTCCAGCGCGACCCTGGCCCGCGGGCTTTTCAGCCACTTCTTGACCGCCCCGGTACGCAGGATCGGACCGAGGATAGCCGGCGCGGGCACGGAGAGAGCCTCGACCACGTGCCGGTGCTTGTCGGGCGGAGAATCCGCGCCCAGTCCGCGGATCACGATCGAGGTGTATAGGGTGACGAACATGTCCAAAAATCCCTGGAAGGTGAGCATCACGCCCTTGGGCAGCCCGGTGGTGCCGCCCGTGTAGATCATGACCGCTTCGTCCGACCAGGCGCCGGTAACGGCTGGATCCGATTCGCGGACATCCGCCAGAAGCTGCTCGTAGTCCAGCGCCCGCGCGAGCGCGCCTTCACCGCGACGGACGTAATGCGCGATCTTCTCGAGCCGCGATACTGCGGCCTCGACCGCGTCCGCCCAGATCGAATCGTAGAGAAAGACCCGGGCGTCGCAGTGGTTGCCCTGGAAGGCGATCTCGCGCGAGGTGAAACGGAAGTTCATGGGCACGGGAACGGCGCCAGCGCACTGGATACCGAAGTTAACTTCCAGAAACTCGGGCGTATTGTGGAACATGAAGGCGACCCGGTCTCCCTTCTTCACTCCCAGACCGATGAGCGCGTTGGCCACCCGCAAGACCCGCGGTACCAGCTGGCTCCAGCTCATCCGGCGGTCGCCGAAGATGACCGCCTCGCCCTGGCCGTTGTGGCGGGCGCAACAAAGAAAGCTGTCCGCGATGATGTTCGGTGAGTACACCCCCATATATGTCTCTCCTGTACGTCTTTCTAATAACTATTATCGACCGCTCCCTGAGCGGCCGTCGCCATCGGTATATACGGGTTCCTCCCTTCGATCCATCCCTTTCCGACCGGCCGCCGTGAAATTGGCCTCCATTTTTTTTGGAATCCGGATGCGGGCGATACGGTCAGCGCCAAGTTCGGCTGCAAGACCACGCCGCCGGAGTAGTGGCACCCTCGTGCGGTATGTACGCGTTCAGGCCTTGGGCAGCGCGGCGGCCAAGGCGCCCGTAAAAGCTCGGCGCCCAGCCGGGCCGGTGAGGATTGTACTAGAAGCCATTTCATAAATACTCCCGTCGTCTTTCGGGCGGGGCGACGCGGTCTGCGGCCCCGCATCACGCTCGAAAATGCACCGCATTTCCTCGGTTCGGCGGAACCACATCCCGCATCGCCGCGCTCCGAAATACTCGGTCCGGCATTTTGAGCCGGGAACTATTTATGAAATGGCTTCTAACGTACATGACGAACCGGCCCGAGGACGCTGGGGTGATTGCACAGAATTGCCCCAGTTCTGGCGCCGGTATTTCGGGATGCATTGGCCGGCGTCGTTTCAGACACCGACTACCCCCCCTGAACGGTTACGGATTGACCGTCCGGCTCTTCCGCGGGGGATGCTGGCGGCGACGCCGAAACATCCGGGGACGGATCAGGACCAGGGGTAGGCTCGGTCGGTTCAGACGCCGTAGGAGGTACGGCGACCGCAGGGGCTTCTTCGACCGCAGGGGCTTGCTTGACCGCGGAGCCTTCCCCCACCGCTCGGCCCTCCTCGACGGGAACGTACGGCTCCGGCGGCGGGCCTCCGCAGCCATGCCTGCGCTTACCGTTGACGCGATCGATGCCGCGCGCGACCGCGTTCATGTCATCCTCGCCCGGTATGAAAAGCTTGCGCCTGGCGTCGGCGTTGAGCTGGTCGATTCCGGACGGTTGCGCCACCAGGGCGCCGATTGCGCCGACCAGACCGGCGACCACTCCGGTTATACCGGCCGCGGCAGCGGCGCCACCGGACTGGTCAGACACCGCCACCGCGATGCCCAGGCCCCCGAACAGCCCGGCCAGGCCCCCGAGGCTCCAGTAAAACGAGCTGCGGTGGGCATCGTCGACCGGGTCGATCCAAGCCTGGTGCCTCTCCTGTAACTCGGGCTCCTCCATGGCCGGCCACAGATCCTCGATGTCCTCCGGGTCGTTTTCGCTGGTGCGAAAAACGCCGTAGCCTTCCCATAGCTGCGAGTAATGGGTGTTGTAGTTAAAGCCCGCCTCCATGCCCGTTGCCCGCACACGCGCCGGCGCCAGCTCGTACCATTGCTCGCGTTCGCACGTGCTGCGCGGCTGACCCGTGGGCAAGGTGGTCGCCTGACCGATCCGGCCGGTCTTTACTCCTCCTCCGCAGGCGGTCAGGAATAGAAATACGAGAAGAGATAGCGCGCAACAATACCTTCGGTGTGCCATAGCCCGAGACTACATTCGAGGCCGTACGGATCAAGGGCGAATCCGGCGCAACGGAGAGGTTCCCCCATTTTTAACGCTCTTACCTACCGAGCGTCGCTCTGCAGCGCGAGTACCCAAAACGGGACATCCTCGCACTATTCGCTCGGCCGCGTACGCTTTGCTGCTCCATCCCCATCAAAGCCAAAACCGCCTCTTTGAAGCCAGCGCCGCTCCGCCGAAGCCGAAATTGCGCTTCAATCCAGGGGGAAAGTACGAGCACCTCCGCATACGCGCTTTGCCGGCGACGAGGTCTGCGACATGCGCCGGTTCGGTCGCGATTGACGGTTGGGTTTCCGTGAGAGAAGCGGACCGAGGGAACGTTAAGATATGGCGATCAGGTCGGCGCGAGCTTGCCCGGTACGGCCGGGGGGCGCTATAGTTTACCGGACGAGAGGAGGGGTTCATGCGTATCGCCTGGATGGGAATCGCCTGCGTTCTGGCGGCGGGCTGCTACACCGCGCACGGGGAAGACAGCGGCCGGGAGAGCCTTCATATTGACATATACGGCAAGTCACCGGCCGAGGCCGCGGACCTGGCGACCGAGGCCCTGTGCAAAACCCATTCGGAGTGTGGCGTCTTCGTGGCGCGCTGTTCCGAAGACGGCTGTAGCGCGGAGCTGACGAATTCGAGCTACGACGAGTGCTACCAGGATTTCTACGACGGTACGGTAGCGCTGTTCGAGTGCGCCGAGCTGAGCCCAGCGCAGGAACGCGACGTCAACCGCTGCCTGAACACGGCCTTTCCAGAGCTGTGCGCCGAGATCACGCCGCAGCAGCTGGACGCGTTCGCGCGGGCGGTGGAAGCCGATGAGCTGTGGCCCGCGCCGAGGGTCTTTCTGGCGCCCGAATGCGAGACCGTACGCTCCGTTTTCGAGCAGTGTTTGGCTTCGGTTAGTGAACCGGCGCCGGGCACCGAGCCGTCGCGGCCGGGCATCCCGCCTCCGGTTTTCAACTGCAGCGCTCCCTGTACCTGTCCGGACGGGACTGTCGGCAGCCAGTACTGCCTGGCCGACGGAACGCTCGGTCCCTGTGAATGCCCGGAAAGCGGCGTCGCCGGTTCGGGCAGCGCTGGTTCGGACGGTAGCTCGGGGATTGGCGGCAGCGGGGGAACGAGCGGAAGCGGCGGCAGCGCCGGTAGCGGCGCCGCTGCAGCGGCAGGGGGCGGTAGCAACACGCTCACCGGCTTTGTGCGGAACCTCCTCGACGAAGCGCCCGTCGAAGGCGTCGTCATCCGGGCGCTTGACAACGATACCGGCGCCCCGCTCGGCCTGGAAACGTTGTCTGGTCCGGACGGTGCCTTCGTTCTGACCGGTCTGCCCGACGGCCTGATCGGCTTGCTGGCGGTCGGCGACTTCGACCGCGCACCGGAGAGGGTTGATACTTATATGTACTATATCGAATCGAGCAAACGGGACCTCAACGTGTACACCTACGCGGCCGCGTTTAGCAGTCTGATCGATAACATACTGGGCCCTTCTGATCTGTCCACCGGTGCGGTGTCCGGCGCCGTGTACTACGAGGAAGCGGGCGAGAGATACCCGATCGACTGCGCGATCGTGGAGGCTGAAGGGACAACCGCTCAGATCTACTATCTCAACGACGCCGGTCTGCCCGACCCGATGTTGGCCGAGCATACGACGGCCAACGGCCGCTTCTACCTGTCCGGTATCGATTCCGGGTTGAACACCATCACCATCTCGATCGGCAGCCGGCTGGTACAGACCATCACCGTACCGGTCACCGCGTTCGAGGATTCGACCGGCGGCCGGTATAACATCCATGTCGTCGAGATCGTGCTGCAGGGTACTGCTGGAGATCCAACGCCAGACTGCTACTGATCCGGAACGGATAGCCGGCGCGACACCGCTTCCGCGTCGCGGCGGCATCGCCTACGCGAAAGAGGTAACGGCGGTTTCACTGCCGGGGAGCGACGCTCGCCACGACCTCGGCGCCGTCCCCGCTGCAGGTGCTGCCCGGCAACCGATGGGCGCTACCTCTGCGCGATATCCCACTTGGCGCGGTCGACGGTTCGTAAAAAGGCGTTCTCGTCGGCGAAAACCACGCTCTGCAGCCATTCGCTACCGTCGAGAAAGGAGACGAAGTCGAACTGGGCGTCGGGTTTGCCTCGCTCGTCTCGATAGACCCGGGCGAATTGCTGGGGAGGGAGCGTCTCGCGGCCGGCCATGCGGACGGTCCCGACCTTCAAACCCGGGCCGCCGTCCTCGAGGGGGCGATAGCTGCGCCAGATGAGCGTCGCTGCTATACCCCGGCCGCGGCCCGGTCGAGTCGCTCGGTCCCCCGTGGGGCGAGCTATTCGGTCTCGTCGAGAATATTGAACTGTTGAGCGCGGACCAGGTTGCCTTTCTCGTCCTCTTCTAGCAATAGCTCGAAGGTGGAGCGGGTGCCGTCGCAGTCGAGATCGCCGTAAGCGCGCAGGACCAAAACCGCCTTTCCGTAGTCGCCTTGGAAATCCCTGGGCCGGCCCACCTCGTAGGCGAACAGCCCTTTGCCTTCCGGCACGAAGCCGATCTTCGCCCACCGCTTGAGGTCGTCGGCGCTGAACGGCCTGGGTTCATCGCCGCAGGGCACCGCTTCGGGGGTCATCTCGATGTGCAGACGGCGCGCTCGCCGCTTGTTGCGCTTGTGGTAGCCGGCGAGCGTTTCGTATAGACGGTTCAGGTTGTCCTTCGCCTCTTCGGTCTTGGCGCGCCTCACGTATCCGACGAAGGCCGGAACCGCCAGCGCGGCCGCCACGCCCAGCAAGCCGGTGTTCCCTTGCATGGGAAGCTCCTGAAAGGAGAAGCTCGCCGACATCGCGCCCGGCTGCATCTCGATCACCAGGCTGTCCTTCAGCCGCCGAAGTGTGTGGTAGCCGACGATCAGGCCGAGCGCCTCGCCGGTCTCGCTCGTCCTCTCGCTCGCCGCTTTCTTCTGCGCTAGCTCGCTCAAAGTGGCGGCCATGAAGACCTCGTATATCGCCTTGACCTTTTCCAGGCTCTCGCGACTGCCGAATATTTGGGCGAATATTTGCCGCTCCCGATCGACGGAAAACACGATGCGGTCGAGTTGAACGCCCATCTCCTTGAACCCCTCTTCCGACAGGGCTTTGTCCAGGTCGACGACGCCGCCCAGCAGGTCCAGGGGTGCTGCGGCCTGATCGTCGATTCCGCGCAAGGTGGCGACGATGCCCGACGCCGGCTCTTGTGCCGGCGGGGGCGCCAGGGCTTTCAGAACCGCCTCGCGTCCACCGACTATCACGCCCCGCGGAAGCCTGGCCGCGTACAGCTCGTCATCGACGAGCAGCTTGGTGACGCCGCTCCCCTGGACCTTCTCCTGCACGATGCCGCGCGGTAGGCCGGGGTCGTCGATGCGGAGAAAAAGCCCGATGGACTCGTCAAAGGCGAACCCCACCAGTCCCTCGGTGTCGGTCAGGTCGAAACCGAGCCGGTCGACGATGTACCTGCCGAGATCGGCGTCGAGCTGAGGGTCGGTCCGGATGAATTCCAACATCGAGTCCAGCAGGTTGCGCCGCATGATCACCGCGGCCATCGCATCGTGCGGCACGTATTCGAGCAGCGACTCCTGCGCCCCGCGTCCCTCGTCAGCGCGCTCGCCCCCCGTATCGCCCGCCAACGGTTGCGCGGGGCATTGGGGAGCGGGTGCGGGGGCCCCCCCGCACGCCGTAGAGCAGAACAGGACTGCTACCAGTACCGCGGTGATTCGCATCTCTTCCTCCCATCGATAAGAACGTGCAGCACAGCTCGACCAGACGCCTCTCGTCAACACCCGGTTCGCCTCCTCGAGTTGCGCGCCGTGGAAACCTTATACCGTAACCTAAGCTAGAGTCTCGCCATTTTTCAGGCGGCGCATAGCAGGTCCTGCCGGCGTTGCTGGATTTTGGGCGAGCCCGGGTATTTACTGGCTTTACCGAAAAAGCGTTCAGCTCTCTTGTCGCAGCGCTTGCTCGCGGCTCTACGCCACCAGCCATTCTGGGGATCTTCCAGCCCGAGGTACTGCTTGACGTTCCGATGCATCTTCTCCTGGCTCCAGCCAAACGAAAACAGATGAGCGATGGGCGCGATCCCGAAAAGGGGCCAACACGGTTCGTAACTACGCATAATTCCGCGGAAAACGCCGTTTTTTGTCGCCTGTATCCCGAAAACTCGTACGTTTTAGCCTTCCTGAATTCCTCTATGATTTCGATCGGTTACGCCGATTGGCCCCTTTTCGGGACCGCACCCATGAGCGATTCTATCGACGCCCAGCTTGGCATCCGTCGTAAAGTACGCCCGGTCATCGATGCGCCCCTTGGGGTCGCGGGTAACGATCATACGAATCAGCCGAGTACCTGCTACGGAGGGGTTTTTTCGAGTTACGGATGATCCATTTAGCGTCCGTGACAAAATAACTCGATCAGGTTTCGGAGCGCGACGGCCCCGGATGCAAGGCGCGACGACGAGGAATATTGGGGATATTTCGAGGAGGTGCGAGCGGCA
>CAYVFC010000228.1:0-7990 GCA_964450715.1 uncultured Sandaracinaceae bacterium | reverse complement strand
TTTCCGAGGACGAAAGCCGCCAGGGCGCCCGCCCACGCGGCCGCAACCGGATCGTTTATTTTGCGGTGCCTCTTTATACAACCCGGGGGTAGACTGGAGGTCATGAAATACGGGGCGTTGAAGGGGACGAGCTTCGCATTGGCGCTGTTGCTCTGTTCGATTCTTGGCTGCGGGGACGACGACGGCAAGGGAGGCGACGACGCGGGAGCGGAGGCCGCAAACGGCGGAGCCGGAGCGCGGGCAGGCGCAGGCGGCGCTTCGGGCGCGGCGGGCGGTTCGGGCAGCGCGGGAACGACCGGCGAGGGAGGCGAGGGCGACGATAGCGGCGCGGGCGGCGCCTCGGGTTCGTCCGGCGAGGGAGGCGAGGGCGGCGGCTCGGGAGAGTCGGGTTCAGGAGGCGCGGGCGCGAGCGGGAGCGGAACGGGCGGCTCGGAAGCCGGTTCTTTCGCCTGTCCCGCAGCGGCCTTGGGCGACCGGCTGGGAAAGGAGCGGTTGCTGGTGGGAGGCTCCATGGACGACGGCGACTTCGCGGCCGAGCCCTTTGACATCCGTTACAAGTACCTGGCCGGCGCGGTGCCGGCTGACGGGCCTTGCGCGGACTGCGCCTCGGGCTGCCAGGTGAACGGGCAGTCGTGCGCCAACTCCGCTGGCTGCGAGTGGTGGGGCTGCTGGCAGTGGGACCAGGATCCGCCGGGCCGCTACGCGGCAGACCTGGCGGCGAGCGCCTCGGGCGCGGGCGCGGTGCCCATGATCTCTTATTACATCTGGTATTCCGTGGCCGGGTACGTGGAGGGCGCAAGCGAGATCGCCGCGCTCAACGACGGGGCGCTGCTCTCGGCCTACCTGGCCGACTACCGGTTTCTATGCCGTATTTTGGCCGCGCCGCCGGCGCCGCCGGCTATCCTGCACCTGGAGCCCGATCTGTGGGGCTACGCCCACCAGGTGAACGACGATCCAACGTCGATACCGGCGGCGGTGAGCGCGGCCGGGGCGGCCGAGTGCTCGGGGATGGGCGAGAGCGTGGCCGGGCTGGCGCGCTGTATGCTGGCCATCGCTCGCGCCGAGGCGCCGAACGCGCTGGTGGGTTTCCACGCTTCGGCCTGGGGCGCGGGTCACGACGCCTATATGAACACCGATCCGTCGTTCGACATGGACGCGCACGCGGTCGAGACCGCGCGCTTCATGCGCGAGCTGGGCGCGGACGAGGCCGATCTCATCGTGGTAGAAATGAGCGACCGCGACGCGGGGTTCAACGACAGGTGGTGGGACGAAACCGACGCCACCCTGCCCAACTTCGCGCAGGCCATCTCCTGGGTTTCTACTTTGGGCGAGCAGCTCGGGCTTCCCGCGCTCTGGTGGCAGGTCCCCTACGGGCACATGGGCCTGGACAACAGCACCGACCACTACCAGGACAACCGGGTGGACTACTTCTTCGACCACCCCGAGCGCTTCGCCGCCGGCGGCGCCATCGGCATCGCCTTTGGCGCGGGAGCGAGCGGCATGACCACCCCGGCCAGCGACGGCGGCCACTTCCTGCAACGCGCCGGGCAGTACTACGCCTCGGAGCGGCCGCCGCTCTGCGGCGATTGACCCGCGGCGTATTCGGGAATAGGTCAATCCATGCCCCGAAACGCCGATCTGTACCTGAACCGAATAGATTACGACCGCTATGCAAAGGGCGAAACCTGTGACCTCTGCCGGGCCGCATCGCTCGACGAGCTTCTGGATCGCCTGAGGCGAGGCGAGATGCCGACCGGCCCCTGCGCGCACTGGCCTGCCGGGCGGCAGGCGGCGTTCCATAGCGCGCTCACCGCCGGGGAGGTCGTGCCCGAGGTTCCCATGCTCGATCTTCCGCGGCCGGTAGAGCCGGGGCTGTTGGAGATCAACGCGCCGGAGAAGGGCTCGCCGCTTCTGGTTACGGGCAACAGCGAGCTCACCCAGGCCGTGTTGCTGGCCATCCTCTCGCGCACCAGCGGCCCCCTGCGGCTGCTCTTCGCCGACACCCACGGGCACACGGTGGACATGGCCATGGTCTTCCAGGTGCTCACCGCCGAGCGCGTGGCCGCTGCTCTGGAGCGCGAGGGCGTCGTGCCGGCCGAGCCCAGGCGCGTGGTCTTGCCCGGACTGGCCGCCCGGATCGCTCCCGCCGTGACCGAGAAGCTGGGCCGCCAGGTAGAGCTGGGGCCCGTGTGCGCGGCCGAGCTGTCGCTCTACCTGGGGGAGGACTGGACGCCCGTTTCTTGAACCGGAGGGGTCTCGGCGAATAGGCCCATCAAGGTTCCGATGGTGATGGGGATGAAGAAGAGCCCCTGTACCACGGCCAGCCAGGTGAGCTTCAGCAGCCCCAGCGCCGCGATGCTCGTGCCCAGCGCCAGCCCGCCGCCCAGCATCACGCCCAGGAAAGCGGTCACCCGCTCGCGTTCGGCGACCACCATCACCCGGAACAGGTATATAGAGAGAAACGAGCTGGCGGCGCCCAGTAGCATGGCCGCGCGCAATGTGATCTCCATGGCCTGGTAGAGAGCCGGATCAAAAGAGGCCGGATCCTTGCCGGTGAAGTTGCGCACGATCTCGGCCGTGTACTCGCGGTCCAGGTACAGGCCGCTGAAGTTGAGGATGAACAGCAGCGAGACGGGGCCTATGAACAGGATGTACTTGGACATGGACTCGACTCCTCTCCTTTCTCCGGCTTAGCCCGGGGACGACAGCGGCGCTGCTTCGCTTTCCGCTTCCGCTTCCGCTGGTGGTGGATTGAGCAGCAGGTTGATCTCGCTCAACGCCGGCTTGAGCGAGACCGCGCCGATGGCTGCCCGGCAGAGGATGCGCGCCACCGGCACGAACAGCGTCAGCGCCGTGATGTCCTCCAGAGAGCCGTAGTCGCCGAAGAAGGTCATCCAGGCCAGGGTCATGGTGCCGAACCCGCTGAAGGCGATGGGCAGGTCCATGATCACGAAGGCAAAGGGGAGCACGACTATCGCCTCGACCCACGGCGCCTGCACGTCGAAGGCCAGGTTCAGCAGCTGGCCGCAGAACACGGCCACGAACAGCTGCGGCAGGGTGATGGCCCATAGCAGCAGCCAGTGTCGCAACCGGGCGGTGCGGAACGCGGTCCAGAATTCGCTGTTTCGGTCGCGGACGATGATGCGGCTCAGGCCGGTGACGTCGATGCCCCGGAACCAGTACAGCCAGTTGCCCGCCAGAAAAAGCACTCCGGGAAAGATCAGGATCGCCCACCAGACGCGGAGCATGGTCTGCGAGCCAAAGGCCTTTTCCGCCAGGCCGTAGTGGTGAAGCGCCGCGGTGGCCGGGATCATGACCAGACCCACCGACCAGAAGAAGAGCCCGGCGCGAAAGAGCAGGATGCCCAGCAACTTGGTCCAGCTGATGTCCGCCTTGAACTTCTGGTAGAGAAAAAGCCCGCCTCCGTGCAGCGCATTGTTGACGAAAGCCAGGATGTACGAGGCACCCCTCACCCAGAAGTAGGCTTTGATCGAGAAGGGACCGTGGAACCAGTTGAGCGTGCGCTCCACCAGCAGCGCTCCCATGAACCAACTGAAAACTTGGGGGATAACCACCGCGGCAAAGGCCAGGGTCAGGTCAGCGCGCTTGGACGCTTCCGCCAGCTTCTGCCAGTCGAGCTCGCGCAGGTAGAAGCTGAGGATGGCCACGCTGACAAGCACGGGCAGGACCTTGCGGTCCCACTCGGAGACTTTCCACCGCTCGTTTCCAGCAGCCGGCCCGACCGGGGGCATATCAATCGCTCCCGGCGCGGGCGCGCGAACTGTCCGGGTGCGCAGTACGGTGTCGTTTCTGTTGACGATTCATGGGGGGATACGGAGCGCTGGCAGCGTACCACGGGATCGGCTCCGCACGGCTTGCGTAAACGAACGCATCGCGCCCTGTTCGCGTCCGGCCGGGAAACCGCGTGCCGTCGCATGGGAAAAATCTCCCTATCCGGTCGGGAGATATCGGGAGCGCCCGTTATTCGTCGTTTTGACGCCAGCGGTTTTCAGAATTGGTTTTTGCGAAATGGCGCGGAATATCGCCTTCGGGGCGCGATCGCGGTGCACTAGGTCCATGGGAACCAGGTGGTTGGCACAAGCGTTGCTTCGTTTTGGCCCGGAGCAGTCCTGCACGTTATGGTTATGCCAGGTTACCTGCAGAGGTCTCTGCATTAGCTCGGGGAGTTACTTGTGGCCCAGACCGAAGAGAAAGTAGCCGCAGCCGAAGAGGAAAAGGAAGAAGAGAGCCAGGCGGCCGGGGGAAGCGAGATAGCCGGTCAACCCGCTCAGGACGCGAACTCCGTGGTGGTCGCCATCGGAACCGGACTCGGCAAGACGACACGCGTGCTGGGGGAGCAGTCCAAATCGTTCTGGAAGGGCTCCCGGGACGCGATCGTCAAGGCTGCCAAGGGGGTCGGCACGGGCGTGAGAAAGCTCGAGGAGAAGAGCCGGAAGCGCGCCATCGGGGGCGATCTGGCCGCGCGAGCCGAGCGCGTTCGGCAAAAGCAGGACGAGTGCTTGCTACAGCTCGGGCGCGAGGTCTTCCAGGCACATTCCGGTGAGGGAACCACTATCGAGCTCAGCGATGCGATGCGTGCGGGCCTGGCAAAGGCCAGGGATGGTCAGGCAGAGCTGGACGGAATCCAGAAGGCCATCGACGAGGCCAGGCAGAAGGCGGCCGCCAAGACGGCCGAGGCCGAGAGCTCGGAGATCGAGGCCGAGGGTGTGCCCGTGACCGAGGCGGGCGAGGCCGGCGAGCAGGCCGCGGCTCCCGCGAAAAAGGGCAAGGGCAAGCGCGCCAAGGCCCAGGCCGAGGCCGAGCCAGAACCGGCCGCCGAGCAGCCAGAGGCCGCGGCCGAGCCAGAGGCCGCGGAAGCCGGAGAGGAAGAAGAGGGAGAGTAGAGACCGGTACATTTTAGCGGGCGCGGGATCGGCTGACGACCCGGCCCGGATCGGGAGAGCGAGATGAAGAATATCGGAGCGGTACTGGGCGGCTTGGTGGCCGGATTGTTCGTGGGTGCTGCGGGCGCAACGATCATCCACCGCAAGCCCGAGCTCATAAAGGACGCGAGCCGGGGAGCGCGCGGGCTGCTGGGCTCGTTTGCCGATGCGTTCAGAGAGGGGTACAACAGCCAGGCTGCCAAGAAGCGGCTGGCGTCGAGCGGCGAGGAAGGCAAGCCCGGCGAGTAATCCCGGAGTACTCATGGGATCATCGGCACTGGAAGCGGTCGGCGGCGGAGCGGCTGCTCCCCCGCCGGACCAGAACGAAGGCGAGGCGCGGACCTGCCCGGAACAGCCGCGGGTCGCCATCGTGGGCGTGCCAAATTGCGGCAAGAGTATGCTGTTCAACCGCCTGACC
Source organism: uncultured Sandaracinaceae bacterium (assembly GCA_964450715.1). Lineage (GTDB taxonomy): Bacteria > Myxococcota_A > Polyangia > Polyangiales > JAFGIB01 > CAYVFC01. The sequence goes on along the minus strand of CAYVFC010000228.1, from coordinate 2,629 downwards.
GGCGCCTTTGCCGCCAGTAGCAACTATCCCTACACCACCACCGAGCTCGAGGAAAAACAGGTCGAGCTGAACGGTCGGCGCTATACGTGTATCGATACGCCGGCCATCTCCGGGCTGGAGCTCGTGGCCGAGGAAGAGGCGCCCACGGTCGAGATGCTGCGCTCGGATCCGCCCGACATCATCGTGCAGTGCATGGATGCAGGGAACCTGAACAGGTCGCTGTTGTTGGCCGCCGAGCTGGCCGAGCTGGAGATCCCCAGCGTGGTCTGCCTGAACATGATCGACGAGGCCGCGGGCAAGGGGATCTACGTGGATCCGGACAAGCTCTCGGAAAAGCTCCGGGTGCCGGTGACCGCGACCTGCGCGCTGGACGGCCGGGGGGTCAAGAAGTTAGTGGCCAACCTGGAGCGCGCGCGATGCCCGCAGCAAGCCTGCTACCCGGACTGCCTGCAGAGCCGGCTCAACAACGGCGATGCGACCAGTAGCCGATCGCAGCGCCTGGCTGCGTTGATGGGCCGGAGCCGGGCCGAGCTGGAGCCCGGGCAGAACCCGAGGCGGATGGCGCTGGAGAGCCATCGACGCTGGGCAACCGAGGCCGCACAAGAGGCATCGAAGGATATAGGGCTGGAGCCCGCCAGTAGCCTTCTGGATACGCTTTCCAGATTTGCCCTCCACCCGGTGGGCGCGTGGATCGCGCTTCTCTCCATCATTCCCATCGTCTATCTATTGGTCGCCCAGCTGGGCGCGACCCTGCTGGCCGGCTCCATTGACGAGTGGCTGGTGGCACCGGCCATCGAGCTCATCGCCTCGCTCACCGGTCCTGGCCTGTTGCACGACATCCTGGTCGGCGATCACGGGCTGCTGTCGCTCGGGCTGTTCAACGCCCTGGGCACGGTGCTGCCCATCCTGACCGTCTTCTACTTGTTCTTCGGCCTGCTAGAGGACGTGGGTTACTTTCCCTTGCTGTCGGTGCAGTTCGACCGGCTGCTGCGCACCATGGGCTTGAACGGCAAGTCCGTGCTGCCCATAACACTAGGCTTTGGCTGCAACGCGGTGGCCACCATGGCCATTCGCTGTCTGGACACGCGAAGAGAGCGCTTTATCGCCGCCTTCCTGATATCGCTGGGCATCCCCTGCGCCTGCCAGCTGGGGGTCATCGTGGCCATTCTCGCGGTCTTTCCCCTGGCCGCGGTGCTGGGCATGGTGGGTATCATCGTGGCGCTGCAGATCGCGGCGGGCACCTTCCTGGCCCGCATCCTTCCCGACCACGCCCGCCACGGCGAGTTCCTGGTAGAGCTTCCTCCGCTACGGGCCCCGCGCTGGCGCAACGTCATCTACAAGACCTATCATCGGGTCCGCGAGTTCCTGTTCGAGGCCGCCCCCATGTTCATGGCCGGAGCGGGCCTGTTGCTGGCGCTCGAGCTCACCGGGCTGCTCGATCGCATTCGCGAGGTGCTGGCCCCGGTGGTGGTGGGAGCGCTGGGCCTTCCGGCTGCCTTTGCCGACGGCATGATGATCGCTCTGGCGCGGCGGGAGCTGGGCGCGCTCATGCTCAAGGACATGCTCGACGCGGGTCAGCTCTCCTTCGAGCAGGCATTCGTGGGGCTGCTGGTCATGATCCTCTTCGTGCCCTGTATGACCACCAGCATGATTCTCTGGCGCACCCTGGGGTGGCGGCAGGCGCTGACCGTTTTCCTGGCGGTGATCGCCATCGCCATCGGCGCGGGTAGCGTCGTGAACTATTTGTGGATCTGAACCGCGCTCGATCGGCAGGAGGGGCCATGCCCGGAACGAACACCAAGGAGCTGTCCGATAGACCTGACGAGGGAGTGGTCGCCAGGAATAAAGATGTTCACGAGCGCTCACTCTCCAAGGACATGGAGCTCGACGAGTACCTGGAGCTCCTCTACCACCTGCACGAGGTCCATGACCTCGACATGAAAACCTTAGAGGACCACGAGGCGGGCTATGACCGGGGCATGCTGCAGGAGCTCGAGCGGCAAGAGCTGATAACCCTGAGCAACGGCGACATCTCGCTCACCGAGCAGGGCTTCAAGAAGGCCGAGGGTATCATCCGCCGCCACCGGCTCGCCGAGCGCCTGTTGACCGATGTCCTTCACATGAGCCCGGAGGAGGTAGAGAAGGCCGCTTGCGAGTACGAGCACATGGTGGCCGAGGAGATTACCGAGAGCATCTGCATCTTGCTCGGCCACCCGCGCACCTGCCCCCACGGCTCGCCCATACCGCCCGGCCCCTGTTGCCGGGACGCGGAAAAGTCGCGTCTGGACACGGTCGTGCCGCTGACCCAAGTGCCGCCCGGAACCAAGGCGCGTATCGCGCACATCACCTCGCCCGACGACACGCGCCAGCACCGGTTGGCCCACCTGGGCATCGTTCCCGGAAGCTACGTGAGGCTGCACCAGCTGAAGCCCTCGGTCGTGGTCATGTGCGAGGGCTCGACCCTGGCCATGGAAGAGGGTATCGCCAAGGATATCTTTGTCTGGAAGACCTGGTCGTAGGAGGGGTAGGCGGTCAATGCCGGGCGGGCGCGTAGGGGAGGGGCTTGCCCCCTGCCGGGCGGGCGCAAGGCCTAAAGATTGATCACAAATTTTCCTGTACATCGATTTGC
>CAYVFC010000227.1:0-8130 GCA_964450715.1 uncultured Sandaracinaceae bacterium | reverse complement strand
GCTTGCCTTCGGTCTCGTCGCAGTAAACGGGGCTCGCTAAAGTGATCACCTATGACTAGAACCTAACAAGTATGGATTCCATACGGTCAGGAGAAACCATGGCGACAAAGGTTCTGCGGTATATTTTATTTATCATCGTTATTGGTTTGGCTGCGTTTTACCACGTGTCGGCAGAAGCCTATTGTGGAAACGGTATTGTTGACGGAAATGAAGAGTGTGACAACGGCGGTCGCAACAGTGATTCCACTAGAGATGCCTGCCGCAGCTCCTGTAATAAGGCCGGCTGCGGTGATGGTGTTGCTGATTCTGGTGAAGAGTGTGATGGCAATGACCGGAGGGCTTCTATCTGTTCGGATTTCAAAGTTCAGGGAAGCCAGCAAGTCCTGAGCAACAACACCAATTATTGGAGCGGTTACGGACGCCTCAGCTGCAATTACGATTGCACTCTGGATAAGTCTGAATGCGGCTATTGCGGTGATGGCATTACCCAGACACCTCATGAACAGTGTGACGACCGAAACAGCAGCAATGATGACGGCTGCAACAATAATTGCTCATCATGTGTGCAGCTGACTAGCAATATCGATATTACAACCGATACCGAAATATGCTCCCATCCCTTCAACATTACCGATTATGGCGATGAGGGTGTCATTATCCTCAAGCACCCCGACATAACACTGGATTGTGACGGCGCCACCTTAACGGGACAGGGCGTAGGTGTAGGCATCTACGTAAAGATGTCAAACAATGTTACCATTAGAAACTGCAACGTCACCGGCTATGCCGTCGGTGTCAAGATCGTCAATTCACAGAATGTACACTTCAGCGGTGAAGGAAACCGCATTTACGGCAACGATAAAAAGCTGGTTCTGGAAAACTCTAAACTGGCTTTACGCAAGATGGGTGGGAAAACATCCGAAAGCCTAGTCGGCAAAACACGGTTTACCCAAAAGAATCTTCCAGGCAAACCAGCGATGACCCCGCAAACAAAAACGAGCTCCGGGAAAGTCACCGCAACCGCGGGCAGCAAGAAGCCTGGGGCAGCGAAAAAGCCATTAGGAGCAGCGCCACCCAAGCTTTCAGGCACCAAGAGAGAACCCGCTGGAACCGGATCGTCAGCACCGGTTATTACCTCTCCGCGTCCCAACCGGGTATTTCGCGCCCCGGCTGAATTTACTGCTACAGCAACATATAATAGATCACATGAGATAACTTACGGCATAAAGAAAAGCGGGCAACGAAGACCTTTGGCGACCTCTAAAAATGGGAAATTTACCCATGTCGAGCCGGGAGACTATTGCGTTTATGCCAGGTACCGCCAAAAAGGCGGTGCGGTAAGCAAATGTGTTGCCTTCAAAGTGGTGGCTGCGAAAAGACTGAAGCGCCCTGCTCGGATACACAGGTAGAGGTTCCCGAGCAGGATCAGTACGACGCGACCGGCCCGGCGGGCGGCGCCGGCGCCAGTGACCCCGATCCCGGCTCCGGTGGCTCGGGTAACGCCGGCGACCCGGGGGGAGAGTCCCCGGACGGCGGGCACGAGGCGTCCGTCGACGAGCCGGCAGGCCCGAACGATGCGGAAGCGTCTCAACAGCCCTCGTCGGCAGCCGACGCGGCGGACGGCGTCGACACGCGAGCCGGTGACGATGGCGGTGTAACGCACGACGCCCCTGGGACCGGTACCGGAGCTGGCGACTGGGGCCCGGGCGACTACCCGCCCAACCTCGCCGCCGAGGAGTACCTCGAGATCTCCGGGGTTCAGGGTCAGCAAGGCAACGTGCGCCAGTACAAGGTCCACGTCCCGCAGAGCTACGACCCCGCCGCTCCCATGCCGCTGGTGTTCTGCATTCACGGGCTGGGCCAGACCCCGGTGCTGTTCTGCATCAACTCCGCCAAGATGCCCGAGAAATCCGACGCCGCCGGATTCATCCTGGTGATGCCCAACGGCTTTCAGAACAGTTGGAACGGGGGCACCTGTTGCGGCGGCGCCAGCACGGCGCAGCTCGACGACGTGGCGTTGATACGCGCTATCTTCGAGGAGGTCGCCACGCACCTGAACGTCGACCTCGATCGCGTGTACGCAACCGGGCACTCCAACGGGGGTTACCTGAGCTACCGGCTGACCTGTGAAGCCGCCGACCTGTTCACGGCGGTCGCGCCCAGCGCCGGCGCCATCGGCATCAACACCATCGGCGGCGGCACCAATCCCGCCTCCGATTTCACGGTTTGCGAGCCCAGCCGGCCCATCTCGGTGCTCGACGTGCACGGCACCCAGGAAACGCCCGGATATACTGGTAGCGACCCCCCTACAAACAGTTTATACTTTAATAGCTCTGCCGCTCGTCGGAAGACGAACGATAACGGAATGGGCCAACGCTGTACGGTAGGAACAACTGGCCCTTCCCCGAAAGTGGCGCGATTCCTGCATGGAACCCCGACCGCGTCTTCTCGGGATACGCGGTGGCGGCCGCGTCAAGGCCCAAACCCCCTCGTAGAGGAACTATGAACGGTCAGCCGAGCAACCCTTTTCGTAAGAGGGCGGAGGATCTGAGGAAGCAGTCCGTAAGGAGCTATCTGGACCGTGTCGACGACGAAACGGTATTCTCCAGCCCATTTCTCGTAGTGCTGAAGTCGGATATCGGTCCGCAGAATAGTGAATTTCTATTCAATACGGAGCTCGGCAATCCGGCCACGGTCAAGGAAGTGGAGGATGTCGCTGCCGGGAGCTTGCTCGACCCGGAGGCGATGGTGCTTCCGATCATCTCGAGGAAGAATATCGATTCGGCCTATGCCATGATCACCATCGGTCGGGCCGCCAACTGCGACATCGTAATTCCCTCCAAGGTCGTCTCCAAGTTTCACGCGTACTTTTCCCCGGATCTGAAGTCGCCCGGCAGCTACCGCGTAGCGGATGGCGGATCCAGGAACGGCACGTTTCTCAATTCGAAGCTGCTGCTCAAGGACGACCCGCAACCCGTGGCCAGCGGCGATCGAATCGACCTGGGCACTTGCTGGGCTTTTCGCATTTATCTGCCGGCCGATTTTCGAGCGCTGGTAAAAAAGATTCGGCGATAGCAACGAGGATGCCAATCGAGGGGATTACAGGGTTCATGTCGCCTGCTTTCTCGGGGGTTGACCGGTTTTCGGTATTGTCGGTTTCGGGGCGTCGCGAAAAGGACCGTTCCGTTTCATACGCGCAGCGGAGGAGGGCAAAGTGGTCGATGGACGACGAGTCGCTAGCGTAATTCCTACCGAACCGATTGCCGGCCGTTTTCGCGTCGAGGAGATCATCGGCAGGGGCGGGATGGCTGCGGTCTACCGGGTATTCGATATCTCGACCGAAAAGAGGCTTGCGCTCAAACGAATGGAGCTGGTGGGTGAGGAGAAAAAGCGGGATCAGGTCGCCCGACTTTTCGAGCGGGAATACCACACCCTCTCCCAGCTCGCCCATCCGCGGGTAGTGGAGGCCTTCGACTACGGTGTAGACAGCGGTGCGAGCCCTTACTACACCATGGAGCTTCTGGACGGCGGCGACCTACGCGAGCTGGCGCCGGTGCCCTGGCGCCAGGCCTGCCGGTTCCTCAGGGATATCTGCTCCTGCCTCTCACTGATCCACTCGCGCCGCATGGTTCACCGAGATCTGAATCCCCGCAATATCCGCTGTACCCGTGACGGAAAGGCCAAGCTGATCGACTTCGGTGCCCTGGCGCCCATGGGTCCTTCCAAGCAGATAGTGGGCACGCCCCCCTTCACCGCGCCCGAGGTCGTAAACTCCCAGTCGCTCGACGCGCGTACCGATCTCTTTTCGCTGGGCGCGACCGCCTATTATGCTCTGGTCGGCCACCACGTCTATACGGCGCGCCGCTTCCTGGATCTCGAAGAGGTCTGGCGCAACCCGCCTGCGCCGCCGTCCAGCATGGTGGCCGATATCCCGCGAGAACTGGACAACCTGGTGCTCTCCTTGGTCAACCTCGACCCGATGGCGCGGCCGGCGAACGCGGCCGAAGTACTGGACCGCCTGAACGCGGTGGCCGGGCTCGAGAGCGACGAGCAGCTTCCGGTCTCGCGTTCCTACCTGTCCACACCGACCCTGGTAGGGCGCGGGGAGCAGACGCGACGGGTCCGCAGGATGATGGCCAAGACGGTTGCCGGACGGGGCAATTCCCTGTTAATACAGGGTACATCCGGCGTAGGACGGTCGCGCTTTCTCGACGCCTGTGTGCTGGCGGGCAAGCTAAACGCGGCGGTCGTGGTCCGGGCGGACGCCGAGGATTCCCAGGCCGGTGCCTGGGGCGCGCTGCGATCGCTGGTACGACAGCTCATGGACGCCCTGCCGGAGCTGGCGAGCGATACGGTCAGGGCGCGACTACCGGTGTTGGGCCACGTGATACCGGAGCTGCTCGACCGCGTCGAATCCGTGCCCCTGGAGCGCTTTGACGAGTCGAACATGCTCCGGCCTCGCGTGCAAAGAGCGCTCTGCGAGTGGTTTGGCGAGATCGCTGCCCAACGGTTCTTGGTCGTGGCCGTTGACGACGTTCACCGGTTGGACGAGCCGTCGGCGGCATTCGTGGCTCTGCTCTGCAAGGAAACGCCGGATAGATCGCTGATGGTCTTGGTAACTGCCGAGACGGAGCCAGAGGCCTCGCCCTCGGCGGTGATCAAGCTCATCAGGGATAGCGGCGGCAGTATAAAGCTCCGCCCCTTGACCCCTGAAGACTCGGAACAGCTCGTTCGCTCGGTGTTTGGCGATTCGCCCAGCGTAGGGCTGCTGGCCGCCAGGTTGCACGCGATATCAGATGGAAGTCCCCGCCTTCTCATGCAACTGGCGCAGCACCTGGTCGACCGGAACGTCGCCAGGTTCAGTGCCGGAGCCTGGACGCTGCCCGGCGATCTCAGGGCCATCGACCTTCCCGAGACCGTTGCGCAGGCGCGTAAAGCGCAGGTCGATTCGCTGAGCGAGTCATCGCGGGAGCTGGGCCGAATCCTGGCGCTATGCGATGACCTGAGCTTTACCTTCGACGAATGTCTGCAGCTGTTCGGTAGCGAGAACAAATCGGAACTGATAGCCGGCCTGGATGAGCTGGTTGCGAAGGGAATTGTTCGTACCGACGGGCATCACTACGCGATGCGCCAGCGGGGGTGGGTGTCGCCACTCATGAGCAATCTTGGCGAGGCGCAACAGCGCGGGTACCACGCCCGGCTGGCGGAAGTACTGATGCGAAGAGAGAGCGAGGGGCTGCGGGTTGGCCGTCACCTGTTGCAGGCAGGACAGATCGAGCGGGCCGTGGACGAGCTGGTTGCCTATTCGGATGTGTCCCAGCAGCAGACCCGAGCCGATTCACAGGTATTTCTCGAACTGCTCCGCTCGCTGCCGGAGGGCTGGCTCGACGTATTCCGGGTGGCGATCCGGTTCTGCGAGACGCACGAGCGTCCGAAAAGGGATCGATTCTTACTGCTCAGCCGCCTGAGCGGTATCGTAGCGGTGACGGGGATAGATGACGTAATACCTCTGCAAGATCTTCTCCATCAGCTCTATCTCGACAGCGGGCTCGATCTCTACCCCCAGCTGGACGCCTCGCTCGATCCGGGAACCCGTCTGGGGCAAGCCCTGCAAAAGGCCCAGGAGCGGTACGACGCGAGCCCGGAGGCGGAACAGGTGTTGCCGCCTCTTGACGCCATCCGCCAGCTCGCGCGCGCGCTCGTCCAGGCTGTCGGTTTCCTCGCCATGTCTTACGATCTGGCCTTCTGGGAATCGCTACCCTCGCTCGAGCCCTACGTGCCCCTCTCTCCCGCTCTGGGTGTCGTGCAAAATCTGGTTCGCACCATCGGCTACCGGATCACGGCCCGTTGCGAGGCCACCTGCGACGGCTACCGGGAGATCCTCGATCGTACCGCGCAGCCCGATCGCGCGGGGATGGAGGATACCTACCACCGCTACATGCGGTCCGGCGTCAGCCGCGGGCTGGGGATGATGGAAGCGGCCATGGGTCTGGCGTCGAGCCTGCAGGCGGCATCCGATATCGAGAGCGATCCCACGCACGAGATCAACGCCTGGAGGATCCGGATGCTATACCACCTCTGGCAAGGCGCCACCGAGGAGGCCGAGCGCTGCGAGAAAAAGGTCGAGCTACTGCAGATCCAGAACAGCCCCATCCAGTGGTTCGAGGGCTCCCAACTCTGGCGCGAGGTGCCCGCCTACGCACAGGCGGACGATCTGACCCGTACGCGACAGACCATAGACAACGTCGAGCGGATGGCGAACCAGTACCCGGCGTTCGTCCCGACCCTGCATTACGCGCGCGGAGAGTACCAGCGGATTAGAGGAGACCACGAGAATGCGCTGAAAGCGTTTGAAACGGCTGTCGATCAGGCGAGTCCTGGACGCTCGCCGAGCTGGGCCGATGCGGCCGGAGCGCTGATCAAGGCCCTCTGCGCCACGGACCGCGTCGGCGAAGCGCGCAGGCGGGGCAGGGAGTTCTTGCAGGCGGCCGAGGCCGCGGAGCTCGGCTACCTGTGCGAGTATATCCGTATACCGCTCGCGGTGGCGGAGGCCCGGCTGGGTGATCTCGACAAGGCGGTCGAGGAAGCGGATGTCGCGATAGCGAATCTAACCCGGCTGGGAGTTACCGGGCTGACTCTGGGATTGGCCTATGAAGCTCGCGCGCGAGTGGCCGTGCTGGCTCGGGACGAAGAGGCTTTCGTCGCCTCTGCCGAGCGATGCGCGGAGCAGTATCTCCCGGGTCGCAACCCGGCCTTGACTGCAAAATACAAAGCGCTGATTGAAGAGGCGCGCCGGCAACGGCTGGGCGTCTCCCGAGAATTGGCTGGAGCGGCCGGGAGCGTCGAACAAGTCGACACCGCAATCACCACGCTGACGACCGCGCTTTCCGACTGTCAAGGAGCGGAGGAGCGCAGCCGGCGAGCGCTGGAGCTTCTGCTCTCCAAGAGCGGTGCCGCCGGCGGCTATCTCTATACCATGCAGAGCGAGGGGCCGGAGCTCTCGGCCCAGAGCGGCGAAACGCTTCCGACTTTGGAGTTGGAGCATTTGGTGCGCGACTTCTTGTCTCGGGAGATCGAGGCTACCGACGTCACCGCAACCGGCGCGCCCTCGGACATCGGTCCGTTGGCGGCCATCCGCTGGAGCCTGGACCACGGCAAGCAATTCCGGCCGCTGCTGCTCAGCCATTACGCCAACAACGGATTCGTCGTGACCGGGTTGGCGGTGGTGAACGTCTCGTCCGAAGGAGCGGTGATCTTTCCCGGTAAGCTCTTGGCGGCCATCAGTCGCTCGCTCTTCGAAGCCGGAGACGTCGCTACCGTCTACGCCTCCCGGTGAGTTACGAGCGATAGCCCGGGGCGCGGGGCTAGCAGATCGAGCACGACTACCGACGCGACGATGCGCGCGATCTCTACAACGTCCGCACGCTTTTCTCCGCTCGACACCGGAAATCCAGTTCGATTTTGTCCTTCACCGCGCAGGGCCACATTTGCCCGTTTCGAGCGAATGTTGCCCGGCCCCCTGGCGGGATCGCCGTTCGTAGCGGTCAGGCATGGCCGGCGCGCGGCGGCGAGCGGCCATTTTCGCCCGAATATCAACGGTTTCCCGCGAGGGGCGAGAGCCCGGGGGTTCGGCACGGCGATTGCGATGTTTCGTAATGCTTGAAGAAAGTTGGGCGATAGACACCGACGCGTGCAGCCGCTCTATCGTCGGGGAACGAACCAGGATGACGAGCCCATTGCAAACGCAGACCGGGGTAATCAGCAAGCCCCTGGATCAAGACCTCCCGCGTCGTCTTTACAGCCAGGGTGAAATATCGGTAGCGTAGTTGTCGGAGGGCGGGGTTAATGCCTCATATTAACTAGAACGGGTTCTCTTCCTTTAGTGATGACTATTGTCTTCTACATCATTACCAACATCGTCGGAATAGTGCTTCTCTTGGTTGCGTTTCGAGCATTGGACCTCAAGGCAGCCTGGAGCCTTTCGAGGAAGCAATGGACCTGGCTAGCTTTCTGGACCGCGACCGCGGTTGCCTGTACCTGGGGGTTCGGTCTGTTGTGGCCGTTTGGATAGCGCTCGGGAACAATAACTCGACCTTCGATAATCTTACCCAGGTACGTCGAAAACGTTTC
>CAYVFC010000226.1:0-8310 GCA_964450715.1 uncultured Sandaracinaceae bacterium | reverse complement strand
CGCCTTCCCCCTTTTTGCTCTTCCCAGCCGTTGAAAAACCCGGAATTAGCCAAAATAAAACGTACCCAGAGATTCGCCGCCATCGCGCTCGGACACGTCGACCCGTACTCCGGAGCCCGCTTCCACTCCCTCGGGTTCGGCGTACGACTCCGGCGCCTCGCCCGCGTCCTTCAGCATCACCACCACCTCGTCATCGTCGTCGATGGCCGGGTCGGGATCCGATCCGACGGTCGTGCTTTCATCCGCGTATACCAACCCGTCGTATCCGGCCGGAGGGGAAAAACCCGGGCAATCATTATTTTCGTAAATAGTGGTGTACGCTACCGTCTTGCGCTCGTCGACCTGTACCGGAATTCGCTCCCAGGCGTCCTGGAAACGGAAGGCGACGACGCGATCGGGCTCTCTTCCCAGCAACGGTCCAAGAGCGTCGCCCGTCAGCACGACCGGGTCGGCGAGGCGATCCACGCTGTACGGCTGTACCCCTTCCTCGAACGGGTCAACGCAAACCGCGTTATAAGTAGGATCCTCGAGCGCCCGGTCAGGGGAGCACTCTATGATATCCTCCTCGCTGCACTCGTAGGTGTAACTTTTCGTCGACTCGACCGTTCCATCCGGAGTTAGCATTTCCGACCGAGCAAGCCTTCCGTCGTCGTCGTAGAAGAAGTTACGCTGATCCAAGAGAGAACCGTTTGCGTGGTACTCCTGGCTCTGTATCCTTCCGTACTCGGAATAATTGTAGACGTATCCGAAGTCGGCCACGCCGTCGCCGTCGGCGTTTTCTTCAAAGCTGAGCTGGTTTCCGTCGTCGTCGTAGGTGTATGAATACCGAAAGTCGACCACGCCGTCGCCGTTGCTGTATTGCTCGTAGGTGAGGACGTTTCCCTTGTCGTTATAGGTGTATGAATACCGAAAGTCGATCGTTCCGTCGCCGTTGCCGTCTTCCTCGTAGGTGAGGACGTTTCCCTTGTCGTCATAAGTGTGTGAATGACTATGGTCGATCGTTCCGTCGGCGCCGTCGTCTTGTTCGCTATGTAGAAGGTTTCCGTCCTCGTCATAGGTGGACAACTGTCGAAAATAGACCACGCGTTCCGCCCCCTCGTACCCCTCGCTAGTCACCGACCATCCATCGTCTTCATAGGTATATGACGCTCGGTAATCGATCACGCCGTCGTCGCCTTCGTCGGTCTCCTCGATGAGCGGATTTCCCTCGTCGTCGTAGGTTACCGTCGTTCGCGATTCGATGACGCCATCGGCGAAGAAGAGTCTCTCGAGACTAGACGGAATTCCTTCATCGTCGTACGAATACGTGGTTCGCATATCAACACTACCGTCGCTCCCGCCGACGTTCTCGCTAAGAAGATTGCACCTTTCGTCGTAGGTATTGGTTTCCGAGTAGTCGATAACGCCGTCGCCGTCGTTGTCGCGTGAATGCCCGGTAACGTTGCCGAATACATCGTATTCATTGGTGTAGGTCTGAACATCCGCGCAATCGCCAAGTTCGTCGACAGTATAGACCAACTGTCGTCCTTCCTCGTCATAGGTATGGGTCTCGATCCAGGCTTCCCCCTCGCTCGATTCCCGGGCATAGACCAGAATGTTGCCGTCCGTGTCAAAAGAACGGTATTCGACATCGGTCCATGTTTCGTCGAGATTGACGTACTCGATTTTACACGCGGTAGAGGTGTCCAGTGAAACCGGGCTGAAGAGATCGAAGGGTTCGGGCTCGTCTTGCTCCAGCGTAACTCCTTCGGGCAGGCAGACGCTGTCGAGGCAAGAGAACCCCTCCGCGCACCGCATTTCGTCGCCGCATCCGGGCAGGCAGATCCCGGCCAGGCTCTCGTCCCGGCACTCGCACAAGGCCCGGTAGATCTTCGATCCCCGTCTGGAACATACGCTCGACTCGTCGTCTTCCTGGCAGGACGCGTCGTCCTCGCATCTGACGGTGCACAGGTTACACACGCACTCCCGGTCGCCGCACTCGGAATCGTCCTGGCAGGATTTCAGCCACTCGATTCCCTCGACTCCACCGGCGTCTGCCCGGTTGTTCGAGTCGTCGCCCGAGCACCCCGAAACCGTCAACAGCGCGATCATCCCCAAAAGGATCTCGTTTTTCATGGTTAGCGTCTCGGTCTCCACTCGTTTAACCAGGCCCCCCAACGATAGCCGCCACCTGCATTATGAGCGACATTGTCTTCCAGATATAGGAGTCGCTGATCAGTTGTACGTTCTCGCCACTTTCGTCTCTGCAACCGGGCCTTCCCCTACATATCGTGCCGAACCACAACGCGTTCTTACCAGCGTGAAAAACCACGTCCCTAAACGAATGTTTTCGTAAGCTGCTGCGCTTTACCTCCTTCGAACGCCCGGCGCAGGGCCGCGCCGTCCACCCCGGTCACGCCCACCGTCTTGTTCCTGGACCTTTCACCCTGGACGATGGTGACCGCGCGCTTGGGAACGCGCAGGATTCGCGCCAGGTGCTTGATCAGCGAAGCGTTGGCCGCGCCTTCGACCGGCGGAGCGGTGAGGCGGATTTGCAGTGCTCCCTCCCGTACTCCATCTACAGCATCGCGCGCAGCGCCCGGCCGCACGCGGACCGCGAAGCTGACGCCGTCCTCGTGCTCCCGAACTTCGAGCCCGGCCAGGCCGTCTCGATCCGATCGGGGACCGGTCATTTTTTCGGAATGATCGGCTGGGTGACAGCCCTCCGGTGGGCGTCCCGATCAAAGGGGGCGGGCTGCTCGTCCAGGGCCTTGCGCAGGGCGGCCAGCGCCTGCTGGTGCTTGTCCGGGGGGTTGGGGCTGACCGCTTCCCGGGCCAGCTTCTCGATCTTGCGCAATCTGTCCAGCTCGCTTTTAGTGATACTCGTCGCCATGCGCAGTTCCCGATCCGGATATTCTCCCTCGCGCGACCGCTCTAAGCAAGGGAGAAACCCAAAGCGCCGCCCGAGGCGTCGCCCCTCAGCGCATTGCCGCGCGGAGCTCCAGACTTCGTTTCTCGATTACGCTTGCCGGGTATCGGGTACCGATCTGCTTCCCGTAGTTGACGATCTGCGTTCCGCGTCGCCGGAGCTCTGCGGCGAACAGATGCAGCAGTGCCTGTCGAGCCCCCCTCTCCCGCGAAGCTTCCTGGAAATGGACGAAGGCCGTTCTCCGCTCGATCCCGGCCACCGCAAACCCGCTGAGCGTACCATCCGCGTACAGGCCCGCGGTCAGCAATCCTAGGGACGCCGACTGGGCCAGGGCCCGGTCGACTCTCGGATCACACCGGCTCGCGAGCTCTTTCCGCAGTCCGGCAGCCTCCCATTTCAGCACCGGCGCCCTATTCAGGAACGAGGCCAACAAGCTTCGCTCGCCCGTTCTCGTCGCCGCCCCGGTCGCGTCGCAGAGGCCTGGGACCGCGTACCGCCACTCACGGTTTCCGCCTTCCCGAGTCGTCCGCAGCCGCGATCGGGTTCGCGGGGAAAGTATCGATACCAGCTCGAGCGGCACCCGGGTGAAGCGCCCGCTCGTGCGCCGGTCGGCGAGCCATTCGAGGCACTGCAGCACCGTTGCATCGATCCGCGAGGAGCCGACCGGAGGATAGAAGAGGTACCCGCCCTCCGTCACCTCGGCCGCGATCGCGTTTCCGTTCAAAAGGCTCAGGCGGACCTTCCGTGAAGGATCGTCGCGAAGCAGCAGCCTCTCGAAGGTCAGATCGCCGGTGACCACCCGCGCCTTCCGCAGGTGGCGCAGGTAGTGCAGCCTATCGGCGATGGCGATCCGTTTCATGATCGGGAAGGCGGGGATGGGCCGGGGGTCGAAGTGCAGGACGTGATAGGGGCGGCCGCGGTACTGGGCCGGATCGTCTAGCTCGAAGCCGATCTTCCGGTAGTAGCTCGGCTTTCCGTACTCGTAGAACGATTCGACGTAGAGCCTGCGATCGCCTTCAAAGGCCAGCCGCTTGGCGAGCTCGACCAGCTCGGTGCCGATGCCGCGGCCCCGGAAACGGGGATCCACCACCAGGGTCTCGATGACCAGATGCTCGTGCTGGCGAGCGCCCTGTGGCTGCTGGTTGGCGACGATCAGCGCGGCCTGGACCTCGCCGTCTTCCCTGGCCACGTAGCAGCTCCGCCTGGCTATCGCGGATCGCAGGTAGCGGTCCGAGTCCCAGTAGAAGTCTCGTACGCCCGTCCTGAGAAGGGCGTTGAGCCTCCGCACCGCTTCCAGGTCGGAAGCCTTGGCCTGTCGAACGCGGCTGTTCAAGGTCTGCCCGGGCAATGGCATCGGGCGGCGGGAGATCTCGACGGGAGACGCCGCGATGCGCCAACGTTTCTACCCGATGGGGCTCGGATGTAAAGCGGTTCCGGCATTCGCGCGCGGCGCGAAAGAGAGATGGCTAGCGGCTTTCCCCCCGTTTATTCTTACGGGGAGCAGGGCGGTTGGGGTACTCGAAGAGCGCGGCGCAGCGCTGCTTGGGCTTCTCGCACTGCGCGAGCGTGGGCGGTGTGGTCAGGCGCGGGCCCTGGTAGTCGCAGTCGAGCTTTACCAGCAGCTCTTGGATCATGAGCTGCTCGGCCTCGCGGCAGGCGGCGAACTCCGCCACCGTGATGGTGCACGCGGCCGGGTTGAGCTTCTCGCAGAGGTTCTCCGACTTCGGCCTGGAGGGATTGCGCGCCATGCAGTTCCGGTAGAAGCCGCGGCAGGCCTGACGGGTCCTGGCAAAGGTGGCCGCAGCCAGCTTGCAGCCGAGCCCGGCCTTCTGGTGTACGTCGGCCTTGCGCTCGCGCTCGGCGCGATCGATCTCGCAGAGCCGTACCGCCTCGGCCAGGGGAAGCTGGTCTATCCTGGCGTAGGGAGAAAACGCGGCGAGCACCGCGGCCGTACCGGCTTCTTCTGGCTCCGCCTTCGCGGCCGCGTCCGGCTTCGGTTCCGGCTCCGGCTCCGTTGCCGTTGCCGTTGTCGCTTCCGGTTCCGCCTTCATTTTCTTATCCGGAGCGGAAGGCGGTGTCGAGCTCGCGTCCACGGGGTGCTCGCTCGCTCGCGGCGAAGCCCCGGATGGTTTCTCCATGCACGCCGCCTGGACGAGACAGAGAAAGGTGAGAGACGGGAAGAGTATCGCGCGCATGACCCTCGTTTCGCCGGCAACAGCTCTTCGGATAGTACCCCAAACGACGAGGTGACCGCAGGCCGTTTTTCCCCCATACTGTCGACCAGCGCGCGACGCTCGCCATCCGATGAAGGTCCTGATCGTACATCCCAGGGACATCTGCTTCGATGACCTGGAAGCCCTGGTGTTCGCCTACGAGAACGAAAGGCGGGGGCGCTCGGAACTCGTGAGGGTGGACCATCCACCGGACCATTATCTGGCCTATCTGCTGCTGCAGTCGCTGCGGCTGCCTCTTTCCCGGCGGCTTTCCGCCATCGCCGGGCTGCGCGTCGACCACGACTTCTTCCGCTGGGTGGCGCAGACCTATGGCGAGTCGCATCTGGCCGAAAGGAAGCCATCGCCGAGCGAGCGGTTTCGAGATCTCGGCGTCGGTTCGCCGGGCCGGCTGTCGCAACTGCAGCGCGACAGCCTCCACGCCCTGGACAGCATCGAGGGAAGGTCCCAGATGAGCATGCGGTCGCAGGCGGCCGTGCCGCCCCTGGCCCTGGAGCAGCTGGCTTCCGGCGTCATCGATTACCACGATCCGCTCAAGGCATACGTCGATTCCACGGCGGATTTTCTCAACCTGCTGCACGAGGCGCGCTACCGGCAAGCGTCGGAGCCCGGAAGTGCGACCGAGCGTTGGTCCGCGCGCAGGGGAACCGCTCTGACCTCCGGGGCACGTTCCTTCCGCAAGGCGCTCGCGGGGATCGCAGAGTTAGCCGTGGCCGAGCGGCCGGCGGTCGTTCGACGCAACTGCGCGCGAGAGGGAAACGACCTGGCGACGCTGGCGGACAAGGTCCGGCTGGCCGATTCGCTGGCGGAGCAGTTGCTGGAGAACCAGGGAGAAGCGGGAAGGGCGGCGGCGCCGGAACTGCTGACCGAGATGACCGCGGTGGTCGCCGCCATTCATGACACCCTGATCCACGACCATTCGCTGAACGCCGCGTTGGACCGGGAAGCGGGGCCGTTCGTCCACGTCCTGGACGCGAACGTCTGCCGCGTGGGCCGGGAGAT
This sequence comes from uncultured Sandaracinaceae bacterium, assembly GCA_964450715.1. GTDB lineage: Bacteria > Myxococcota_A > Polyangia > Polyangiales > JAFGIB01 > CAYVFC01. The sequence goes on along the minus strand of CAYVFC010000226.1, from coordinate 2,169 downwards.
AGCGGGGTTGCTCGTTGCCGACCGGCCCGACGAGCTCTTCATCATGATCAGCGCCATGTCGGCCGAGCAGGCCATGGGGGTGGCAGTGGGAAGGGCGCTGGAGCTGCTGGGCGTTCCGGCCGCGCAGATAGCCTATGGCGGGATGTCCCTGAACGCGTTTGTTCCCCGTAACCTGAAGAGCATTCCCCAGGCTTTTACCGATGCCGAGGTCCGGGCCGTGATCGAACGGCAGGCGGTCGCGGTTTTCGGCGAACAGCACCGCCCCAGCCTCTACTTCGGCTTCTTCGACCGGCCCGGTGCCAGCGCCTTTCTCGACGGGTTCTTGCGCGGTGAGCGGAGCCTCGGATACGGCAACCGGATGGCCCTGGACGGCTTCTGGCTAGACGCGGTAAAGGCGCGGAGCGTGCGGTGGTACGGCAAGTACGTCTCTCGGATGCTGGGCATTCCTTTTGCCGAGGGCTACCGGCCGCTGATGATCCAGGGATCCTGCCGGTACAACTGCGACTTCTGCGCTTCGCTGGGCTCCATGGCGCTGGGAAATCAGCGGACCGCGGAGGACGTTTTTAGCCAGATCGCCCACGATTTTCGCGAGATGGCCTGGGTGGGCAGCAACCTGGGAAGCGGCGCTGAGGCGTTGAAGGAGCGACCGTTCTTCCGCCAGCTAATCGCCGGGGCGAACCGCCTGGCCGGCGGAAACGTGATGATCGTCGACGACAACCTGAGCAACGTCCACCCCTGGACGCTCGGGCGGCTCGGCGAGTTGCTACAGGCCGAGGGGATCGTACCGGCCATCTGGTCGCAGATGGACGTCAACGCCATGCAGCAGAAGGAGCATCGCGAGTTCATCGAGCGCTACGTGGTCTCCGCCTTCGTGGGACTGGAGGCGGTGCAGGAGCGGTACCTGCTGGGATTCAAGAAGAAGGCGGCCGTTCTGGCCCGAAAGGCGCTGCAGGCGCGGGTAGGGCGCCTCGCCGACGCCGGCGGCAGAGATGGGGGGGATGACGACGCGCGTTTGCGCCGCTACCTCGGGGAGCTGGAGCGGGACGGCGAGACCGATCCCCTGCGCCAGTCCTATTTCGTCAACCTGGGCCGGCTGGCGGACGCGGGGGCGATTCCGTTGCATGCGTTGTTGATCGGCGTACCCGGTCACGACGACGCGGCTGCGGTCGCAAAGGAAATCGTGGCCTTCGTCGATGGCCCGGTGAAGCGGTTCGACCTCCGATCGATGAACCGGTTCGAGGAAGTGTTGCTGAATCTGGTCTCCGAGCTGCCCTTCATGACCTACCAGGCCAACTACTTCAGCATCTTCGCCGGCTCGCCCGACTGGCTGCGCTTTTACCCGCGGCAGCAAGGGGACTCGAGCATGCTCGGCGCGCTCAAGAAGTTCGTCTCGCCGGGATACCCGGAGTACGACACCAGCCGCATGGGCGGGAACTTCACCCAGCTGAACCAGAATGCCTACCGGCTGCTGCTCAGGCTAACCGGGGATAAAAAGGCGTTCGAGGCCCTGGGGAGGTTCGAGCCGGAGGACGGCGCGCTTGCCCACTTTTACGTGGACCGGGAGCTGAGCCGGATGCGAAAGCGCTTGCGCGCCTTTTTCGGCTGCCTGGCGGTGACCTACCTGGGCAAGCGGTACCTGGCCCCGTGGCCGATCCTGCGAGCGCTGCAGGCCTACAAGTCCACCATTATCATGAACGCCTTCCGGTCCTGCGGTGACGCCAACTCGCGGGGGCTGGCCGCCATCCGGCCGGCCGCGCGCTGGGCGATGTACCGGAAGTACGTGGCGAGTATAGCCGATCCGGCCGAGGTCGAGCGAGCGGCCGACCTGCTGAAACGCTTTGGCTTCGAGGTCGACGAGCAGGGCCGCATTCGTATGGCGAAGCTCGACGGGTACGCCGAGGGGTTTCCGCCGGAGGTCTACCGGGCTAACGGTATCCGGGATAACGCGCTGGCGGATATCGACATGGATCGGGTCGCCTCATCCTATTTCGAGGCCATCGTCGGGTATCTGACTACCCCGTAGGGGCGGGCCTTGCGCCTAATCATTCTACACATTTCGTTACGCTCTTTGGTTTCTGGCGTTTCGATGGGGGCGCGGGCGGTCCGGGGCCGGTCGGCGGGGGACGCGCGGATTGCATTGGCCCGCCCTCGAAGGCTATTGCACTGGCG
>CAYVFC010000225.1:0-8315 GCA_964450715.1 uncultured Sandaracinaceae bacterium | reverse complement strand
CCGGGAAATGCGGCCTGCAGAGCCGGGCGGGTATGGCCCGGCGCGCGACTGAAAAGGAGTGCAATACCCTGCCGAAAGGCTTTTACTCGCCGCGGAGGCGTTCCACCGCCAGCAGGTAATTCCGCAAACGCCAGCCGGGTCGCTGGCGGTAAGCGGCCCGCAGATGGCTCTCGGCCGAGGCCATGTCCCCTTTCCGGAAAAAGAGGACGCCCAGCGCCTGCTCCGCCTCTTCCCCTCCCAGCCGGGCGTAAAAGCCGATCGCGTTTACGCGTTTCACCAGAGGCGCGCGGTCGACCTGTAGCGCCAGCCAGCCGTAATAGGCGAGCTGCTCCACGCGCAGCATACCGTCGGTGGGGGCCAGATCGTGAACCAGATTCCAGCGCGCCTTGTACATGGTACGCACCACGAACCAGGGAGCGATGAGCTCGCCGCGCCAGCTGGCGCCATACATCTCGAGCGTCCGAGGAAACGACCCCATAATCCCCTGGGTTCGTTCCTCGTCCAGCTCCGCGTTCAGCGCTGAGCTCAGAGCGGCGATGGCGCGGGCGCGAAGCGCGTTCACCGCCTCTTCGCCCCGCTGCTCCCGCAAGCGCCGCAAGCGGTCCCGGAGCTCCCAAAGCTCACCGCTGGCCTCGGGCGGCCGCGCGGGCAGCCGCTCGAAACGCCCCTGCTGCCGGTAGAGCCGCTGCAGCCGCGCGACCTCGTCCTCGGGAAGGGAAACGGCGGCAACCTCCCGATCGCGCTGCAAAACCAGGTTCACCTCGGCCAGCGGTAGCCGCAGCCCGGGCGTTTCGTCCGGCCGCACCGGTCTGGGAAGCCAGAGCAGGAACAGGGCGCAGAGCACGGCCAGCAGCAGCAGCAGCGCCATGGCCCATGCGTCGGGAATCGACCGAGCCGTGCTCGACGGGGTAAGATCGCCAGGTCGTCTTTCGCTCATCGGCTGACCTTGACATCATCTTAGCGCAAAGTAGACATTCGATGCCCCGATTCGTCGCGTGGGATCCGTCAAGCCCACCCATCGAAACGAGGTGCGAACCGATCTCTCGCTGGACATTTTGAAGCCAGGTGCGCTTGTGAGTAGATGGAAGGAAAAACGCGCCCAGACGCGCTACGCATACCGGCTACCCCTGCAAATCGAGGTGAAGGGCGAGACCTTCACCGGCGACTCGGTAAACTTCAGTCTGGAAGGAATGCTGATCGAGACCGAGCGCGCGTTTTCACTGGGTACCACGCTCACCCTGCAATTCCGACTTCCCGCGCTGGACGTCGATACCGTGGTGCAGGCCGTGGTGAGGTGGAGCAAGGACGGCCGCCACGGGGTTCAGTTCGGCAGCATGCGGGCGCGGGACGTGTGGGCACTAAACAAGCTATTTAAGACGGCTCGGAAAGCCTGAATTCGACGCATGGATCTACCGCAGACGGCACTGTCCAGGATCGTTCGAACCGCGCTCGACGAGGATCTAGGACGCGGAGACATCACCACCGACGCTTGCCTCGACCCCGGAGCGCAGGGCCAGGCGCTGATTAGGGCCAGGCAGTCGCTGGTGTTCTGCGGGTTCGCCGTGGTGCGCGAGGTCTTCCAGCAGGTCGACAGCGACTTGGTGGTCGTGCCCAGGTGCGCGGAGCGCCACCAGCTGCAGGCCGGGCAGGCGGGGGTAGATATCTACGGGCGTGCCGCCTCGATACTCGAGGGCGAGCGGGTGGCGCTGAACTTCCTGCAGAGGATGTGCGGCATCGCCACCCTGGCCCGCGCTTTTGTCGACCGCCTGCCGCCGGACAGCCGCACGCGCGTCACCGACACGCGCAAGACGACCCCCGGGCTGCGCCTGCTGGAGCGCTACGCGGTGCGCTGCGGCGGCGCGCACAACCACCGCGAGGACCTGGCCTCGGCCGTGCTGATCAAGGACAACCACGTCGCCGCCTGCGGCGGCATCGGCCCGGCCATCGAGCGGGCGCGGCAATACGCGCCTCATACCTCGCGCATCACGTGCGAGGTAGACGACATGGACGCGGTGCGGGAAGCGCTCGGCGCCGGGGCAGACGTGATCCTGCTGGACAACTTTGGCGACGAGCAGCTGGCGGAGGCGGTCAAGGAGGTAGCGGGCCGGGCGCTGGTGGAGGTGTCCGGGGGGGTGACCCTGGATCGCGTGCAGGCCATCGCGCGAGCCGGCGCGGACGTGATCAGCGTGGGCGCGCTCACCCACTCGGCTCCGGCCGCGGACCTGGGGATGGACTGGGCGAGCGAACCGTAGGGGCGGGCCTTGCGCCCGGCCGGCGATGATGGTCGTACGCGGGGTCACCGAAAGCGCGCGGCTGTCGACGTCGAGAAGCCCTTGCCGGATGAAAGGTCGGAAGCGAGCTCGGGCGCGCGCTTCCGGTGACCCGGAGGGGGCACGAGGGAGAAGGTAACAAGTGCAATCTCGGGCGATTTCGCCTAAGCTTACAGTCGAGCCAACATACGAGCCGCCGCGGCGTGCGATGCGTCCGATACGACGTATCGAGGTTATGCCAGGCGCGGACGGGAGAGTTCACGGATGTCGAGTGAGAAGATGCAACCGGGCGTGAGCGCGATGAGCATTTACGTCCCGCGCTTCCGGGTCCCGCTGGAACAGTGGTGCGAATGGACCGGTAATTCCTGGGACAAGGTCCGGACGGTGGTCGGCCGCAGCTTCCGGGTCTGCGCCGAGCACCAGAACGTCTACACCATGGCGGCCAACGCCGTCTTTCGCCTTGTCCGCCGCAACCAGGTCGATCCGCAGAGCATCGGCTTTCTGGGCCTGGGTACCGAGTCGAGCACGGACAACTCGGCTGGCGCGGTCATCATCCGCGGCATGGTCGACCAGGCGCTGGAGGCTCACGGTTTGCCGAGGCTATCCCGTAACCTGGAGGTGCCCGAGTACAAGCACGCTTGCCTGGGCGGTATGTACGCTCTCAAGGGCGCGCTGCGCTACCTGGCGGCCGACGGCCGGGGAAGGCGCGCTATCGTGGTCTGCTCGGACCTGGCTCGCTACGAAAGGGGCAGCACCGGCGAGCAGACCCAGGGGGCCGGGGCGGTGGCCATGCTGGCCGAGGAGCAGCCCCGGCTGTTCGAGGTGGATCTGCTCAACGCGGGAAGCGCCTCCGACTACCGCGGACCGGACTTCCGCAAGCCCTTCGCCCGTCACTCCATGTCGGACGAGCTCAGCGAACGGGCCAGCCGCTCTACCGACTTCCCGGTCTTCAGCGGCAAGTACTCCACCTACTCCTACCTGGACGAGACGGCGCACGCCGTGGAGGAGATGCTGCGGAAGCTCGACGTTTCGGCCGGGCGCTACTACGAGAGCGTGCGCGCGCTGTTCTTTCACCGGCCCTATCACCAGATCCCCATCCAGGCCATGTCCTTTCTCTACGTGCGCGGCATGGCGCGGGGCACCCGCCACCACGAGGCGCTCAAGAAGCTCTGCCAGCAGGCGGAGGTCTCCTACGACGAGGTCATCGAGGAGAGCCGCTCGGCTCCCGATCTGTTCGACCGCCTGCAGAAAAGCGAGGGAATGCCGACCGATCCCTACACCGCCACCAGCCGGGTGGCGGCCGTGCTGCGCAAACAGGAGAAGTTCCTCGAGCTATTGCGTTACAAGATGAGCCTGGGCTCGGAGATGGTGGTGAACCTGGGCAACCTCTACTCGGCGGCGCTTCCCGCCTGGATCGCCGCGGCCTTCGAGGACGCGGTGCGCTCCGGGGTGGAGCTGGAAGGCGCTCCGATGGTGGCGCTGGGCTACGGCAGCGGCGACGCATCCGAGGCGCTGCCCATCCGCGTGGCCGCGGACTGGCACGAGCCGGCCGGCCGCATCGGCTTCGCCGAGGCGCTGGCCGATCCCATCGACCTGACCCGCGGCCAGTACGAAGCTCTGCACGACGGGTGCAAGCTCGACGGGCTCTGCTACGAGCCGCACCAGGAGTTCGTGATCAGCCGCGTGGGGGACAAGTACGAACGCGGGTTTCAAGATCTGGGAGTGGAATACTACGAATATATACCGTAAGGGCGACGATGGAGCCGGTGATCAAGCAACGCAAGGCGGACCACATCGATCTGTGTGTCAACCACGAGGTAGGATTTCGAAAGCGGACCACGCTGCTGGAGGAGGTCCTGCTGATGCACCAGTCGTTGCCCGAGTTCGCTCACGACGAGCTGGACACCGGCGTGGAGCTGCTGGGCAAGCGCCTGCGCGCCCCGCTCATCATCGCCGCCATGACCGGCGGCGACGAGCGGGCGGTGAAGATCAACGCCGAGCTTTCCGCCATCGCCGAGGCGCGCGGCATCGGCTTCGGCCTGGGCAGCCAGCGCGCCATGCTCAAGAATCCGGAGACCGCTTCCAGCTACCAGGTACGACAGACGGCGCCGAATACGCTGCTTCTGGGGAACATCGGCATCGTGCAGGCGCGCGACAACAAGAGCTCGGTCATCGAGCAGATGGTGGCCGACGTGGGCGCCGACGCGCTGTGCGTGCACATGAATCCGGCCATGGAGATCATCCAGGCCGAGGGCGACCGCGATTTCCGCGGCTGCGTCGATACGCTGGAGCGGCTGAAGCGTGACCTCAGGGTTCCGGTGGTGGCCAAGGAGGCGGGCTCGGGCATCAGCCCGCAGTCCGCGCGCAAGATCCGCCAGAGCGGGGTGCAGGTGGTGGACGTCTCGGGTGCCGGCGGGACCTCCTGGGTGGGCGTGGAGGCGCTGCGCGCCGGCGAGCGGGAGCGCCAGGTCGGCGAGCTGCTCTGGGACTGGGGCGTGCCCACCGCGGCTTCGATCGTCTACGCGGTACGCTGCAACCTGACGGTCATCGCCACCGGAGGCATCCGCACCGGGCTGGACGTGGCGCGCGCCATCGCCCTGGGCGCAACCGCCGCTGGCATCGCCCGGCCGGTGCTGCAGGCCTACATGGGCGAAGGCAGGGCGGCGGCGGAGGCCTACCTGGACCGGGTGCTCAAGGAGCTGGAAACAGTGATGCTGCTCTGCGGTACCAGGTCGATCGCCGAGCTGCAACGGGTGCCCTACGTGGCGAAGGGCGAGCTGAGATGCTGGATGGAGTGCTGATGAGTTCCTAACCCGGAAGGAAAGAGATGAGTCACGGTCCCGAGTTCGTCGTCGTCATCATCGCCATCCTGGCGCTGGCCGTGGGCGCGGCGACCCGCGGCTTTTCCCAGCGCACCGGCTTCCCCTACACCATCGCCATCCTGCTGCTGGGGCTGGGCACCGGCATCGCCATCAAGCACACCCACGGCGAGGGAGGAATCGCCACCCTTCTGCATCTTCTATCCGCGGGCGCCGAGATCTCCCCCAACCTGATCATCTTCGTCTTTCTGCCGGCCCTGGTCTTCGAGTCGGCCTTTGCCCTGGATGTCTACGGATTCCGCCGCAACCTGGGTGCGGTGCTGACCCTGGCCGTGCCGGCGCTGCTGGTCAGCACCGTGCTGACCGCGCTTTTCATGGTCCAGCTCACCGTGGGCTCCTGGGGGTGGGCGCTACCGGCCGCCCTGGTCTTCGGCGCGCTCATCTCGGCCACCGACCCGGTGGCGGTGGTGGCCATTCTGCGCGAGCTGGGCGCACCCAAACGGCTGGGCATTCTCATCGAGGGAGAATCGCTGCTCAACGACGGTACGGCCATCGTCGTCTTCAACCTGCTGGTCGGACTGCTGACCGGCGCGGTGGCGGCGCTCAATCCGGGCAGCGCCACCGTCGATTTCCTGCGAGTGGCGCTGGGCGGGGTAGCGGTAGGGCTGGGCCTGGCCATCGTTACCACCACCTGGCTCTCGCGCACCTTCAACGACCCCCTGGTGGAGATCACGCTGACCCTGGTGCTGGCCTACGCCTGCATGATCATCGCCGAAGGCGTCTTTCATGTCTCGGGGGTCATGGCCATCGTCAGCGCCGGGCTATGGATGCACGCCCAGGGCCGCACCCGCATCTCCCCCGAGGTCTTCCACTTCCTGCACCAGTTCTGGCAGATGCTGGCCTACATCGCCAACACCCTCATCTTCCTGCTGGTGGGGCTGGTGGTCGCCATCCAGGTGGAGAGCGCCACCTGGCGCGACCTGCTGCTGGTGCTGGCCGCCTACCTGGGCATCATGGTGCTGCGCTTCGGCATAACCTTCGCCTTTTTGCCGCTGATGAACCGGCTGGGCGACCGCATCTCCGCGCCCCAGGCCACGGTCATGACCTGGGGCGGTCTGCGCGGGGCCGTGTCGCTGGCGCTGGCCCTAGTGGTCAGCCAGCACCCGGATATCCCCGCCGAGCTGCGCGGACAGATCCTGCTGGCAACGGCCGGGGTGGTGCTGCTGACCATCGTGGTCAACGGCTCCACCATCGGCGCGCTGCTCAAGCGCTTCGGCTTCGATCGGCCGCCGGTGGCCGAGGAGCTGGCCCACCTGGGGGCGCGCGGCGCGGTGCTGGACGAGGTACAGGAGAAGATCCACGAGATCTCCCGCGCGCGCGATCTGCGCACCGTATCCTGGGAGGAGGTGGAAGCCGATCTGCAGAAGCGGCGTTCGCACATCGAGGCCGAGATCGAAGAATGCAACCGTCAGCTCGGGGGAGCGGACCGCGACGAGAAGGCAGCGGGTTACTGGCAGCAGGTCTTGAACGTGGAGCGCGGCGCCTACTGGTCAGCTTTTGGCCAGGGCACGCTGAGCGCGCGCGCCACCCGCATGCTCAACCGCGAGATCGATATACAGGCCGACCGCGTCACCCGCAGCGGCTACCGGCCACCCGACACCCGCATGCCCGAGCTCAACTCTCCGGCCGCGGTCGCCGCCCGGCTGCTGCGCCGCGCCAACATCAAGCTAGGAGCTCTCTACTTCGAGTATCTCTCCCTCATCTACGATCTATCCCGCGCCGAGAGCATGGCTGCCGAGAAGGTGCTCGCCTTCATCGACGGGCTCAAGGGAGTGGACGCGGAGCTGGTCGAGGACCTGCGGGAGACCTACCGGCGCTATTTACGGGTGGGCAAGGAGCGGCTGGAGGACCTGCGAACCAACCTGCCGGAGATGACCCGGGCCATCGAGACGCGGCTGGCCCGGCGGGTACAGCTCAACTTCGAGCGCGAGGGCTACCACGAGCTGGTGCACCACGGCACCATCGACGAGGAGACCGCCGCGCCCGCCTTGGATGCGGTGGAGCGCGAGATGAAGCAGCTGCTGCTGGGCGCCACCGAGGTGCGGCTGCCGGAGACCGCCGATCTGTGCCGCAGCGCGCCGCTTTTCGCCAACCTGAGCGAGCAGGCCATCGAGGAGCTGGCGGATCTCACCCACGAGCAGGTGCTCTCGGCCGGCGAGGAGCTCTTTCGCGAGGGGCAGAAGGGCGACAGCATGTTCATCATCGCCCGCGGAGCGGTGCACGTGGTCAAGCAGATCGACGGCAAGGAGATCGTTCTGGACGTGCTGGGCGGCGGCGACATCCTGGGAGAGATGGCGCTTTTGACCGGCGAGCCGCGTACCGCCACCATCCGCGCAGCCACCACCGTGACCGTGGGTAAGATCAAGCGGGAGGATTTCCACGGACTGATGGAGCGCTACCCGCAGCTCAACCAGCGCATCTGGTGCGCCTTTGCCCAGCGCGAGTTCGACAACCACCTGCGCACCCTGCCCGGCTGGAGCCACCTGGACCACGCCGACCGCATGGGCTGGATCGGCGAATGCTCTCCCGAACAGCTACAGACGGGCGAGCAGCTGGCCGGCGGCGACTCCGCTCACGCCTTCGTGTTGATGGGCACGGTCGAGATCGCCGGCAAAGCCTTCAACGCCCCCGCCCTGGTCCCGCTGCAAAAGGACACCTCGATCGAAGCGACCTCGCAGGTCCGGGTAGTGCTGCTTGGTTTCCCCTGAACCCCCTGCCCACCTTCGAGCTCTCCCCTCCCCTACGGCCACTGCTTTCGAACACCTCGCGGCGGGCCTTGCGCCCGACCGAATAGCGGGAGGGGGCTAGCACATCCACTACGACGAACATCGTTCATACCCGTAGGGGCGGGCCTTGCGCCCGACCGAATAGCGGGAGGGGACGCTGGCTTCTCGGTGGAAGTAAAAGAAGTGCTACGACCGACTGCGGCAAACTCTTCACGGGAAAGGGATTAAACTTGAAGAGATGACGCGGCTTTGGGCGCAGGTGGTCTTGCGCGTATTTCCAGGTGTTTTAAGGGTGAACCGAAGAATCGTGCTGCTCGGCGATGGCATAAAGATCCCCGAAAACGGAAAGAAGATGCCGGCGGTCAAATTGCTGCATCAACAATCCGAGTCCACGCGTGATCGCTTAACAGCCGGCCCAAACGGTTTCTGACGGCGATTTA
>CAYVFC010000224.1:0-8459 GCA_964450715.1 uncultured Sandaracinaceae bacterium | reverse complement strand
AAATACTCGGTCGGCGCTTTTTAAACACCCCTCTTAGAAAAGGCCCGTCGAGCCAGAGCGTCTCACTCTCTATTGGCTCCGATCAATTCCGTCACGTCGCTGACATCCACGCCCAGCGACTCGACCTTTTCCGCAAGCAACAGCACGGCCCTTCGCAAGTTGCGGCTTCCGGGCCGCAAGTCAGGCGTCTCCCTACGGTGGCGAATCATCAGCTTTGCACGCGGCCCTGTAGGTCGTTGATGTTCGTTGTCCAGTATGTCGTCTTCCTTGTCGGAAGTCATCGGAACATCGCGGTTTCGCGGTGGCTCTTAATAATCGCGTCGTCTTAGGATACGTCTTAAGATAATCGATCGTGCCGTAGAAAAACGGAATAGCTCGTTGTCACTTTTCTGCGAAAATGGCCGGGCGCGTCACCCCCGGGGGTGGCGCGATCGATATCCTGAGCGCTGTTCAAGGCGCGTCACCCCCGGGGGTGGCGAGCCCGATACCCTGAGTGCTGTTCAAGGCGCGTCACCCCCCGGGGGTGGTGCGTCGGACGGATGACGGTACGGTGTCCTAAAACGACGCAACAAGTCGTTCCCGCCGGACCTCCGCGGTCAATCGACTGTCAAGAACTCCACCCGCCGGTTCTTGGCCCGACCTTCCTCGGTCTCGTTATCGGCGATCGGTCTGTCAGGACCAAAGCCCTCCGCTGTCATGCGATGGGGTTTGATGCCCCGGCCGATGAGGTGGCGGCGAACCGATGCCGCGCGGTTTCGCGATAACCGCATGTTGAGCTCGCGACTACCGGTAGAGTCGGTATGACCGCCGATTTGTACTCGTTTTATCTCCTTGTGCTTTCGTAGCATGAGCGCGATCTGGTTCAAGATCGGTTCGGATTCCTCTTCCAGCTCAGCGGAGTTCGGACGAAAACGGATCGTTTCCAGGATGACGATACGACCCTCTTCGACCACGATCTGAGCCGGCCCTTCGTCGGGACAGCCGTCGTCGTCTTCAAAGCCATTGATCGTCTCCTCTTCGTCCGGACAGGCGTCGAAGTAATCGACAACCCCATCGCCGTCCTCATCACCCTCGGGGCAGCCGTCGTCGTCCTCGATGCCGTCGTAGTCTTCCGGCAAATCGGGGCACGCGTCATAGCCCTCGCGGATAGCCAGCTCGCGTTCCTCGTCGCCGACCGCCTCGGCGCCCTGGCCTTCGCCGGCCGCCGTCGCCTCCTGTTCCCCGTCCTTGCCGCCAGCCTCTCCTTCGCCTTCGGCACCTTCGCCCTCGGCACCTTCGCCCTCGGCACCTTCGGCGCCGTCCCCTTCCTCGAGCTGCCGAGCGGCCTCCTGCTCCGACGCGGTAGGACTTCTCACCCCGTCGTGGTCCGGATCGTTGGGCGACGGCTCCCAGCGCAGCCCGGCGAGAAAGCGAAAGGTCGGCACGCCAAAGCCCTCGAGCAGTCCCAGGCCTCCGCCGACATTGACCTTCCAATCCGCGCTCAGATCGATCCCGACTGCGGCGAGGCCCTCGAGGGCGACCTCCTCGGAATCCATTTCAGACAGTCCGACGGCGCTGCGCATGTCGAGTAGAATCTCGACCGGAGAACGCCCCTTGTCGAAACGAAACCCCATGCCGAGACCGGCAATGAGCTCGCTCGCTGCCGTAACGTTGCGAAAATGCGTGGCTTCGCGCAGCAGAGCCCCGAATTCCAGCCCCAGGCGAAAGCCGGTCCAGCCGAAAAGGTGATCCAGCAGCAGACGCGGGGCGAAAACCACGTTGCGCGCTCCCCCGTAGAAGTTCCCCGTGTGGGTCGGCAGTCGTAGCTCGGTGGCGAATCCCAGACCGACTCCGTCGCGTCCGTCGTCCAGCAGGCGAAATTTGGGGAGCAGACGGAGATCACCGATGGCTGCTTCGGACACGTCGTCGCCGCCCAGGTAGGCCAGCGGCGCGTGCAGGCCGAGCTCGAACCAGTGGACAAAGGCGTAGGAAGCCGTCAGGTCGAACGCCAGCTGAGTGCCCACCACGGTCTCGATAACCTCTCCGTTGTCATCCAGCGCCACCAGTGGATTGTGCGCATAGGAAAGCCATAGACCCAGGCTCCACGGATCGATGGGGTAGCGCACCGAGGTCCCTTCGGTCTGTAAAAATCCGCCGCTCGTGGCGTACGGTTTGAAGCGTTGGGTGTCGATGGGCTCTTCCTGGGCGACGGCCGGAGCGACGACAGCCAGCAGGTAGAGAAATGCCGAGCTGGTAATGAATGATCTCTTCAACATGATCCCTCTCAGGGCTTAGGGTCTGTGACAAAATAACTCATCCATCTTTCGGGCGGGACGGCCCCGGCTGCTGCGTGTACTCGGGTCCTTCGGACCCTGCGTATTGCCGCCGGAAACGTACAGCTTCGCGGACTAGCGCCCGCTCCGCGTTGTACGTTTCCGACGACAACGTCTCCGATTTTCTAATATACCCAATATTTCTGGTCGTCGCGCCTTGCATCCGGGGCCGTCGCGCTCCGAAATCCGATCGAGTTATTTTGTCACGGACCCTTACTCAGGTGACGTCGCGTCGACAAAACGAGAAAACAGATCAGCAACAAGAAAGCAGCTCCGGACGCCTCGGTACCGCCTGTGGCGACGCCGCAATGAAACGCTCCTCCCTGTACGTCGGGCCCAGGGCTGTCGGACCCCCCGGAGCCCGCGGTCAGGCCGTCTTCGGTACCGCTATCCCGAGCTCCCGGGCTCACCGACCCTCCCGAACCCGCGACCACGCCGCCATCGGTTCCGGTATCCCGGATAGCGATGCAGCTACCGTTCGGCGCGCAGAAGTAGCCGCTGTCGCAAGCGCGGGCACCGCTATCACTGCAAGCGACGCAAACCCCCGAGTCGCAGACCAATCCATCGCAGTCGGCGTTATCCTGGCACTCGGCATCCACAACCCGTACGCACACCCCATTGGAACAGGTCTCTCCGCTCCGACAATCAGCGTCCGTGGAGCAGGAATACGCGAAGTAGCAAGTCCCTTCATAACAGATACCGTCCGCTGGGCATTCGGCATCCGAGGTGCACCCCGCGGACACCAGTACCGCCGGGTCACCGTTTGCACCGGTCGCGACCCGGCAGGCCGCAACCGCCGAGTCGTCGTCGCCAAAACCGTTGTCCGGGGGGTCGTCGTTCCAGAGGCGCAGCAGAATGGAGCCGTCGCAGGTTGCCGTCAGCCCCGTGATCTGGTGAGCCGCGTCGACCTGGAAGTAGCCGTGCCTCTCTGCCGCGATCAGAACCGGATCCCGATCGACGCCGACCTCGACGTTCACGTCGCCGGCCTGGTCCGGTTGTGTTGTCCAGTTCGCGTTCTGCTCGTTGAATCTCCATACTCCGATGAGCGTACCGTCACCTCGGATACCTATGGCGCGCTCGAACCCCCCGTCGGTCGGATCTTCGTCGAAATCGGGCCAGATCTCGGTCGCCGCCGCTGTTCCGCCGGTGGTCTGGCTGCCGTCGGCGTCGATGAATACAAAGGCCATCGCACTGGCGGGCGGCGAGGATTCAAGAGAGACGTACGCGCGCAACCAGAGGCGATCGCCGTCCGCCGTCGCGTAGACGCTTCTGAGGTCCACGCTGGCTTCTTCAGTGCTGAATTGCCCCGATCCGTCGCCGGCCACGTCTTCCTCGCCGTACGGCCAGCCTGTCTCACCCGTGGCGTCAACCGAGATGATCTGCCAGAGGGCAGGGCGATTCCGGTTATCCGACCAGGTTTGAGCTTGCAGCGATGATGTTATCGATCCTTGAAGGATGAGTATCGAAACAAAAATCAACCAGCTTCGCATGATCCCTCCAGCAGCTCCATGGATGACGTGATCAGTATCGGATCAATACGGCCGGCTTTCAACGCTTTCGTAGACAGAACCAATTATCTAGCCCCTGTCGATGTCGCGGGTCGGTCGAGAGCCGGGGGCTGTCCACTCGGCACCCCGCTTGCCCGGGCGTGTGCACCCCGCTTCTGGGCGCCGGCCAGGACTGCCCGCAAAACGATGATTGCCGGGAGGGATTGCATTGCTCGGACGCTACCGGCGCCTGCGCCGCGCCGGCCGGGCCAGGCCAGGCGTGCGAAGGGAACACGAACGCCAAGTGCAAGCTCGGGCTCAGCTGCGTGGGCGAGGACGAGGACTCCGGCGCCCCGGGCCTGGTCTGCGAGTCGGATGACCGCTGCCACACGGTCATCCGCCTGGGCGGCTCGTGCCTCTCTCGATCAATCCAGATGCAACGACTGGCTCTTGCGGTGCCGGTAGACGTGCAGGGTTCCGCCGTCCGGCAGGGGATGGCTCTCGTGGCGGTAGCGCCGCCGGAACTTGCGGCTGCGGTATATCTCCCGGTCGCTGCGAAAGAGCGGGAACCTGCCGCCGCGCGAGGAGCCGAACATGATGTAGTCCGGCCGGCGGGAGAGCACGTAGCGGCCGTCCCCCTTCTCGTGCCCGGCCCGGCCCTTGCCGACATCGGGCGGGCGGGTATGCGCGATGTGAACGTCGTTCAGCCCCAGCATGTCCACCACGCGCAGCCCGGAGTAGTAAGCCAGCGCGCCGGCGTCAGGGTGTCGAGGCCCAGCGGCTGCGCCGCCGCCAGCATGGCCATCCAGAGAAACGAGGTGTAGCCCTCGACCGGCTCGCCGGGATTGAACACGGGCCCGGCTCCCCGGGCCAGGTTCTCGGAGTATCGAAAGGTGATGAAGACGTCGTCGATGAGCCAGTGGCGGAAACGCCAGGCGTGCTGCAGCAGCACGCCGACCGCGAACAGCGTCAGCAGCCCCGAGAGCAGCCCGATCCGGGACCGCGCCCGGTCCGGAGGCTCGGGAACGGAAGCGCCGCCGGTCTGCACCATGGCCCGTATATACGGCATCCGCGCTGGCAGGAAAACCTTGCTGACCGGAATCGGTCCGTTGTCGAAGCGTCGGTAACTGTGCGATCAGTGCAGCGCCGCGCGGGCCATGATGAAGGTGGCCACGGCCACAAACAGAAGCGTCAGGCACAGCGCGGTGGCCAGCTCGCGCAGGTGGTGCGCATCCTGCAGGAGTCGGTGCAGGGCTTCATACCCTGCCGCAACGGACGCTTCATAAATAACCTTGTTACCTACTCGATCGAGGCGGTGCGCGACCGCTACGTCGCTTTTATCGCCGAGCTGCTCGAGCTCGGCCAAGGGCTCGGCTACATCCTTCCCGTCGATCCCCGGCTGGCTGCGGTCGGCATCGTCAGCCTGCTGGACGGCCTCTGCAACCACCAGCTGCGCGACGGCCGCGACGTCGACCCGCAGCAGCTCTCCGCCACCGTTTCGCAGATACTCTCTTCGGGCCTGCTGGCGCGGTAACCGCCTCTTGCGTCCGTCCGTCAGGTGTCCGTGCGGTTCATTTCTCCCCCACGTAGTAGAGTCGATTGAAGACCGTCACCGTACGCCCATTCACCGCGTCTCGCTCCATCGCTTCCCGCACGTATCCGTTGAAGCGCGCGATGTATCCCTCGTCCACCGGGCAGGCGTAGTAGGCCTCGCAGGTGAGACCGTTAGCCGGACCCGACAGGTAGACGTCAAAGGCCTTTTCTACGGGGTACTCCCGCGCTTCCCGTTCGACCTGCAAGTGGCGCGTTATGAATCCGCAGCGTTCGAACATCGACCGGTAGTCCTCTTCCGTCGGCAGAAAGAACCACGGGCTTTTCCAGCGGGCAAAGGTCGGCTGGATCTCCGGTCGAGCAGTTACCTCGGAAAGGATATCGAGTAGCCAGGGCGACCATTGCGAGGTCGCCGGATTGGACACTCCGATCCTTCCCCCCGGTTTCAGGGCACGCGCGATGGCCCGCAGCGCCTGCTCGGGTTGCGCGAACCAGACCAGCGCCGAGTTACAGAAAGCGATGTCGAAGCGCTCGACGTAGTCCAGCTCCTCCGCTGCCACGCAGCGGAACTCCAGCTCGGGGTAGCGCGATCTCGCTTCGTCGATCATGCCCGGAGAGATATCGGTGCCGACCACGCTGCCGTGCACCAGGGTCCGGAGCCGATCGGTCACGTGCCCCGGGCCGCAAGCCACGTCGAGCACAGAGCTGGTGGCATCGATCTGCAGCAGATCGATCAAGCGCGAGGCGGCCGCCTGCTGAACAAGGGCTTTGCTCTGGTATTCGGCGGAAACGGAATCAAAGGCGGTCATGGACCTCACCTGGCCCTAGGAGCGGGCAACGGATCTTCCGACCGAGAGAACGTCAACTCATTGCTTTTCGATGCGCAGAGCTGTTCCGTTCGCATTTCAAAGTTTCAACGTTGCTTAGCAGAGATGGAGGTCCGCGCTCGTTAATAATGATTTTTCTGTACTTTTTACTGGAAGCTCGCCTCCCGTCGTACGACCGGATGTAGTAACCATTTAGTAACCATGCGGTTAATAAGGCGCCCGCCGTTGTCCGCGCGGCCCGCTCTGTTCTGTTTCGAGAAAAGGAGCCTTCATGCGTAGCACGACAGTGGCCCTCGTTCTGTTATCGTTTTTAGTCTGCGCCGGGTGCGGCGGCGGCGACCGGCCGACCGTCTCTGCGGACGCCGGCAGCGGGGGAACGGGCGGCCCGCAGTCCGAAGCCGGAACCGGAGGGCAGGGCGGAGACCCTGCGGCGGGCAGCGGCGGTGCCGAGCCCGGGACCGGGTGCGGCAACGGCGTGGTCGAGGACCCGGAGCAGTGCGACGATGGTAACGAGGACCAGACCGACGGCTGCACCCCGCTCTGCGAGTTCACCTGCGAGGTCGATAGCGATTGCGACGTGCTGGCAGACGTCTGCAGCGGAAGCAGCATGAGCTGCGACCTGGCCACGCATACCTGCCTGCCCGGCCCGGACAAGGCGACCGACGGCGAGGTCTGCGGCGACAACGCCTGGTGCTACAACGGCAGGTGCTATCCGCTCGAGTGCGGCAACGCCGTGGTGCAACAGGACGAGCAGTGCGACGACGGCAACACCGACGACACCGACGGCTGTACCAAGCTCTGCGAGTTCACCTGCCAGGCGGGCGAGGAGGGCGGCAACGTCAACATGTGCGATCCCACCGCCAGCTGCGACGAGGCCACCCACACCTGGGTGGCCGGGGACCCGCTGCCGGACAACACCCTCTGCGACCGCGGGCAGGGCTACTGCCAGAACGGCGTGTGCGTTTACTCGATATGCGGCGACGGAGTGGTGCAGCCGAACGAGGAGTGCGACCTGGGCGAGCAGAACGGCACCGGCGGCGACTGTACCGCCGAGTGCACCATCGGCGTCTGCGGCAACGGCACGGTCGAGGGCGAGGAGCAGTGCGACGACGGCAATACCGCGAGCCTGGACGGGTGCGATTTCAAGTGCAAGGTCGAGGTGACCTTCCGCGGCACGCGTATGGATCTCTCCACCGAGCCCGCTCCGGACTACTGCTTCTACGCCAACCCGGCCAACAACCCCAACTACGACGCAGACGGGGGCAACGCCTTCCAGGACCTCTTCCCCAAGGATGCCAACGGGGTGTCGGCCATACTCGACCTGGTCAACGACGCCATCAACGGCATGATGGACGACGGGTCGATCCAGGCCTACTTCTACTCCATGGACGTGGACGACTACAGCGGACAGGTTCCCGATCCCAACGCCAACCTGGGGCTGGCCATGGGTGAGCCCGTGGATCCCTGGCCTACAACCGCCGGCGCCAACACCCTGGACCTGCCGGTCCACGCTTACCTCGAGCACTTCGATGTGACCCTGGAGCCGCTGGTCACCACGCCAGGCGAGAGCTTCCTGGGCACGGGCGAGTTTTCCGGGCAGGAGATCGGGGTGGTGATGTCAACCGCGCCGGTCAATGCCGGCTTCGACATGGGCGGGACGACCTACATGCTGCAAAAGATGATGTCGCGCATCGAGGTCGACGGTAACTTCAGCACCCCGCCCGGCCCGCCCGACAACATCATCCCCACCTTCACCGCTCCGGAGACCGTGGGCAACTGGGTGGCCGACCCGGCCGACCGCCCCAACGTCATGCCGACCGGCGTGCTCTGCGGCGCCTTTCACGAGGACTCCTTCAACACCATCCCCATCCCGGCCGAGTTGCTGGCCCTGTGTTTCGGCTCGACGCTCAGGCCGTGCGGCTCGCTGGTGGCGGGGGCAATCGGCGGCCAGTGGTCCGATCCCACCCTGGACGAGTGCGACTCCATGCTGGAGATGTTCAAGGAGGGCTGCTCCTCGCTGCTCGGCCCCATCCTCAATCCCATCGGTGAGCCCGGCGTGGACACCGACGGCGACGGCGTCAACGACTCCTACACCTGCGTGTTGCGGGTCTCCGCCCAGCGCGTCAAGATCGTCGGCACCATGGAGCGACCGCCGGAATAGCCGTAGCGATCGGGGGCAAGCCCCTCCCCAACGGCTCTCGATTCTATACGCGGCGTACCGCGCATTCTCGCCGGAAGCAGCTCCCATCCCGAGGGATCCAGCGGCCAGGGTCCGGACCGGG
>CAYVFC010000223.1:0-8548 GCA_964450715.1 uncultured Sandaracinaceae bacterium | reverse complement strand
ACGGTTCTGTGAGAGCCGGGGCGGGTAACCGCCCCGGCTACTCAAGGAACGACGCCGCAGATGGGGCCGCCCCGCCCGAAAGACGACGGGAGTATTTATGAAATGGCTTCCAGCAGTATACTTTCTCGCGCTCGCTCTGGGGGGCTGCGCCGGTGGCACGGAGACGGGCAATCCGGCCGTGTCGACCCCGATAGCGCTTCAGGTCTACTCGACCGATCCGGCAACCGTATCGGTGGGCCCGGGCGAGGGTGGCAGCGTCGTACGGCAGGCTTGGGTCGCCTTCGGCGTCTTCGACTTCCGCGGTGTGGGCGAATGCGCAGGGATAAACGAGCTCAACCTACCCCCGGGGCCCTCCTTGCTGGTCGCCGATCTGGCCGATCCCGGTACCCGCATCGAGCTGGAGCTCGAGGCGGATACCTACTGCGGGTTGGTCGTACCACTGGAGAAGATCACCGCTGAGCTTCCGGACGGCGCGCCGGCCGAGCTCGCCGACCACAGCATCGTGATCCAGGGGCAGCGCGCCGACGGCGTCGGCTTCACCCTCGCCTACCCCGAACAGGACGAGCTGGAGCTAGCCGGGATCGCCGGCGATTTCGACCTGGCCGCTGACGGCGAGGGGCTGCTGCTTTTCTTCGATGTATCCGTCTGGATGAACGGGGTGGATCTGCAAGCGGCCGCGCTCTCGCCGGACGGCTCCATCCGCATCGACGCCACCAGCAATCCGGCGCTGCTGGAGGCCTTCGAGCTCAACGTGGAGTGCGCGCTGGAGCTCTACCGCGACCCGGACGGAGACGGCGCGCTCGATCCGGGCGAGCCGCAACTGGCCGCCTGCGTGCAGGAGGAGTGACTCGTTCTTCGCGCTACTTGACCTCGCGCAGGCGTTGCCGCGCCGTTAGGTTGCCGTAGGCCGCGGACCGCCTCCAGGCCCGCTTGGCCCTGATCAGGTATCCCCGCAGCTTGTAGGCGTCGCCCAGCAGTAGCTGGTTGTTGGAACGTTTGGGCTGCATGACCACCAGCTTTCTGGCCCAGCGCAGGGCCTCGTCGCCGTCGCGCCGCTGCAGGTGAACGCGAACCACGCCCGACACGGCGCGGGGATACCTGGGCCAGACCTCCAGCGCCTTGATGTAGTAGGCCTCGGCCATGCCCAGACGGTTGCTCCTCCGGTAGCGGCTGGCCTGCCGTACCAGGGCTCTGGCCGCGGCGATTCGTCTCTCCTTGTCCTCTTCGGACGAGATGCCTCGGTCGGGCGGCTCATCGGGTCCCGAAAGTTCGATCGCGGCGCCACTCGGTTCCGTGTCCTCCGTACCGTCGCCGGCTTCATCCCCGATTTCCTCCCCGTCTAACATCGCGTGCTCCGCTCCGGGCTCGGCCTGCTCCGAGCTCGCCGCCGCCCCCGGCTGCGGCTCGGCAGCGGCTTCGGCAACCACTTCGCTTCCAGCCGGAGCAGACCCGGACGCGGAGAGAGTCCCGGCGCCCCTCTCTTCGCGGCGCGAAAGCTCGTTCTCGTCCTGAGCCTCGGCGGCGCTCTTGTTCCCGTCGTCGTCGCCGCTCAGAAACCAGATCCCAGGAACGGCTACCAGAACGAAGGCTGCCGCGGCTATCGCGAGCATGGCCGGGCGGCGCGGCCGGGAGCGCAGCGCGGTCAGCCGTGCGCCCAGGTCGGAGAGCGCGGCGGGACCGGGCAGTCGGGAGCGCAGCGCGGTCAGCCGTGCGCCCAGGTCGGAGAGCGCGGCGGGACCGGGCAGTCGGGAGCGCAGCGCGGCCAGCCGTGCGCCCAGGTCGGAGAGCAAGCCGCGAAGCGCCGCTCGCACCCCGCCGGCCGCGGGCAAGGGGGGCGGCCCTTTAGAGATAGATACATCAAGAGAAGCGTTCGGTTCGACTAGGAACTCCGCCGAGTCCATGGCTGGCGTTGCCGGGGCGGCATCCGGTACGACGCGGGGATCGGGCGCCGCCGCCGTTGCAGTGCCCGCGTCGGCGAAAAGCTCCACGGCCGGGGAGGGTGGCTCGGCAGATGCGGCTTGGGCCGGCGGCCCGAACGGCATGGGTTGTGGCATCCCCAGCAGGGTCGCCTTCCTCGGTAGCGGGGGTGGTCCCGGAAGCGGGGGTGCGGGCTCCGCTTCGCCGCCGGGTGTCGGAACCGTCGCGGGCTGTGGTTCGGACGCGGGCCCGGCTTGGGGCAGGGGTGCCGCTTCGGGCACCTTGACCGTCGCGGCCGCGCCGTCCGTCTGCGCGCCCGGCCTGATCGAGGGCGCGATGGGCGGCTGCTCGGCGTCCGCCAGAGAAAGCGCAGCCTCCGCGGGAGCTTTCAGGTTGTCGAGCTCGACGCTCTTCCTGGCCTCGATCCTCACGCGCCCGGAGCCCACGACCATCAGGGCGGAGAGGGCCGCCGACCCCAGCAGCGGCTGCTCTTTTCCCTTGGCCTGGCCGACCGCTCCGCAAATCAGACCCTTGTCGATCTCCAGATCGATCTTGACGCGCGGATGGTGCACCGCGACGTGCAGGGTCCGGCCGGCCCCGCACAGAAGGCGCAGCAGCCGGCCCGTTCCCAACATCTCCAGCCGCGTATCGAACCGCTTCCAGTCCCGCACCCGCTCCAGCAAGCGGGTGGCCGGCTTGAGCAGCGCCGTCACCTTCTCGGTCACCACGTCGAGCCGCGGCTCAGCCGCTCCGCCGGGCCAGAGGTCGGAGCGCGGAGCTAGCAAGGTGGCTGCCCAGCGCGTGCGGTTATCATTGCGCATCGCGTCCATCATTTCCGCGCAGCAGCTCTCCAGGTCGGCGGGGTCGACCAACACGACCTCGGGGTCCAGCGACCGTACGATCCGCAGGTCCGCCACCTCGCCGAATACGAGCGCGGTCGCACCCCGGGCCGCCAGCGCGGACGCCAGCCGTTCCGCCCGTTTCCGGTCCGCGTCGACCACCACCAGGCGGCGCTCCACCAGCTCCCCCGGCTCGGCGCTCGGTTCCGGGGGCGGCGGGTGAATGGAGTCCGACCCGGCCGCGCTCTGCCGAAAGGCAAAGGGGGCCGGCTTACCGCTCTTCTCGATCAGCGGCTTGACCCGTTCGACGAACGGCTTTCGCTTTTCGCTTATCGGCTCGCCCGATTTCAGCATTACGCGGGCTTTGGGCTCGCTCGCCTCGCTCGTCTCGACCTCGAGCATCCCGCTGCGGCGCTCCTCGGACAGCTCGTCCACCAGCTGCTCGAAGCACTCCGCCGTAACCTCGCCGCTCACCGAGCCATCGCGCTCCGGGATCTCCCGGGCCAGGTGGATTAGGCGTTTTGCCAGCTTTTCCGCTTTTAGCTTCTCGGAGAAACCGGCCACGGTTCCGTGCTTGAACTTGCCCCGTGAGACCGGCCCTCGCCCCACCACCGCTACCGGCGCCACCGCGGTGGCCTCCTGCTCGGCCAGCTTGTCCAGAACCGCCCGTCCACCGCCCTGGGCGGCGTCGCCCATCAGTACCACCAGATCGGGGGCCACGGCCGTGACCGCAGCGTTCGCCTGCCCGCCGGCGGCGCTCACCACGTCCACGCCTAGCTCCTCGAGCTGCTCAAACACCGGCTGCACCGAGGGGCCCTCTCCGATGATCAGGATGGTGACCTCTTCGGCTTCGCCGGATAGCTGGTCATCTACGGTCATGGTCTACCATTCCGTACCTTCTCGTACCCTGTTGCTCTGACGGTGTCAGGGTAGGGTAAACGAGGCGACCTCCTTCCGCTGCTCGGGCTCGAGGTCGTAGTTGAAGCTTCCCACCACCCGGCCGCCGACGGCGATGGAGATGGTGGTGCGGGTGGGCCCGTGGTCGCCGCAGGGCCCGAAGTAGTGAAGCTCGATTCGGTACTCGCCGCCGGGCGGTTCCGGGTTGCTCCAGAACGCGTTCTCGATCCGCGGGTTGTCCTGCTCGGGACGGCAGTCACCCCGCGCGTCGTGGTCCATAAAACCGCCGGAAGAGGAGCGCCGGTATTTCTGGTTGTAGTAGATGGTCTCTCCCGCGGGATCGGTCACGTACAGGTCGATATCGGCTCCGGTATCCCATTTCATGGTGATCTGGATGGCTCCGGTATTGTAACCGCACCCCTCGTCGATCACGCCGTCGCAGTCGTCGTCCAGGGCATTGCAGGTCTCGCTCGACTTCTCCACGCACTTGAAGGCCGCCATGGTGACCCCGATTTCGCTCTTGGGCTCAACCCCGGTCGGCTCCAGGGAGGGCGGCGGGGGGGGGGGCGGCTGCTCCGGCTGCGCGACGCGCACCGGTTTTGCACACCCCCCGGATAGCACGATGATAGCGAACGGCAAAAACATAGCTTTGCCAGACGATCGCATTGACTAAAGATACCACAGGCGCGGGGGCTTGCCCAATCCCCGTTACCGCTCCGCGGCGTACCTCGCCCCTCCCTACTGCACGTACCCCAGGGACCGTAGCCTTTGCCTGTCGTCGTCGCTGAGCTCGGGTAGCGTCTTCTTTCGCAGCTCCGGATCCTCTTTCATCCACTGCCTCAGCTCGGCGAAGAGCCTGGAGACGACCTCCGGATGCTCCGGGGCCAGGTTGCGGGTCTCGGCGGGGTCCTCGTCGAGGCGATATAGCTCGAAACGGTTCTCGGCGCTCTGGTAGGGAGTAAAAATAAGCTTCCATTCGTCCAGCCAGACCGCGCGGAACCTCCCCGATACGTCGAAGACCTTGCGGCGCTCGACGCGCTTGGGGAAGTAGCTCATGCCGCACTCGCCGAACAGGGGGCGCGGTTTGCCCTTCTCTCCTCGCATCAAACCGGCGAGCGAGATCCCGTCAAATCTTCCGGCGACCCTCTCCTCGACCTTCCAGGCCAGCAGATCGATCAGGGTGGGGAGCACATCGATAAGGGAGACCCTGGCATCGATTCGCTGCGCTTTGCCTAGCGGATGGCCCGCCGGAGCCCGGACGGCCAGCGGGATCCGCATGCAGGCGTCGTATACGTAGTCCCCGTGGTCGAAATAGAAGTCGTGCTCCCCCAGGCTCTCACCATGGTCCGAGGTGAAGAGCACCCACCACTTCTGCGAGGCGTCCCCCTCGACCGCGTCGAACAGCAGCGCGAGCTGCTCGTCGGTATCGCGAATGTCGGCGGCATACAGCCTGCGAATGTGCTCATTCACCCGTTCGGGAAGCTCGTTCTCGAACACCGCCTCGGCCTTGGGCAGGTCCTCGGGATAGGCTTTGTTACCGATCCCGCCCTGTACCTGTCCGAAGTGGTATTGATACTTGCCCTGGTAGTCCGGATCGAGCGCGACCGCGCTCTTCTTCGACGGGTAGTAGGGTACGTGGGGGTCGATGTAGTGGACCCAGAGCAGCAGCGGCTTCGCCGTCTCTCGGCTGGAGAGAACGCCCAGGGCCGCCCGGGTGGTCCGGAGAGCGCCGCGGGTGTCGTTCGCGAAATCGTAGCTGTCGAAACCGTTGTCCAGCCCTCGAGCGCGCGTGAGCAGGTGGTTGGAAACCACCGCGGCGGTCTGGTATCCGCGCTGCTGCGCGAGCCGTCCCAGGGTCATCGCCGTATCGGGCAAACGGGAGGTCAACCTCCGCACGCGGGTTTTCTGGGGGTATTGCCCGGTAAACATGCTGGCCAGCGCCTGGGTGGTTCGCGGGATGGGAGTGACCGCTCGGGTAAACACTATCGCGTCCTCCAGCCAGCGATCTAACTGGGGAGTCGTCTTCAGGGGGTATCCCTCGCAGCTCAGGTAGTCCGGGCGCAGCGTATCTACGGATACTATGAGTATATTGGGAACGGTAGGCTTCTGCTCGACCGGCGCAGCTTTCTCGGCGGCCGGCGGCGGCCGCCGAGCGCTCTTCTCGCATCCGGAGGCGAGCAAGCAGGTGGCGACGAGGACAGCCGGGCCGACCCGGCGCAGGGCTCCGGGTGTCGCTCTGGGTCGGTTTCGGCGTTCGCTCTCCACAGGACTGGAAAAGAGGTCGCGGAGAGACCGCTGCTAGGGATTGAGCACCAGACTGTCGAGCTTGATCTTCACCCCCAGGCCCTCCCCGGCCTCTTCGGGGCTCAACCAGAGGAGGGTCCGCTCGTCCACCTGTACCCGCTCGGTATCGCCGAAGCTCATGTTCAGCTTCTTGCTCTCCTTCCCGGTTTGGACGGTGATGTCTACGCTCCCGCTTGCCGATTTCGCGGCCAAAAATGACGACCGCGCGTACTGCTCGCATTCCGGCGTGCGCGCCTTGGGGTCGCCCCAGATGAGCACCACGTCGCAGATGCCCGCTTCGGTCTCCGCGCGCCAGGCCTCCTCGGATAGCTCGTGAAAAGCGAAAAAGAGGGGTTTCTCGGACTTGAGCGTCCACTCGCTCATGGTGCGTTTCTCCGGGGGCGGGACCTTGTTCTCCGGAACCAGGCTTCCGTCCGGAGCGGTATAGAGCGGCTGCTTCTTGTCGTCGAGCTTGGGCTCGCCCTTGTCGTCGAGCAGCGGCTCGTAGTCGCGCAGGTCGTCCGACTCGATCATCAGGCCCTGGTACTGGACGCCGCTGATGATGGCTTCCTTGACCTCGGCCTTGACCGGCGGATCGGCCTGGAAGCGAAAGGTGCGCGCGCCGTACAGCGCGGTCACCGCTCGGATCTCCTCCGGCAGCCAGCCCGTCGACTGCTGAATGCACTCCGGCTCCTGTACGAAGCGCATCTTGTCCGGCTCTACCTCCAGCGCCACCGTGTCGTCGATCTCCAGCTTCCACCCCTGGGCCATGGCGCTAGTGACGCTGTCGGGCGCCAGGGTATCGACCATCCACTTGTCGATGGCAGCCTTAGCGACCTCCGCGTGCTTCTCGAACAGCACCACCACGCTGGTATCGCCCTGCAGCGGCTTGATCTCCTCGACCTCCTCGAAACAGCTCATCTGCTCGGCGCCGTCGGGGCCCAGTAGAAACGGCACGCTGCCCTCCCGGACCGGCTCGGGCAACGGGGCGAAGGCCTGGTAATCATAGTCGGGTTGCGCTTGCGCGGTCGAAATCGTCTCCCCGGTTGCCGGCGCGCTCGCCGCCGCGCCGCAGCCGGCTATGGCGGCGGCGAGCGCGACCGCGAGCACGACTCCGATGCGATGGATGATGCGTTCTTGCATGATGGCCTCCCGTGCGGGCGAAGGTTCTTCTCGCCCCATCCGCCGCGTAGTGTAGCGAACGAATCGATTCCAGCCAAGCATCGTTTCCGGTGACGCTTGCCCAGGATTCTCTCCCGACCCGTACCGGTACGGACCGGACCGTTTTGTATCGTCTATCTAAGGGCGCTGATTCAACAGGAACCGTCGTGGGCGATGGAGACGCCCTCGATAGCGGCAAGACAGGCGTTGCCGTAGGTTCGACCGTCGCAACCGCAGACCGGTTCGTACTGCCGGTTGCAGGCGTCGGGCCGCGGCCGGCAGACGCCGCGGTCGCCGTACCTGCCGCAGCTCTCGACATCGCAGTACTCGTAGCCCCCGCAACCGCCGCAGGCGTCGCGCGGCGCCTGGTACCAGGAACCGCACTCGCCGTTTTGCCATTCGCAGCGTCCGTCGCGACCCCGCACGCAGTAGGGGATCAACACGGTTCCGTCGGAACAGAAGATGATGGGGACGTCGGGCGGTAGCATGCACTGCCGCGGATCGCACAGCTCCGGATAGTGGGAATAGTTTCCCGAGCCGGCGTCGCCCTCTCCCCCGCTGTCGCCCTCAGCCCCTTCCGTCGCCCCGGCGTCTTGCCCGGCCGCGTCGGGGGCGCCCGTCAGGCCCGCTTCGACTTCGCCTAGCAACACGTCCTGCGTCTGGCAGCCGCCCGCGGCGAGCAGCAGCGCGCAGGCGCAGGCAACCGGCGACGCGCCCGACCCGGATCCGCGGCAAGCCCTCCGGCCGGTCGCGATCCGCCCCGTCATCTGCTCGCGGCCTCGACCGAGCAGGATCGAGCCAGGCGCCCGGCCAGCGGCGTGCGGGGCGAGCGGGTGAGCAGGCGCCGCGCTACCGCGCGCCCCTCTTTCAACCGTCCCAGCTCGCAGAGCGAGACCGCTCGCGTCGCCTCGCGTTCCTGTCGCATGGCGCCCCGAGGGAAGAGGCGGGAGTGCCTCTCCAGAGCCCGCAATGCCTCGCCCGGCTTTCCTCGTTGCAGCGCCTCCTGGGCCGTCCTGAGAAGCTCGAGCTCCTCGTCGAGTCGATCGGACGCATTCTTACTCCGCGTATTCGAGCCCGTTCTCACCTCCGCGGGCTTCGCTTTCGGCCCCGGGTCGTCGGTGACAGGTGTTTCGCCCGCGGACCGCTCCGGCGATCGCTCCGTGCCGCTCGTTTCGGCCGGCTCTGCGGCTGTGGCCGGCGCTTCTCGCACCGCGTCCGCCCGCGCGGGGACCGATGCCTTTTCTCCGGACGGGGGGGCCGATTCCCGCCAGACGGTATTGGCGGCGCCCACGCCGATGGCGCCCGCCACGGCGACGGCCAGCACCGCCTTGGTTACCAGCCCGGCGCTCGCCGCCGTTCCCGCACCGACCGCCGCGCTCGCCCCGACGGCGGCGGCGCCGCCGGTGGCCGCGACCGCCGCGCTACCTCCCGTGCTGGCGGCCGTGCCGGCC
>CAYVFC010000222.1:0-8691 GCA_964450715.1 uncultured Sandaracinaceae bacterium | reverse complement strand
GCGCTCCGCCGACGCGCCCGGTCTCGTATCGTTTATTTTGCGGTGCCTCCTAAACGTGGACGCCAACCCGTCCCGCGCGAGCCGGAGACAGCTCAGGGGTAAGTGGGCGGGAAGTCACCCGTGCTCGAGAGCTTGTCCTTCAGCCAGGCCAGCGGTCGCGCCTTTCCTTGCCCGTCCGCCGTCGACTCGCAGACCGAAAGCGGAAAGCCGTGGCCGTCGTCGGCCGTCACGATTACCCGGTGCTCGGCGCGCCACCAGAACGCGGCCTGGTGGACGTTGGCGTCGTGATCCACGTTGGAGTCCTTCCAGCCGCTGCACAGATAGAGGGCGGCGACGTGGGCGGGAGCGGTCTGCTCTATGAAGGCCGCGGCCGACATCTTCGCGAGATTCGTGTCGTCGGAATGGAAAGAGCAGATCCGGTTTCCTGGATTGGCCTCGTACGCGGTCAGATAAGCATCCAGGTAGAGCGAGGATGCATCGTTGCACTGGCAGGGGTCGGTGCCTCGCGACGCGCAGAAACAGTTCGTGCTGTCGAACTGGCGGATGGAGGGGATGTCCGCCTCGAGGTCGGCGCCGCGGTTCTCGTGCAGATAGAACAGACCTCCTCCGCCGGTAAGGTTCCCCTGGCCGTCGGTGGCAGCGGTACGGTCCATGCGCAACGGACCGTAGAAATTGACGACGGCGCCGACCCGGAAGCCGTGATCGGTGCCGTTCGCGGGATCGATGCCTCGCGCCCATACGGTCCCCAGATAGGAGGCCAGGGTACCGCCGGCGGAAAACCCGATGGCGCCGATCTTGTTCGGGTTTACCAGGCCACGATTGTTGTCGACCAGCGGTATGATCCGGCTGCGGATCACGGAATCGATGTCCGCGGCCGTGACGACGTCGCCGTGTCCGATCGCCACCGCGCACGCCATGCCGTTTGCCGCCAGCGCTCCGACCGGATCGGCGGCCAGGCCGCCAGTGTCTACCGAACGAAAACAGGCGCCGTTGAAGCTGAAGACTAGCGGCCAACCGCGAAAGGGCCGACCCGTATCCGGGCACTCGATGCCATCGGGCGGACCGTACGGCGTGTCGGCCGCGTCCGAGCCGGCGTCGGCCGCGCCGTCCGTGGAGGTATCGGAGCCCGCGTCGATCGAGGCGTCCCGGCTCGATCCGGCATCCGTCACGGGGTCGGCTCCTGCGTCGATTCCCGACTCCCCGACCCCGCCGGCTCCCGCTCCACCGGTCGCACCGGTTTCCACGGCACCGTCCCCCTGCGAGACGCCGCTGCCGCCCGTACCGTTGCCAGCGGTCGCCGCCGATCCGTCCGTACCGCCGCCCGTCTGGTTTTCGTCTCCGGACGCCGCCCCGGTGCCGGAAGCGGAGGGCTGCTCGCTGCAACCGGCCTGTGAAACGGACAGAGCGATCGCCAGGGCACCTAACAGGTTGAAACACCTCTGAAATCGCCGGAGCGGAGGGATTCGAGGCGACCGCGCTCGGCCTCCCCTACCCCGCGCTCCACGCCGGGAAATCATCCGCATTCCCGATTATGGCTCTTTTACCTCTACACGTCCCGGCGTTTCTACAGTTCAAGGGAGGCGTGCTCACCCCCCCGCGTCCGACAGCCGGAACTCGCTTACCACCCTCGGTTCGTCGCGATTCGCGATGTCATAGCTCCTCACCGCTTCGTTATCGACGGTGATGACGTACCCGTCGTGGACGAGCGCGGTCCCTTCCCAATCGAGCGGTATTCTACCGCACGGCGCCAACGCGTCGGAGCCCGGATCCCAGTCTACCAGACGCGCGGCGGCAGCGGGGCTCGCCCCCATCGACGTCATATTGTACTGCACGAGCGCCAGTCCCAGGGCATCGAAGACCGATGCCCCTGGATCCTCTACGAACGTTTCGGGCGGCTCCGTCAGCCGGACGGCGCTCACCTCGCCGGGCCGGGCGACGTCGCTCACGTCGAATACCCTGGCGGTGACGTCGTCGTAACCGTCGCTATCGCCGTCACCCAACTCGACTTCCAGTAGCCGTTCCCCGCGCGGAACCAGCGCTCCTACAGTGCCCTGTATCTCGATCCATGCGCCGTTCGAAGGGTTTTCCGGATCGGACAGATCGACCGTCAACACTCTGTCGGCGTTATGGTTTATGAAATAGGCGCGCACCGCGCTAAAGGTAACGCTCTTTGGTGTACCCGATGCATCGAGCTCGACCTGGCCGAGCTGGATGGCTGCGCCCGGCTCGACCGTGAAGGTGTGGACCGAGGCGCCGTCTACCAGACGCAGCACGCCGTCGCGCTCGTCTTCGCCCATAATCCCTAGCATCTCATCGATCACGTACGCTTCGCTCATGACCGCGGACGGCGCCGCAATCTCGATCACCTGTAGAAAGGGTTCAAGGGTGTCCTCGCGACGGTTCGTGACATAGAGTCGCTCGGCCCCGAGCGTCACGCTATGCGCCCCTTCGTATTGCAGCACGTCGACCTTTCGCACCGAGCCCGGAACGGATACGTCGTACGATATTATCGATGTCCTGGGCCCGCCGAGGATACATTCGTCACACCGCTCGTTTAGCACGATGACTAGCACCCCTTTGACAATTCGTGCATCGACGATCGCCCCCTCGAACGGAATGACGCTTCCTACCGCTGGATCGTTGGCGTCTCTTACCACCAGCTCGCTCCACGCCGGGGGTGGACCCTCGTAGCTTGAGGCGTTCCCTTGCGACACCACGCATACCGCCCTGCCGCTCACCCCCATCCACAACTTGGCTCGCGCGTATTCAGGGTCATCGTTAGAGGCGAAGGCGGGAAAGCGCCATCTGGCCACTTCGCTCAGCACGCCTGGGGTCGCTACATCGAAAACATGCAGGTTGCCAGCATAGGAGACCATGTATAAACGGCCCGCACCGATCTGCGCGAGGTGAAGCTTGGCGACGTTAAGCTCGCCCCTGAACCCCACGCTCGTGAAAAAGGGCCCGTGACCGGCTGCACCGCCCCCTGCCATCTGACGGTCTTCAGGCGCCTCGGCGTCGCGGCTGCCGGCGTCGCGGTTGCCGGCGTTGCCGTTGCCGGTGTCCGGCGCCCTATCCGATCCTGCATCTCGATACGGCGGATCGTCTTCACAAGCGAACGCAAGCAGGCCGACCGTGACCAGGCTCGCTGTAAATAACACGAGGCTTTTTCCACTCATTCACCCCTCCGTTTCGCCTGCTCCCCACACCGTAGCACCGTCGTATCGTTCGGGCTACCGCGCGGTTGTTTGAGCCCTAAATTCTTAACAAAAGACCAACGCCGAGCGCGCGTAGCGCACAGATCAAACCGCCTTAGGAGGCACCGCAAAATAAACGATCCGGTTGCGGCCGCGTGGGCGGGCGCACTCGCGGCTTTCGTCCTCGGAAAAATCCTCGAAATAGCGCTGCTATTGCTGCGGTTTTTCCTCCGGGCGCGCTCGCGATTGCGCTCCGCCGACGCGCCCGGTCTCGTATCGTTTATATTGCGGTGCCTCCTTAGACTGAAAAGAAACCCTTGAGCACGACTCGGAAGAGACAACGGCGCTTCGGAGCACGGGCGTACTTCGAGGTCGATCGGACAAGGGATTTCGGAGTCTTCGAGATATGCTATACCCCAAGATCTGTCGAGAATCGCCTACGCCTATCGTCGGGGCGCGTTGATCGCCCGGATCGAATCGGCAGCGTGAGCATTACCGATGAAAAGAGCCATGCGAGCACCGAGCCTGACCGTTCTGCAGGCAGTGTGCTGGCTCTGTAGCGCTTGCTGGCAATCGCACACGATCGAGCGGAGCGAGTCGGATGGAGCGGGCGGATCCGCGGCCGCGTCCGGCGGCGGCGACCATACGAGCGCTATAGCCGGGGGTGCCGGCGTGGACGTATTCCAGGGCAGCCTTTGCGGCGATGGCTTCATCAGCGGCCCGGAGCAGTGCGAGGCAGCGGACCTGGGCGGCGAGAGCTGCGCCACGCTGGGCATGGGACA
Source organism: uncultured Sandaracinaceae bacterium (assembly GCA_964450715.1). GTDB lineage: Bacteria > Myxococcota_A > Polyangia > Polyangiales > JAFGIB01 > CAYVFC01. The sequence goes on along the minus strand of CAYVFC010000222.1, from coordinate 4,715 downwards.
GGGCCCGCTCGCCTGCGATCCGTTGACCTGTCAGTTCGACCTGTCCGCGTGCGACTTCGCTACCGACCCCTCTCCCACCTCGCAGCGCCCCTACCCCGACGGGGTCGTCTACGAGCCTCCGCGGACGATAGAGGAGTGCATGGAGCTGTCGGATTACCTGCTCAATAACTTTTTCGACTATCCGCTGGCCGAGCAGCCGCGAGTGTGCGCCTGCGACAGGTGTCTGGACACCTTCGTGCCCTGCCTGGTCGACTACGAATGCCTGAACATCATCGCTTGCTGCGTCGACGCCGGGTACTACGATGCGTCGTGCGGTATTTCCTCGGCGTGCACCGGGGTCATCAACCAGACGATGTCGAGTGGCGTTGCCCTCGGCCTGGCCATGCCGCTGGAGAGTTGTTTTCAGTCTGTATGCCGTGGCTCCGTGCCGCAGCCGTGAAGGGATGAAGGTACCGTAGGGGGAACGAATCGAGCCGATGCAGGAAGACGAATATAAAGAGTACGAACCGAGAACACCGATGGCCCCGGGCGGACCGAAAGCGCCGGACGACCCCGAAGCGCCGGGCGACCCGCCGGATCGGGGTCGCCGGAAGTTATTGCGCGGGCTGGGCGCCGCGGCAGGCCTGGGTGCGCTCGGGGCGGGAGCGGTTGCGGCCTACGAAGGCTATTCCCGAGGTATCATCTTCCGTTCCGGCGAGGGGTCGGACCACGCCATAAAAGACTACCGCGTGACGCTGCCCGACGCGGTTCCTCGCCTGGTGATCGCTCGCGGCAAGAACCCCGCGGCAAACGTCGCGGCCGCGCTCTCCCGGATGGGCGGCATGGAGAGGTTCGTGGCCAAGGGAGAGGTAGTTCTGGTCAAACCCAACGCCGCCTTCAACCGAACGCCGGAGCAGGCCGCCACCACCAATCCCGAGGTGGTCGCCGAGGTGGTCCGCGCCTGCCGTTCCGCCGGAGCGGGGGAAGTCATCGTCTCCGATTGCCCCGGACACAACGCCGACATGGCATTCTCGCGCAGCCGGATCCGGCAGAAGGCAGCCGAGGCCGGCGCCAAGGTGGTACTGCCGCTCGACAGCCACTACGTGACCGCGACGCTGCCGGGATTCGGACCCTGGCCCGTGCTCCATCCCTATATCGCGGTCGACAAGGTAATAAACGTCCCGCTGGTCAAGCACCACGCGCGGGCCAAGGCCACCATCGGCATGAAGAACTGGTTCGGCGTGCTGGGGGGCTTCCGCGGCGACCTGCACGATAAGATCGACGACGCCATCGTGGCGCTCGCCCTGCTGATGCGGCCGACGCTGACCATCGTCGATGCCACTCGCGTCCTGCTGCGCAACGGTCCGACCGGGGGCAATCTCAACGACGTCAAACGGATGGACGCCGTGGCCGCGAGCCTGGACCCGGTCGCCGTGGACACCTGGGGAGTCGAGCTGCTCGGCGCCAACCCCGCCGAGATGGGATGGTTGAAAAAGGCCGAGGCCCGAGGGCTGGGGACCATGCACTACCGTTCCCTGGGCCCCATCGAGCTCAAGACCGGTTGAGAGCATCCGGCCCGAGCTATCGACCTCGCGACCCCCGCCGACCGGCACCGGCCTAAGGGTCCGTGACAAAATAACTCATCCATCTTTCGGGCGGGACGGCCCCGGCTGCTGCGTTGCTCCTCCTCGAAATATCCCCAATATTTCTGGTCGTCGCGCCTTGCATCCGGGGCCGTCGCGCTCCGAAATCTGATCGAGTTGTTTTGTCACGGACCCTAACCGCTCCCGGCCAAGACGCCGGCAATCCTAAAGCGATAGAAGCGGTCGTAATACCCCTTTCGTCGGCTTTCCAGTCGGCTGGGAAGAATGGTAAACAGCCCCGCGATGGCGATGAATGAGCCTGCTGCCAGCCAACCGTCGCGGTTGATCCGTCTGCTCGAGCGGCTCGATAGCAGAGCCCGGGCCGAGTCCGCTCCCGCGGCGGCGACGATAGGGGGGCAGCGAGCGACTCTGGCCGCGTGCCTGCTGGTCTTTCTGGTCATGTTCGCCCAGGCGGGAAAGACGGGACTCAACGAGGAAATGGTCGCCGGTATCTATCTGTACCCGTATGTTTTTCCCTTCGATCAGCCGGCGGTCGATCCCCCCTCCCCGCAAGCGGGCTGTGTAGACGGATATTTCGTTCAAACGACGCGACCGGTCTTCGGTATCTGCTGCGGCGAGACGCGCCTGCCTTTGCTCTTCAATGCCTATACTTCGGCATTCGCCTACTGGCCGCTCCGGCTCGTCGGCCGCGCGGTTCCCCGGTACGAGCTCATCATTACCCGGGGTATTCCGGGACTGCTGCTACTGCTTCTGCTGCTGCTGATGACGCGGCAGGTCTCCCGTCGCTCCGGACCGCTGCTGGGAGCCGCGAGCGTCGCGGCCATGCTGCTCTTTCCCATGTCCGTCATGTACGGCTCCCTCTATCTCTACGAGTACTTGCCGGCCCTGCTCCTCTTCGCCATCTGGTGGTTGCTGGACAGGTACAATGCGAGCGGAGGCTGGCTTCCCTTCTCTCTCGCGGCGCTTCTTTTCGGATTCGCTCTACAGCAGAAGTTCACCGCGGCGCTGGTGCTTCCGGTCTTTCTTCCCTGGTACGTCGCGCTGTTCGGCCTGCGCCGGGTCGGGTTGCGCCTGGCTTTGCTCGCCGCGCTGTTCGCCGCCTTATTTCCATCGCTTTTCTTGCTCGTTTACCTGAAGTATACCGAGATCTCGGGCCGGGCGGTCGCCATACCCGACTTTTCCCACCCGGTCCCGATCTGGAGAATGGTACCCGAGGTCGCGAGGTGGATCCATACCGCGCTGCCCATCGATCCGCGCAGCTGGGACGGCATCGCCGCCCTGTCGTTTCTATTCGGGCTGCTACTCTATTCCGGTCGCGTCGCGGTCCGCTTTTTCAGGACCGGGGCGGGGGACCGGACGCTGGTTCTGGCTTCGCTCACCATGCTCTCGGTCCTGGCGGCGTTCCTCTTCCTCTACCGTTACAATCCCGGCTCTTCGCCGACGCTACAGTTCTTGCCCTTTACCTGTATCGTTCTGGCCGGCGCTTTTCGCGACGGGCTCGACTGGCTGGCCGCGCGTATCGGCCGGGCCGGTTCCCGCCCGGCGATGGTCGTCGGCACGAGCGCGCTGGTCGTCGCCTCGGTTTTCGCCAGATGGCCCGCCTTCCTGGAGAGCTTCTTTCATGAATACCGGTATCCGCGCTACCGCGAGCAAGAGCAGCTGGTCGGCGAGCTGCTCGCGCGCGAGGTCACCCGGCCGGTGATGCTGAACTCGTTCGAAAACGGGGTTTACGAGCTGTTGAGCCGGGGCGCGATCCGGCCGCGCTACCTCAACTCGGAGCAGTGCCTCGCCATCGACGACGAAGGCTGGGACCGAGTCCTGCGCCAGATCCGCGGCCAGAACAGCCGTTTTCTCTTTTCGGCGTCGCCGTCGCCGATGGATCCGGCGCATCGCTGCAATGGACAGGCGGTCGAGCGCTTCCGGCAAGCGCTCGTTCGCAACGGATACGGAGAGATCCGCGGCGAACGGATCGGGAACGACGAAGGGGGAAGGGCTTATGATCTGTTCATCGTCGCGCCCGACGCGGCGGAGGCGAAGACGCGGGTTGAATGAAATGGTCTACCGTTACGCGAAAGGCGCGACCCTCCTGCGGGGAGCTCTCCGGCTCCTGGCCGCCAGGCTTGCCGGCAACAACGCCTGCTCGAGCGTAACCCTGCTGCTGACGCTCAGATGCAACTGCGCCTGCGCGTACTGCGACTTCCCCCGCAACGACCGGGGACGGGAGCTCGGGGCGAGCGAGATGATCGGGCTGATGGATTCGCTGCGGCGAGGCGGGACCTTTCGCCTGGGGTTGTCAGGCGGAGAGCCGCTTCTGCGCGAGGACTTCGGCCGGATCGCCCGGCATGCCGCCGCTCTGGGATTCACCACCAGCCTGGTCACCAACGGGATCCAGCTCGAGGATCGCGCGCAGGAGGCTCTCGTTATGGACTACGTTCTGTGCACGGTGGAGGGCGACGAAGCGATCAACGACCGGCAGCGCGGCAGCGGCGCCTTCAAGGCCGCCCTGGCGGGCCTGGCGGCCCTACGGTCGAGAGGCCACCGCAGGCTCGGTATCATCTGCCCGGTGCACGGGCTGAACTATCGGGCCGTCGAGGAGCCGCTGCGCGCTGCCGAGGATCTCGGCGCCCGGGTCTTCTATCAACCGGTGCAGATACGAGAGGGATGGCGGGGAGAGTCTTTTAGCGCGGTCGCCGATCGGGAAGCGGTGCGGGAAGTTTTTGGGCGGATCCGCGCCTGGAAACGCCGGAAGCGGCCGGTAGGCAATTCCACCCGCTACCTGGATTACCTGATCGACGGTTCTGCTGACCGGTTCGTGCGGGACTGTTACGCCGGGCGCTACTTCTTCACCGTGCTGCCCGACGGCAGCCTGCTGCCCTGCTGCATGGTAAGCTGGCAATCCCAAGGCGTTGCTTGCCGGGCCGGCGAGCAGGTGAAGGCGATGCTTCGTATGCGGCGGCCCAGCTGCGGCGGGTGCACGATCCTTCCCTATTTCGAGAACACCTCGTTGCTCGAGCCGCATCTGCCGACCCTTCTCGATGCGCTGGGGTGGTGAGCCGCCCGCGAGAGGATCTTCGAGGCTTATTTCAGACCTCCTGACCTGAGGGCGTAAGGGTCTGAAATCACGAGGGTCGT
>CAYVFC010000221.1:0-8696 GCA_964450715.1 uncultured Sandaracinaceae bacterium | reverse complement strand
AGCGCGGCGCAAGTTCAAATACAGGGGGCTCAAAACCTCCCGGTCACGGCACTAGGAGCAAATGCAGCCGCCCGTCCGCCCCCGCCTCGCCCCCGCCGATCTGTGCGTCGATGCGTGCGCGACCGCTGGCGCGCCCGTAGTGAATTTTCTCGCTCGCGAGCCCCACGTGAGCCCAGGTCAGCTCGGACTCGCGGTCGGGTCTCTGCGTGAGGGTGAGACGCGGGGCGTATACCAATCCCTCATACCCCTTCGGCCGGCGATCGGTCGGAAGCGCCAGCCGGGCTTCGGCGGCGGCCTCTTCCTTATCCTCGAGGACACTGTCGTCCTGCCACTTGTCGGCCGTACCGACGAGCTCCTTGCCGGCGTCAGGCTCGAGCTCGCGGGGCTCGGGCTCCTGCCGCCGGGGCAGGCCGCGCGGCCTCCGGCCCTCGATGAGCTTGCCGGTCGTGCCGCTGGGCACATCGACGACCCAAACCGCGTCGTCGAGCGCGTAAACGACCTGGCGGCACGTACGCGTGAAATACGCGCCGTTGGCTTTGGTTCCCGGCTCCCGGCCGTGCGCGGTCAACAGAAGCCGCGTGCCGTGCACCGGATGAGTCAGCTTCAGGTCGCCCAGAAAAGGCAACGGTTGCACCTCGAGCAAAGCCGAGCGGCATCTGGACGGCCTCGCGTCCGTCCAGAACAGCTCGGACTTCGGCGGCGCTCGCGTCATGAACTGGCGCGTCCGTGTCTCGATATCGACGCGCTGAATGGCGCCGTCCTTCAGTTGGATCCATAGATGGCGCCCATCCGTCGACCAGGTAAGCCACACGACGTAGCGCTCCGTGGCCTTCGGGACTACTTGCACCTTCAGGGTGTCGATATCGACCAGGTACACGCGGTCGTCGGTCAAGGCTCCCAGGGCGGGCGAACGGACAGCAGCGAGCACGCTTTCATCGGGAGACAGAGCCGCGGCGCCTAGGACCATATCCAGCTCGCGTACGCGGCGTGGCTTGCCCTGCCCCCGGAGCACGTACAGGTTGTCCCGCTCGTCGTCGCGCACCGCGAGCAGCTCACCGTCGAGCGACATGGCCGCGATCGACATGCCGGGCCCGGCCAACCTCCGTCGGCCCGTGCCGTCGGTGTTGATGCGGACCAGTCCCTGCGGGGTTTCGACGAACACCGGCTCCGGCTCCTCGACGAAGCGGCTCGGATGGACCGGCGCCGGCGCTTGAGGCGGCGGAGCCGCGGCCGGGGTCGAGCTGCAGCCGCACACTAGCGCGGCGAGCGCCAGGCCGCCCAGCATCCCCGCGCCGCGCCAGCCGTATTGGTCCACGACGATGACTCTACCTCATCGCGAGGGCGAAAGGGTCACAATTGCGGCGTTCGCGCAGCGCGCTATCCCGCCTCGAGCTTCGCGGAGAGCCGCCGATGGATGGCGGGTAGTTGCCCGGCGCCGGCATCTCCGGGCCCCGCCTCCAGATGAACCGGTCCGTATCTCTGACGGTCGCCATATCCGCGGAGCAGACCGCATCGACCGCGACGTACGAGGATGTGTCGCTTCAGAACGAGGACCACCTGGCCGGCTGGGAGGATCTCACGGCAGTGGTATTCGCCTCGGATACGGAAGACGACCTGTCGATCCTGGCGCTCGCCTCGAACCTCGAGCAGGAGCAGGAGCCATGACCCCGACAAACCGTCGCCTGGTCATCGCGCTGGCTCTATCGGCCGCGCTCAACCTCTTTTTTGCGGGGTTTTTCGTCGCCCGTATTGTCCACGGCGGCCGTCACGGGCCGGAGCGCGGGGCGCCGACGTTCGCTCCGCGGGATCGCGCGTTTTCCGGCGAGAAGCTCTGGGCCGGGCCGGGCCCATGAAGCGTTTCTTGAGTGGGCGCGAGAAGCAACTGGCGCCGAAGCGCACTGCGCTGCGCAGGGCGCGCAAGGCCGTGGCGCGCGCGCTGGTCGCGGATCCGTTTCAGCCCGAAGCCCTGCGAGCCGCGCTGGCCGAGCTCAGGAATGTCACCCGCGATTCCCAGGAGGCCCTGCATCACGCGCTGGTGGAGACGGCGATGAAGTCGACGCCGGAGGAGCGCCGTGCGCTATCGCGGTCCAGGTTCCTGCAGCGCGCTGCCGGGCAGCGTCCGCGCCGGCCCGATCGCTGAAGGAAGATTAATCAATATATCCCATCGCTGTTGCAGATATGCCTCGTCAGGTCTCTGCTAACCTTCAAAAATATCGAAACGCGAGCTCACCTTCTGTTATAAGGTGAGTATGCCCGAATCGGTACGAGTCCTTCGAAAGCGACCGCGGTCGGGTCGCGAAGGTAAGCGAACGCGCGGCGCGCCTTCACCCGATGGTTACCGTCTCATCGCACCCGTAGACGATATCGAGACTGGCGCCCGCTGTGGCGGCGGTCACCAGGTTGCAGGTAGCCTCGCAGAGACGAATCGTCGAGGGCGATGCGGGATCGTCGTAGTACCACCCACCGCCCTGCGGATCGCATTGCCCGGGGTCAGCCGCCATCGGGATAATGCTCTGGTTGCCATTCGCGTCCGTGAAGGTGACATCCACCAGATTATTGACCAACTGCTCGCCCGGCGGCGCCGGCGGAATGGCGTACTCGCAAGGAATCACCGCGACCGCCTGGATCTGCTCGAGCGCGTCTACGAAGGCGACCGGGTCCCCGTCGCCGACGCTCCAGTAGTGGCAGGTACCCACACCCGGCCCGCAGAAGTCAGGTCCGTGCTGGGGCGCCCCGCCCGCAGACGCCATGGTCTCCAGATTCGCGAGAGTCGCGCCCGTCATTCCTATGATGAAGGTCCTGACGCAGGGTAACCAGCCGGCCTCCAGGTCAAGACCTCCAACATCTTCCTTACCGAAACGCTGGGAAAACACGCTATGATTGAAGCAAGGTTGTTAATAATAGCTTCTATCGAATGTGCGATCAAGAACGAATTCCGGCATACACCGTGCAAATATCGTTTTTGGTCGCACGGCGTTCGCTCGATGTCTTGGCGCTGCATCGCAAAGGGCGGGGCGCTGGGTCAAGGCGACCGCGCAAGATGACGCGGTGGTCTTGAGAGATCTTGTGGCGTTACCTTGAGGCAATACCCGGTCGGCATCCCCGTCGTCGTCGAAACGTTCGTGGCCTCCGCTACGGTCTGCTGAACCTCTTGAGAAGAAACGCGCGTCTCCAAAACGGTTTTGTTCTTTGCCAGATAGCGGGCACCATCCTTCTATTAGGGCCTCCAGCGGCCAAGGTTTCCTTTGGTACTTCGAGGGGGCATAACCTATACAGTGGGACTTCGGCACGCGGCCGTGGCCCAAAACATTGACTAGTTCCCGGCTCGAAATAGAAAAAACCCGATAAATCCCGTACAAGATAGTACCGGAGGGGCTACGGACATATCGACGTTGAAGAGAAACATCAAGCGAGTCAGACCGGAGACGATGGAGACGATCAACTTCGCGCTGCTTCAATATGGGTTGAAGCACGGGAACAATAACTCGACCTTCGATAATCTTACCCAGGTACGTCGAAAACGTTTCCAGTCCGGTAAACACCACTCTCAATTTCGCGAGAGATGCATTTGTCGTCTTTCTAATATGGCCGATGACTCTTCCGCGGAGTACGGGAGGTTCGTGGTTGACACGCGCGTAGCCGCCGGTAATAATTCCCCCTAATCCATTGTGGGGTACCAGCGGATGACGGCAGATACTCAACTTAAAGCGGAAACCCCCACCGCGGTGTTGACGCTGCGCGATGATGGCATCCTCGAGATTGTACACAAGCCCGCGGACGTGACCCTCGCGGATGCCGAGCAGGTCCACGCCGTGGTCGAGAAGCTCGTCGGCGAACGCCAAATCCTTGTGCTGGTGGATATCCGTAAGGCGCGCAGCATCAGTAGGGAAGCGCGGCAGTTTGGCGCCGACAGCAGGCGACGCACCAATACCAAGGCGCAGGCGATGATCATCGATTCCGGGATCAGCCGTGTGCTCGGCAACTTCTTTCTCGGGCTGAATCGACCGAAGTATCCGGTACACTTGTTCACCTCGAAGGAAGATGCCGTGGTCTGGCTTAAAGACCACGAGGGATAGTCGGGTCTCCTGGCTTGCTAGTCCGGCGGTAACCGTTCAGGTGGGTCGTTACGCAGCCGCGGTCAGACCTGCAGGCTGAGCGCATGAAAACGATCCAGGTGAGAATCGATGAGCAGGTCGACGCATTCGTCGGCAATCTTCAAGAAATCATACGGGAGGCGACGTCCCCCAAATAGGGTGGCACGACCGACGGCCGTAGCCGGTCGCTGAGCTTTACGTTATCTCGATCTCATTCGGGTGCGGATCTTCTACGACGACGCAATTCCCGTGTAAATACGGGGCCATAAACTTCGCCGAGGTGTGAGATAGAAGGCGTCCAAGGCCACCTATGAGACCGTAACTCTCATAGGTGGCCCGGAAGGAGGACGCCTATACAATGCAAGCAGCGAATGTACTCGAACCGGGATCTTTTGTCGAATCACGCGCGGCGCTGGAAGAAACGATCGAAGAACTGCAGAGCCAGAAGGCGATGCGCATGACGCACGCGGAACTGGAGGTCGTCATCGAACAACGAGGTCGCGAAATCATGCGGCGACTGTTGCAGGACCATTTGGACCTACGGTCCGGGCAGGAGGTCCGGATGCGGATGGTTGTTGGGGCGGACGGCGTGGAGCGAACGCACGTGCGGTCGCGCTCGCGAGCGCTGGAGACGGTGTTCGGCACGGTCGAGGTCAACCGTCTGGCGTACGGCGCGCGCGAGCGATGCAGCCTGATTCCTCTGGATGCGGCGTTGAACTTGCCGGAGGAGAGGTATTCTCACGGTCTGAGGCGAATCGCGGCGATAGAGGCGTCCAAGGGCTCGTTTGACGAGGCGGTGGATTGCCTGCAGCGGACGACGGGGGCCGAGGTGGCCAAGCGGCAGGTGGAAGAGCTGGTGCGGCGAGCCGGAGCGGACTTTGACTCGTTCTACGAGGAGGCCGAGTTCGAAGCGCCGATTGGTGGCGACGAGCTACTGGTCATCAGCGTGGACGGCAAGGGCATTGTGGTGCGTCGGCAGGATCTGCGGCCAGCGACGCGCAAGGCGGCGGAGAGCAAGCAGCATAAATTGAAGAAGAAGCTGAGCAAGGGCGAGAAGCGGCATCGCAAGCGTCGGGCGATGGTGGCGACGGTGTACAGGGGCACTGGAAGTTCTTCGGGTTGTAGTCACCGTTGGTCAGCCGGTCCCGGACGCTGTCGCAGGAGTCCAGCTTGTGATAGTACTGGCAGCACATCTCCTGGCCGGAGTATACAGTAGTCTACGGGTCAAGACCTCCCGCGGCGTCTTTACAGTCAGGGTGAAATATCGGTAGCGTAGTTGTCGGAGGGCGGGGTTAATGCCTCATATTAACTTAGGGAGCGGTTGCGCTTTTCACATTTCTTTATCCTCCGCTCGAGATCAGAGGTTGCGTTGGACCTGACGAAAAAAGGGGCTGGAAGGTAAATCGGAGATCGGAAGGTATATCAGGGCAGCGTAAACGGTAGACGCGGTCGGGGCTCCGCTTGAAAAGCCTTCTGACGCCGACTATCCTGATTCGTATCATGACTCGTTCAACAAGAGTGGCATGGTTCATCGGGGCTCTGTACCTATCCGCGTTCGGCGCCGGCTGCGACGATGCCGGCTCGTCCTCGACCCGCGACGCAGCTAGTTCGATCGGCGGCGACAACGGCGGGGGCTCGGGTACGGGCAACGGCGGCAGCGGCGGCAACGGCGGCAGCGGCGGCAGCGGCGGCAGCGGCGGGTCTGTCGGAGGAAGTGGCGGAACCGCGGACGGCGGCGACCCAAACGACGGTGGTGAATCAGCGGACGGCGGTTCGCTCGACGCTGCAATACCCGACTTCCCCGACGGTTGCGTCCCCAACCCGGACAGCGACGATTCGTGTCCCTTCGTCTGCCAAGAGCTTTGCGACGACAAGGACAACGATTGCGACGGGCAGACAGACGAGCGCAGCGACTGCTCGATGAGCGACGGTGGCGTACCGGATCGCCCCGACGCGTGCATCCCCGACCCGGACGGCGGCGATTCGGGCGTCTCCGGCTGCCCCGAGCGGTGCGACGGAAAGGACAATGACCTGGACGGACAAACGGACGAGGCCGCCGTCTGCGCGTCAGTCGATTACTCGAGTTGCATCGCGGCGTTCAGCGGATGCGAATGCATCGGGGACTGCGTCGACGGTTTCGGGGAATACATATTTTATCCTTTCAGCGCCGGCGAGTTCCCATCCGACATCAGCGCGCCACCGGAACTACTCGACGTCGCTTATGCGCGATACGTGTGTTCCGTCTGCGGGTGCGACGAAACGTGGGAAATCCGGGAGGGCGGAAACTTGATTCCGGTTGCCGGCGCGGCCGAGTTCTGCAGCCACCTCATTGCGTACAACCTCCGTTGCGAACGCTGCCTGTCTTTCTGGGCAGGCGGTTGCTGCTAGCCTCGAGTTTGGGAAGCGACCAGTCAATGCTGGTCCGGAAATAAGTGGAATCCGAAGGGTTTGAGGAGAAGTACCGGGCCGTAGTCGACTGCGAGCGCTGCGGCAGCTCGACCCGAGCGGCCTACGACTCCACGCAGATTCCCAGCTCGGCGTTCGGCCCCTGCCTGACCGCCGTGGTTGCGATGCTCACCGGCGCCTACCACCTCAGTCGGCGCAAGACGCGGCAGTTGTTACTGGAGCTGTTCGGGATCTCGGTCTCGCTGGACGCGATCAGCGCCATGGAGCAGCGCGCCAGCGAGGCGCTGAAGTCTGCCCACCAGGAGGCCCTGCGCGAGGTGCAGTACGCCGAGTTCAAGCACGCCGACGGCACGAGCTGGACGCGCGGCGGCAAGTTGGCGTCGCTGTGGACGCTGGCATCGGCGGCGGCGACGGTCTACCAGTTCTTCGTAGACGGCTGCCGCGAGACCATCCGGCCGCTGTTCGGCCCGCGACTCGGGATCCTCATCAGTGACCGGGCGACGGTCTTCGTCTTCTGGGCGATGGCGCTGCGGCAAATCTGTCATGCGCATCTACTTCGCAAGTTCGTCGCGTTCTCCCAGCGCGACGGCCTGATCAGCCGGCGCTCTGTGGCGCCCTGACCACAGCCGGGAAGTAGCGCATCGCCTGGCGCTGGCCCACGCTACGCACACGACTGTCGGCCTTGAGCCTGGTCATCGGGCGCCGCAGCCTGCCCGCCTGCTGCCCGATCTCGTCTGCGAGCACGGCCATCGATACGCCCGGCCGGGCGCACACCAGCTCGTAGAGCCTGTCGCACAGCCCGTCGAGTTCCTCGACACCGCGCCGCCTCGCAGGCTGGTGCTGCTGAGCGGGCTGGCTGGCTCTACCCTTCGACGCGCTGCTGGACGCCTTGGAGACGGACAAGGTGCGATCGATGGCCTGTTGCGCCACGCGCCGCACCTCGTCGATGTACGACGCGACCAGAGCTTCGATCGCCTCGGCGAGTTGTTCGGGATTCTTCGGTGAGGTCATGACCTCCCAGTCCCACGCCCAGATCAGCCGTTCAACAACCCCCGTGAACGGTTGTGTGGCGAGCACCTTGACCGGCAAAAGGTACTTCTCCCGCGCTGCAATCCAGCGCGTCGCGTCGGTGGAAAGCCCTCCGCCGGTGACCACGCAGTGGACGTGCGGGTGAAAGAGCAGATTCTGGCCCCACGTGTGCAGGACCATCGTGAAGCCGAGCTGAGCACCGAGGTGCTTCTGGTCGCGAGCGATGCTGAGCAGGGTCCGGGACGCGGCGGCGAAAAGGATGTCGAAGAGGGCCTTCTTGTTCCGCAGGGCGAGCGGATTGAGCTCGTCGGGGATGGTGAACACGACGTGGAAGTACGCGATGGGCAGAAGGCGCTCGAGTCGCTCGGTGATCCATTCGGCCCGCGCCGGGTTCTGGCACTTGGGGCAGTGCCGGTCGCGGCAGGAGTTGTATAGGAGATGCAGAAGTGGTCGCTGCGGTTAGCCATGGCAACAGAGTATGGCGCCGGCCTGTCGAGAGGAGGACTCACCACATGAAACGTCGCCCGCGCAAGACGAATAAGCGCCGTCTCTCGACCACAAGGAGTAGGTATAGTCCAGCGCGTGGAAGTATACGTTATAACCCCTCGATCGCCGAAAAAGGATTGGGTGCAGATCCGGTATTGACGACCTAAGTGGATAAAATCATTAAGGATATCCTATTAATACAAGCGCCAGGATGACAATTTGTAGTTGCCGGCAAAAGAAAGGAAGCGGGGCAGACCCATTCCAGAGTATTTTTTGAATCGCGAAACACAAAAAAGCCTGGAGGGTGCCCCATGAAAAAGTGTCACAAAGCAAGCTCGATGTCGATCCCCGGAAACGCCTGGCGGAAACTCGCGGCTTTTCTCGACGAATGGCGCGAAAGAAACCGGCCGGAGGAGAGTTTTTCGAAGTTTGAAGAGCGCCTGCACGACATGGTTTGCGAGTTTGAATGCGAGATCCTCGCTGGAGAACTGGAGCGGTACGATATCGATGTGCCAGTGATCGAAGTGGACGGAGAGAGGTATAAGCGGGTGTACCGGACAGAGCAGGTGTACTTGAGCGGGGCGGGCGAAATGCGAGTCGATAGGGCCGTCTACCGGAATAGCGCCGGGGATCGAGAGACCATATGCCCGATGGAGCTGCGGGCGGGCATCGTGGAAGGAT
>CAYVFC010000220.1:0-8967 GCA_964450715.1 uncultured Sandaracinaceae bacterium | reverse complement strand
CCTCCGGGCGCGCTCGCGATTGCGCTCCGCCGACGCGCCCGGTCTCGTATCGTTTTGCGGTGCCTCCTAAGGTCCGGGCAGCTGCCGATTCGGATTGACAAAAAAACGGCCTATAAAGCGAATATCAGTCGTTATAGGCCGGTTTTATCGTGAGGTGACAGGCGTGTTCATCGGTAGAAACGAGGAACTGCGGCTGTTGGAGAGGTTCTTCAGCGGCGGCGCGATGCGGGTCGCGTCGAGCTGCCGTGGATGATCCCGTCCGGGCACAGAGCGTCGTCCTCGCCGTCGCACGGGTCTCCGAAACCGTCCCCGCCGCAAAATGCACTCCCCTCGCGCGGTATCCCCATAAGATTACGCCAAAAAGGGGCTTTGTGAAGGCGGCGGTAGATCCCGACCTGACACAGTAGGGCTAGCCAACAATTTCTCTCAGAACCCTCTCCATAGCCTCCATGGTAAACGGTTTGGCAATAACCCCCTGGAACCCGTAGTCTCGATAATCGGCCAATACGGGATCGTTGGAATAACCGCTGGCGACGATAACCTTTGCCTGCGGGTCGATCTTGAGCACCTCCTTTATCGCCTCTTTACCTCCCATTCCTCCGGGTATTGTGAGGTCCATTATCACAAAGTCGTACGGCTCCCCGGCTAGATGAGCCTTTTCGAACAGCTTCACCGCCTCCGATCCCTCTTCGGCCATGTCGGTCCTAAATCCGAACTTGCCTACCATTCTAGATATTACTTTCCGGACGTTTTGCTCGTCGTCCATGACCAGAACCTTGCCAGCTCCCTTTAGCTCCATAGATAATTGCGGTGATTCTTTAACCGGTATAGCCTTTGGCGTGATCGGCAGGTAGATGGTGAATTTGGTACCCCTGCCCGGCTCGGAATCTACCATAATGAAGCCGTCGTGGTTTTTGACGATCGAGTAGGAGATGGCAAGCCCGAGGCCGGAGCCCTCTTTCTTTGTGGAAAAATAGGGATCGAATATCCGGACCAAATGCTCCCTGGTCATACCGTGGCCCGAGTCTTCGATCGAAACCACTGCATATTTTCCGGGAGCGAGAGCAATAGGCATTTTATTGGTCACTTCCTCGGAATCCAGCCGGATCCTGATGACACCTCCCTCCGGCATCGACTGTTTCGCATTGATAACGATATTGCTAATTACCTGGCCGATTTGTCCCTCGTCTACTTCAACGGCAAGCGCTTCTCTGGGGAATGTATAAAAGCATTTCACATTTGCTCCCCTGAGCGCGAAATCCACCGAGTCCTTCACCGCATCTTTAATATCAATCGCTTTTTTGATGGGTTTACCGCCCTTAGAGAAGGTAAGCAGTTGCTTGGTCAGGGAAGTTGCTCTCGAGGCCGCATCTGACGCTTCGCTCAGTATGCGATAGGATTCGGATCCGGGAAGAGCGTGCATTTTAGCTACTTCGATGCTCCCTAAGATGATGGTCAGGATGTTGTTGAAATCATGTGCTATTCCTCCGGCAAGAATCCCCAGCGATTCCAGTTTACCGGCTCTGGCGCGCTCTTCTTCGATCTTCTTTCGTTTAGAGATGTTCTTAACAGAGGATATGATCGCTATCGGGTTTCCGTCATCGTCGATGATGGGCTTAATCCAGGCTTCGCCGACGAACCTGGTCCCGTCTTCCCTGAGCAAATGGGCCTCGATGGGCTCTACATCGCCTTTCCCTTTCGATAATAACTCGTTGAAGTCCTTGAAGCTCGCTCTCATCTCCTCGGGGATAAAATCGGCGAGGCTTCTGCCTATTACGGAGTCGTAACCCCCGCTAACACCGTGTAGATTCAAAAACTCACGGTTACAGTCGACGATATTTCCTTTGGTATCCAGATAGACCGTTGAATATGGGTAGGACTCGAAGAGGCGCTTGAACTTCTCTTCGCTGACTCTAAGCTTCTCTTCCCATTTCTTACGTTCGGTAATGTCAGTGGCGATCTCCAGGCGAGCGAGTCTCCCGTCCGTCCAGACTAAGGCCAGGTCTCTACAGTCATACCACCGGTTCGTGACGGTGTTCTTGAACTCCCACCTGTATACTCCGGTTGGATTCCCCTGCTCGTCAACCAAGTTCCTATTGGTGCAGAACTCACATGGACCCTCCTGGGTGGTCTGCAATTCCTGCCAGCAGATCTTGCCGGTTACGTCACCAAACAACTCTCTGCCGCGTCTGTTAAGAAACAGCACCTCGTTGGTCGCCATATCTGTGACGTAAACCACCGCGTCCAGACTTTCCAACAATTTGGAAAGACGTTCGTCGGAATTCCTGACCTCTCGCCCGGCGCCGCTACTGCTACTCTCCTTAACTTCTTTTTCGATTCCATTCATCACCCGTTCCATACTCTTACCCCTAGCGAGTCCTTTATCCGGCTTCGCCCCGCAGCTCACTTGAAAAACTACAACAGATAGTGAGGAGCTATTTTCTCAATTCCAGCAGATTAAGCAACCGCGCTGGCTTGCCGGTCACGCAAATCCAGGTCTTCTTTCAGGCCAGGGTGACAGGGGCGTCCCGACGCGGCCGTTGCCATCGTGGACGACCTGGCCGGCTGGGCTGGCTGGGGCTTCCCGAGCCGGAAACGCCCGGCCCTGATGCCGAGCCCTCGCCCGACGCCGATCCGTACGCCCCGAATGCGCGCTCGGCCCGCCGCTCCCTGGGACCGGGCCTGGTCTCGACCCGGCTGCGCCTCTCGACCGCGGGAGGGGGGCCGAAGCTCAGGCAAAGGTAGCAACCGCTTCACGTGGCCGTACGGCAATAGCTATTAGAGAGTGTGAGTGTAGGCAGCATTACACGCCTCTTGGTACATCGTACCGGTTGTGTTGCAATACGCCCGAGCGTTCACATATAATATCTTCTGCGCCATATCGGTTTGACGTCGGTAGTCTGTTTACCCGGCAGAGCGGTTTATGTCGCGTACAGACTGCAACTTTGCAGGACCGTCCCGTGTGGCCCGCAACTTTGCAGGACCGTCCCGTGTGGCCTCCGTGTGGCCTAATCGCCAGGGGGGACGCCGCGGACCGGGCCCGGGCGCTCGAGCTACGGGAGAGGCAACGCCTGGTCAGCCTGCTGTGCGGAGGGGCTGCCTGGTTGATGTTTACGGTCGACGCGCTCGCCTGACGGCCCGGTATCCCGTCTTCTCTACCCGCCGATCTCGACCCGGCACTCGCGGCAGAACCCTTCGTGGTCCGGGCAGCTTGCGTCCTTCATGCGGTTGCACATGTAGGCCATGCCCAGCGAATCATACAGCTCGCCCCGGTAGTAGATACCGGAAGGACAGTTCTCGACGATCGTCCGGTCGAAGTTGTCCTGGTCGCAGGAGCTGGCGATCTCCAGGATGAAGAAAGCCGAATCCCTCTCCACGGGCTTGTGCACGCTGGAGAACCTCTCCATGACCAGGTTGCCCAGGGCGGCGTGGGCCAGTTTCAACGAGTCGATCGATCGCAGGTGGGCGGGAGCGGCGGCGGCAAGCCTGGCGATTTTCGCCAGCCGCGGCGCCGGAAGCCCGTCGGTCTGCTCGAATACCTCCCTCAGGCTGGACAGATCCAGTAGCTCGCCGATTCCCTTGAAGTGACCGTCGGTCTCTCGCTTGAGGAGATAGTACCGGTTGTCGAAACAGCCGTAACGCGTGATCCCGAATATCGACGTGTAGTGGTAGAGGATGTGCTGAAAATCCGCGAACGAACCGGAATCGAACGCCCCCCCCGTCTGCTCTTCCAGCGCGGAAACGATCTCCGAGGTGACCAGCCGTTGCGAGGGTTCCGTGTTCTGGTTGACCAGGGCGAGCACGCGAAAGACCTGTGCGGATACCCCGCGCCTCGAAACGGCGAACCGCAGCATGTCTCCCAGCTCATCGTCGTTCAACCCCTTGACCACGGTGGCCTCGAGGATGACCGTGAAGCCTGCATCGACGGCGCTGTCTATCGCTTTCAGCTTCTTATCCAGCAGGTCGCAACCCCTCAACTGCCGGTAGGTCGATTCCCGGAAGCCGTCGAATCCGATGTGAACCTCCCCGACCCCCGCGGAGCGTAGCGCCCGGGTGTATTTCGCGTCCGTCAGGCGGATGCCGTTGGTGTACAGGACGGGGGTGTTTCCGGCGTTCCGGATCATGCGAACGATCTCGAACAGCTCGGGATGGGTCGTGGGCTCTCCCCCGAAGAGATTGAGCCTCACGCCCTCGAAGGACTCGATGACGCACTTCAGCTGCTTCGACGGGACGACCTCGCGCGCCCCCACCGTGGATGTGTAGCAGATGGGGCAGTTCAGGTTGCAGCTGTCGGTCATGTGCAGGTGATAGGACCGTAGCGGCTTCGCGTCGGCCCGGTTCCTGGCCACGAGCTTCTCGTACTTTTCGTACCGGGACAGGTAGTCGTCGGGATCGGTCGACAGAAGCGTCTCCTGGGGCCCGTGCTCGCTGCACTCCTTGGCGATGAGAACCCTCCCGTCTCTGAGGACGATGGTGGCATCGACTTCCTTCAAGCACTGTCCGCAGGTGCTGCGGGTCGTCCGGATCACCTTTTCTGGCATGAACTTCTCCTACGAAGCCGGGGTCGCGAGACGGGCGGAGGCGCTTCTCAGCCCCGCTCTCCAGCCGAAGCGGAGATACTTTCTGATGGTCATCCTGGTGAACAGCGGTTTTCGTCGCGCCAGGGTTTTCAGCACGTACACGATCTCCATCAACAGATTGTGGCTCAGCAGCAGAAAGTACCGGTAGATGCGCCTGCCGACAATGGATTCGACCGCGTCTCGCTCGGCGGGAAGGACAAATAGAGCTTCTATCGAATGTACGGTCAAGAACGAATTTGTCCGTCCACCGGACTTTTTCCTCGTTTGACCGTACGGAGTCCGGCGAGGTTACGGGTCTTGGCGCTACGTCGCGAACGGCGAGGCGATGGGTCAAGGCTACCGCGCGGGGTGACGCGGCGGTCTTGAGATCCTCTCGAGCGATACGTCGCCCAGGGCTTTCGGGGGCTTCCTCGATTCAGGTGTCGGGAACCGAACTGCGGCCCAGCTTTATTTGAGGTGCTACCCCTCGAACCTTGCTCGACTCCGGGGCGGTTGCCTCCAACCTGAACGGCGCCGTACCGGTGAGTGCCTCACCGCAGAGACGAGCGTTTATCTTTGGACGCGATACCTGTCCGGGTCGTATGCCTCCTTGTTCTTCCACATCGCCAGCACCGTGGCCGCGATACGGCGCGCCAGCGTCAGCCTGGCCATCGGGGGCTTGGTGCCCTGCTGCTGCTGTCTCAGATAGTCGTTGTAAAGCGGCTGCATTCGGTGCTGAAACACGGTAAGGGTCCGTGACAAAACAACTCATCCATCTTTCGGGCGGGACGGCCCCGGCTGCTGCGTGTACTCGGGTCCTTCGGACCCTGCGTATTGCCGCCGGAAACGTACAGCTTCGCGGACTAGCGCCCGCTCCGCGTTGTACGTTTCCGACGACAACGTCTCCGATTTTCTAATATCCCCAATATTTCTCGTCGTCGCGCCTTGCATCCGGGGCCGTCGCGCTCCGAAATCTGATCGAGCTATTTTGTCAAGCAACCGAAGTGTCGGGCTCGAGGCCCGTTCGCCGGCCACGGCGCTGTCCGGTCCGCCGTTGGACGGCGCAAGGGCGCCGGATTCCGTGGCTCTTGCGCCGGATTCTTACGCCGAGAGCCGGTGTCTGCATGTTACACAGTCGCGGGCGACGGGGAAGGCGGAAACCCGCCATCCCTTTCGGCCAGAGGGAGGCTGTCATGCAACACTGTCTGCCCGCGGTCCCGACTCCTGTGATGATCGGAATCCTTGTGGTTTTGATGTTGGTATCTGGCGCGTGCAGAGGAGAGAGCGATGGTACCGGCGGCGGCGGAGCGTACGCGCCAGTCGCCGGGTACGGCGGGCAGCCATACGCGGGCAGCTACGTATATGGCGGCGCGGGCGGCGGTGCAGGTTTGCCGCAGCCGGCAGCCGGGGTTCCGGGGATTTCCGGTGCGGGCGGCGGCGGCGAGGCAGGCGCCGCGGGCGCGTTCGCCGTCGATGCGGGCGCAGTGGACACGGGCGGCCTCGGCGGCGAGGCGGGTGCCGGGGGCGCGGTCATCGGAGGCGCGGGAGGTATGGACACCGGGGGCACGGCGGCGGCCGGGACAGGCGGGGCAGGAGGCGCGAGCGGCGCGAGCAGCGCCGCGGGCGGGGCCGGCGCCGGAGCGGGCGCGGGCTCGACGCTGCCGCCGATCACCGACTACACCCAGGCGGGGCCCTTTGCGACCACCACCACGGAGTCGAACGTGGGGCCCGGCGCGGGTTACACCATCTTCAGGCCCGACCCCCTGGGCGCAAACGGGTTTCTACATTCGCCGGTGGTGTTCGGGCCGGGGATCATGACCTCGCCCTCGATGTACAACACGCTGTTGACCCACCTCGCGACCCACGGTTTCGTGACCATCTGCGTCAACGCTCTGACCGGCAACCCGGCCAACACGGGCAATGACGAGGCCATGCGGACCGGGCTCGACTGGCTCATCGCGCAGAACAGCGAGCCCGGCATCTACCGGGGCGTGCTGGCGGTGGACCGGGCGGTCACCATGGGCTATTCGCTCGGCGCCACGGCCTCGGTGCGGCTCTCCTCGTACCCGCCCATCGCCACCACCGTCGCCATCCACGGCCACGACACCTCGGGGGATCCGCTTGGCCCGGTCCTGTTGCTTACCGGCACACAGGACGTGATAAACGACGTCAGGTCGACCCTCTCCACCCTGGACGAGGCGCCGGCCATGCTGGCGGCGCTGCCCATCGGCCATCTCAACGTCCTGTCCGAGCTATCCGCGACCGGAAGGTATATCGCCCCCATCACGGCCTGGTTGCGTTACTGGGTGAACGGAGATGACGACGCCAAGCGCTTCTTCTGGGGCGCCGATTGCGAGATGTGCTCCTCGCCCTGGATCACCCCCGAGACGAACGCCCCGTGGGACGCTCAGTCGCTGTAGGGGCTGTCCCCGCCTACCGGCTCCAGCGGACGGTCTCGGCGCCGTCGCGGACCACCAACCCCGCCAACCCCGGTCGGGTTGTGGGGTTGTGGGTTGTGCCGTACCCCGGACAGGACGAAGCCGGTCCGCGTGCCCCCCAAGGAAACCAGTTATCAATATGCATGGTTATAAGGACATCACCGTGTAGGGAATTCCGGGGCAAATCGCTCCGTCTTATAACCCGATCGATGCTCTGACCGTCAGTAGCTCTTCCGCCACAGCAGCTTCGGGGACTTCGCGTCGATTCCGAGAAAGAACACTTCCTCGCCGAGGTCTCCGCTCATCGGATCCATGACGCTCCCCGCGATGGAAGCCACCGAATTCTCCAGGACCAGGCCCAGGACGTTGTACACGGGAGACCCCTTGCTCCTGACCTGAGTGGTCTGGCTCCAGATCACCTTTCCACCGCCACCGATCTTGTCGATCCTCGGCCCCTTGCGCACCGCTCCCGCTACCAGGTAGTTGCCGTCCGCGGTTGCCGTGACCAGGGGGGTCACGACCGAGGAGTAGTCCGCCAGTCGCTTGCTCCATAGCTTCTTCAGCTCGTAATCGAGAGCTACGATCTCCGCGGTAAACGACGGCACTCTGGAGACGTCGACGCTGCGGATATCCGGCAGCTGCGAGGTGGAGTACACGACCGCGAATTGTTTACCGTTCTTCGCGATGAACGGTCCTCCCTTGGACATGATTCTGCCGTCAGGGAACCTGATCTCTGCCACGATCTTTCCGGCGGAATCGATTTTGAACAACCAGATCTCGGACGGGCCCTGCCCGAACTTGTTGTACTTCCCGGTGGAGCCGATAAAAACGAAGCCACCGCCCTCGGCGTTTATTCCCGAATATGCGCTTTCGTCGGAGCCCCGGTCATGGAATAGCTCCCAAAGGACCTTCCCCCTTGGGTCGATCTTCGCCAGCCAGGTATCCCGGTCCGTATGCTCCGTATTCTTACTCCTCTCCTTCTTCCCGGGTTTGCCGGTTCCGCCCAGAAGATAGTTGCCGCCGTCGGCTTCGAGGATCACGCCGGCCCTGCCATATCCTCTGATCGTCTGGGTGTATTCGATATCCCCGACCTTGTTCAGTTTCCGTATCCAGCTCCGGTATCCGACCCTGGGCTGATATACGAAAGCCAGTCCCACGGCCAGAACGCCGCCGTCATCCGTGGCCATCAAGGCGGTGACTTCCTCCTGTTTTTCCGACGGAAAGGTCTTCTGCCACAACGCTTCTCCTCTTGCGTCCAGCTTCCAGATCCAGAAACCCTGTCCGTGATCAGGGGACAAGTAGCTACCTGCAAGGTAAAAACCCCCATCGCGGGCAGCGACTAGATCGGCCGGCTTGCGCATGACCGGCGAGTTGCCTGCCGGTGAACTGCCTGCCGCTTCTGTCTTGCCCCCTGCCTTCGACTCAATTGTTTTCGCCTCGCTAATGGCTTCGGGCTCGGCCGCTTCCATCGCGCTCCTGGCCTTTGGCTCGGTTTTCGGCGGTGCTCGGCGCGTTGTACATCCCGCCGGCAGCAGCAACGCCTGCCCCAGTCCGAGCACCATCGCCAGCACTCCCGCGCCGACAACCAGATCGACCTTCACTTTCATCCTCTTCCCTCCTGGCCAGCGCTACGGATAGGCCGCCTCTGCCATGGTAGCGTAGTAGCCGGCGAAAAAGCAGCGCAAGAGCTTCCAGTCCTATCTGGAATACCGGGGTCGGAATACCGCGGTCGGAGTTAAGAAGTTCACAATCGGGAATACCGGGATCGAAATCGAGGAGTTGACGAAGATAAAGAAACGGCAGAGGGGAAGCGTTGGTTCTTGGGGGTGCTTGTCTTTCTGACCTTCGCATGTGCAGAAGATGCTGGAGCGGGAAGGACAAATAAAACTGGATTTCCAAGATCGACGTAGATGAACGGGTCCCGGTAGGGACGGCCCTTTCGGGCCGCCCCCCGGACGGATCCCAGCGTG
>CAYVFC010000219.1:0-8995 GCA_964450715.1 uncultured Sandaracinaceae bacterium | reverse complement strand
ATGGGTGATCACGATGCTCCGAAACGAGCGATCACGATGCTCCGAAATACGCAGCGTAGACCGCAGACCACGGGGGAGAGCGCTGTTACGTCGATGTAGTCTGCGACGGCCGGGCTTTCGTCAGAGCGCGGATCCAATGATGCGAACCACTGCCAACAGTGAATCGTGCCATCCCCTCTCACGCCACACAATCCGTTTCCCCTCCAGGTCGCTAATCTCTCAAAGCCTCTATTTTCCTCTTCGCGCGGCGGCCCTCCGTCTGGCTCACAGAAAACAGTCCGGTCCGCGAGGATCACGCACGCGATATCGCGGGTAGGTATCGCCAAGTTATGTTTGGGTGTTGCCGGTATGGGAATCGGGCCCGCAGCCCCCCCTGCATCAGGACCGCCTCCAGTATTGCCGCTCGAACCGGAGGTTGCCGCGGCACCGCCGGTGCCGCCTCCCGAACTGCCCGCAAGGGGGCCCGGACCGGCCGTGCCAGCCGTATCGCCGCCCGAGCCCGAACCGCTCGTCGCAGAGCCACCCTCACCACCGGTGCCGCCCTTGGGCAGAGCCGCCTCCGAGTCGTCGTCGCTCCCGCACGCGCCCAGAAGTAGCAGGGCGGCAGCAATCGCCCATTTCACGCTCATCGCCCTCCTCCTTTGCGTTAAGCTATCCTCACCATATCCCGTCGCGGTTCAAGCGCTCGCGCGAAGTCTCTGCTGCGCATTGCCATCAATGCAGGGCTTTGTTAGCTTGTCTTCGGTGTCGACGTTCCAGCTCTCGCAAACTGCGCGGGTCGTCTTCCTGTCCGCAGCGGGATGGATGATCGCATGCGCGGATGCGAGCCCCACTGCCGATGCCGGCGTTGACGTCCGAGACCGGGCAGCAGATATTGCAGGTGCCGGTACTGCAAGCTGACGACGGGACCATTTACTTCACCGCAAGAGACGGATTCCTCCACGGGCTCGAGCCGGACGGCTCACAGCGGCTACGGGTGAACATCGGCGGGCCTGCTGCCAGCCCGAACCTGGCGCCCAACGGTACCCTGTACCTTCGGGTGGCGGGTGGACCGCTGCACGCGATACGAACCAACAGTCGCGGGCTGGCCCGGGGTCCATGGCCGAAAAGTCGCCAGGACATTCGCAATCAGGCTCGTGCGCGCTACTGCGATTAATCGTCGTTCTCTTTGACTTCGGCGGTAACGACGAACCCCCAATGCCTGTAGCGTCCCCGGGGGGACACGATTCAATATGACGCATCCGGTAGTGTTGGCGGCTTGAATTCGATTCCGTAATAAAAACGGTGGCTTGGCGGTGGCTTTCGGTGATCGCGGCATGAGGCGAGCGCGATAGGTGAGAGGTACTCGTTCGTACCGGGTGACCATCCGCCGGTTTTTTTATAGGGCTCGGTGCCGCGCGAGACCGTTCTGTATTGATTTCAAGGTGTGAATGATTATCATTCAGGGTATGAAAACACAGGGGTATCGAAAGCGGGCGCTGCAAGATGCGGTTGAGAATGCGCTTCGAGCGCATCCCGTGGTCGTGGTTTCCGGGGCCCGGCAGACCGGCAAGACGACCCTGGTCAAGAACCTGCCTTCGTCCGGACAGCGGACATTCGAGACGCTGGATGATCTCGATGTTCTGGAAGCTGCGAGCAAGCGTCCGGAGGAACTGCTGGCGAGGGGACGACGCTTGACCCTGGACGAGGTGCAACGCGTGCCCGAGTTGCTGCTGGCCGTCAAGAAAGACGTGGACGGGAAACGGCAAAGCGGGCGTTTCTTGCTCACGGGTTCCGCCAACCTGATGTTGATGCGGCGGGTCGCTGACTCCCTTGCGGGGCGAGCGGTCTATCTGCTTCTTTCCCCGTTCACGGCGGGCGAGAAGAGGGGAGAGGGAGCCGTTCCGCCGTGGCAACAGCTGCTCGCGTGTAGAAACGCACGGGCCGCGGTGGATCTGGTTCGCTCTTTCGAGATCCGGAAGACCGATCTCAGGAGAGAGATCCTGACCGGAGGGATGCCCCCGGCCGTGCTTGCGCATTCGGTCAGGGAAAGGTCGCGGTGGTTCGAGGGGTTCGTCCGCACCTACGTGGAAAGGGATCTCAGGGACGTTTCCCAGGTGTCGTCATTACCGGATTTCAGGCGACTGATGACGCTTGCAGCACACCGCATCGGGCAGATGCTCAATCAGAGCGATCTCGCGCGGGACGCAGGCCTTTCTCAGGCCACGGCACATCGGTATCTCAATCTTCTCGAAACCACCTACCAGATTCACCGTCTTCCGGTATACGCGGTAAACGCTACCAAGAGACTCATCAAGGCGCCGAAGCTCTACTGGGCCGACAGCGGGTTAGCAGCTCATCTGGTAGGATTGACCAGTCCTGCCTCCGTCGAAAAGAGTCCGATGGCCGGAGCCCTTCTGGAGAACCTGGTGCTGACCGGGCTACTCGCCTGGCGCGAATCCGTTCATCCCCGTCCGGAGCTGTTCTACTGGAGAACCGCAGGCGGGGCTGAGGTCGATTTCGTCATCGAACGCGGAACTCATCTGCTACCCGTCGAGATCAAGAAGTCCAGGCAAGCCGGTCTTTCGGACATCCGTCGTCTGGAGCTCTTCTTGAGCGATTACAAGGACAAGGCGCGCTGGGGGGCGCTGCTTCACGATACCGACGAACCCCACCTGATCACCGGTAAGGTGGCCGCTCTTCCCATCTCCCATTTCTTCTAGGTCGGTATCGCAACCGAATAGCGTCCCCGGCGGGATACAACACAGTCAGGAACCGCTGGCCGACCGACTGGCTGTCGCTCGATTCTTCAACGAAAACAGCGGGTTGGCGTCGGATGTCGGCTATTGCGGCCTGACGTTGGTTCCGGGGCCGGTAGAGCCAGAGGGCTTTCTTTCCGGCCGCAACGTGGTCACATGCCACCGTTCTCCGACCCACCGTGTGTCAGTAAACAAGCCGGGCTATACTTGCTGCGGGAGGACCGCTCATGCCCGCTCGGTGGCTCGGAGTCGTGCTGGTGGCCGCCGTCTGCTTCGGCTGTGGCTCCACGATAGAGGTGGATGACGGCGAGGATGCGGGCGGCGAGGGTGGACCGGGGGACTCGAGTGCAGCCCGTCATGGGGAAACTGCTGACACAAGCCGGGCCGATGGTGGGGACGGCAACAGCGGAACCGGCGGCGTCGTATATGAAGACGCCGGTGAATCCGTTGGCGACGGTGGCGAGAGCGGCGTGGAGGCTAAGGGCCTGCCCGACGGCGGAAGTGAGATCGGTGAGCTATCATTTGTTGCGAGCGCGTCTGTCGAAGACGATGTCGCTATCGTAATCCCGTCAGAAGCTCGGGCTGGCGACTGGTGATCCTCACAAAACCAGTGAGCTTTTTGGCGGGATTTCGGCCGATCTGGCCCGGGAGGTGCCGCTGAAGCTGGTCGCGTGACGGGTGACCTGATGGAGCACGCCGTCGCGTCGTTGACCCGACCAGGGTGGCGGCCGCCGGCGGGTCGGAGGCGGATTCGCCACGGCCGAGCCATAAGTACCCGTAACTACGGGAGCCGGTCATGGGTACGGATTTCGCAATTCCTCGTTCTCCATCGCCTAGAGCTATTCCACGGAACCCGGGGAAATGAGGGAAGGTAAGCCAGCACGTTCATCCAGCCCCACGGCGGTATTTTCCGGATACGACGGATTCGTATCGGACCTGATCGCTGTTCTCAGCGAGTCGCGTCGAGCCTCGGCGCGTACGGTCAACTCGATCATGACGGCAACCTACTGGGAGGTCGGCAGAAGGATCGTCGACTTCGAGCAGGGCGGGAAAATGCGGGCCGGGTACGGGGACGAGTTGATAAGGCGACTCGCGAGGGATCTGACCGGCCGTTTCGGAAGAGGGTTTTCCGCGAGGAATCTCCATCAGATGAGGCTCTTCTACAGGATCTGGCCGATTTCGCAGACACTGTCTGCACAATTCGGTGAGGGGCCCGAGAGCGGCGTAGAGATTTGGCAGACACCGTCTGCCAAATCTCGCGCTGGGACTGACGGGAGCGGGGTAAACTCGCGGGCGCTGTCTGCGAAACCCCGCGGCAGGAATGAGTCTGGAGCGAATGCGTGCTCATCGCACGGTGTACGTCCCGAGTTCCTACTGACCTGGTCGCACTACGTTCGTCTCATGGCGGTCAAGAACAACGGGGCACGACAGTTCTACGAAGCAGAGGCGTTGCGCGGCGGTTGGACGGTGCGGCAACTCGACAGGCAAATCGGAAGCCAGTTTTTCGAGAGAGTCGCGCTTTCCCGTAACAAGGAGGTAATGCTGGAACGGAGCGCCAAGGCCGCGACGACGGTGAAGACTTCAAGGCAGGCCGTCGAGAAGCGAACGCCATCGCCCGAAGAGGCTTTCAAGGATCCCTACGTGCTCGAATTCCTGGATCTGAAGGACGAGTACTCGGAGAGCGACCTCGAGCAAGCGCTGATTCGTCGGTTGGAGAGCTTTCTTCTGGAACTGGGCGGCGAGTTCACATTCGTGGGGAGACAGCGACGGCTGCGAATCGGTGACAGTTGGTATCGGGTCGACCTGCTGCTCTTCCATCGGCGATTGCGCTGCCTGGTAATCGTCGACCTGAAACTCGACAAATTTACTCACGCAGACGCCGGTCAGATGCATATGTATTGTAACTATGCCAGGGAGCACTGGACGCTCGACGGAGAGAACCCGCCGGTCGGATTGATCCTGTGCGCGGCGAAGGACGCTGCCGTTGCCCATTACGCGCTCGAAGGCCTTCCCAACAAGGTGCTCGCCGCGGAATACCGGACGACGTTGCCCGACGCCAAAGTGCTGGCCGAGGAAATGGAGCGCACCAGGAGACTATTGGAAGAGCACACGGGTCGCGGTTGAGATAACCTCAAGAATCCCCGGAGTGGCTGACGGCTTCGGGGTTCCGTGTGGCGTCTCTGGGGGGACGCGACTTAATATGACGCACTCGGTGGTTATGGCGGTCTGAGATGAGAACCGGTTGATATTTTTATCGTTGAACCCTATGAATACAGCAAGGGCGTCACGGTATCCGGAATACCCGGGTAGATTCACCGACGTTGGAGAAGGACTTGGCGTCCTTACCTGGACGATTTTGGAACTGCGTCGGCTGCGCTGGCCGGAGCGGCGTGAGTGC
This sequence comes from uncultured Sandaracinaceae bacterium, assembly GCA_964450715.1. Classification (GTDB taxonomy): domain Bacteria; phylum Myxococcota_A; class Polyangia; order Polyangiales; family JAFGIB01; genus CAYVFC01. The sequence goes on along the minus strand of CAYVFC010000219.1, from coordinate 3,859 downwards.
CCGAAACGCCCAGATCGGGGGCGTGCGACGCGGGCCGTACCACGACAGCGGACATGCCCGGCATCCAGCTGGGCCACCCAACGTGCCATCGGCTACGCCGATGAACGAGACCCTCGTCTCGATCGTGGCGACCTTGGTACGGGCGCAGTTCCGCTCGCATGGCTCGTCGCGCGTGCTGCCGGCGGGCGGTTCTCGAGACCGCGCAAGTGATTGCGAACGAGCATGTCCAGCTCCGTGTCGAAGTCAGCTCGAAAGCCTTTCAGGCTGAACGTGTCGATGACTTCGAGGACCACGGGAGGTAGATCGGCAAGCTGACGTGCGCCGATGATGAATAGCGCGAGGTGGCCGAGAAACTGGAAACCCTCGCCAGCACGAAAATGAGGCCACTTGGCCTCGAGCTTCGCACCGGTCTTCATCATGTGTGACCAGAGCTGAGGCTTGTAGCGCGAAGCGACTTCCACGCTGATGTTGTGCTCGAGCACGCCGCTAACGATGGCGATCAAGCGAGTGAGGGTGAGCCGACCCGGCGACTTGAGCGCGAGCATCTCGACCAGCTGCTCCGCTGAAATGTCACCCCGAACGGCATCGAGGCGTTGATCGAGTGCGTCGTACCACGCGAACAGGAGCTTCTCGAGCACACCCAGGAACAGCTCTTCCTTGGACGCGAAGTAGAGATACACGGTGCCCTTCGCCAGGCCAGCACGTCCTGCAACGTCGGCGATCGTGATCTTCGAGTAAGGCACCGTGTCGAACATATCCGCGGCCACGCGCAGCAAGTCGTCACGACGGTCTGCCTTGTCCTGCGGATTGCGAGCTTTGCGGTGGGCTTTCATTCCTCGAACCATACACGATGTCACTGACCTGTGTTCAGTAGAATCCAAGTTTCTTGATAATTATGCAAAAATCGCTCGACATTGAACGACGCCCAGCTTATGTACTGACTCTCGGTCAGTGACCGGCGGTCATATTCAGCCGCCTTCAACCGGTTTCAGGGAGCTCATCGTCATGTCGAGCAAGTCCGTCTTCATCACCGGTGCCTCTTCGGGAATCGGCCGCGATTGCGCCCTCACCCTCGACAGCGCCGGTTATCGCGTGTTCGCCGGCGTCCGGAACGAGCGCGATGCAGAGGCACTGCGCAGCGTCGCCTCGCCGAAGCTCATGCCGGTGCTCTGCGATGTGGTCGACTACGCGAGCGTCGCGAGCGCCGCGCAGCGGGTTCGCGAGTTGCTCGCGGGCGAGGGGCTCGACGGCCTGGTGAACAACGCCGGCATCTCCGTGAGCGGCCCACTCGAGCTCATGCCGATGTCGCGCTTCGAGCTGCAGATGGCCGTGAACGTCCACGGGCAGGTCGCGGTCACCCAAGCGTTTCTCCCGCTGCTACGTCAGAACCGTGGACGCGTCGTGTTCATGGGCTCGGAGTCTGGGCTCGCGACGCTTCCCTTGCTCGGCGCGTACTCGGCGTCGAAGCACGCGCTCGAGGCCGTGGCGAATGCGTTTCGACTGGAGCTGCGCGACTTCGGCATCCGCGTGGCGCTGATCGAGCCGGGCAGCATCAAGACGGCGATCTGGAGCAAGGCCATCGATGACGGGACACGTTTGCTGAAAGAGGACCCTGCGCTGCGCGCCTTGTATGCAACCCAGCTGCCGCTGCTGAGCGGCGTGCCCACGCTCGCGGAGAAGATGGCCATACCTTCAAGCGTCGTCACCCGGTCGGTGCGGCACGCGCTCACCGCGCGTTGGCCGAAGGCACGCTATCTCGTCGGGGCCGAAGCCCGCGCGCTGACCCTGTTCGTCGCATTCACGCCGACGTGGCTCAGCGACTTCTTCATCCGTCTGTCCACACGTCAGCTCGCGAAGCGCATGGCACCACGCCTCGCTCCACTTTCGTAAACGTGAGGGCAGCGTGAGCAAGACCATCGAAATCACCAAGACAGGGCGCGTCCTGTTCGCGCGCTTGAGCAATCCGCCGCATGCGCTGATGAGCGATCAGATGATCGCAGAGCTGGACGAGCTGGTGGCTCGTGCCGAATCCGACGACGACGTGGGTGTCGTGGTGTTCGCCGGCGCGGAGCCGAAGGTCTTTCTCACGCACTACGACGTGAGCGAGCTGCTGCATTCAGCGCGAACGGCACCTTCGATCAACGAAACGCAGGCCACCATTGTCTTGCGCTGGGCTCGTCGCCTCGCGTCCTTCGCGTGGTTGCGTAAGCCTTTGGCCAAGTCACCGCTTGGCGGGGTGCTCAAGCTGCAGCGCATGCACGATGTCCTGCTGCGCATGGGGCGCAGCGGCACCATCTACATTGCAGCCATCAACGGCGCGACAGCGGGAGGCGGGCTCGAGCTCTGTCTAGCGTGCGACTTTCGCTACCTCGCAGAGGACGCTGAGCTAGCGCAACCCGAAGTGCTGCTCGGCTTCCCGCCTGGCGGCGGCGGTACCCAGCGCTTGTCCCGCCTGATCGGACGCGCCAAAGCGTTGGAGTTCATGCTCAGTGGCCGTCCCGTCAGCGCACGGGAAGCCAAGGCGCTCGGGCTCGTGACCGAAGTGGTCCCGCACGAGCAGCTCATCGACCACGTCTCGCGCACTGCGCAGGTTATGGCTACGCGCTTCAAGCCTGCGGTTTCGGTCATCAAGCGTGCTGTTCTGGAAGGCGGCTCGCTGCCTCTCGAAGAGGGGCTCGAGCGCGAGCAGGCGGGCTTCCTCGCCATGCTCGGCACCCAGGGAGCCAAGGACGCGATGAAAGCTTACGTGGAGCACACCAAGCGGCACGGCGTGATCCCCGCAGTGGACCCGACCGCCCGCGAGCGACTCTTGGCGGGAACGTTCGCACCGTTCCACGGCGAGCGGCCTACGTGATGCAGTGGATGATCTACGGCGCCAACGGCTACGCAGGCGAGCTCGTCGCCCGCGAATCAAGACTGCCAACGGCTACTCGCTGACCATCACCGGCTCGCTCGAGGTCGTGCAGCACGTGCTGTACAACCAGGTACCGGGAGGCGCCTACACACCCTCGATGCTCTTGGGGCTGGAACTCGTGTCCCGACTTCCAGAGTCAGGCGTCATGGTCATCGAGTGAGCGCGTCGACCACGCATCACTGTGGAACGGACGCAGCCCGCGGAATCAGGGTGACCTGCTCGAAAAGCTGGTTTGGAACCCGCGCCTCGAAGGGCGAAGTGTCCGATATGACCTAAAAAAAACCTTCGCCATCCTTGCTGACATGCAGCGAGATGGCGATTAGCGTCCCCGGCGGGACACGATGCAATATGACGCACGCGGTCGTGCTGCCGGCGTGACGCTCGATCCCCAACAAAATCAGAGGTATAACCGTAGCCATCGGTCGTCGCGGAGTGACGTTCGCCCCGCGGACGAGGCTCGAAGGACGTTGCTACCCGAAAACCCTGGGAAGCCCCTAAGGGCTACGCTCGGAAACCACCTGGTAGCAGTTCCCGGAAAAGCGGCTATTGGAGGTAGAATATCTTGAATACGATTATGGAGAGATCTCTAAAAAACGCGTAGAAATAGCTACCTATGGTCCTTCTGGTCATTATCGTTTCCGGTGCCTTGTTGGTCTCCGGGCTATGCTCGATCCTAGAAGCTAGCCTGTTGAGTGCCAGGGTGGTCGATTTGACCCAGCGTAAGGAGCGTGGGGATCGCGGAGCGGCTCGGCTACTGGAGTTAAAGGAAAATTATCTCGAGGAATCCATCAGCGCGATTCTCACCTACAATACGGTCGCTCACACGGTCGGAGCGGCGTTGGCGGGTGCGCAAGCAGCGATAGTATTCGGAGACGCATGGGTAGGGGTTTTCTGGCTAATTCCGGATTTCTCAACGGCTGAAAAGAGCAATAAGGGGGAAGACGG
>CAYVFC010000218.1:0-7500 GCA_964450715.1 uncultured Sandaracinaceae bacterium | reverse complement strand
AGAGATCGAACGCGGCCTTCTGGTCTTCCTGGGCGCCGGAAAAGAAGATGGCGATGACGACGTTCGCTGGATGGCCGACAAGCTCGCCGGCTTGCGCATCTTCCCCGACGAGCGGGGTAAGATGGCGCTTTCTGCGCGGGAAACCGCCTCCGCGATACTCGTCGTCTCGCAATTCACGATCTACGGAGACGTCCATCGGGGACGCCGTCCTTCCTTCGACAACGCAGCACCGCCTGGCCCCGCGGAGCAGATGTACGTGCAGGTCTGCGAACGGCTTCGCGAAACCGGGCTGCGGGTGGAGACCGGGCGCTTCCGGGCCATGATGGACGTACGCGCTCACCTCGACGGCCCAGTGACGATCCTCGTCGACAGCAAGCGATCGTTTTGACGATCGACGAGGCGATTCGCGTCGTCCGTTTCGAAGGGCGGGCCTTGCGCACGCCCGGGAGGGGGAGAGCCACTCCCCTACGGTTCTGCCGGCTGCTCGGCGGTAGCGTCGACCGGCGGCGTTTCCGGCGGCTCTTCCGCTTCCGGCGGGATAGCCTCGGCGTCGGGCAGGGGGGCAGGCTTTTCTTCCGGCGCCGCCGCCGGCTCAGCTTCCGGCGCCGCCGCCGGCTCGGCCCCGGGCGCTTCAGCCGCCTCTTCTGCGGGCGGTGAGGTTTCCTCCGGTTGCTCCGCCGGCTTCGCTTCCACCGGTGACGGGGGCGGACAATCGCAAGCCGGACACGGCGGCGCCGCCAGAGCCTCCCCGCCGATGATGTCGAGGGTTAGCGAGAACAGGATGTTGTTCTGGATCTGCCAGGCATCCACGATCAGGGGCTGCCTGTAGAACTTGAACGAGTAGTCGATGGATAAAAACTCCCAGGGCTTGAAACCGATCGTGCCCTCGAACTCGGAGTTCAGCAGCTCCAGCCCCTCCAGGTCGGTATCCGCAGAGTGTACGACCGGCTGCATGAGTAGCGCGCTGGCGTTGTAGGTCAACAGCTTTTTCTCTATCGCTCCCTTAATGAGTACGCCCAGCTCCGGACCGGCCTGCACCGAGTCCTGCATGGCTCTGAGCTCCAGCAGCCCACCCGTGTTCTCGTCGTCGTCCAACACGTAACCGTCTCCCACGAAGGTCTCCCAGGCGCCAAAGCCGAGGCGGATGTCCAGCCGGAAAGGCTCGGTGTCGGTGGGAACCGCGAACAGGCCGGCGCTCTCCCGCAGGGTCAAGGGGGCAAAGGCTCCGGTCAACCGGATGGTCTTACCGGTCGTTACGGTCTGCACCCTGGGGTGGGTCGCATCGACGGGGTCGCCGTTCTCGTCCACGGGAATGGTGTCGTCGTTGGGGTCGGTTCCGGTCACCACTTCCTCGCCCAGGTCCAGCCGCAGGACCTGGGTTACCTCGCCCCGAACGTCGTAACCGCGGAGCATGGAGGTGGAGAGACGAAAGGCTACAAAGGGGCCGAACCAGGGCGCGGCCGGAATGTGGTAGAGATAGGTGCTCTTGAGGTCTATGGTGTCGACGCTCTTGACAAAGGCGTCGACCACCGGGGTCCGGTTGTAGCCGAGCTGCAGCTTCAACGAGCTCAGCCACTCGTGCTCGCCGCTGTCGTTCAGGTAGTTGAGCTCGCCGTTGATCAGGTATCCGAGCTGGAAGCTCAGCCCGTCCGGGCTGCCCGGGACGTTCTGGCTCTGTCCGGTGGCGAAGTTGCTCGACAACCTGAGCCTCGGGTGCCATCCGGCCTTGGTATCGGTCTTCAATCCCCCCGCCGTCTCCGGGATGTAATCGGGGCCGGCTTCCTGGGCGGCGGCGGGTAAGGCTAACAACAGCAACGGCGGTAGCGCGAACGCCGCCTTCGAGATGGGTGATCGTCTCGTCGGTTTCACGGCTTTCAGGCTTCCTTTCTCCTCCGGGACCTTGCATCCCGCCTCTTGGCCCTCGGGGACGCAGCGAGAAAACTCACTCGATGATTCGCTGCGGCTTCGCTGGCCCGCTCCGGCCTCAATCCTCCAGTTTTTTCCCTACGTCCGCGGGGTACGTTTTCTCATTTGCCGGCGATGGTCACCCCACGTCCCGGCGATACCTCGGTTATTTACCGGCGACGGTCATCTCGCTCACCCGGAAGGTCGGAACCGAGATCGACGACCGCAAATCCAGATCGTCGGCTACCGCATCGATCCGCTTCAGCAGCTCGGCCAGGTTGAGCGAGATAGTGACTTCCGACACCGGGAAGGCCCGCTTGCCGCTCTCGACCCAGAAGCCCACGGCTCCGCGGCTGAAGTCGCCCGTGACCGGATTGAACCCGTACCCCATCATATCGGTAACATAAAAGGCCCCGTCGGAAGACTCCAGCAGCTGCTCGGGCGTCATGGGGCCCGGTCGCAGGACGAAGTTGCTGGTGCCCGCGCTCACCCCGCCGCCGCCGGACCGCGCCGCGCTGCCGGTGCTCGGACAGCCCAGCTTGCGCCCGCTGTAGGTGTCGAGCAGATAGCTTCTGAGAACGCCGCTCTCCACCACCGTGTTGCGCCGCGACAGCAGCCCCTCGCCGTCAAAGGCCCGCGAGCCCGGACCGCGCTCGATCAGCGGCTCATCCACCACCGTAACCGCTTCGCTCGCTATCCGTTCGCCCTCGCGACCCACCAGAAAGCTCGCCCTGCGCCAGATCGCCCCGCCCAACACGCAGCCGGCCAGCAGACCGAGGATGGAACGGCCCGCTTCCGGGTCGAAGATCACCGGCGCCTGCCGGGTGTCGATCTTCCTGGCTCCCAGCTTGTCGAGCGTCCGACGCGCCGCCTCTTCGCCGATCCACCGCGCGTCGTCTAGCTCGCGCAGGTGGCGCCGCGCGCTCCAGCAGTAGCCGTTACGCTTCTTGCCCTCCTCGTCGTCGGCCACCGGGTTGACGGTCAGCGACACCAGCGTGCCGCGAGCGCTGCCCCGAAAGCCGCCGCTGGTGACCAGCGCCCGCGCGCCCGCCGTCCGCACCAAGGTGCTCCCCTCGCTGTTGGTCAACCTGCGGTCGGAATCGAGCGCGGCGCTCTCCGCCTGTAGCGCCAGCTCGAGCGCCCGGTCGGCATCGATCCCCTCCACCGACGGATCGAACAGATCGAGGTCGGCGTGGCTGTCCGGCCCGGAGAGCAAGGCGGGTTCTGGCGGTCCCGCACAAGGGTCGGGCTGCGCGAGATCGAGTAGCTCCATGGCGTCCCGCACGAACCGGTCGAGCCCCGGCTCGCTCAGGTCGCTGGTGGAGGTCACAGCCACCTGTCCCCCTCGCATGACGCGGAGCCCGATCGACTCGGAAGCCGCCTCTTCCAGCAGCTCCGGCTTTCCCAGCCGTACCCGGGCGGTCAGGTGCGCACCCTGCCGGGCCGATACCTCGGCCACCTCGGCCCCGGACCGCAGCGCGCGGTCGACCACGCGCTCGCCGAGCTCTAACAGCCTCGGCTCCGATTGCGAGCAGCTCATCCTCCCCCCGTCCGCGTACCGCCGACCGTCATGGCGTCTATCTTCACCGTGGGACAGCCCACCCCCACCGGTACCGACTGGCCCTCCTTGCCGCAGGTCCAGACCCCGTCCGACACGGCCAGGTCGTTGCCGAGCATGGTCACCCGGGTCATCACCTCGGGTCCGTTGCCGATCAGGTTCACGCCCTTCAAGGGAGTGGTGATCTTCCCGTTCTCGATCAAATAGCTCTCGGTCAGCGAGAAGACGAAGTCGCCGTTGGAGATGTCCACCTGCCCGCCGCCGAATTTGCGGGCGAACACCCCGCGCTCGACGCTGCGCAGGATCTCTTCCGGGTGGTGGGGGCCGCCGAGCAGCATGGTGTTGGTCATGCGGGGCAGCGGGTGCGAGCGGAAGCTCTCCCGCCGGCCGTTACCCGAGGGCGGCACGGCGAAGTGGCCGGACGAGTGCCGGTCGTGCAGGTAGCCGCGGAGCACCCCGTTCTCGATCAATACGGTACGCCCCGGCTGCTCTCCCTCGTCGTCCACGTTGATGCTTCCCCGCGACCCGTGCAGGGTGGCGTCGTCCACCACCGTGCAGAGATCTGCGGCCACCCGCTGGCCGATGCGTCCGCTGTAGTTGCTGGTGCCCTTGCGGTTGAAGTCCGCTTCCAGCCCGTGCCCTACCGCCTCGTGCAAGAGCACGCCGCTGTCGCCCGCGACCAGCACCACCGGCATCTCTCCGGCCGGCGACTCGTGCGCTTGCAGCATGACGGTGGCGTGGCGCACCGCCTCGCGCGCGTGTTGCTCGGCGCTCGTTTGCTCGAAGTACTCCAGCCCGGCGCGCCCGCCTCCGCCCGAGGAGCCGGACTGCCGCTTCTGCCCCTGCTCGGCGATCACCTGCACGCCGAAACGGATCAGCGGCTGCCTGTCCCGCAACAGCAACCCGCCGCTGGTGGCCACCATGATCTCACGCAGCTGCTCGATGAAGGAGACCTCGACCCGGACCACCCGCGGGTCGGCGGCACGCGCCGCCCGGTCGGCCTGCAGCAGTATCGCTCGCTTCTCCTCGCCCGCTACCGCGAGCGAGAGCCGTTGCGCGGCGTACCGTTCGGGCGCGGACCGGCTCTGCAGCTGTACGGCTTGCGAGCCACCGCCGCCGGAAGCGATACGGGCAGCGGTGCGGGCCGCCTGCCGCATGGCCTCGGACGTGAGCTGTTGCACGTAGGCGTACCCGGTGGCGTCGCCCTTCAGGACCCGCACCCCCAGGCCCATGCTCACCGAGCGACCCGCCGACTTGAGGATGCCTTCGTCAAGCAGGTAGCGGCCCGAGACCAGGTACTCGAAGAAGAGATCGGCGTGCTCGCCGCCCCGTTCCAGCGCCAGCGAGAGCAGCGCCTGGCAGGTGCTCTCGTCCACCGGGGTGGAGCCGCCGGGGGAGAACGGCGCTAGATAGTCGCTGGAGTGCATCTTCGATACCATTTCGCCGGCTCTAGCTCGGCCGGGTCAGTATTCACGGTAATACCGATGCGTCAAAAAGAAAGGGTGCGTCGCCGTCTCCGAGTACGCGGATCGGTGGGCGATCCGAATTCGGGAGCTCAGAACTGGTCGAACGAGATCTCCCCGCTTCGGCTTCCGCGCGCCCGGGGGGACGGGTCTGGCGATGCCGCGCTCGATCCGCGAGGGGGCCGCTCGGGGGCCGCGGGGGAGGCAACCCCCGAGCCCTGATCGTCGCGCCTGGACGGCGAGCGCCGGGAGGCTCATTCCGTCCCGCTCCCCGCTGTGGGCTCGTAACGGCAGCAACTCCGGCTTCGAGGATGGTGTGCATCTCGCCGCAGGCAGTGACGGCAGCATTGTGCGGGGCCTGGTCATCAACGAGTATTAGGGCGGATGTAGCTATCCGATTTCGCGACGGGCCGCGTTTCGAGTCAACAGGTAGAACAACCCCAGCGCCGCCACCACGCTCGCCAGCATGCCGACCGGTGTGCTCACCCAGCCCAGGCCCACCGGGATGGCGCCGCAAATGACGCTGGCGGTGGCGCCCAGCACGGCGTAGGGCAGCTGCGTGCGCACGTGGGCGACCTGGTCGCAGTCGGCGGCCATGGCGCTGAGGATGGTGGTGTCGGAGACCGGGGAGCAGTGATCGCCGAAGACCGATCCCGCCAGGATGGAGGAGATGGAGGCCAAAAAGAGCGTCTCGTTGCCCGGCGCCAGCTTGACCGCCAGGGGAACGGCCAGCGGAAACATCAGGCCCATGGTCCCCCAGGAGGTGCCGGTGGCAAAGCTGATCAAGGCGGCCAAAAGAAAGACTGCCGCGGGCAAAAGGCCCGCCTCGAAGCCGGGGCCCAGCAGCCCGACCAGGTAAGTGGCGGTACCGAGCCGCTCGCAGGCCAGCCCCAGGCTCCAGGCCAGTACCAGGATGGCCATTACCGGGATCATGCCCGCTCCGCCCTTGAGCCAGGCGCGCAGGGCGGCGGACAGGGTCAGAGCGCGACCGGTGACGGCCATGAATATGGCGAGTAAACCGCCCAGAAACGAGGCCCAGAGGATGGTCAAGGAGGAATCGGCGTTGCCGAGCACGTTCATCAGGCTGTAGTCGTTACGCGCGAGCTCTTGCTCGGCCTGGCGCGCCTCGAGCAGCGCGGCCTGGCGCGCCGCTTCATCCCCGGCGACCTCGGCCTGCCGCACCTCTGCTAACGCGGCGCTCCTGGCGGCGCCGAGCCGCTCGCGGTCGCTGTCCACGCCCGCCCTGCCGCTGAAGTAGAGCCCGGCCAGCACGGCCACCAGCACTACGGCCACCGGCACCGCGGCCAGGGTCCAGCTGCGCCCGGGCACGCTCTCCGCGGCCCGGGGATCGGGCGGCGGCGTTTTGCCGGCGCCCGCCTTCGGCGCGCCGGTCTGACCGCCGGCCAGGGTCCTTCGCTCGGCGGCGGCCATGGGCCCGAAGTCGCGGCCCGACCAGGCGACGAAGAGCCCGAGCACGAGCATGACCACCGGGTAGAACCGCGAGGGAATGGTCTTGATGAATACCGCGTAGGCATCTGCCTCGATGCCCAGGGAACGGCCCTGGTCGGCGATGTAACCTATCTCGACCACTATCCAGGTGGAGATGGGGCCCAGGCTGGCTACCGGCGCCGAGGTGGTGTCGATGATGAAGGCCAGCTTCTCGCGGCTGATGCGCAGCCGGTCGGTGATGGGCCGCATGGTGGAACCCACGAACAGGGCGTTGGCGTAGTCGTCGAAGAAAAAGACGATGCCGAGCAGCCAGGAGACCAGCTGGCCGCCGCGCCGGGTGTTGGCGAAGCGGGTCGCCGCTCGCGCCATTCCCAGCGAGCCCCCGGAGGCGGAGACCACGCTGAGCAGCGCGCCCAACAGCCCGGCAAAGGCCAGGATCTGCAGGTGACCGATCTCCTTCAGCGACTCCCATAGATAGCCGAACGCCTCAGCCAGCGCGCCGAGGGGGGAAAAACCGGCGGCCACCACCGCGGCCAGCAAAACGCCCAGCAGCAGCGCCGCCACCACCCGGCGGAAAACCAGCGCGCAGCCGATCGCGATCAGCGGCGGCAGCAGGGAAAGGAAGCTGGGCTCCATCGACGCCTCGAGCTCGGAAACGGTTCAGCGTTTCAGAAACTCCACTATACACTCGACGACCTGTTGAATGCGCGTCCGCGGCAGCTCGGCATACACGGGCAGCGCCAGTACCTGGCGCGCTGCCTGCTCCGCGTGGGGAAAGCTGCCCTCGGCCTGGCCCAGGTCGGCGAAGCAGTGCTGCAGGTGCAGCGGCCGCGGGTAGTAGACCATGCAGGGAAACCCCTTCTGCTGCAGGTGGTCGAGCAGGGCATCCCGTCGCGCGGTCCGGATGACGTACTGGTGATACACGTGGCCGTCAGCCACGCGCACGGGCGGCGCCAGCAGCTCGGCGGGCAGCGCGGCCTCCCGGAAGAGCGCGTCATAGAGATCGGCGTTGCGGCGACGGCCCTCGGTCCAGCCGTCCAGATGCACGAGCTTGACGCGCAGGATGGCCGCCTGCAGCGCGTCCAGCCGGAAGTTGCCGCCCACGGCGGCGTACACGTAGCGGTT
>CAYVFC010000217.1:0-9127 GCA_964450715.1 uncultured Sandaracinaceae bacterium | reverse complement strand
AGTCGCGCGTCCGGCACCGACGCGCGCCGGCCCGCCCGCGCCGATGCCGAGTCACGGTTTGTTTCTGTTCATTTTCCAGGGACGACAGCGAATGTCGTCGGACTCTGGCACCGACAGGCTCCCGCCGCCGAGATCGCGCCAGAGCGCGGTCATCTCCTCGGGCATAGGCGCCGCGACCACCAGCCGGGCGGGCCGGAGGACCAGATCGGGAAGCACCAGGCGCGCGCAGTGCAGCATGACGCGGCGGGCGCGCAGGACCCGGCCGTCGGGAAGCACCAGGCGTACCGGGCCGCCGTAGTGCCGATCGCCGATCAGCGGGGCGCTCGCCTGCGCACAGTGAACGCGAAGCTGGTGCGTGCGACCGGTGCGGGGCCAGAGGTAGAGCAGCGCGGCCTGTTGCACGACCTGTGCGGTCCGGTAATCGGTCGCTGCCGGACGCGCGCCGCTTCGCCCGCGGCCCGCCCGGGTCGACTCCGCCACCCTGCGACGCGGATCGCGGGGGTCGACGGCGATGGGCGCCTGCCACCGCCCCTCGGGCGGGTCGGGCGCTCGCAGGGCCAACGCCAGGTAGAGCCTCTGGTAGACGCCGCTCGCTCGCGCCTCGCGCAGGGCCCGGTTGGCCTCGCGCGTGCGGGCGAAGGTGACCAGGCCACTGACCTGCGCGTCCAGGCGCGAAACCGGGTGCAACAGCTGGGCCTCCGCGTCCGCCTCCCGCACCCGCGCCACCAGGCAGTCACCCCCGGACGGCGAGGTGGTGGCGATACCCGCGGGCTTGTTCACCACCAGCAGGTGCGGATCGCGGTGGACGATATCGATCGTTTCGGACACCCGCGTATACTACCCCCATGTCGGTTCGAATTCGCTGGATCGGTGCCGCCGGCGTCGAGCTCGTCCACGGGAACCGGGCCGTATTGATCGACCCCTACCTCTCGAGACCCGGAAAGCGAGAGTGCTTCTTCGGGCGGCCCCGAGCGCGCCCCGAGGCCATCGAGGGCTACCTGCATGAGCTGCGCGCGCTGCCCGCCGAGGTCAGCGCGGTGGTCGTCGGGCACACCCACCTGGACCACGCGCTCGACATCCCGGAGCTCTGCGCTCATTACGAAGGGGCGCTGCTGGGCAGCGCGAGTCTGGATACGCTGTTATCGATGCACGGCAGGGCCGGCCGGGTGCAGGTCTGCCGCGGGGGCGAACGCGTCGAGATCGAGCCGGGCGTCTACGTTACCATGATCCCGTCGCGCCACGGGCTCGTGGTCTTCGGCCGCGTGCCCTATCCGGGCGAGATAGATAGCACAAAAACTCTGCCGCTGCGGGCGAGCGACTACCGCCACGGGGACGTGTTCGCGGTTCTGGTCGAGTTGGGAGGAACGCGCTTCCTGCACCTGGGTAGCGCCAACTTTATCCCCGAGCAGATGGAAGGGGTAGGCTGCGACGTGCTCTTTCTCTGCGTACCGGGATGGCGGAAGATCGACGGCTACCCGGAGCGGTTGGTCGACCTGGTCCGGCCCAGCCTGGTGGTCCCCTTCCACCACGACGACTTCTCGGCGCCGCTACCCGCCGATCGGCGGGCCCGGTCGCTTCCCGCCCAGGGCATGAAGGCTTTTTTACAGCGACTATCCGGCGGCGTCGCGGGCCTCGAGGTCAAGACCCCGGCGACCTACGAGGCCCTGGAGGTGTAGGTAGACGATCCGGTATGAAAGCGATGCGAGCGAAGGCGTGGACGAGGCCGACCGATTGAGCTAGAAATGGCTTTTTGACCGCGAGGCCCAGCAGGACCCCGGCCGGAGCGGACGATCGAGCATGCAGAGCACCCTAACGGACGACCATTTCCACGATTGCTGCGGGCTGTTCGGCGTGTACGGATCGCGGGAAGCGGCCAACCTGGCCTACCTGGGCATCCACTGCCTGCAGCACCGGGGCCAGGAGAGCGCCGGGATCGCCGCCGCCAACCAGGGCCGGATGCTGCTGCACCGCGATCTGGGGCTGGTGCGAGATATCTTCGGGCAGGAGATCCTGGACCGGCTGCCCGGATCGAGCGCCATCGGCCACGTGCGCTACTCCACCGCGGGTGAGACCACCGTACGCGACGCGCAGCCGCTGGCCATGGACTACGCCTTCGGCTCCATGGCCGTGGCCCACAACGGCAACCTCACCAATTACCTGCAGCTGCGCCGGAAGCTGGAGGCCGAGGGCTCCATCTTCCAGAGCGGTTCGGACAGCGAGGTGCTGGTCCACCTCATCGCCCGCTCCCGGGAGAGCACCACCGTGGATCGGGTGGCGGACGCGCTGCGGCAGGTACAGGGCGCCTTCACCCTGCTGTTTCTCACGCCCAACCAAATGATCGCGGTACGCGATCCGCACGGCTTCCGGCCGCTCTGCATGGGCCTGGCGGATGGCGCGACCATGTTCTCCTCGGAGTCGCCGGCTTTTGATCTGGTCGCCGCCGATTACGTGCGAGAGGTCGAGCCGGGCGAGATGGTGGTGGTGAACGGATCTGGCGTGCGCAGCTACCGCCCCTTCCCTGCGTCCGAGCCCCGGATGTGCATCTTCGAGTTCGTCTACTTCGCGCGGCCCGACTCGGTGATGGGCGGCGTCAGCGTCTACCAGGCGCGCAAGCGGCTGGGGCACAAGCTGGCCGAGGAGCAGCCCGCCCCCGCCGACATCGTGATACCGGTGCCGGATAGCGGGATGACCGCGGCGCTGGGCTATGCCGAGCGCTCCGGGCTGCCCTTCGAGCTCGGGCTCATCCGCAACCACTACGTGGGACGCACCTTTATCGAGCCCGAGTCCTCCATCCGTCACTTCGGCGTTCGGCTCAAGCTCAGCCCCCTGCGGGCCGTGCTGGCGGGCAAGCGGGTGGTGGTGGTCGACGACTCGGTCGTGCGCGGGACCACCTCCCACAAGATCGTCAAGATGGTACGCGAGGCCGGCGCGCGCGAGGTTCACCTGCGCATCAGCTCCCCGCCTACCCGCTGGCCCTGTTTCTACGGCATCGACACGCCGTCGCGCGAGGAGCTCATCGCTTCCAACTGCAAGATCGAACAGATCACGGAATTCGTTACGGCCGACTCGGTGGGCTACCTCAGCGTCCCGGCGCTGCACCAGGCGGTGGGCGAAACGGGCTTCTGCGACGCCTGCTTCAGCGGCGAGTATCCGGTCAAGGTGCAGCAGGAGTGCTCTCCGCTGCGCCTGCAGCTCTCCCTCATCTGAATCGCGAGCCGGCCCATGCCCATTCCCTGCGGTAACGAGCCCCTTTCGCTGGATCGCGCCGCCCGCCTGCGCCGGGACATCGACGCCCTGGAGAGCCGGCTTGCGAATCCGGATACCCTGATCATACCGGTATGGCGCGATCAGAACCTGATCGTGCCCGGCGCCCGTCCGACGCTCGTCCGGCTGCCGCTCGGCCGTGCCGGCTCGCTGCTCGACACCGACGGCGAGCTGGTCTGGCTGGGTTTGCTCGGCGACCGGGGCTGCTTCGCCATCGATCTCTCCTCGCTGGCCGATCCGTTCGAGCACTCCTGCTTGGCCGGAGAGGGCGAGTTCCTGGAGATCCGCAACGTTATGGGCACCATGGGTCAGGATGACGCGGGGCTGGGAGCCTACGCGCGCGGCATTCTCTACTGGCACGCCCAGAGCCTATTCTGCGGCCTCTGCGGCGCACGCACCGAGCCCCGACAGGGCGGTTTCCTGCGAGCCTGCACCGACGCCGGCTGCGGAAAGGAGCACTTCCCGCGCACCGATCCATCGGTCAACGTACTGGTCATCGACGGTGATCGCTGCCTGCTCGGCCGCCAGCCGCACTGGATACCTAGTGTATACTCCGCGCTGGCCGGCTTCGTCGAACCCGGCGAGAGCCTGGAACGGGCCGCGGTACGCGAGGTCGAGGAAGAGGTCGGCATCGAGATCGAGAACCCGGTCTACTTCAGCTCGCAGGGTTGGCCCTTTCCGGCCTCCCTCATGCTGGGCTTCACCGCCCGAGCCCGGAACACGGAGATCGTGCTCTGCGATGACGAGTTGGAGGACGCCCGCTGGTACAGCCGCGCCGAGCTGGGCGATCCGGGCGCCCACGGCTTCATCGTCCCGGGCGACTACTCGCTGGCCGGCCGCATGATCGCCGCCTTCGTGAACGACAAGCTCTAACAAAACGCGTCGGTCAGTCGCCGGGCACGACCAGCCGCTCGACCGCCGCTCTCAGGAAGCTCTTCCAGCGCTCCTGATCTCTCAGAGCCTTGTACTCGGCAGACTGCCTGGGCCGGATGATGTCCATGTGGGGCAGCATGCAGACCAACGAGGAGAGGACGAAAACGATCATGACGATGCTTTTGTCCGGGTCGACCGGCTGGATGTTTCCCTCGGCCATCGATTTGCGGAAGACGCCGGAGAGCGTGTCGAAAATCTCGAACAGCTCGGGCCGTTCCTTCCGCAAGCGACGCAGGGCGACGCCACCGGTGACCGCGTCGTTGATCATGATGCGTACGTAGTCCTGCCGGTCGAAAAACGCGTCGAAGTACAGCTCGAATATCGAGAGAAGATCGTCACCCGAGAGGCTGACATCGGCCACCCGGGAATCGACCTGCATGATCTTCTCCTCGAACAGATCCCGGATCACGGCCAGGTGCAAGTCCTCCTTGCTGCCATGAACGTAGTAGATCATGGCCTTGTTGACCTTGGCCCGCTCCGCGATGGCGTCGATACGAGCGCCCGCCAGCCCCTTCTCGGCAAACTCGCGAGCGGCGGCGTCTAGGATTCGCCTTCGCGTCCTGTCCAGATCTCGTTTTTTACCGCCCGATATCATCATCACCAGATACCATGTCTGCGGGAGACCCGCCATTTGCGATGGCTTCTACTGATCCGGAGCGGGCCTCGCTCTCAACCGGAGCAGGCCCACCGTCCCCAGGCAGAGGAACGGCAACAGCTGGATCGAGATACGCCCGTTGATAGGCACCGCCATCATCGCCAGCAGGTAATACGCCGCATACGCGCCCGGCAGCGCCCAACCCCGGTCGCGAAAAGCGAGCACCCCCAGCCCCAGCAGGCCGCCGGCGAGCAGAACCAGCCAGGCCAGACGGTCGACCGGTATCCAGGGCCGCAGCCGGTCCGTCGTCTGTCCGGGCCAGGTCTTCTTGTCGACCGACCACTGCAGCGCCGCCCGGCCTCGGGTCAGGATGTTGAAACCGCGATTGACCTGGAAGAGGAAAAGGTCCCACGGATCGGCGAGGCGTAGGTAGTTCAATACGGTCTGTCGCGCCTTCTCCTCTCGCGACACCAGTTTTTCGGGACGCGACTTCCCCCTCTTCACGCCGCTCACCATTCCGCGAGCGTCTCTCCACGCTTCCGCCAGCCCGGCGTGGTAGGTTCTGGGGTTCATTCCGATCATGACGTTCAGCCAGGTGTTGGCCGCCAGCCGGTACCCACGGCCGGATGCGTAGTTCGCCCGCAGCTGAGGGGTAACGACCGCCGCCACCGCCACCGCGAAAACGGCCGGTGCGAGCAGGCGCCGCACGATTCGACCCCGCGCGCCACCGGCCCAGAACAACCAGATAGGGATCAGCGGCGCGAACAACAGAGAGGTGCTGCGGGTCAGGATGGCGAACCCCATGAAGAGCCCGGCCACCGCCGCGTAAACGCTCCTGCCGGTTCGCGGATACCAGAGCAGGCAGGCGAATGCCGCCGTCTGCAAGGCCATGAACAGCATCTCCGACCAGAGCGAGTGGACCTGAAAGACGAGGCGTGGTTGCACCGCCAGCAGAACGACCGGGGCCAGCGATACCCATCCGCCCAGCCTGAGCGCCCGCCCCTGCGCATATAACGCGATGAGCAGCCCGAGCAGCAGAAAGGTATTGAGCCGCCGTCCTCCGTCCAGGTACGCCGTCTTGATTATGCGCCCCTTTGCTCCACCCGGATTATCCTCGTTCTCCGCGTCCGGCGGATCCTCGAGCACCGATGGGTCAGGGGCGACCCGGCTCAGAACGTGCCCCCAGAACGACGGCCTCTTGGAGAACTCGAGATTGCCCGGCAGCAGCGTAGCCCATCCTTCGCGAGCGTGTTGCCGGGCTTGACTCACGTATACGCCTTCGTCACCGATCAGACGACGTATGGGATAGCGCTCGATCAGCTCTACGTGGCCGACGAAGACGATGGCGATCAATCCGGCGAGAGCGGCCGGCGGAGTCAGTCGCGGCGAGGACACGCGTACCGTCCCCTTCTCTTCCATGGCCCTGTTTCTTGCGGTGTTGGCGGGGAATGTCAATCGAGAAGGGGGCGGCTATAGAACGGATCGGCTCTCTGGCTCCCGCCTGCTCTACAGCCCAGCCATCTCGGCGCTTAGATCCCAGAGGCGCTTGCGCGCCTCGGCGTCGTGTACGGCGCGCGAGGAGGCGCGCTCGCTGCATTTCACGAAGTACTTGCCGCTGGTCCGGGCCAGCGCCTCGTCAGTGGCCAGGTGTACCGAGGTAACCGACGCCTGCGCGGGCGAATCGAAGAAGAACGACACTTGCCGACCCAGGAAGTAGAGCAGGGGTTGATCGCGCAGAATATCGCTGATCACGTCCCCCGGGTGAAGGGCATTGCTGGTAACGTCGTCCACGCCGCTGTCGCGCAGCCGCTCGGCCAGCTCGGTGGAAAACATCACGTTGGCCAGCTTGCTCTGGGCATAAACGTGGATACCGCGGTAACGGTGCTCGCGCCCGAGGTCGTCGAAGTCGAAACGGCGCTGAAACTCGTGCAGCCGCGAGGAGACGTGCACGATGCGCGACGGCGCGCTCTGTTTCAGCCGATCGAGCAGCAGGTGGGTGAGCAGGAAGGGCGCCAGGTGATTGACGGCAAAGGTCTCCTCGTAGCCGTCCCGGCTCAGCTTCCGCTCGGTGTGCCAGAGCCCGGCGTTGTTGATCAGCACGTCGATGCGCGGCTCGCTCTGAAGCAGCTTCTGCCCGAGTACGCGGACCTCCTCGAGCGAGGAGAAGTCGCAGGTATGGAAGCGGACCCGGGCGCCGCGGCCGCGGCCTTGCACGTACCCCGCGGCCTGGCGCGTACGCTCGGGGTCCCGCCCTACCACGACCAGCTCGAAACCGCGCTCGGCCATCAACCTGGCCGTCTCCCTGCCGATGCCGGCGCTGGCACCGGTGACCACGCATACCCCGTTTTGGGTTCGCTCGTTCACGAGGCCGGAGGATAGCACGTCGCCAGATGGATCAGGGCACCTCGAAGCTGATCTTGCCGGCGTATGAGCCGGGATCAGGCAGGGTCCAGCCGGAGACCATCTCGGTGACGCAATCCAGGACCGCGTCCTCGGCCGCTCCCCGGTAGGACGAGTGCGCACCGGCGGCGGCGACCTGTCCGCCCGGGGCCACGTAAGCGGTCACGGTCACGGTTGAAGAAGGTATTCCGCAGGCCGCGATGGGCTCGGCATTCTCCCGCACCAGAGCGGCGGCGCTGCTCGCGTCCAGCTCCACCGGATCGCGCACCTCCGGATTCGGATCCCGGTCGAAGCCCCAGCCGATCTCGGCCTCGCCGCCGCCGCGCGGCCGCGGGAACTTCATGCGCCGCGTGATGTCGAGCAGACAGCGCTCGGTCTCGCGGTCGCCCACGCTGCTGTTGCGCAGGTAGGCCCAGCGCACGCTGCCGTCCAGCGCGACCCGGAAGTAGAACTCGACGTGGCCGCCGATGTAGGGAAGCGGCCCCTCCCTCTCCCTGAAACAGCGCTCGAAGCTGAGCAGCTTCATCTCGAACCTCTCCTGGATGCGCATGGTGGGAATGGTGCCCATGATCCCCACGGCGCCGACCTCCTTGTATTCCTCTTCTTCCTCTTGCTCGAGGTCGCTCTGCTGTACGGTGGTGGGCTGCGGTTCCGGTCCGCCCCCGCAAGCGGCGGCGACAAGGGCGAGAAGAACCCAGACGGGCGAGACGGTCCTGGTCATCGATAAGGCTCCTGCTGGCCGGCTGGCGCTAAGGGTCCGTGACAAAATAACTCATCCATCTTTCGGGCGGGACGGCCCCGGCTGCTGCGTTGCTCCTCCGCAAAATATCCCCAATATTTCTCGTCGTCGCGCCTTGCATCCGGGGCCGTCGCGCTCCGAAATCTGATCGAGTTATTTTGTCACGGACCCTAAGGGTCTAGCGGTTGTAGGCGACCACGCTGTCGTGGTCGCGAGGCGCGAGCGCGCGCCTCGCCCTTTCAGCGTACCGGCCATTGGGCTGCAGCTTCAAGTAGCGCTCGTAGGCCGTACGGGCCTCGGTGGTCTGCACGCCTGCCTGCGACTCGCCCAACCAGAAGAAGGCCTCGGAAGGAGCGCCGTCGATGGCCACGGCGGCCGCCAACGCCTGGCGGGCTTTCTCGGAGGTCTTGCCGCCTACGGCCTGGATATAGGCGCGTCCGAGCAGGGTCAGCATGCGCGCCCTGGCCTGGGGCGGTCGGACGTGCGAGGCGAGCGAGGTTGCCGCCCGCTGCAGAACGGCCAGGGCGTCGGCAGGCCTGTCGGCGCGCACGAAGACCTCGGCCCGCCCCAGCAGAGCCTCGGGCAGATCGGCGTCGATGGCCAGCGCCTTGTTGTAGCTGGCCGCCGCGTTGTCCACCTGGCCGGCAGCATATTCGGCGTCCCCGTAGAGCGTGATCACGCGCGGATCGCGCGTCCCGACCTTCATCAACGGTCCGAGCAGCGCCAGCGTCTCGCCGTAACGGCCCCGCGCCAGGGCCAGGCGTGCGCCGGTCATGCGTACCTGCGCGGTGCGGCGCAGTCGCTCCTCGATACCTTCCAGCTGCTGCCGAGCATCCCGCAACCGGCCCATGCCGGTGAGCGCCTCGACCCGGCCCAGCCGGCCGCGTAGCGAGTCGCCATCATTCTCCGCGATACGCTGATAATATTCGTCCGCCTGCTCGTACTCGCCCCGGTCGAGCAGAAGCCTTCCCAGCGCGAACATGGCATCGGTGTGCTGGGGCGAGAGCTCCAGAGCACGGCGAAAGAGCCCCTCCGCCGCCTCGGCGTCCGCCTCCTGCCGACGGGCCTTGCCCAGCCAGACGAGCGGGTCGGGACCATCGGGCGCGATGGCCAGCAAGCGCTCGAACGCTCCCGCCGCCTCGCCGGCGGCGTCGGTCGCCAGCGCGGCCTCGCCCAGCGCGCGCAGGGCCCGTGCG
>CAYVFC010000216.1:0-9358 GCA_964450715.1 uncultured Sandaracinaceae bacterium | reverse complement strand
GGTACGGCGGGCGCGGCCGCGGCCAGCGCAGGGGCGGGTGGCTCGGGGCAGTCCGGCACGCAGAGCGCAGGGCAAGGCGGCGCGGGTCAGGGCGCCTCGGGTCAGAACGCGTCCGGCGCGGGCGCGTCCGGAGCCTCGGGCTCGGGCCAGGTGGTGGACTTCGAGGACTGCGCCAGCCTGAGTCAGACCGCGGACAACCAGGTCAGACCGGTCGACATCATCTGGGCCGTCGACACCACCAGCAGCATGCAGATGGCCGCACTGGCCGTGCAGGACAACCTCAACCAGTTTGCCCAGCAGATCACCTCGGCCGGCATCGACGTGCGGGTGGTGATGATCGCCGAGACCGGCTGGTCGGTGCCCTTCGGCAAGGTGTCCATCTGCATCGACCCGCCGCTGGGCAACGGCGGCTGTCCCGACTCGGACAGCAACCCCCCGACCTTTCTCAAGATCGAGGACAAGATCGAGAACCACAACGCGCTTAGCAAATTCATCGACCACTTCCCGGACTACCAGGCCAACCTGCGGCAGAACGCGGCCAAGTACTTCGCGGTGGTGACCGATGACGAGTCGGACTGGACTTCGGCCGGGTTCAGCGACGCGCTGGCCCAGCTCAACGCCCAGCATCCCGGCTACTTCGACATCTGGAAGTTCTTCGGAGTATTCTGTACCTATGACTGTTTGCTGGCCTGCGGTAACGGGGTGGACGGGCACGTTTATACCGAGCTGGTCGCGCAGACCGGCGGGGTGGCCGGCGACCTGTGCGCGCAGGATTTCGCCCCGGTATTCGACGCGCTGGCCCAGACCGTGATCGGCTCCACCACCATCGACTGCGAGTGGCAGATCCCCCCGCCGCCCGTGGGCGAGAGCTTCGACCGGGAGAAGGTCAACGTGCAGTACACGCCCGGCTCGGGCGGCGCCGCGCAGAACCTCTACCGGGTGAGCGAGCGCGCCGCTTGCGACCCGGCCAGGGGCGGCGGCTGGTACTACGACGACAACCAGAGCCCCGCGCGGGTGCTGGTCTGTCCCGGCAACTGCCAGACCATCCAGTCCGACCTGAGCGCGCGCATCGACCTGCTCTTCGGCTGCGACACGGTCTGGGCGCTGGAGTAACCCGCAGAGGTGTCATTCCGAGCGTAGCGAGGAATCTCGCGCAGCGTTCAAACCCAGCTCTCCTCCAGCACCTGGCCCCGGATATTCAGCACGATCTTTTTGATGGGGACCTTGCGCTTGGCCTGCTCGGCGGCCCTCTTGGCCAGGATCAGCAGCCCGCTGCAACAGGGCACTTCCATGATGAGCACGGTCAGCGTATTGATTTCGGCTTCGTCGATCAGCGCGGTTAGCTTGTCGAGGTAGATCTCCTTGTTGGAGTCGAGCTTGGGGCAGGCGATGATCAGGCTCTTGCCCGCCAGGAAGTCCTTGTGGAAGTCGCCCGCCGAGAAAGCCGTGCAGTCCGCGGCCAGCAGCACGTCGCGTTTCTTGAAGTAGGGAGCGAGCGGCGAGACCAGGTGCAGCTGGATGGGCCACTGTCCTAGCTGCGAGGGACGAGTGCCACGCCGATCCACCGACGAGTCGTCCGCCGCCGGGGTGAAGCTGCCGCTCTTCATCGCCTGGCAGGCGCAAGCCACCTCCCCGGGTTGCCGGCTCTGCAATGGATTCTGAAGCCCCCGCTCCTTTAGCACCTGCAGCGCCTGCTCCAGGAAGGTCGTCTGGCCGTGCTCCTTCAGGTGCTCCAGGTGGGCCCGGATCAGACTGGGCCCCTTGGGGATGATCTGATCGGTCATCACCTTGCGCTCGTCATAGGGCTCGGCTTCCCTTTTCTCTACCCGCATGGCGTCTTCCGGGCAGTGTCCCACACAGGCGCCCAGTCCGTCGCAGAGCAGATCAGACACCAGCCGGCACTTGTCGTCGATGATCTGCAGCGCCCCCTCGGGGCAGTTGGGGATGCATTCGCCGCAGCCGGTGCACGCATCTTCGTCGATAACGATGATATCTCGCTTCACGGTAGCCTCCGTCGATCAAGGTAACGCACGGCGGGTACTTTGCGAGGGGCGCGACCGATTTTTTGCCGAAGCGAGATACGCCCTGGGCTCTGACGGCTCTTGAAAGGGAGGATACGAAAGGGGGCCCGCTCGACCGGGCAGTTGCACCGCCGCTCGAAGCCCCGCATGCTTCGGCCACCCGGCCCCCGGCCGAAGGGGTTTCTCGGCCGGCGGGGGAAGAAGGGAGAAGCCATGCAGACCTCGCTTACCGGCATCAAGCCTACCGGTACGCCGCACCTGGGGAACTACCTGGGCGCCATCGGTCCTGCTCTCGAACTGACCGAGCGGTACCGGAGCATCTACTTCATCGCCGACTACCACGCGCTGACCACCGAGAGGGACCCGGCCGCGCTTCGATCTTATATATACGACGTGGCCGCTGCCTGGCTGGCCTGCGGCCTGGATCCGGAAAAGACCATCCTCTTCCGCCAGTCGGAGGTGATCGAGGTCTTCGAGCTCACCTGGATCTTCGCCTGCCTGGTGGCCACCGGGCAGCTGGAGCGGGGCCACGCTTATAAAGAGGCGCGCGACAAGGGCGAGGCGCCCAACGCGGGGTTGTTCAACTACCCGTTGCTCATGGCCGCGGACATCATCCTCTACGACACCGACGTGGTGCCCGTGGGTGTGGACCAACAGCAGCACCTGGAGCTGGCGCGCGACCTGGCCGTACGCCTCAATCACGTATATGGCGAGAACACCGTGGTGGTCCCCAAGGCCGTCATCACCGAGTCGAAGCAGATCCCGGGTCTGGACGGGCGCAAGATGAGCAAGAGCTACGACAACACCATCCCGCTGTTCGAGCCGGCCAAGGCGCTGCGCAAGGCCGTGATGAGCATCCAGAGCGACTCCACCCCGCTCGAGCAGCCCAAAGAGCCGGAGGGCTCTCACGTCTTCCAGGTCTACCGGGCCCTGGCCTCCGAGCAGCAGGCCGAAGAGATGGCCGCCAGGCTGCGCGCCGGCGGCTACGGATGGGGGCACGCCAAGCAGGACCTGGTCGCGCTGTTGGACGAGCGCTTGGGCCCCATGCGCGAGCGCTACCAGAAGCTCAGGGGCGACGAGGCCGAGCTCGACGCCATCCTGCAACGAGGAGCGGACCGGGCCCGCGTCATCGCCCGCGAGACCATCGCCCGCGTACGCCGCGCCATCGGCATCGCGTAGAGCCCCCACCTTCGTAGTCAGTCGAGCGGCTCGTTCGAGAGTGCGACGGTTCATCCGTGCGGTCGGCGCGCCTGTCCGCGATAGGCCGCCGGTAGAAGGCCTGTCTGCCGCTTGAAGGCCCGCCTAAACGCGTGCGAAGACGAGTAGCCCAGTAAAGAGGCCACCTCCTCCACTCCGCGTCGGTCGTCGAGATAGCGCTTGGCCAGGTTGACGCGCAGTTGGTTTACCACCTCTTGGTACTTAACCCCCTCCTGCTCCAGTCGCCTTCGCAGCGTGCGCGGGCTCATGTGCAAACGACTGGCGACGTGATCGATGTCAGGACACCCTTCCGCGAGCAGCCCGACCACGATTCGCCGGACCCGGTTGGCAGTGCCGGTTCCGGTCCCGGTGGGGGATAGAACTGTCATCTGTCGCGCGCGCTCCTCGAGCAGCTGGCATAGCTGCGGGTCCGCGCTCGGGATGGGCAGCCGCAGGCTCTGGTCGTGCATCAACAACCCGAAGAAATCGGAATCGAATTGACAGGGCGCCTGGAAGAAGCGTCGATAATAGTCTGTATCCCCTGGAGGTGGATTTCGAAACCGCACGGCCACCGGCGAAAGCTGCACGCCCGACAAGCCGCGGAAAAGCTTCAGGGTGAAGGCGAGCACCACCTCGACCATGGCCGGCGGCACCAGCAGCTCCGCTGGCAGCACGAAACATACCCAGGTCAGCGATCGGCCGCACGGCCTGAGCTCCACCTTCAGACCGTCGTGCAGCATGGTGATGTACGGGGCGCATTTCTCCACCGCGACGCGCAGGGTGGGGCTCGACCGGGCGATGTAGTGAAGAATACCGATGTCCGACGGCTCCAGCTGCTCGGCCAGGCTCAGTCCCAGAAATTCCTTTCCCGCGGTCTCGGGTGCGCGCGCCAACAGCTTCGCGACCGATGCATGGTCGATCCGCTCGGGCAGCGAAGCGTCGAGAAGATCCATCCCGGCTTGCCGGAATGCCCGCACCAGCGGGTGGTCGGGCCCGCGTTCCGCGGCGCGCCGGAACGGCCGCACACCGATACTGGTCCAACCGTACGAAGCGCGTCCGCCCGCCGACCTTTCCGTCCGGGCTCGTTCTCCCGAATTTTTCGCTCCGTAGATCGATTCTCGATTCTCGCTCTGCGTCATCAACTCCTCTCGAATCCCTTTCGTTTGAGCAAGTTCCATACCAAGCGCGCCTCTCTCCCGGAGTTCGTGAGCTATGCCTATAAAACAGAGAGGGTTCGCGGACCGTTGTTAGGGTGATCCGTTTTCCGCTGTGACCGCTCCGGCTATGACACCCGTGTCCGCGGTGTGCCGTTTCGGGCAACCCGATTCCGGCGAACCTACCTCGGACCGAAGCCGCGGGAGGGGGGGACGATTCGGTCCCCTGTCGAGAGCTGCCGCTCGGCAGGGGATGCCGCGCCCCATCCGACGTGCAGGCAGTCCTGAAGCTATAGAGCGTTTAGGAGACCCTACTAACCGCTGGAATCCGCCAGCACCCGCGGCTGCACCGCCGGCGTGGCGAGCAGCTTGGCGTCGCCCTCGAACACGTCCTCGGAAGCCATCACGAAGCCGCCGTCGCGCTCCTCCCAGGTCTGTTTCACCACCGTGTTATGGAGCGTCATGTTGTCCAGGCTGTACCAGCTGATACCCACCAGGGCCACGGCGGTCTTTTGGTCCGGGGCCATGGCGATGCGCAGCAGCTCGGAGTCCGCCACCTCGATGTTTCGACCCCACCCGTGATGGGAGACGAGGAACTTCTGGCGGTAGACCGGCTCGACGTATTGCAGGGCGATGTCGATACGACCCCAGCGGGCCGCGTCGTTCATGCCGCGAATGCTGTCGTTGAGCTTCTCGGACGGGCTCAGGTTGTTGAGCAGGCAGCCGCTCCAGGCCGGGGCGCAGGCCAGCAGGGCCAAAAAGAGTAGAAGCGGCGCTCGCATACTCCGAGGCTAAGCGATTGTCCCGCCAGATAGCAAAAAACCCGCGGACGGCAGAGAGCTTGGAAACCTACCATGATAGCGTTAAGCCTACCGGGTGACACGGGTGCGCCAGAGGCTCAACATACCCCGCCGCGTTTTTCTCGGCTTTCTGCTGGTGCTGGCCGTTTCCGGGCTGGTTTCGGTGGCCAGCTTCGTACAGCACCGGCGCATGGCCGCCACCCTCCGACTTCTGCACGAGGGCTACCTGCCGCTGGCTCTGGTCGTCGGGCAGGCGCGAGCCACCCAGGCGGTCTTCGAGACCCTGCTCGACCGCATGCTTTCCGAGCGCGACACCACCGCCACCCGTCGCTGGCTCAACCTGGGACGGGTCGCCCGGCCCGAGACCGTGGAAAAGGCGCTACAGGGCGTGAGCCGGATCGAGGAGCTGGCGCCCGCCTCCTTCGAGCAGGCCCGGGTGGGCCGGCTCGAGCGCGAGCTTAACCGGATCAAGAACGCCATTGCCCGGGGGGAGGAGCGCTATGAGTCCCTCTACCGGGCGCTGGACGCCCAGGACCGGCAGGCGGCCGAGCGGATACTGGGCGACCTCAGGGGTCGCGAGCGGGAGATCGACAGCCGGCTGGAGAGCCTCTGGGCCTCCATCCTCGAGCAGTTCGAGCGCACCAGTGCTCGCGCCTCGCAGCAACAGAGCCAGTCCATCGGGGTGCTGGTGGCTCTGATCGCCATCTCGCTGCTGGTCGGGGTGGCGGTAACCTGGTGGTCGCAGCAGGTGCTCTCGCCGCTGCCCCGCCTGCAGGAGAGGGTGGAAGCGGTGGCGCGCGGCGACCTGGCCGCGCAGCGCCTGGGGCCGACCACGGACGACGAGATCGGGCGGCTGGCCCGCCAGTTCGAGAGCATGGTCACGGCCATCGGGGCCCGCGACTCCAGCCTCCGGCAGGCGGCCGAGCGCCTGCGCTCGCTGCAGCAGATGCAGGAACAGATCGTGGCCGGCCTGCGCGCGGCGGTTCTGGTGGTGGACGGCGAGGGCGTGGTGCGCAGCGCCAACCCGGCTGCCGCCACCCTGCTGGGGGTGGACGGAGCGGCCGTGGGCCGGCCGCTGGAGCAGAGCGGCCTGCCCGGGCGGCTGGAGCCGCTGGGCGCTGCCATCGCCGAGGTGACCGGCGGGGCGGAGCGCTCCGTGCTCGTCGCGGCCGCGCTGCAGGGCCCGGCGCAGCGGAAGCTCGACGTGCTGGTCACCCCGTTCGGCGATGAGCCCGAGCCGGGTGCCCGGCGTTCGGTGCTGATCGTGGCCGAGGACGTCACCGAAGAGCTCGAGACGAAAACCCGCCTGATCCAGACCGAGCGGCTGGCCGCCATCGGCCGCATGGCCGCGCACGTCACCCACGAGGTGCGCAGCCCGCTCTCCAGCATCGGGCTGAACGTCGAGCTGCTGGAGGAGGAGCTCGGCGAGCGCGGCGAGGAGACGCGCTCGCTGTTGCGGGCCATCCAGCGCGAGATCGAAAGCCTGACCGCCATCACCGAGCAGTACCTGCGCCTGGCCCGTTTGCCCAATCCTACCCTCGAGCAGGAGGACCTGGGGGAGCTGGTCGGCGACGCGGTGCGGTTCCTGCGGCCCGAGTTGGAGGCCCACGGCATCCAGGTGCGGCTGGAGATCGCGCAGGGGTTGCCCCCGGTGGCGGTGGACGAGGCGCAGATCCGGCAGGTGTTGATCAACCTGCTCAAGAACGCGCGCGAGGCCATGCCCGAGGGCGGCGAGGTGCGGCTGCGGGCGAGTGCTCGGGACGAGGGGGTGGTGATCCGCATCGCCGACCAGGGCGCGGGCATGGAGGCGGACCAGCGCCAGCATATATTCGAGCTATTCTATACGACCAAAAAATACGGCACCGGGCTCGGGCTTCCCCTCACCCAGCAGATCGTGGCGGCGCACGGCGGTCGCATCGAGTGCGAGAGCCGGCCGGGAGAGGGGACGACCTTCGAGCTCTGGTTCCCGGTGGCGCGTACCGAGGCCGAGGGCTCGGTCGAGGCGCGGGCCTGAGGCGCCGCGCCCGAGGTCCCGAGCGGCGCCCGGCCGGAATGCGAAAGGAGATACAGAGGTGAAACGATTGGACGGCAGGGCCGCGGACGAGCTGCGGCCGGTGCGCATCGAGACCGGGATGCAGCGCAACCCGGAGGGCTCCGTGCTCTTTTCCGCGGGCGGCACGCGGGTGCTGATCGCCGCCTCGGTGGAGAGCGGTGTGCGGGATTTCCTGCGCGGCAGCGGCCGCGGCTGGATCACGGCCGAGTACAACATGCACCCGCGCGCCAACCTGGAGCGGCAGCACCGCGAGGGGCGGCGCGGCTTTCTGGGCGGTCGCACGCAGGAGATCCAGCGGCTGGTGGGCCGGGCGCTCCGCTCCTGCGTTTACCTGAAAAAGCTGGGCGAGCGCACTATCACCATCGACTGCGACGTGCTGGACGCGGACGGCGGCACGCGCACGGCCAGCATTAGCGGCGGCTTCGTGGCCCTGATGTTGGCGCTGGACGGGCTGCGCAAACGGGGGCTCATCGAGCCGGGCGCGGTGCGCGAGGCGCTGGCGGCGGTCAGCGTGGGGCTGGTGGACGGCGCACCGTTGCTCGATCTCTGCTACCAGGAGGACAGCCGCGCGCAGGTCGATCTGAACCTGGTGGCCACCGCCTCGTCTTCCGTGGTCGAGGTACAGGGTACGGCCGAGGGGGCGCCCATGACCAGGGTCGAGCTGGGGGCGCTCATCGATCTGGGGTTGAAGGGAAGCGCGGAGCTCATCCACAAGCAGATGGACGCGCTCCGGAAGGCGGGCGTGGCCGTGGACGAGCTGATCGAAACCCGCTGACGTTTTACGGGCGAATACCGCGCCCGGGATTTCGCGTTGTCGCATGGCAGTATTGATGTCATTTCGACGGCAGGGAGAAATCCCGGGTGTGTCCCACTTAGTCAACTGTAATGGTGGCCCCTTGCGGTAACTTCTCAAAAAGTCGTGGCGGTAATGTCATTTCGAGCGCAGCGAGAAATCTCCCAGAGAGATTTCTCGTCGCCTTCGGCTCCTCGAAATGACAGGTGCGGGTCCTCGGTTGACCAAGTGGGACACACCCGAAATCCCCGTCGATGTCATTTCGCCCGCAAGGAGAAATCCCCATCTGTTATAGAGATCTCTCACTATCGTTCGAGATGACACCATGAGCCAAATCGACGCCAATGCCGCCGCCCCTACCCGACTTCTTCTGGCCACGCGCAACCGCGGCAAGGTCTCCGAGTTCCGGGCGCTTTTGGCAGCCGTTCCCGATATCGAGCTTCTCGGCCTGGACGATGTTCCGCCTCTGCCAGAGGTGGTGGAGGACGGCGACACCTTCGAGGCTAACGCCGTCAAGAAGGCATTGAGCGTCGCTGCGGGCTCGGGGCTATTAGCGATGGCCGACGATTCGGGTCTCGAGGTCGACGCCCTGGACGGCGCGCCCGGGGTCTACTCCGCGCGTTTCGCCGGTCAGGGCGCCACCGATTCGGACAACTACCGCAAGCTGCTGGAAATGCTGAAGGATGTGTCCGAGGCGCGCCGAGCCGCCCGCTTTCGCTGCGTGCTGGCCCTGGCCTGTCCGGCCGTCTCTTCTCCGTCCGGGGCAGAGGTCGTGCGGCTCGAGCACGGCGTGTGCGAGGGTCGCATCCTGTTCGATCCCCGCGGGTCCCACGGCTTTGGCTACGACCCGGTCTTTCTGCCCGAGGGCCACGAACGCGGCATGGCCGAGCTCAGCGCCGAGGAGAAGAACCGCATCAGCCACCGCGCCCGTGCCGCCGCCCAGATGTGCGACTTCCTGGCCGGCTTTCTCCGCTAGATTCCCGCGCACCGTAGGGGAGGGGCTTGCCCTCGTGATTCTACACATCTGATCGGTGGGTTCGGCGGATTTTCCGAATAACCGCCCGGCTGCGCGGCCGCCTGGTCAACCTTGTGTTCGCCGTTTTCCATCAACGCGAAAGGCCCCTTATCGGCCTCCAACGCGATTGCTCGCGACTCCTAAACAGGCCGTGGCGCCGCGTGAAAAGCGCAGAAACTCGTGACTGGGGCGTCTCACGGCGAAGTTCTTGCGCGAAAGGCGCAGAAACTCGTGACTGGGGCGTCCCACGGCGAAGTTCTTGCGCGAAAGGCGCAGAAACTCGTGACTGGGGCGTCTCACGGCGAAGTTCTTGCGCGAAAGGCGC
>CAYVFC010000215.1:0-9511 GCA_964450715.1 uncultured Sandaracinaceae bacterium | reverse complement strand
CGCTGGGATCCGTCCGGGGGGCGGCCCGAAAGGGCCGTCCCTACCGGGACCAGTTCCGGTCGAATCCTCTACCGCTCGCCGTTGATTTCGTTGGGGATTCCGGTTCGGTCCCGTTGTCCGTGGGGACCGATCGGGGAGCGACCGTTTTCGCTGCCACGGCCTTCAGGACGGCCGGAGAAAGGTGGGGGCACCGCGCTAAGACGGGGTCGTCGACCACGTTTCGGGGCAGCAGCCACGCGTTATTCTTGCGGCCACCGACGCTTTACAGCAGCACATCGTCAGCGTACATGCCTGTGGGAAGAATACGGGGCGGGCGTAATATCGGCTGTTACCCCGCGCGGACGAAGAGCGTGAACCCCCTCGACCTCAACAAGTTTCAGCACGACATGCTTCTGTGCGCCGACCGCGCCGAGCCGCTCGTCGACTTCCTGATCGAAGTCGACAGACTGCTGTTGGCTCATGTGAGAGCGGACGCGGTCGAGAACCTGCTCAGGGAGTCCGGCCGCTTCTCGCGCTGGGAGATGCAGAGAAAGCCGGAGCGCTTCTACCGCCTGGGCGACCTCTCGCTAGAAAAGATGACGCCGGGGGCGGACGTCCGGAAATCCCTGTTTCGCAGCTACGAGGAAGCTTGGGAGGCCCATCTGCGGGGCGAGGTTCCAGAGGACCTTCGAGACCAGAGCGGCGATCGGCTTCTGCAGAGCTTCGCCCTGTTCCAGCTCAGGTTCGGGGAAGAGCTCAACGGATTCGTGATGTATAAGAGCCGCTCCCCGTTCTCGCGTTCCGCGCTGGCCGACCTGCGACGCGTCTCGCAGGCCCTGGCCTTCGTGACTGCCTTTCAGCGGATCAGGCTCGCCCAGAGGGAGCGCGTCAAGGAGTTGACCTGCCTGTACCGGATAGGAAAGGCTACCTCGGACGCGAGCGCCGAGATCGACGCCGTCCTCAGGCAAGTAGTCGAATGTATCCCGCCTGCCATGCAGTATCCGGAGATCACGCGGGCGCGGATCACCATCGACGGCAAGGTGTTCGAGTCGTCGGTAAAAGGAGCGGCCAGGCACGCGCAGCGATCGGAGATCGTCGGGGCGGGCATCCTTCGCGGGATGGTAGAGGTGGAGTACGTAGAGGACAGGCCTGACCTCGACGAGGGCCCCTTTTTGAACGAGGAGAGACGTCTTCTCGACCTGATCGCCGGCGATATCGCGCTGGTGGTGGAACACAAAAGGGCTGACGAGGAGAGGCTGAAGCTGGAAGAGCAGGTGAGGCGCGCCGACAGGCTGGCCACCATAGGACAGCTGGCTGCCGGCATCGCGCACGAGCTTAACGAGCCGCTGGGGAGCGTTCTCGGATTCGCGCAGTTGGCGAAAAAGTGCTCCGAGCTGCCCGCGCAGGTTCGGGAGGACCTGGTAAAGATTGAGTCGGCCTCGCTTTACGCCCGCGAAGTGATCCGCAAGCTCATGCTGTTCGCGCGGCAGACACCTCCGAGCAAGAGGCCGGCCAGCATAAATGACATAGTCAGGGAATCGGCCGCCTTGCTCGAGGCCCGCGGAGCCAATCTCGGGATCAAGTTGGAGTGCCGTCTTGCCGAGGGGCTGCCGGAGGTCACCATGGATCCGAGCCAGATCAAGCAGGTCGTGATCAATTTGATCGTGAACGCCATACAGGCCATGCCGGAAGGCGGTTCGGTCGCCATCGAAACGGTGCAGGAGGGCGAGTGGATCGCGCTCGAGGTGAGCGATACGGGTGTGGGCATAGCCGAGCAGGACAGGGAGAGGCTCTTCGAACCGTTCTTCACTACCAAGGGCGCGGGCGAGGGCACGGGGCTCGGGCTGCCGGTCGTTCACGGGATAGTGGCGGCACACAGAGGTAGGATAGAAGTGAGCAGCAAGGAGCGAGGCGGCAGCAGGTTCCGCGTATTGTTGCCGTGTGGAGGCCCCCCCCAGTGAAGCGTGAAAGCCGCAGAAGCAAGCCGAAGGAGAACAAGGAAGTCATCCTCGTCGTGGACGACGTGCCGGACGCAATCGAGGTGGTTCGCAGGAACCTCGCCCCGCTTGGCTACCGTATCGTCTCGGCGGGAAGCGCCTCTGAAGCGATGCGGATGCTCAAGCACACCCGTTTCGATCTCGTCATCACGGACTACAAGATGCCCGAGCTGAGCGGAGTGGATCTCATCAGGTACGTCAGGGAGAACCACCCGGACACCGAGGTCGTCATGATAACCGGGTACGCTTCCGTGGGCGGTGCGGTGGAGGCGATGAAAGTCGGGGCCAGCGAGTACCTGTCCAAGCCCTTTACCGACGAGGAGTTGGTCGAATCGGTACAGCGGACGCTCGAGGCGCTCCGCCTGCGCCGGTCGGTAAAGGTCGATACGGTGGACGTGCGCTCTCCGGCGGGCTTCATCGGCGATTCAGAAGCCATGAAGGTCGTGTACGGTGACATCGCCAAGTCGGCGCGAACCCTGGCGACCGTGTTGGTCTCGGGCGAGAGCGGAACCGGCAAGGAACTGGTCGCGCGCGCCATCCATTACAACAGCGCGCGCGCCGCCGCGCCTTTCGTCGCGGTCAACTGCGGCGGCATACCGGAGAGCCTTCTGGAGAGCGAGCTGTTCGGGCACGTACGCGGCGCCTTCACCGGGGCTACCGATTCAAGGGCCGGCTTTTTCCAGACCGCGGACGGGGGGACGATCTTTCTCGACGAGGTGAGCGAGACGACCACCGCCATGCAGGTCAAGCTGCTGCGAGTTCTGCAAGAAAAGGAGATCTGCATGGTCGGTTCCACGCGCACATTGAGCGTGGACGTGCGGGTCATCGCCGCGACCAACAAGGCGCTCCGAGCCCTGGTCGCCAAGGGCCTCTTTAGGGAGGATCTCTTTTACCGGTTGAACGTGATCTCCATCGAGGTGCCGCCCCTGCGCGCGCGCGACGACGACGTTCTCAAGATGATCGGCATATTCGCGGAGAAGTACGCGGCCGAGGCCAAGCGTCCCGTGCCTGGCTTTTCGTTGCGCGCCCTGGAGTTGCTCAAGGGATACCAGTGGCCCGGAAATGTCAGGGAGTTGGAAAATACCATCCACCGGCTGGTGGTCATGACCGACAACGATCCCATCGATGCGCCGGATCTACCGGCCCTTTTACGTGCGAACCCGGCGGGGAGGATGAGCTTCACCCGGCCGCTGGTCGAGGTGGAGGCCGAGTATATTCGTAACGTGATGAGCAGCGTCGGAGGCAACAAGAGTCGGGCCGCAGAGATTCTGGGGATCGATCGAAAGACGTTGAGGGAGAAGCTCAAGAGTCGCAAACGAGACCGGTGATTTTCTCCCCGGTGGTGCGTTTCTCCCCAGTCGACGAACGCGGGGCGGAGTTCTCGATGGGTAGAAAGGGGCCGTTTTTCGGCGTTTCGCGGCGCGTCGAGGGGTTCCCTCCGGACGGCACGTATTTCGCTTATGGCGAATACGGGCTCCGACGGAGGGACCATGAAGAAGAAGTCGAAAACCCGCAAGCGTGCGAAGCCTTCCGGTAGTCGCGAGGCCGTTTCCGGTCTGTGTTCCACCTGCAACCGCTTGTCGACATGCACCTACGCGAAGGAGCGCGGGAAAAAGGACGCGTGCGTGACGCAGTGCGAGGAGTTCGACGACTACCAACCGAGGCCGAGGCAGCCGAAAACAGCGCCCGAGCCCCGGTCCGCCGGACGCCCGCCGGTTGGCGACCCGCCACGCAGCGACGTCCGAGGTCTGTGCATGACCTGCGCCCAGGTGGAGAGCTGCACCTTCAACAGGCCCGAGGGCGGCGTCTGGCACTGCCAGGAGTACATGTAGGAGGTCACGTGTTCGAGCTTTCCCCGAAGACATCGAAGGCTGCTGGAGAAGGGAGCGCGGAGGATCAGATCGCGCGGATCGTGAACAGACACGACGGCGCCCGAGGAAGCCTCATCGCGACCCTGGAGGACATCCAGTCCGTATATGGATACCTGCCCGAAAAGTCGCTGCGACTGCTCGCGGAAAAGACGGGCAAGAGCCTGGTGGACGTCTACGGTGTCGCCACCTTTTATAATCAATTCGACCTCAAGCCGAGAGGCGAGCACCTGGTTTCGGTCTGCCTCGGCACCGCCTGCCATGTCCGCAACTCGGGCGCCGTGGTCGAGGAGTTCAAGAGTCAGCTCGGGATAGAGGTCGGCCAGACGACCGCGGATCGCCGCTTCACGCTCAAGACTGTCAATTGCCTCGGCGCTTGCGCCCTGGGGCCGGTCGCCGTGATAGACGGCCGTTACTTCTCGAAGCTGAACAGGTTGAGCGTCGGCTCCCTCATCGAGAAAACGACGGAGGGCCATTGCGGGCGGGCCGTAAAAGACGATGAGCGGGTCTTCCCGGTCGAGGCGATCTGTCCGGCCTGCAACCAGAGTCTCATGGACGAGGGGTTCCTGATGGAGGAGATCCCCGCCATCAAGGTTTCGGCTTCGTTCGGGGACAGTCAGGGCTGGCTCCGCCTGTCGTCGCTGTACGGGCGCCACGACATGCTGTGCGAGCACGACGTCCCGCTCGAAACGGTCGTCAACTATTCTTGCCCGCACTGCCAAGCCGATCTGGCCGGCGCCTGGAGGTGTACGAGGTGCGAGGCGCCGATGGCGCAGCTGGGCATTCGCGGCGGAGGAACTCTACGCGTCTGCCCGCGCAGCGGTTGTTGCGGTCCCGAGAGCCGGATGCTGGATCTTGCATGAACCGGTTCGGCCCTGTCTTCTTCTTCACGTTACCGAGGTAATCGGATGGCGAGACTTTTTTCGATCAAGGAGCTGAAGAGGCTCCAGCAGTCGCTGGCCCGCAACGAGAACCCCGGCCGACCGTGCATCGTCGTGTGCGCGGGCACGGCCTGCCAGGCCAGTGAATCGAGCGACCTTATCCGCGTCGCCAAGAAGCACATCATCCAGAACGGCCTGCAGGAGAAGGTGGGCATCCGGATCACCGGGTGCCACGGTTTCTGCGAGATGGGACCGTTCGTGCTTACCGATCCACAGCACGCGTTCTACTCACAGGTCCGGCTGCCGGATGTCCCGCGGATCATCGACGCGCTGTTGGTTGGAGAGACGGTGGAGGAGCTCCTCTATAGCGATCCGGTCACCGGCGAACGCTATCAGAAGCTGGAGGAGATCCCGTTTTTCAAACATCAAAGCCGCCTGATCCTGGGGATGAACGAGAAGCTCGATCCGATCCGGATCGACGACTATCTGGAACAGGGCGGTTACCAGGCGCTCGCCGCCGTACTCGCCCGTGCCGACCGCAGTTGGGTGATCGACGAGACCAAGCGTTCCGGGCTGGGAGGACGCGGCGGGGCTGGATTTCCGACGGGTCGCAAGTGGGAGTTGCTGGCGAACCGGCCGAATGGACGCGGCAAGGTTCTTGTGTGTAACGGAGACGAGGGTGATCCCGGCGCCTACATGGACCGTAGCGTCCTGGAGGGAAACCCTCACCTCATCATGGAAGGCATGCTCATCGGCGCCTATGCCACGGGGGCAACCGAGGGAATCGTGTACGTCCGAGGCGAGTACCCCCTCGCGATCAAGCACCTCAAGACCGCGCTGCACCAGGCGAGGGACCTCGGTTTGCTCGGAGAGAATATTCTCGGTACTGGGTTATCTTTTGATATTTCTATAGCTCGCGGGGCCGGTGCATTCGTCTGCGGCGAGGAAACGGCGCTCATCCGATCGGTCGAGGGCAAGACCGGCGAGCCGCGGCAACGCCCCCCGTATCCCGTCGAGAAAGGCGTCGACGGCAAGCCGACGGCCATCAACAACGTGGAGACCTGGGCGAATATACCTATCGTATTCAAGATGGGCGCCGAGCGGTTCGCGGGCATCGGCACCTCCGGAAGCGCCGGGACCAAGATCTTCAGCCTGGTAGGGAAGATCAAGAACACGGGCCTGGTGGAAGTCCCCATGGGAACCAGCCTGGAGAAGATCGTCTACGATATCGGCGGGGGGCCGCTGGGCCAGGGCAAGATCAAGGCGGTGCAGACCGGAGGTCCCTCGGGCGGGTGCATCCCTGTTGGCGGGCTGGACCAGCCGGTGGATTTCAAGAGCCTGCAGGCGGCCGGCTCGATCATGGGCTCCGGCGGGATGATCGTCATGGACGACTCCACCTGCATGGTGGATATCGCCAGGTACTACATGGAATTTCTCAAGGACGAGTCGTGCGGGAAGTGCTTTTCCTGCCGCAAGGGAACGCAAAGGATGCACGAGATCCTCGACGACATCGCCAGAGGCGAGGGGTCCCTCGAAAGTATCGCGTTGCTGGAAGAACTGGCCCTGGTGGTCAAGGACGCGTCCATGTGCGGTCTGGGGCAGACTTCCATCAACCCCGTTCTCAGCACGCTCAGGTACTTTCGACAGGAGTACGAGGCGCACGTCAAGGAAAAGAGGTGCCCCGCGCTCAGTTGTAAGGAGCTCATCTGCTACGAGATCACGGAAAAGTGCGTGGGCTGCCTGGTCTGTTTGAAGCAGTGTCCGACAAATGCCATTTCCGGGAAGCGGAAGAAGCTGCACGTCATAGACCAGAAGAAGTGTACGCGTTGCGGCACCTGTCTGGCCGTCTGCCCACCCAAGGTCTCGGCCGTGGTGAAGGGATCCCCTGTCAAGGTGGCGGTGTAATGATTCAACTAAAGATCAACGGGTTGCCGACGTCGGTGGAGGAGGGCACCACGCTGCTCGAGGCGGCCAGGGCGCTGGGGTTTCCCATACCGACTCTCTGCCATCTGGATGGGTTGACGCCCTACGGGGCCTGCCGTCTGTGCCTGGTCGAGATCGGCGAGGGCCCGAAGGCCAGGCTCGTATCGTCCTGCACTTACCGCGCCGAGGAGGGGCTGGAGGTACGCACCTCGTCGAACCGGGTGATGCGCGCCCGACGGATATTGATCGAGCTATACCTGGCGAGCTGCCCGCAGTCGAAGGTCATCCAGGATCTGGCCTCGGCCCACGGCGTGAACCGACAGCGGTTCAGGCAGGAGCACGAGGATTGCGTCCTGTGCGGGCTGTGCGTTCGCATGTGCAAGGAGCAGATGATGTCGGGGGCGATAGGGTTCCACGGCCGCGGCGAGCACCGCGGGATAGGCGTTCCCTTCGACGCCAAGTCGGACGTTTGCCGTTTTTGCGGGGGGTGCATGTACGTATGCCCCGCGTGCCAGCTCAGGTGCACCTACACGGAAACGGACAGGGCCGTCTGCGGCGGTTGCCAGAACCTCGCCGCGCCCTGTCTCGACAAGTTCGACGACATGATGTGCTACATGTCGCCTTGCGTTGCCTGCGAGATAGGAAAGGAATGAGAATATGTCGCTATCGAGAATCAATGCCTCCGCCGCCACGCTGACCAAGAACCGCACCGAGGGAGCCATACAGCATAGCTCGGGTATGTGCGTCACCTGCGTGGACGGTTGCATCGGGATGTGCGAGATCGGCAAGAGCGCCTACCGCGGGCACGAGGTGATCTACCCTCAGCCCTTCGGGGTCATCACCACCGCCTGCGAGAAGGACTACCCGGTCGACTACTCGCACCTCACCATTCTCGGGGGGGTCACGGGAGCGCAGGGCATCGAGGCGGACAGCGACAAGGCGGTCTTTCCTGCCGTGAGCCTGGAGGTGGCTTTCGGGAAAAAGAACGGAATCAAGTTCCGACTGCCGTGGATCATACCGGGTATCGGATCAACGAACGTCGCCAAGAACAACTGGGAAGGGCTGGCTATCGGGGCGGCGCTGACCGGCACCGGGCTCACCATCGGCGAGAACGTGGTGGGGATGGACCCCGATGCCGTCATCAAGAAGGGCCGGATCGTCGACACCGTGGACCTGAAGCGCCGGGTGCGCCTCTACCAGGAGAGCCAGCGCGAAGGTTACGGCGCCATCGTCGTCCAGGCCAACGTCGAGGACACGCGTCTCGGGGTGCAGGAATACGCCATAGAAAAGCTCGGAGTGGAGTGCGTTGAGCTCAAGTGGGGCCAGGGGGCGAAGAACATCGGGGGGGAGGTCAAGATCAACGATCTGAAAAAGGCGCAGTTGCTGAAAAAACGCGGGTATGTCGTGCTGCCCGATCCCACGGAACCGACCGTGATTCGCGCCTTCGAGAAGGGGGCTTTCAAGGAGTTCGAGCGTCACTCCCGGGTGGGCATGGTAACCGAGGAGTCGTTCGCCAAACGGGTCGAGGAACTGCGCAAGGCCGGCGCGAAGTACGTCTTTCTCAAGACCGGCGCCTACAGGCCGGTTGCGCTGGCGCAGGCGCTCATCTTCGCTTCCCGCAACAACATCGACCTGCTTACCGTAGACGGCGCCGGAGGCGGTACGGGAATGAGCCCGTGGAGGATGATGAACGAGTGGGGGGTGCCTCCCCTGGAGCTTCATTCGCTCCTCTACAACTACGCCCGGCGCCTGGCCAGGGCCAAGAAGCACGTGCCCGCGCTATCCGTGGCCGGAGGCTTTTCCTTCGAGGATCAGATATTCAAGGGGCTGTCGCTGGGCGCCCCCTACGTCAAGCTCATCGGCATGGCCAGGGCTCCCATCGCGGCGGCCATGGTCGGCAAGACCATCGGCCGCGCCATCGAGAACCGGGACCTGCCCGTCTACGTCGAGCGCTTCGGTTCGTCCAAGGACGAGGTATTCGTGACCTCTGCCCATCTGCGCAAGCAGCTCGGCGAAAAGGAGTACGAGAGTCTCCCCGCGGGCGCCATCGGGCTATATACTTACTACGAGCGCCTCGCTCAGGGGCTACGTCAGATTATGGCCGGATCACGGAAGTTCACGCTTGCCAGCCTCACCCGCGACGATCTGGCTGCTCTCACCAAGGATGCCGCCTCGGTAACGAGCCTGCCGTACATCATGGACGTGGACGCCCAGGTTGTGTTCGATGTCCTCGGGGTATAGCCCGCAGCCCAACGGCTTCGCAGCCCCCGACGCGGTTTCTTGACGCTCGGTAAAGCGACGGCGGTGGCGCGTAAGTATTCGACACACGCCCGACGGCCGAAGCCGAGATACTCGGCCCGACTTTGACAGTTGCTGGTCACAGATTTCCGAAAACCGTAATAAACCTCAATGTTGCAAAAAACGTCGAGCAGAAACGCCCGAGAGTGCGTGAGATGCGCGCGCGCGGAGGTTATTCTGGGCCGCAGCATAGTCCACCCTATGTGAGGTCCAGAAGAACCGAGCACGCGCGCAGATCGCGTGCTCTCGGACGAGCGCAAGCGGTTTTATGCCGACGTTTGTTTGCAACATTGAGGTAAAGTCGGCGCGGTAGAGGGTTACGCCCGAGAAGGCGTGTGAGTAGGCCGAAGAATGACGTCTTGGACCGGAGACGTAAGGGGAATTCCCAATTGTTTCAATCGCTTGCGCGAGTCCTCGGTCCCCTCTGTCACCTGCCAGACCTCTCCTTGAGGCGTCGACAATTGAGCAAGTTATATTCGACGCAAATCGTCCTGTATGTTGCGCCAGCTGTGTGCTTCCGGCAGGCGTGCAAGAGGCGGGAATTCGGGCCGGGGCGCCGGCGAGC
>CAYVFC010000214.1:0-9593 GCA_964450715.1 uncultured Sandaracinaceae bacterium | reverse complement strand
GCACTTGTACGGTTCTGTGAGAGCCGGGGCGGGTAACCGCCCCGGCTACTCAAGGCGGTCCGAGGACGAAAGCCGGTTTTTCGGGATGGATTGGCCGCCGTCGTTTCATACACCCTTACCCCCCCTGAACGGTTACGTCACCAAGCTCGACGACGCCATCCTGCGCATGGTCGACATCGAGCTCAGCGGCGAGTATCGCGAACCGGATCCCGACGAGGTGATCCGTACCGACGGCGATCCGCAGGACGGCGCCTGCACGTTGGAGTCGGGCGAGCAGCTGGTGGCGTTCTGACCTTCCGATTGAGCGATCGAGAGCGATTGAGGGGTCGGAGTTGCTGACTTACTCTCCGGCAAATAGGACACATGGAACGTCTCGTGGGTTCTTCGCCGCTTGCATGTCATTTCGAGCGAAGCGAGAAATCTCCTTCAAATAGAGATCTCTCCCTCCGGTCGAGATGACAACGAGAGAGCGCGTATTGAGAGCTGTAGAGGGTCGGACGCAACGATTCCTGGGGTCGCCACGCGTTGCGTAGATGTGATAATCTCGTGCTTCCCGCTTTTGGCTGACCGGGGTTGGAGGGGTAAGATGGGAATAATACGGGGATTGATCATTGCGCTCGTCGTCTTGTGGGCGTCGCAGGCGCGCGCGGCGACCTGGACGGTGTGTGCGTCGAGCTGTGACTTCACGCTGATCGCGGACGCGGTCGCAGCAGCGACGTCCGGGGACGTCATCGAGCTCGGCGTTGGCACCCACCTGGAGAGCAACGTCATCGTGCCGGCGGGGCTCGACCTCACGATCCGCGGGCAGGGGATGAGCCAGACGTTCTGGGACGCCAATCAGGGGCCTCCTCCTCTGAGCACGAACGGCTACCATATAGAAACGGACTCGGCGCTCACGGTCGAGGATCTCTCGTTCAGGTATGCCAACTACAATCAGGGCGCCATCCGGCTGGAAGGCTCGGAGGACCTGGTGGTGACGCGCTGCGCGTTCGTGGTCAATCGCTCCAGTAACACAGGAAGCGCCATCTACGTGGCCGGCGGCGCGCTAACCATCACCGACACCATCTTCGATACCAACGATGCCGGCGCCGGCACCGTTTACCAGAACGGGACCGGCTCCGTCGTCGTGACGGGGTCCCTCTTTCTGGACAACGTCGCGTCGGGGACGGGGGGCGGTATCTGGGCCGTAAACTCCGCACCGGTCCAGGTGTCGACCACGGACTTCATCGGCAACTCTTCGATCGGCTACGCCGGAACGATAGTCCATGGCTCGACGAGCGTAGTGTTGAACCAGTGTACGTTTCAGGACAACGTCGCCAGCGAGCAGATCGTGATCGGGGACGTGGTCGAGCTATCGAGCTGCGCGTTCGAGGACAACCTCTCGAACTACTCGGACGGTTACATCGTTTACGGTGCGACGTCGCTCACCACCGACCAGTCGACCTTCCGAAACAACGGGGCGGGTTACGCGGCCGTCGGCGGGGGCGGTATCGCCATGACCGACAGCCGGGTGGAGAACACGCGCGGGAGCAAGGGCGTGCTCGGCACGGACGTGCAGCTCACACGGTGCGCGATCATCGCCAGCGCCGAGGGCGGTATCGACCTTGCGGGGGCGGGCATCATAGTCGACTCGACCATCGCGGGTAATACGGGGAATGCGGGAGCCGGAATCCAGTGCTACCCCGGGTCGCTTCGCATCCGGAACTCGACCATTGCCGGGAACGCGACGCTCGTCGATGGGATGGGCGGCGGGATCTACGCCTACGATTGCACCCTCGTACTCGATAACGTAACCATAGCCGGCAACCAGGCGAGCGAAGGGGGGGGAATCCACGCCGACTACGGCGGCGTGCAGATGCGCAACACCATCGTGGCGGACAACGTGGCGCCGGTAGGGCCGGACTGCTACGGCACGGTCATGTCGCTCGGGTACAGCCTGGTCTCGACGCTGAGCGGGTGCGCCATTAGCACCGACGACAACAACATCTACGGAGCGGTGGCGAAGCTCGGCCCCTTGACCGACAACGGAGGGCCGGCTCCGACCAAGCTACCGCTCGACGGAAGCGCGGCCATCGATGCGGGCAGCTGTATCGACTCGGAGGGAGCGGCTGTCTCCACCGATCAGCGGGGGGTCGCGCGGCCCATCGGCGCCACCTGCGACATCGGCGCGATCGAGTCGGCGGGGATCCCGGGCGGCTCGGGCGCCTTCGAGTGCTGGGATACGAACGAGAACGGCGCCTGCGATACCGGCGTCGAGGACCATAACGGCGACGGGGATTGCACCACGGCCGACTGTCAGGGGCAGGATGGCGTCGCCTGCTGGGATCTCGACCAGGACGGGATCTGCACGCCCGGCACCGAGGACTTCACCAGCGACAACCTGTGCACCGTGCTCGACTGCCGCGGAGCGGCCGGAACCAACGGCTATAGCTGCTGGGATCTGAACCAGAACCACATCTGCGACGCTGTCGAAAACGTGGACGGCCTCGACGGCTGCAACGTTGCCGACTGCCGGGGGGTTGCGGGTAACGATGGCTACACCTGCTGGGATCTCGACGCGGACTATGTCTGCGGACCCGGCGAGGACAAGAACGGCGACCTGGTGTGCACGACGGCCGACTGCGCGGGCGAGAGCGGCGTCGCCTGCTGGGATCTGGACCAGGATGGGGAGTGCACGCCCGGCGTCGAGGACTTTACAGGCGACAACCTGTGCACGGTGCTCGACTGCCGCGGCGACAACGACAATAACGGGTTCAGCTGTTGGGATCTGAACATGAACCGCGTCTGTGACGCGTCCGAGGACTTCGACGGCAACATGAACTGCAACGTTCTCGACTGCCGCGGTCCCGAGGGACCCACCGGCCCCGAGGGGCCGGCCGGTCCCGCGGGAGCCGATGGCACGGACGGGCAGGATGGAGCGCCGGGAGCCGACGGTGCGGAGGGAGCCGAGGGGGCGCCTGGTGCCGACGGGGCTGATGGGCTAGATGGGCTCACCGCGCTGGTGGACGTATCCGACGAGCCGCCGGGTGGTGACTGTTTGCTCGGCGGTCTTCTCATCGAATCGGGCCTGGATACCGACGGCGACGGGACGCTGGCTCCCGAAGAGGTCACGTCGACCGCAACGGTTTGCGACTCAACAGTGGGCGACGGCGGTGACGGGAGTGACGGGGGCGCGGATCGTGCGCCAGCCCTGGTAGAAGTCGAGGATGTGCTTCCCGGCGAACAGTGCGAGGCGGGAGGCAAGCGCATCGATGCGGGGGTCGACCGGGACGGCGATGGATCGCTCGACCGCGGGGAGATCCTGGACACGGACTACGTGTGTAACGGCGTGCCCGGCGGTGCCGGAAAGGACGGTGGTTGCGGCTGCCGTTCAATGCCGGGTAGATCGGGCATGGGGAGCGAAGCGCTACTCATACTGCTGATCGGGCTCATGCTCGGCCTACGGCACTCAAGGGGTCGGAGTTAAGAAGTTAAGTTGTTGGCCGGCCAATTACCGAAAAATCCAAATTCGTTCCCGGCTCAAAACGCGACTCCCGTTGCCTCGCGGGCGGGGCGCGCGCATCTGCTGCGTCGCTCCTTGCAGCTACGCGCGCCGCGCTCCGCGAGCGTTCGGTTCGGCGTTTTGAGCCGAAAACTAATTCAGATTCCGAAATCCGACAAGCTTCAGGTAGTCGAGCGCTACCTCGAGGGCGGCGGATAGAATCGGATCTTCGTCCTCAGGGTGAGGGCCCGGGGGAAGGCTCGGGGAATTGCGTAGGACGCGCCGACGCTCCCGTTGTTGCAGCTCGTTCACCAGATCGCTGTCGATAGGCTGTAGAAGACCGGGAGCTACCGGATCAATGCGGTCAAAGGGTAGGGCGTTGGGTCGGTCCTCCTCTCTCGCGATCGTCTCCAGATCGGTGTTCGAGAGCGAAAGCTCTACATCGGGCCTCACCCCGCGTCTCTGGATACTGTCGCCGTTTAGTCGATAGAATTGCCTAGAGGTGACGTTTACCGCACCCATTTGCGTTCCCAGAGGCGAGGCCAGGAAGTTGAGCTCCTGAGCGGTCCCCTTGCCCTGGGTTCGGGTTCCCACTACCAGACCGCGCCCCCTGTCCTGAACGGCGGCTACGAACACCTCGCTGGCGCTGGCGCTTCGCCTGTCCACCAGCACGATCAGCGGTCCCCTCCACCCGCGCTCTCTCGCTCCGGGGTCTGCCCGGTCGGGCTGCTCGGCGCCGAGGGTCTTGATATCTCCATCCGCGTTCTTGACCCGTGCGACCGGCCCCGCTCCGAGAAAAAACCCGGCCAGACGCACGGCTTGCTCGACCACTCCACCGGCGTTGCGGCGAAGATCGAGTAGCACCAGCCGGGCGCCTCGCCCTGACAGTTCTTTCAGAATGTATCGGATATCCTCCGTCGTGCTTCTACCGCCCGTACGGAGGTAGAACGCGGGAAGGACGATCACCCCGATTCGAACCTGCCCGCGCTCGATAACCGTGCCTCTCGCGTCGTTTTCGGGTTGATGGCCGACATCGTGGATCTGTTGTCGAAACGCCTTCAGCTGTCCTTGCGAGAGATACGATGAATGCGGATCATAGGCGCCGGCCAACGCGTCGAGAAAAAGGTAACGCCGTTCCGCGGCAGATATCGTAGGCGTTTCGCACATGGACGCGGCCAGCTGGATAAAGGAAAGATCGAACCTGCGAAGCGCGTCGTCGAGCTCGTATTGGTATGACGACAACTCCTCGAGCTCCCGGGAGTCAAAACACTTTTGGGAAGGATCCAGTGTCCGCAGAACGTTGCGGAAAAGCCGGGCCGACATCTCATCGTCCAGCGGGTGCCGGGTGAGATGGCTGCGTTGCAGTACCTCGATGGAGCGTTCGAAGACCGCGTTTTCGCTCGAACCGGAACCGGATCGACTCCCGGATTCCGGCTGCCTCGATCCGCCGCAGGCCTGAAATCCCGGTGCAAAAACGCCGAGCGCAAGTACGAGAAAAGCGAAACCGCCGGGCGAGAATTTCGTGAATCCCCTCATGGTTCGTCGAGTCAATTAGAGCATATTTCGTGCGATGCACAGCCGCCATTGGCGCAATACGCGGTCTCTTGTCGAGGCCCTGAAAAAGAGCTCGGATGATCCGCAAAACCGGAGAAGAAAAAACGAGAAGATTCCCGATGGCTTCCACTAATGCGTTGGAGAGGACCGTGAATTCGGTCTATTCTGTAATCAGGGCAGTAGTGTGCGTGTAGGTAGTTCGACAGACCAGAGTCGAAAAGGCTCGGTGCGGCCCCGATTCGAACAGGTATTCAGCCAACATGCCGCCTATGCCTGGCGCGTGCTGCGACGCTTTGGCGTGCCGGAGCGCGACGTGGCCGACGTATGTCAGGATGTCTTCTTGGTGGTGTACCGTAAGCTGGCTGACTT
Source organism: uncultured Sandaracinaceae bacterium (assembly GCA_964450715.1). Lineage (GTDB taxonomy): Bacteria > Myxococcota_A > Polyangia > Polyangiales > JAFGIB01 > CAYVFC01. Next base: position 4,189 of record CAYVFC010000214.1, on the reverse strand, counting down.
CGAGGGTCGCTCGTCGCTGAAAACTTGGATTTATGGGATATGCGCCAGATCCGCGGCCGACTATCGCAAGCGCGCTCATCGGCGATACGAAACACTGGACCACACCCGGATCGAGCCGTGGGTTCATGAAAACCAGTCACGTGACCTGGAAGCAAGGCAGACCGCCGCTGTACTGGACGAGGCTCTGTGCGGCTTGACGGAGGACAAACGAAGCATATTCGTCCTGTACGAGCTGGAGGAGCTGTCCATGCCCGAGATCGCCTCGGCGCTGGGCTGTCCGCTGAAAACCGCGTTCACGCGCCTGTACGCGGCGCGCCGCCAGGTCAACGCGGCGCTGCGACGCGCCGGATGCGCGGCGTTTTTACCGCCGATCCCGCTTTTTACCCGCTGGCGCGAGGCGGCCTTGCCGCAGGTTCGCGACGCGCTGATGAGCTGGCGTTCCTCAGCCCCCGGCGCCGAGCAGCTCGGCGATGTCGCCAGGCGCTGCGTCGAAATGCTCGGAGCTCAGGCATCTGTCACTGGTACTGTCACCGCTTCGGTCACGGTGGGGACCACCGCCAAACTGTCGATCGGTCTCGCCGGCGCCTGTACCGCGATGGCGATCGCGTTGACCGTGTTTCATCCCAATATTTCCGGCCCGCCCGCGGGGGCTGTACTGCTCGGTGGGTCCAATGCGCAGAGCGGGTTACTGCGGACACGTCACCCTTTGTCCGCGCCGAGTATGGTTGTTCCCGAAGCCCGACCCTCTGTTACCGATTCGATCGAGCCGGCGGCCACGTCGCTTCCGTCGCGATCGACGCGGCCGGAAAACGCTCGGCGCGGCTTACCGGCTAAAAACTCGGAATCCGTCGTTGCCGCGCTTGCAGAGCCGGTCGGTAGCGAGCAGCGACCGCGGACACAGGACGTTCATTGGATCACGGCGCCACGGCGCCTTGCGGCCGATCCGGCGGGGATGGCGCGAAACGAGCGCGCCATCGGGCTCGGCGAGGTGCTGGTGGCCACTTCGGTCAGGCCGCTCATGAGAATCGCACCCGCCTGGCTGACCGCCGGAGGCAAGCCCTATCTCAAATGGAATGAGATCGATCCCGGCGGGATTCAACGAACGCAACGGTTGGTTACCTCTTGCCGGTAGTACCCCAGTTCGTCACGCCAGTACTCCCCGTTGAAGGGCCAGACCACGTGCTCGGAGTCCACCACCACCTCTCCGGCCCTGGAGGCGATTACCGGTAAAAAACCTTCCCCCTGCTTCAATTGATCGCGCCGGAAATTCAGGATCTCGATCTCGATCGTATCCATCTGGTTGGCCAGCTCCTGCACTTCCTCCAATAAGCGGTTGTAGCGCCCTTTCACCAGATCCCCGGTCTGATCGATGGCGAATGATCTGGCCAGCATTACGTCCTGCAGAATACGAGAGCCCAGCGAAGAGTCCCGGAAATGAGCCGCGGCCTTTTTCAACGCCGTTTCTTCCCGTTGCAATAGGCTCACATATTCCACGTTTTGTAGAACCACCCGGTCCGAGAGCGCCGAAGCGACGATGCCCAGAATTCGGGGAGGCAGCTCCGCCTGTCCGGTTTCTACTGCAGCCACGAATTTATATAACTGGGAGCTGTCCGTATATTGATCGAGCAATCCTTGTAGTTGTTCTCTTATCGGATCGTATTCATGGTGGAACCCCTCGATAACCGCCATCGAGCTTTCCATCTGACAGTTGTGGAATAGGATCACGGCCTTGAGCACGAGAGCCTCCGGGTAGAACGCGCCCGCGAAATAAGGCGAGTAAAGGGTGTGCACGTTTCCCAACGCCCTTGCGTACTCGTCCGCCAGAAAAAGGGCCCAGGAGCTCTCGAAAAGCGAATCGAGCCAGTACTCGCTGTTCGGTTGAATCCGGGTCCATGCTTCCACGGCATTGCCGAGCAGAGCCCCCTGTCGTTTCTCGTCGTTCGTTTGGTTGGCTATAGCGTAATAGATCCTGGCCAGGGAAAGCCACGCCAGATCGCGCAACCGATCCGCGTCATCGAAATCCCCGGCGTCTCCTTCATCGACGGCCCGGATGATTTCGCGGAAGGCCCGGGTGGCGGGTCGGGCACGACGCAACCGAACGTTTGAGATGCCCTCCATGAAGCGGCTGCGGGCGTAGAATCGGGATCCCGGATCGGCTTCGGCAAACAGGCGAACCGCCCTCTCCAACTCGCCCTGCTCGTATTGATATCTACCCATCAGGTACAGAAGCCGATTGTACACTTCGGCGTTGTCCGGGTTGTCGAGGCTATCGAGATAGCTGACGTCGAATCGCCCGATTCTGTCGATAATCCCCGCGGGCTCGGGTAGCTCGATCGCGAGCTGGGCCAGCCATTGTAGCGTTTGATCGAAGAAACGATGATTCCGCCCCTGCTCCGTGATCTCGTCGAAAACAACTAGCGCGGACTGATAGAAAGCCAGGTGATAGAGCGACTTTCCCAGAACGAACTGCGCCTTCTGCAGGTTGTGCAAGCAGTCCGCGGTTCTTCCCTCCACCACTTTTTGCAGCTTGACGGCGGCATATGCAAAACGCTCCTGCTGGTACAACCGCAAGGCATCGGCGAGCATCTCCGACGGCGGCGCCTCCACCGAGGGCGCTGGCGAGGGTACGCCGGTTTCCGCCAGATCAAAGCGCATATCCTGCGACCTCGAACGGGAAACCGCACCTAACAGCACAAAACCAAGGAGCGCGCAGGCACCGATCGCCCGCTCGACCCGGCTCGAGCTCGGTACACGAGGCGCATTTCCGGCCTTCCGGTGGCGACTTTTCGACCGCTCCATGAACCGTTAGTGGAAGAGCGTCGAAAAGTTCTCGATATTTCTGGACGATTGAATCGCGTTCGAGCCCGGCGCGTCGTGCTGATAAGCGATGACCGGCCGCGCTCCCATTTACGCACTTCTTTCGCTTGGCCTGCTCTGCTCGACGGCGATTGTCGTTCTAGGCGTTCCGGCCGAGGCGTCGGCTCGAGGCTGGTCGATGGACGGAGAGGCCAATGTCAAGCTGGACGCGCGCTATTGTCATCTTTTCGAATCGCGCCTGAGCAACGGGCTGTCCGACACTCTGACCGGCGGCGTCAGAGGACGAGCGTCGGCGGGTAAGGATTGGTATGGATTCATGGTAGGTCTTGACATGCGATTCGGCGCCGGGTTGCAGGGCGGCTTTGCCTATGAATTCGCGCTGCTCCCGCTGGGCGCGGCGGTTTTGATCGATGAAGCGGGCAGCCTGGGGCTGCTCTTCGGAGCCGGGATCGACGGCGTGACTGCGCGGGTGCCCTTTGCCGTAACCTCTCCCGCCGAGCTAGTACTGGAACTAGATATCGACGACAGCGTTCGACTGGCCGGCTGGTTTTCGCCGCGTTGGATACTGGCGGCCGACGCGCGCCAAGGCGGTCAGGGCTCGCTTGCGCTAGGCGACGAATTTCGGATCGGCAGCGCCGCCTCCGCAGAGGCGATAACCACCCTCTGTGGGCACTACCAGATCATTGGCAAAGCGAAGGAAGGCATCGGCGCTAACATCAAGCATGCGGTAGGCGAGGGAGGCGGTCGGCTCGTAGTTGGAAACCAAGGCTGCGTAGGCGGGTCGGTTATCTGTTGCCGCCAAAGACGCAAAAAGTTCCGAGCCCGAATCCATCGCAGCTATGCCGGGAAGGGCGCCGCCCACCCGGTTCGCGAGCCAGACCAGAGCTTCGGAGATGAACGCGGCAACGCCGGTGAAGGGATTGTCCGGCAGTACGTCGTCCAGATTTCCGATCCAACCGAGGGAATCGTCCCAGCGACTTGGGGTCGCCAGAGGCGTGCCGCCGTTGGGACAAGCGACCAGCACGATCCGCTTCACCGAGACCCGACGCTCGGCGACGTTGAGCTTCTCGAGCTCTTCGAGTAGAGCGCGCAACACCAAGCCGCCACGGGAGTGGGTAATAACGTCGAATTCGTAGCTTCCTTTTAGGAGCGCGCGCAGCAGGTTCTTGGCGTTCTCTTCCGGCGTCCGCCCCACGGTGAAGTGAGCATAAGCGTATACGCGGGATCTTTAGCGCGCATCGACCATTTTCCAGAAGCGGTCGCTGCTGGCTAACCCGTGGAAGGCTTTTGTACTATGGGCGGGAAGGACAAATAAAACTGGATTTCCAAGATCGACGTAGATGAACGGGCAGGAGTTGTCTAGGAGAGGGCG
>CAYVFC010000213.1:0-9603 GCA_964450715.1 uncultured Sandaracinaceae bacterium | reverse complement strand
AGCCGCAGTCGTCCGGGCAGCTGTAGCAGTCCTCGTCGTAGTCGCACCAGCCATTGCCGCAGCTGTCGCACCAGCCGCAGTCATCCGGGCAGCTGTAGCAGTCCTCGTCGTAGTCGCACCAGCCATTGCCGCAGGTGCTACACTCCCCGCAGTCGGCCGGACAGGACTCGCACGATTCGTACCCGGTGCACCACCCGTTACCGCAGACGTCCCCATCCCCGTCTACAGGCCCGACACCGGCCATGCCGGCGCTTGCGCCGAAGCCCCCGCCCCCCGCCTGTCCGTCCTGATATCCGCCGCTTCCCGCGTATTGCCCGCCCTCGTCCGGCATCAGCACGCGCGTCTTGGCGCAGCCTGCCCCCGCCGCGACCAGCAGAGCCAACGCGAGGGGGAAAAAGCCCCTAAAAAACCGAGCCATCGGCACCTCACCCCCTTTTAGAGCGTGGAAGAAGATCATAGCAGTCACAACGCCCCCGCGCCAGAGAACGCGCGACGCCGGACGCGCCCGCCTACGCTACGGGTGGTCTACCCACTCTAGCCGACGACCTTTATCTTCGCAGTTCCTGAGCAGGCCCTGTTCGATGGCGAATTGCAGGGTCTCGACGATTTGCGACTCCCGGTACCGGGAGATGCCGTGCATCCTACCGGCCACCGCAAACAGGGCTTCCTCTCGCGACATCTGTCCCAATTTTGGGAGCCACTGTTCGCTCGCCTCGATGATGCCGTTCATCATCAGCTCGTAGATGACCCCCATACGGTTGAGCCTGGCGATGAACTCGACGTCTTGCTGGCTCGCCGTGTTCTCGCGGATGCGCTGCTCGATCTCGCCGATCTCCTCCAGCACATCGCCCTCGTACTCCATGACCAGCTCGTCGAGCGCCTCTCGCTTCGCGCCCTCGGTCTCGGTGATGGCCCGATTGGCGTGATACTGGGACCAGTCGTCGGTCAGGATTTTAATCCCGTATTCTTCGCTCTTCTCGCGTATTCGGGTGCCGGGAAAGGGCGCCAGCAGGTGGAATCCTGCCGCCAGGTCGAGCTTCTCCAGCTCCTTGCACAGGTCGACCGTGCGCCGCACCGTCTGCATAGTCTCCCCGGGAAGCCCCAGGATGAAGGAGGCGTGGGCCTTGATTCCGACCTGCCGGCAGATGCGCGCGGCTTGCAGCATCTGCTCCACGGTGATGCCCTTCCTCACCGCCTGCAATATCTCGGGGCTGGAGGACTCGAAGCCGAAGCTCACCATGTGGCATCCGGCCTGCTTCATCTTGCTCAGCACCTCGACCGACACGCAATCGGCTCTGGCGAAGGAGGTCCATTTGAAATCGAGCCCCCGCGCCAGTATCTCGTCGCAGATGGCGATGCAATGCTTGGCGTTGACCGTGAACAGATCGTCGACGACGTTGATCTGCGAGAAACCCAGGGAGCCTATCTGCTCCATCTCGTCCACCACGCTGGCCGGATTCCGGTAGCGAACCTTGGCGCCGACCATCTTTCTGCCCACGCAGAAGATGCACTGGAAGGGACATCCCCGGCTGGTGGTCATGGATACGGCCGTTCCCAGCGCGCGATACCTTCCCAGCGCCAGCAGGTGGCGGGCGGGCAGCGGAAGCGAGTTGACATCGATGCGAGGCGGCCTGGGCGCGGTGGTGCGCAGCTGGTCGCCGTCGCGATACACCAGCCCGTCGATGCGCTCCAAGCCGACGCCCCCCTTCTCCAGCGCGGCGGCCAGCTCCACCACCGTCTCGTCCCCCTCGCCCAGCACCGCCACGTCGAGCTCGGGATAGCGGGTCATCATCTCGGTCGCGCAGAACGAGATATGCGGGCCTCCCATCACCGTGGGCAGTCGGGGGTCGATGCTTTTGACGTCCTTCAAGACGTCTATGGCCGAGTCAAAGCTCATGGTTACGGCCGTGGCGCCCACGGCGTGGGGCCGAAAGTCGCGTAGCAACGAGGCCAGCCGGCTCTTGTCATAGGCCTCGACCACCAGGTCGAGCACCTTGACCTCGATCCCGGCCTTTTCCAGCGCGGCGGCCACGTAGGCCAGGCCGAGCGGCGGAGATGGCATCTCCGTCAGGGGATAGAAGGGATTTACCAGCAAGAAACGCATAGGTTACGCTCCGGAGCCGCTTCATACTGTAGACTACGGCCTCGAACAAGCCGGCGGCGAAGTCGATGACGGCAGACGCTATACCTTCATACCCGGAAGGTTGAGCGAGGCGGTGTTGCCCCCGTCCACGATAAGGGCCTGACCGGTTACGTAGCTCGCCTCGTCGCTGGCCAGAAAGAGGATGGCGTTGGCCACTTCCTCCGCCCTGCCGTAGCGCCTGAGCTCGCAGCGAGAGCCCAGCTTGTGGCCCTTACCCGCCTCGCGCGCGAAGTCGAAGATGGGCTGGGTCATCCCGGTCTCGATCAGTCCCGGGCAGACCGCGTTCACCCGCACGTTGAAGCCGCCCAGGTCGCAGGCCGCCGTCTGGGTGAAGTTGATCACGGCCGCCTTGCTGGCGCTGTAGGCGTTGCCGCCCGCACCGGAGCGGATCCCGGCCACGGACGCGGTGTTCACGATCGACCCCTGTCGCCGCTCTTTCATCTGGGGCGCGACGTGCTTGGTTCCGAAGACCACGCCCATCAGGTTCACCCAGAGCACCTGGCGCCACTGCTCGGTGTCCTGGTTCTCCGGGTCGACGAGGTCGCCGGCGATACCGGCGTTGTTACAGAGGATGTCTACCTGCGAGTAGTTACGCAGACCCAGATCGATCAGCGCCTTGACCTGCGCCTCGTCCGATACGTCCGTCTTCAGGCTCACCACCTCGGCTCCCTCTCGCTCACGTACCATCTGCTCGGTCTCGGCCAGTCCCTGCTGGTTCAGGTCGGCGATCACCAGCCTGGCCCCTTCATCGGCGAACCGCAGGGCCGCAGCCCGCCCGATGCCGTCAGCCGCTCCGGTGATCACCGCGACCTTCGAATGAAGACGTTGTCCACCCGATGCCATACTCTTCTCCCTTCTCCGTCTCTGAGCGCGCCGCGCTCGCGGGAGCCGAGATTGTACGCCTCGGCGGCGGCCTTGTCCCCCCTCTCTGCTCAGGCTGGTGGCGACTCCGGCCGGCTCTTCTGCTATAAAGACGCTCAAAACGCGGAACGAACGGCATGATCACAGCAGCTCAGGGCGATTTCGGCGAGTTTCTCAGCGTGGCCGGCAATGAGGTCTACCCCGCGTATATTATTAAAGGACGAGAGAAGGCCCTGATGATCGACGCCGGGGTCAATCTCATGGGACCCGCCTACCGGAAGAGCCTGCGCGCCATCCTCGGCCACGAGAACCGGCTAAGCTATCTATTTCTTACCCATTCCCACTACGACCATCTAGGCGCCCTGCCCTACCTCAAGCGCCAGCTGCCCGGCCTGCAGGCGGGCGCCCACGGCCGGGTCGAGCAGCTGATGGGCAAGCGGTCGGTACTGCAACTGATGACCCTGCTGAGCGAGACGCAACGGCCGCTGCTAGCCGACCTGGCGGGAGACGAGGATGTGAGCCTCGGCCCGGTCGCCCTCGATCTTCAGCTGCGCGACGGCGACCGCTTCGACCTGGGTGGAGTCAGCTGCGAGGTGTACGAGGTGCCCGGCCACACCCGGGACTCGCTGGCCTTCTTCATTCCGGAAATCGGCGCGCTGTTCGCCGGCGAGGCGCACGGATTTCCCGAGCCGGCGGTCGAAGACGGGGTGCAGGTCGAGTTCCTCTCCTCCTACGACGACTACCTACGGTCGCTGCAAAAGATGATCGCGTTGCGACCCAGGATGATCGGCATGGCGCATCTCTGGATCTACACCGACGAGGACGCCACCCGGTACCTACAGCGGTCGCTGGAAGCTACCCCGCGCTATCGGCGTCAGATCGAGGCCTACCTGGATCGGGCCGACGGCGAGGTCGAGGCGGCCTGCCGGCTTATGGCCCGCGAGCAGTACGACGAGAGGGGACAATTCATGCAGCCCCGGGACGCCTACCTGGAAAATCTGAAGGCCCAGGTGCACCAGGTCTCTGACCTGCTGAATAGGGGCCAACCGAAAGGCGTCGAAACCCGGGGCTCCAACGGTTGAGAGCAGGTAGAGATGCACGGAGCGAAACGCAAGAGGATTCTGTCCACCGCGGTGATAATCGCTGTGCTGTTACCGCTCTGCCTCGGCGTCCGCGCCGGCGAGACGGTGAAAGTGCTGGTGCTGCGGGAGAACTCGGTGGGCAGCGGCGCCCAGGCCCAGCCCTATCTGGACAAGCTGCTGGGTGTGGCGGCGAAGATTAACGGCTGGCCGGCGGCCGAGGGCAAGTACCTGACCCGCCGGCAGAGCGCCGAGGCCTACATCGAGGAGCAGAGGCCTGACTTCGGCATTTTCTCGCTGGGCGCGCTGCTGGCCATGAAGAAGCCCCATCGCCTCACGATCATCGGCCAGGTGAGCGTGGTAGCGGGCGGCGGGCAGCAGTACTTTCTGGTGAGCAAGAGCGCCAAGTCGCTGCAGCAGTGCAAGGCAAAGCGGCTGGCCAGCAACCACCTTCAGGATTCGAAGTTCATAGAAGCGGTGGTCGCCGCCGGAGCCTTCCGCCTGGCCGACTTCCAGCTGGTATCCACCAGCCGTCCGGTGCAGACGCTCAAGGCCGTCATTCGCGACAAGGCTGAGTGCGCCCTGATAGACGACGCGCAGCTGGATGCCGCCGGCAAGTTGGAGCAGGGGAACGAGCTGCAGGTGGCCTGGAAGAGCCGCGAGCTGCCAGGCATGGCCGTGGTCGCCTTTCCCAGCGCGGACAAGCAGCGGGTGCAAGCCTTCAAGAAGTCGCTCTCCGGGCTCTGCCGGCAGGAGGGGAAAGAGGCCTGCAAGAGCGTGGGCATCGCCCGGCTGACCGCGGCCCCGGCGAGCCTCTACCGATCGCTGGAAGCTTCTTACACGAGGTAGCTTTGGCGCGATGGTCCGTAACCCTGGCGCTGGCTCTTGCCGCCGCCTGTACCGTTCGTCCGGCGGAGATTCCCGCCGAGCGGGTAGATCCGACCTTGCGGGTGACGGCCGACCGCGGCCCCCTGGCCGTCTCCGACGCCCTGGAGGCGCTGATCGCCGAGGGACGCGATAGCGAGCAGGATCGGAGCTACGCCTACCAGATCGTGGCGAAGCAACCGATAAGGGACGCGGCCGATGCCTTTGCCCGCGCGGCCGTGGCCGGAAGGTTGGCGCAGCAGAGCGGCGTGGGCGCGCCGGCGCTGGTCAAGGAAGCGGAGCGTTATGCCCGCTCCAGCATGAACATGGACCGCGACTTCCGCCAGGGAGCGGCGCAGCGCATGCTGGGCACCCTCTACGTGCTGGCGCCGGCCGTCATGCTGGAACGCGGCGATTCCGAGACCGGGCTCGAGCTGCTGCTGGATCTCAAGCAGCGGTGGCCGGAGGACCTGCAGACCCGGCTGCGCTTGGCCGAGGCCTTTGTGGCGCTCGGCGATCCCGAACCGGCGCAAGAGGATCTCTGCTTCTGCCTGGCTCACCAGGAGCAGCTGCGCGCGGACGACCGGAAGCTGCTCATGCGGTTGGTAGAAGACGCCGAGCTCGACGACTGTCTCTGAATTCATGGCGACACCGGTGAGACGATGGCAACAAGCGACTATACTCCTGTTGAGCATTTGGTACAGATGCGAATAGATCGCTTCAAGCTCAAGCTCCCCGAAATCATCGATGCGATCTTGGCGGAGATTCCGCACAAAGAAGTCCGGGCGTTGGTAGCCGCCTTGGCCATGGCGCCCAACGACATCGTCCCCAAACGCAAGGAGCGCCCCAGGGGTCTAGTGGCCTATTCGGTCGACCTGATCGGCCGTGCGCTAGGCCTGCGCGACGACAAACTGACCGAGCTCGCCAAGATGACAATAGCTTTTGTAGAGGCTGCCGATGTCCTCGATGATGCGGTCGATGGTGACTATAAAGAGGGCCATCAGCACCAGCTGCTGGCGGTAAGCTCGGCCCTGTTTTTTGTCGCCAACAGATCTGCCTTGCGCCTGGGCGCGTCTGTGGCTGAACAGTGGCTGACCGCGTTGCACGATCTGCCCTACTCGATTCTATTGGAAAAGGATGGCGACGGGTCGTCGAGCACCTATCTTCGGGCCGTTAACGCTCAAGCCGCCCAGTTCGGTAGCCTAGGTAGAGCTGCGGCCACGGCAGCGGAGGCGCCGCCGGCGAGCGGAGACAAAGTGGCCGATCTGTGCAAGGCCCTCTATATTTTGTTGCAGTACATCCAGGATCAGCATGAGGCGCCCCGAGAGCTGGCTGACGATTCGTCCGCAAAGGCCAATATAATGCATCATATGGGTCCCGACGGTTTGCGCCTCTTTTTTAGCCAGCTCCATGGCCAAGTCATTGCCGCCCTTGATGTGTTTGCTCCGAGTCGGGACACGGACCATCTGCGCCAGCTGGTCGAGTCCATTCGACCCGCATGATTGCCTGCCACAATACCCTCGCCCACGGGCCGACTTTGCCTGTTGTCGGTCGCGCTCTTATCTAGTTCCCGGCTCAAAATGCCGGACCGAGCATCGCGCAGCGCGGCGGGCGCAGCTGCAAGGAGTGACGACGAGCGAATAGTGGGGCTATTTCGAGGAGGAACGACGCAGCAGATGCGCCCGCCCCGCAAGCGAGGCGACGGGAGTTGCATTTTGAGCCGGGAACTATCTAGAACCGATCGGGTTGAAAAGTTCATGATTTCGCGGCTTATAGGGGCCATGTTCGGCGTTGTCCCTCCTCGAAGTGGCTCTACCACTGCTTCGTCGGGCCAAGCACCGAATCTGACACCCTCTAAACACACGAACTCAAAGAGTTTTCAACCCGTTCGCTGCTCTAGGCCGACATTGACATGCGTCGCTTCAATTGGTATAAATTTGTATAGTAAGAAACGGGTGTTTCCTTAGGGGAGAGAGCCATGAGCCAAGAAGAGCTTCTATCCATCGTCGAAGAGGTAATGGAGCAACTCGATGACGAGGAGATCGCGGAAAACCTAGACGTTACAACGCGTTACATGCCCGACGAGGAAGCTGCGCCCCTTTGGTAAATCGACCGTTTTCTTCCTGAGCGCAGCCAGACGATCTCGGATCGCACAGAGTAGCCTCAAACCGCAAAGGCGCGACCCGTCCCGTTCGACAGTCGCTGTGAAAGACAGAGAAAAGTCTTTCGGCATCTCGCTGGGGGTGGTTGCTCTCATTCCTGCATCGTTCGCCGTCATTTGGCTCGACCTCTCCGAGCGATTGTCGGGCACCCCGAGCGGTCTCGCGTTGCTCGGTGTGCCCGTCGGGATCTCGCTCGTCGCCGTCTCGAATTTGGTTATGAAACGCAAGCCGTGGCGCTTTTTCTGGCGCCAACAGTTGGCCACGCTATACGCCCCTGCGAGATACCGGTTGCCCGTTGTACGAACGGTCCACGTTTTTGTTGCCGCCACCGGTGAGGAGCTGCTCTTTCGGCTCATCGGGTTCTGGCTGCTCGGCCACGGAGCGCTAGGCTTCTTCGTGACCACTTCGGCCTTTGCTCTATGCCACCTTGCGGTAGCGCGTAAAGGCCGTGCGATTACTACCTTCTTGGACGCGGGGCTGGGCGGCGCCGCGCTGGGCGGCCTATATTTATTTAGCGGCGGCGTGGCGGCCTGCGTTATCGCGCACTTCCTGCGCAACTTCTGGCTGGAATCACTCAGGCTCGGCGTAGCAACGGCTCGGCAACGTACGGCGAACCTGCCCGAGGGAGAGCGTGGGGCATGACCGGACGAGTGGGGCGATACTCGGATCTACTGCAGGCGGCGGAGCGGGCCGTAGACGAGCTCCAGCAACGGCCCCGAGATATCGAACGACGCATCGAGCGACTAATCGACCGACTAAGGGAAAACCCTCTGTATTTCATTGATAAAATTCCGCGCAAACCGCGCGCCGCTGTGCTCGAGTTGACGCTGCGCTGCAACATGCGCTGTCGCCACTGCGGCTCTGCGGCCGGCAAGGCTCGGCCGCAGGAGCTGGATCTCGATGAGTGGAAGCGAGTGGGGGACGACCTGGCCCGGCTCGGCGGTCGAATGTTCACTCTGCTCGGCGGCGAGCCACTGATCTCGCCGCACTGGAAACCGTTGGCCAGCCACCTGTCCGAAGCCGGTATATGGGTCAACGCCATTACCAACGGCTGGACCCTTAGCGATCCGCGCGTGGCCGATCGCGTCGCCGGCTCTGCCTTGCGTTCTCTAGGCCTCAGCATCGATGGCAAGCCCGAGCAGCATGACGAGCTTCGCGGCCGCCCGGGCTCATTTACGCGCATTGAAGACGGTATCCGGATGCTGCAGCAGCGGGGCTATACCGAGCTGAGCGCCATCACTTGTGTTACCCGTACCAACCTTTACCAGTTGCCGTGGCTGCACGGTTTTCTGACCGATATCGGGATCAAACGGTGGCGGCTACAGATCTGCGTTCCCGAGGGGCGGATGTGCCGTTCCGATCCGGTCGTGCTACGGCCCGAGGATCTGCCCCGGCTGGTCGCCTTCTTCCGGCAATTCCGCGCGCGCAGCAAGCTCGAGATGGACGCGGCTGACAACATCGGCTATTTCGCCGGATGCGAAGAAGTAGTGCGCAGTCGCTTCGGACGGGTACGATTCTGGACGGGATGCACCGCTGGGCTGCAGACTATCGGTATTACCTCGGACGGCGGTGTGGTGGGGTGTCTCTCCTTTCCGGCGCAAGCGCCCTGGATCGAGGGAAACGTCAGAGAAAAGAGCGTGGCAGATATCTGGAACGATCCGGAAGCATTCAAGTACAACCGCCGTTTCGACATCGAGCGGCTGCAAGGTTCTTGCCGGGGCTGCCACTACTCCCCTCTCTGCCGCGCCGGATGCCTCTCTTCCAACTTGGGCTATACGGGAGAGCTTTTTCATAACCCCTATTGCCTAGAGCACCGAATGGGTTGAAAACGCCATGATTTCGCGGTCTAGAGGGGCCATCTGCGGCGCCGTTTCTCCTCGAACTGGCTCTGCCACTGCCTCGTCGGGCCGGCAGCCACGTCTAGCCCCTCTATCCTCGCGAACTCAAAGACGTTTCAACCCGATCGGTGCTCTAGAGTTGGCCGGTGCTACGAAAGACATGCCTCCGGAGCAGTCCCCGGCGCAGTCGGACCGATGAACGCGATGCGCCCCTCCCGTGTAGGTATCCTCGGCTCGGGGATAACCCGCGAGGCGCAGCGGGTACGCGAAGAGCTGCGCCGCCGCGGCGCGCAAGTCGTGATGGCCAGGACGGATGGCTTCCCCTTGGTTCGCCGCGCGTATATGACCCTCGGTTCGCTTACGGTCGATGCGGGTGACCTGCTGGCAACGCCGGTTTGGCTTCTGCGTCAGCTCGGCGTCCAACTCAGCTTTGACGCAGGGGGTTCATCATCTGCTACAGATTACCTAGGTGACGATGTCGAGCAGGCGCTCGTCGCGGATCGCGAGGTCCGCGCATTCTTCTCGTCTCTGCAATGGTCGCTCGGCGAAGACAGGGTGGCACCGGTACGCGTCGTGAACCATCCCGCTGCTGCTTCGCTGCACCTGCGCATTTCGGCCATCGTGATCACCCATTCCGGCATCGTGATCGGTCATTT
>CAYVFC010000212.1:8038-9693 GCA_964450715.1 uncultured Sandaracinaceae bacterium | reverse complement strand
GATTGCGCTCCGCCGACGCGCCCGGTCTCGTATCGTTCATTTTGCGGTGCCTCCTTAGCTCCGCTCGGTTTAAAACGACGAACGCGGTCCCGCCTCGCCGTCTACCCCGCCTCATCGGCGCCGATGTCGTAGCCTCCTCCCTGGGGGCGCGTTTGGTTGTCGACGTCGTGGTCTACGGTCCAGGTCTGATCGGCCGCATCGATACACACGGAAGGCGGGATATCTTCTATATGGTAATTCCCTTCGAATGCGTTCACGAAAGATGGGGACTGTTCTCTGATGTTGTTATCACCGTCCGCCCCGCTGGTGTCCTCTATCAGACAGGACCTCGGAACACAATCGGACTCCAATTCGTCGTTCGTATTGCCATAAACAATCGAGTTTCTTATTTCTACCGGATCATCGCACCGAATCCCGCCGGCAACAGCGGAGCTCACGAAGTTACCCGCTACCGTGTTGTATTCGAATATCCGTGGTTCTTCGGTACCGGATATCCGTACTCCTCCAACGGTCGCGGTCGGACCGTTCCCGGTAACGAAGTTGTTCATCAATACAAACCCGCACGAGCTCAAAGAAATCCCGCCGCCGTTGTTGCCCGTTATCGTGTTGCTGTCCAGCGTTACCGTGCAGTCCGTCGCATCCACCCCGCCGCCGTTGTTGTCCGTTATCGTGTTGCTGTCCAGCGTTACCGTGCAGTCCGTCGCATCCACCCCGCCGCCGTTGTTGTCGTGTATATCGCTCTGGATGATGGACACGGATGGCTGCGTAGAGATGCTGCCGTCGCACTCCATGCCGACCCCGCTTACCGAACCGTTGAATAACTCCAGTCCGTCAACGGTAAGATCGGTTTCCCCCGTTACGTATACTACCGAAATATTGATCGCGATAGGGGAGACCTTCGCGCCGTTGCGACCCACAATCCAAACGGTGCCGGCATCCGACATGGTTATCGGCATATACGAGTCCGAATCCACATCGCGAGCCTCCACGAGAATGACATCCCGCGCCGTGCTGCTGGCCTCGTCCACACCGTCCTGCAACACGCAGAACGGTGCCGCACGCGTGCCGCCGCCGTCAGAGGCGCAGTCTCCGTCGTCCTTGTCCACGTAGATCACCTCGCTCTCCTCCAAACACTCGCCCGTGGCGCGGTTGCACACCCCGCCCGCGATGTCGCAGTCGGCGTGGGTGCGGCAGGCGCGGCACTCGTTCGCGTCGCAGATGGGCGTGGTGGGCGTGACGTCCAGGCAATGCGATTGCGAATCGGTGCACTGCACGCACTCGCCGCTCGGGCCGGATGTGTCGCATACGGTCTTGCCATAGACGTGCCCGCAATCCGAATCGGCGTCGCAACTCTCGCACTCGTTGCTGAGCTCGCCGCAGCGCGAGGCGGTGGCCAGGAGGCAATGCTCGTTCGACAAGCAATCCACGCACTCGTTGTTCGCCGCCAACGGTGCGGTCTTGCAGTACGGCGGAGAGCTCTCTTCCGTGCAGCCCACGTAGGTGGGGCCGCTCTGCACCAGGCAGGGCACGCACACGTCGCTCGCCGAGTCGCACGCCTGGCCCGGGCAATGGGAGTGTTGCAGGCACTGCACGCACTCGTTGCTGTCCGTGTTCTCGCTGTCCGTCTTGCAGTACGGAGTCGATACCTCGCAGCC
>CAYVFC010000212.1:0-7938 GCA_964450715.1 uncultured Sandaracinaceae bacterium | reverse complement strand
GTCGGTCACCCCGTCCAGGCAATCCACACACTCGTTGCGCGCCGGGTCGCAAGCCTCGCTCGGGCAATTAGAGTGTTGCAGGCACTGCACGCACTCGTTTTTGTTCGTGTTCTCGCTGTCCGTCCGGCAATACGGAGTCGATGAGTCGCAGCCGTCGGTCACCCCGTCCAGGCAATCCACACACTCGTTGCGCGCCGGGTCGCAAGCCCCCTCGGGGCAGTGCGCGTGCTCGTCGCAATCCACGCACTCGTGCTCTTCCGAGCACACGCCGTCCTCGCAGTCCTCGTCCGAGTTGCAGTCCGCGCAGCTGCCGCCCGTGCCGCAGCCGCCGTCGCCCGACGAACCGCCGTCGCCAGCTCCTCCGTCTCCGGATGAGCCGCCGATACCCGCCTCGCCACCGTCGCCAGACCCACCCGACTCGCCCGCGCTGCCGCTAGCGCCGCCGCCGTCGATGCCGCCTTCGCCTGCACCGGGGCCGCCGCCCTCGCCGCCCTCGCCGCCTTCGCCGGCGTCGGACAGGCCGGCGTCGCCGCTGGCGCCAGAGGCACCGGAGTTACCGGCAGAGCCGTCCAGGGGCGGCTCGCCGAAAAAGGGGTCGTCCTTGAGCTCGCAGCCGGTCAGGGTGGCGGCGAACAGGGCGACGGAAAGCAGGATGAATCGTACAAACCGAACATCGATGATTGCGTAAAGCGGTTTTTTCATGTCGGTATCTCTCTTCGGGTTGTTGTTAAAACAACGTAAAACAGAAATCAGAACGCTCCTCGCAGGCCGACGAAATTCGGGCTTGCTTGCACCGCTAACCAGAAGCCTGCGGTGGAAGAAGGGCGGGGGGGATGAAAGGAGATTTCTCCCTTCGGTCGAAATGACATGGAAGAGGACGTCAACTTAGATGAATGCGTGGAGATTTCTCCCTTCGGTCGAAATGACAGGGGAGAGGCTTTTTCGGCAGAAGGGCCGTCGATGGGCCGTATGATAATAAAGGCGACTCCTCCCCCCAGGGCGAGCAGGCCGCCGGCCAGCATGAGGGAGCTCTGGGTGCCGAAGTAGTAGCGGCTGCATCGCCCGTCCCCTGGTTGCTCGTAGCACTCGCCCTCCCTTGCCGCGACGACCAGGGGAATGACGGTGAGCGGGACGGCAACGACGATGAGGGCGCCGCCGGCTGCGTAGTTCCAGACGCTGGCGCGCTCCGAGGTAGAGGAATCAGCATCGAGCTCCGCGGCGAGGGCTGGATCGAGGCGCGGGTCAAAATGGGAGTCGGAGCCGGTTTGGGTGGGAGCATCGGTGTCCGCCGTGAGGCGCACGGTGTGGACGACGACCTGGGAGGGGTCTTCCGGGATCTCGACGAAATCGGACTCGGTCACGTAGCCGCTGGCGCTGACGGTGATGGTGCGTTTGCCAGGGAGGACCTCGACCTGGGCCGGGGTGAGGCCCACGCGCTTGTGGTCGACCTGGATGCGAGCGTGGTCGGGCTCGGCCTCGATGCGCAGGGTGATATGGTGGCGCCGTTCGGTGTCCTTGAGGGCCATGGCCGAGGCGGCACCCAGAGCGGAGGCGAGGTCCGACTCGCCGAGCAGGGCTTCGCCCACGCCCCAATTCTCGCGGCGGGTGACGCGCACGACCACCTTGTGGGGCTGCGAGCCCTTCTCGTCGAGCCAGACGGCGACAGAGGCGACGGCATCGACCTGCAGGGCTCGCAGTACCGCCTGCTGGTCGCAGTAGCGGAACGAGGGGCAGATGCTGGTCTGCTGGCCGGCGAGCTGTTGGGAGACCTCGTCCGGGGCGATGACCTGGTGGCCCATCTGGCGGAAGGTCTTGGCGACGGCTTTGACGGTCAGCCGGGCAAGCTTGCCGTTGCCCTCGGCATCGCCGCCCGGCGGCAGGACTGCGATGCGGCTGCTGGGGGGGAGAGGCGGGTCCGAGGCCAGCGAGGTAGCTGGGGCCAGGGTAGTGGCCGCCAGGGTGGCGGCCAGGATAGACGGTATAAGGAGAGAACGGTAAGCGGTCTTGCGCATCGGAAGCTAGAATCTCCCGGACAGCAGCAGGGTGGTGCCTTGCCGATCGACGAGGGGAACGGCGCTCAGGGTCAGGGACGGGGACGGGGAAGTCTGCTCGGAACGGAGCAGGTGTCGTACCAGATAGGTGATGGGGACCGATAGCAGGGGAAGCGACTGCATGGCGAAAAACGGGCCGCCCAGGGTGTCGATCCGGCTCTCTTTCAGGCACTCGTCGCCGGTGCGCTCCAGACAGGTGCGCTCATCCTGCTGCCAGACGTAGATGCCATAGGCGGCCAGGCCGAGACCGCCCGCGCCCACGATATAGGACCACCAGGGAACGCCGCGCTGCTCGGGAAGGGACAGCGGGGCCGAGGCGCACAGGCCCAGGGAGCCGGCTCCGCCAAAGGCCAGGACGGGGACGCGGTAGCCGTCGTAGTCGGCCTCGAAGTCGCTCTGCAGGCGGTGGTTGGCCTGGTCGCGGCGGATGAACCAGTAGACCCAGCCCGTGCCCAGAGCGGCGGCCGAGATGGCAGCGCCAGCGTATCCCCAAGGGCGGAGCGCCGAGCTGTCATGGCTCTCGTCGTATCGCAGATCGCGCTCGAGCTGCTCGTCCGCAAATGCGGGGTCGAGCGCGGCGCGCGGGCTATCGAGGTCGGACGCGGCCCGCTCGGCGGCGGGCTCGACGCGCAGGTCGATGAGCTCGGCCACCGCGGCTGGCAGGCTTTGGCCGTCCAGCGCGCGGAAGGCGGCGTAGCGGGCGCTGGGTACGTCGATGCGGTAGAGCCGGCCCAAGGCCGGGTCGACCTGCAGCACCTGGGCGGCGCCCACCAAGCGGGCCACGCGGATGCTGTCCTCGAGACGGTGGCGGTCGCTGCGGTCGGGGTCGGGGTAGCGGAGCCAGAGCCCGGTGTCGGTCTGCACCGCCCGGTCGAAGCGGGTGTCGATCAGGAACTCGTTTTCGCCCGGCTGGATGCGCCTGCGGTGGATGCGACCTGTAACCTGTCCGCAGTCCACCTGCACCCGCACCTCTTCGGCCCTTATCCCCGGCACCCGGCTGGGGACCGGCCCCCAGTCCACGCCGTTGATGCGGGCGCGGCAATCGTCGCCCGAGGTGGCGGCGATGCGCACGGTGGCGGGCGTGGAGGCTTGCACCTCGGCGGCGGCGCGTTGGAATAGATCGATTATATAGGGAGGGTAGTGCTGCGGGTCGGGCTCGAAGCCGGGGAAGGAGCGGGCGCACTCGCCCGCCTGGTCGTAGGCCTTGTCGCGGTAGCCGCCCTTGCGCAGCAGATGGGCCATGAGCAGGCAGGCCTGGAAGATCTGCTCGGCGCGCTCCAGCTTGCGGTTGAGGTAGTCGGAGACCTCGGGGGTGAGCTGCTGCAGCGCGCTCAGCGCCTGGCGGGCCTCGTTGAGGTTTTCGAGCGCCAGGTGGTGGGAGACCTGACCGATGGCCTCCTGCAGCTTGTCCACTTCGGCGGGCTGCAGGCGCACCGGGGCACGAGAGTGGCGCTGCTCGAAGAGCGAGGCTGCACGCTCGGGAGCGATGACCTCGACCGAGGCCTGGCGCAGGGCGGCGGTTGCCTCCTCGACCGTGTCGCGGTCGGGCTCGTCCGGGGAGCCGATAGGGACCACCAGCCAGACATCACTGCGGGCGTCCTGGGCGGCAGCCGCGGTGGGGAGCGCGCCGAGCAGGGGTAAGAGCAGGAAAAGAGGGCGGAGAAAGAACATGATCAAGAGGGCAGGAAAATTGGGCGATTTCACCTCTGGTTATCGGCCAACTGGCTTGTGGGTTGCGTTAAAAGTCTTGGCGGTCACGTTGACCACGACCTGGGTAGTGACCCCGGACCTCAACCGCACGCTCCGGGAGACCTCGGGGGTCTCCTTGCCGCCGGCGACAGTGTGCTTACCGGGCGGCAGATCCGAGCGGAATGGTGCCTTGCCCTTGGCCGCGCCGTCGATCCATACGCTTCCCCAGGGAAAGACGCCCACGGTGATATGAGCCGGGGGCCTGGTCGCGGACAAGCGGCGGCTCGTGCGTACGGCCTTATCGGAGGGATTGTCGGAGGAATCCGGTGCCCCGTCCGTAGATGTGTCGGCTGTCGGTATTTCGACAGTCGGGGTATCGGCGGGCTGGCCTTCGGTAGACGAATCCCCTGCAATTTCAGCAGGATCCGACGGTGCGGGCTCGGATTCGGTGAGGGGCGAGGTCGGCGAGAGCAAGGAGATCGAGGCGGGGGTGCCCGGGGGAGGGGACGGGACGGATGACGAAGCGAACTCGTCCGGGGACGAGTTCGGAGACGGGAAACCGCCCCTAAAGGCGAAGACAGCGACCAGCAGGGCGAAGAGAGCTACCGAGGCAGCCACGGCGGTGATAACCGGAGCTCGGCCACCGCGGAAAAGGCCGGAGCCGGTGGCGGCGGCCGAACCCGGTGACCCGTCGGCCGGGATCGCACCCCGCCCTGCCGCGGCCGCAGGGCCGGCCTCGGAGGACTGAAGAGGCCTGGGACGGGCGTTCGCGTCCGCGACCAGGCTCACGGTCTCCGGCAAGGGGGCGGCGGCCGGCGCGGGGCGGCCCGGAATGTTGCCCGGGGAAGGCGGCTCCGCGATAGAAGGCCGGCGCGATCCGGCCCCCGGCTCGCCTTCGGACGAGAGCTCGGACACGGGCAGCGAGAGGGCCGGTGTGTTCTCGTCGTCGGACAGCACCAGGGTCTCTGGTGGCCGGGCCTCGCGGGCCAGCGCGCCCAGGCGGCGGTAGATGCTGGGCGGCGGCGCAAAGCGGTCCAGCGCGCTCCCCAGCTCTTGCGCCGAGGCGAAGCGGCTTTCCGGCGAGGCGTTGAGCAGCTTCTCGACCACGGCGGCCAGGCCCGCAGGCACGTCGGGCGCGGTCACGGCCAGAGGCTGAAGCTCGCCCATGCAGATCTTCCTCACCGTATCCAGGTCGCTATTCCCATCAAATGGACGGCGGCCGGCCAACATTTCGTAGAGGAGGATGCCGAGCGAGAATAGGTCGCTGCGCGGGTCGAGCGGCCTTCCATCGGCCTGCTCAGGGGACATGTAGGAAGGAGTGCCGCGGATGAGCCCGTCAGAGTCGCCCGTGGAGCGGATAGCCTTGGCAATGCCGAAATCGGCGAGCTTGACCTCGCCCGCGTAGGAAACCAGCACGTTGGAGGGCTTGACGTCGCGGTGTACGATGCCGTCGATTTTACCGTGCAGGCGGCGGCGGTGCGCGAACTCCAGCGCCTTGACCAACTCGAGCGCCAGGTAGCTGACCAGATCGGGCGCAAGCCGGTGGGTGGGCACGGACTGGGCCAGGGTGCGGAGATCGACGCCATCGACCAGCTCCAGCACCATGTAGCCGTGCTGCTGGCTGGCGTCGATCACGCTGACGATGTTGCTGTGGCGCAGCGAGGCGGCGATGGTGGCCTCGGCGATGAAGGCCTCGACGAACTTGGGCAGCGCCTTGCAGTCCTCGCGGATGATCTTGATGCAGACCCGCTGCTCGAAGCCGTGCGGCCCGGACTGAAGCGCCAGGAAGGTCTCGGCCATACCTCCCTCGCCGAGGCGGCGCACGCAGGTGTAAGGCCCGTACTTGTCGCCCACGGCCGCCATGGTCTGCTCTTCCCCTTTGCTACTACGCCCGCCCCGTATTTTTCCAACGGAACGGGGATCCGAAGGTCAGTAGCAGGGTAGATAAAGGTAGGTCAAGTGCAGACGAAAGCCCATATGATATAAATCCGGGACTATAAAACCTAAAACCGGGACGATCCTAGTTAACTAGTTAACTATTGGCCGCGGGATTGGGAATTAACTAAAACCTAAAACCGGGACGGTCCTAGTTAACTAGTTAACTATTGGCCGCGGGATTGGGAATTAACTAGGAAACTAGGACCGTCCCGGTTTTAGTAGCGACCGATGAGGGTCAGGGCGACGCTGTCCGGGAGGTCGCCGCCTGAGGAAATGGGCGTGAAAATGAGTAAGGAGGTGCCGCCAGCGAGCGACAGGACGCCGGCGGTGAGTAGCAGCGAGCTCTGGGTGCCGAAGTAGTAGCGGCTGCATCGCCCGTCCCCTAGCTGCTCGTAGCACTCGCCCTGTTTAGCGGCGGTGAACACGGGAATTGCGATGAGCGGAATCGAGGCGGCGATCAGGGTGCCGCCCAGCAGGTAGTTCCAGGTGCTGGGTGCTGCTCCGTCGCCGTCGTCCTCGTCAAACGGATCGATGACGGCCGAGGCGCGCGCGTCAGTGGAGGCAGAAGCGTCGGCCGGGCGCGAATCGCCCGGTGACTCCGGGTCGCTCCCGGGCGTTGCCGGCGCGGTCGTCGGAGTCGCCGTCTGCTCGGAGGTGGGGCCGCGAAGTAAGCTGGTGTAGGCGTGGGTCAGGGCGGCGTCCACGGATAGGGCCAGCGACTCGGTGACGGCCCAGCTCTCGTCGTAGCGCTGGCCGTCGCGGGTGAGGAAGGTCAGGCTCACCCCGGTGGCGCCGCTGCCGCGCGACTGACCCCAGATCGCGGTCAATACCGCGTAGTCGGCCTTCTCGACGTATTGCATGTACTCGAGCGCGCACTGCTCCTGGCTGCACTCCCTGAGCCCGGCGGGCATGTGCAAGGCTGCATCGGCGGGAAGCACCACCTCGATGCCCCGCTCCCCGAGCCAATCGGCCACTAGCTTCAGGCAGCGCTCCGCGGTCTCGTCTGTCACCGGTTCTTCGGCAAACGGGGTGAGCACCGCCGCGGTCTCGGCCCGCGCCGGCCGCGGCGCGAGTAGCGCAACGACAAGCAAGGCGGCGATGAAAGCAACTCGCATGGCGGACACGCACCTTACCGTTTTTCCCGTTTTTCGTCACCTAACGAGGTGTAAAACCGGGACGGTCCTAGTTTCCTAGTTAATTCCTAACCAAGCGGTTAATAGTTAACTAGTTAACTAGGACCGTCCCGGTTTTAGGCGTTGGAGTAGACGGCGGATGCTGAAGAAGTAATCGGCGCCGGCGGCCGCCATGATGTCGTTATGGCCGGCTCCGGGGACGCGCAGGAAAGCCTTATCCGGGTCGCCGCAGGACTCGAATAGGGCCTCGCCCTCGTTTATCGGGATTATCCGATCGAGCTCCGCGTGCATGATCAGCGTGGGCATGGTGATCCCCGCCATCTTGGCCCGGTTCCGAGGGCCGTGCGCCTCCGTGACCCCCAGCTTGCTGGCTGGAAGGCCCAGCAACTCGAGCAGCGGCACCACGTCCGCGAACCCACTCTCGATGATCAGGCCGGAGAAATCCTCAGCGCGCGACGCGGCCAGCTCTACCGCCGGGGCCGAGCCCAACGAGCGGCCCATGACCACCAACGGGCCAGCGCGACCCCTCTGCTTCAGTACGACCGCAACGTGGTCCAGCGCTACCTGCGCGTCATCGAGAAAGGTATCGAACGAGGGCTCGCCCGTGCTTCCCCCGTAACCCCGGTACTCGGCCACCACCAGCGAGGCGGGAAGCGCCCGGTAGGCCTCGGCCGCCGGATCGTAGTCGCGCGCGGTCTCGCCGTTGCCGTGGAAGAAGAGAATGCTGGGCGCGGAGCGCTCCTCAGCCAGGAAAAAACGCAGCCGCAGCTGCACCCCCTCCTCGACCTCGACCATATCATCGAAGGCGCCTGGCGCCTCGGGGCCATAGGGCATGTCGGGCCTAGGATAGAAGATGGCCGAGGCCACCGTGCTCATCAACCGGGGATCGATCTCGCTCTCGCTCATGGCTGGCTCTTTCTCCAGGGTGCGGGTTGGCGGTAAAGACAATACCCCAACAACGACGAACCCCGCCACCACCGCTGCCTGCGCCGTGCCCGAAAACCAACCTCCGGCGGCGCCGCGCGGGATCGACCGCGCTCTCTCTCCGTTTACGGTGCGCTACGCGTTAGGGTCCGTGACAAAATAACTCGATCAGATTTCGGAGCACGACGGCCCCGGATGCAAGG
>CAYVFC010000211.1:0-9784 GCA_964450715.1 uncultured Sandaracinaceae bacterium | reverse complement strand
CCGCTCCCCCCGGCTCCGCCGGCACCGCCGGTCGCCCCGCCGCCCGAGGTCCCCGCCCCACCGGAAACGGCGCCGCCGCTGCCGGGCGACGGGCGCGCGCCGCCCTCGCTCGACTCGGCGCTGCAGCCGCCCGCGAGAACGGCGAAAACTGCGAGCGGAAACGCCAGCGATGACGCGCCTGACAAGACGCCAGAACCGCGGTATCCAAGCCGCAATTCGCACTTCAGCCCGGAGCCCATACCCAACGCACGAGTATACACCATGGCGGATAGTTTGTAAGCCGCTTCCGAACCGGTCTTGCCGGAAGCCCGGTCCCCGCGGCACGGAGCGTTTACTTCTTAACACCGACCTTGGTTTCAGACCCCGGTTTCACCGGTTTCACCCCGGTCTCACCGTTCTATCGGGCTTCAGTCTCGTTAGCGACAGGCGAGGCGCTCGGCGCTACCGCGCGGTGCCCTCAACCGGCAAAGCAACCGGAGTCGAAAGAGTTTCGAGGGGAAGTATCAGTTAATGTTTTGGGCCACGGCCGCGTGCCGAAGTCCCACTGTATAGGTTATGCCCCCTCGAAGTACCAAAGGAAACCTTGGCCGCTGGAGGCCCTAATAGAAGGATGGTGCCCGCTATCTGGCAAAGAACAAAACCGTTTTGGAGACGCGCGTTTCTTCTCAAGAGGTTCAGCAGACCGTAGCGGAGGCCACGAACGTTTCGACGACGACGGGGATGCCGACCGGGTATTGCCTCAAGGTAACGCCACAAGATCTCTCAAGACCACCGCGTCATCTTGCGCGGTCGCCTTGACCCAGCGCCCCGCCCTTTGCGATGCAGCGCCAAGACATCGAGCGGACGCCGTGCGACCAAAAACGATTTTTGCACGGTGTATGCCGGAATTCGTTCTTGATCGCACATTCGATAGAAGGAGGCATTAACCCCGCCCTCCGACAACTACGCTACCGATATTTCACCCTGACTGTAAAGACGCCGCGGGAGGTCTTGACCCGGAGGCTACTGTATACCCCGGTTATTCGGGCTCAAGAGGCAAGCGGGGCAGTAGCGGACGTTGGGCATCGTCTTTGCTCAACCTCTGCCCGTCGCGCGGGAGATCGTATTTCCAGTCGATGCGCTCGGGCCAATCGTAGCCGCCCGCTAGGCGGTACGCGAAGCCGGTCTCGGTCGGCTCGAAGACGAAAGGCTTGCCTCTCTCGTCGATTATGCATTCCTGTCTTCGGTCCGAGGGGAAAGCGCCATCTCGCACGTAAGCCTCGATCGTATCGAGCGCGCACACTCAACGAGAGGGGCAAGAGGGCCGGACAGGCGGTAATCGAGACCAACGGCGCAGCGCTGGTCGAGTACGTCGAGAGCATACCGGGACGCAAGAGCCTGTGCTTGGAGGAGGGAGGGCAAAGCTCTTGGCTGTACGAAATCCTATCGCCTCACGTGCACGATCTGGTGGTGATCCGGGTGGTGCAGAAAAGCCAGGGCAGCAAGGACGATTTCAGAGATGCCTTCCGGGCGGCGGAGATGTTGAGGCTGGGCAACGCGTTGCCGGTATTCAAGGAAAAGGGTCAGTTCAGCAAGCTACGAGCTCACAGCGACCTGTATGGCAAGATGAATTCGGACAGCGTTCGGGTGCAGTGCCGGTTGAAGGCTCTGTTCCGCTCTCGCGGTGTTCCGACTGCGGATGGGGACCTGTACGCGCCCGAGCAACGCGAGCAGTGGTTGAACCTACTACCGGTGGCGTATCGGTCCGCGGCGGAGGTGATGTACCAGCAGTACGACGCGAGCTGTCGGGCGAAGCTGCAGGCGGCCAAGCTGTTGAAGAAGGAATCTCACCCGCATCCCATCAGTCGCATTCTGCAGACCGCACCGGGAATGGGAGGGCACCAAGCCCCCGATGGCCAGGCTGACGCTGGCGCGCCGTATCGCGGCCACGGTGCTGGCGATGTGGAAGAACAAGGAGGCATACGACCCGGACAGGTATCGCGTCCAAAGATAAACGCTCGTCTCTGCGGTGAGGCACTCACCGGTACGGCGCCGTTCAGGTTGGAGGCAACCGCCCCGGAGTCGAGCAAGGTTCGAGGGGTAGCACCTCAAATAAAGCTGGGCCGCAGTTCGGTTCCCGACACCTCAATCGAGGAGCGTAACTCCGTTCTCAAGCCCCGATATCCAGGTTATGCCCCCTCGGAGTACCCGACGAAACCATGGCCGACCGAGGCCCCGATAGAAGCATGGTGCCCGATTTTTTACGGAGCATATCGAGGTTTCAATGACTACGAGGAAGCCCCCGAAAGCCCTGGGCGACGTATCGCTCGAGAGGATCTCAAGACCGCCGCGTCACCCCGCGCGGTAGCCTTGACCCATCGCCTCGCCGTTCGCGAGGTAGCGCCAAGACCCGTAACCTCGCCGGACTCCGTACGGTCAAACGAGGAAATAGTCCGGTGGACGGATAAATTCGTTCTTGACCGTACATTCGATAGAAGCTTTTTTTGTCCTTCTATAAGGGGTATTTCTGGCACGGCAAGGGTACGAAGAATCCGGCTGATAGCGTGACGGCGCGACTCCTGTATCAGACGTTTCTCCGCCTGCTGCTTCACCTCGGACACGGCGTCTAGCTCGGCGTGCAGAAGCTCCGCTGCGCCGCGGTACTGCTCGGGAAGCATATGCAGCTATTGCTCTCGCTGCGCGGTGTCGTATGTGGTGACAAAATCGATGAGATAGCGAGCGCTGGTCTCGACGACCTCGTGTTTCAGCCGCTTCCCCTTCTGGTCGATCACGCCGAAGGTGCTGCTGGTTGCGTGCGAATCCAACCCTATGTACTATGGCATCGGCGGTGTCCTCTTTCTCGTTTTCGGGGGTTTTTCTCAACTTCATCAGTTCTGTATCCTGACGACGGAAGGGACACCACCCCATCTCACCCGCCTCGACCGTTTGCGGGAAAGCCGCCGCCGTCGCGGCAATCGCCAGAAATGCCCCGCTCAACGCCGGTACTACGTGCCAAGCTTAAGAATCGGACGCCACGTTTGTACGATACCCATCAACTCATCGGTCGCTTGATTCGCCTAGCCCTGGACCGCCACGGCAAAAGGGCGCGCCTCAGGAGCGATCAGACTGAACGAAAGGATTGGTGATAAATGTTTATAAGCGCGATGCGAGACAGCGATATAGAGGAACTGCGGGGCCGAATCAAGACAGACCTGTTGGGTGCGGCGGATCTCGAAAACGCCTCGCAGAGATTCGTAAAGGGTTTGTATGAGTACTTCGTTGATTCAGTGGTTCTTGTTCGCGTATTCGTCACCTTGAAACTTTCGGAAGTTCCGGAAAACGTCCGGGTTTTCGTCGAGAACTTGGCAGACGGAGCCAACATCCGATTAGCACCCGATACCCATGTGTTGACGCTATTCGGATCGGCTGGCGTCAGGCAAGAATGGAACGACCGTCGCGCATCGACTGGGCATCTAGGTATACCCCTTGCCACCGCGGATTTTGTGACAGCTATCCCGATGATGAGCGCGATGTTGGAGGAGATCGGCTTCGACCTCGGTTGGATCCGAGGCGAGCCGGATATCGTAGCGCACAAGCTTCAGGGGATCGGCGGCACGTTCTACGTAGACGAGGCGGCAACCGCCAAAGACAGCCACGGGCGCCTGATAATTAGCGCACAGGATTTTGTCGGTAGATACGGGATCCGCACCGTCTTTGGCACCGGCGGAGGTTTCTTTGGAACAGACAAGTTCATGACGATGATCTGTTTCCTGAGAGAACACATCACCCTGGAGCAAGCCATGACCTTCCAGCTCGTCTCCACGACTTTCAAGAGAGAGGTGTTCGGCTTCGTCCAGACAAGGTGAGCGTTTTACCCGAAAGGTGTTCTCTTCTCCCGGTTTCTGGGAAGACGGTACAAATAGACATTCTTTCGTTCTTTTCCTCACCGCTGCGCTGGCTCCCCACGGACTCGCCTACGAGATCCCGCAGGCGCTGGATCTGCCATTTCCCCGAGGCACCCGTACCCCGTCACGGGGCTCCCGCGCAGTAACATCACTCGTGAGATCGCGAGATTTCGTGCTGCCAGACCGCCGCCCATCGGCTGACCGCCGCCCATCGATCGTCCCCGCCTTCTCCCTCGACAACTTCTGTCCGTTCTTCTACGCTCGATCCTGGGGATCCAGTTCTTGTTGTCCTTCACGCCTTAATGGACAGACACCGAGGAGGGCACATGAAAGGTACCATTTTACGGTGCGTGGCCGAGGTGGTGAGAGAAAGGTTCGGTGAAGACAAGTGGAAGGCCATCTTGGTCAAAAGCGGTTTCGAGGATTGGCGAACCTTTTCGACGTTAGAAAACGTGAGCGACGATGAAACACTGGCGCTCATTTTCCGATGGAACCCAAGCGATCGTGCTTGACCCCCTGGACTTCATCGCCCGGCTCTGCGCGCTGGTGCCGCCGCCCTACTTCAACCTCACCCGTTTCCATGGGGTATTCGCGCCCCACGCCCTGCTTCGCCCCCAGGTGGTACCTGCCAGCGCCAACCTCGCTCAAAAACCGCAACAGCTGCAGCTGTTCACGCTCGACAACTATCTGCGCCTGTTAGACGCACCGCCGGCCAACGACGCGTCCCGGCCGACACCGGGCCGCCGAGCTTGGGCCGAGCTTCTACGCCGCACCTTCGGCCAGGACGTGAGCATCTGCCCCGAATGCTCCTCGAGGATGCGTCTTGTCGAAATGGCCACCGGCGATGCCGAGATCCGCAAGGGCCTGGCCCGGGCCGGGCTCGGGCCCATGCCGCCCCCGCCCAGGCCGCTGCCGGTTCCGTCCGGACAGCTGTTGCTGCCGTTCGGCTTCGGTTGAGCGGTTCGAGTCGGTTCGAGTCAGACCGGTTCACGCCTCGGTTCGCGATCCGAGACGCCCGCCTGCGCCCGCCGTTCGCCCGCCGGTTGCTCGGTACCCCGGGCGACCATGAATTCGGCCACCGCCAGGTCGCCAACTCCCAGCCCATCGGTCGATCTCCGCCGACCGCGGCTCCGCTCCGCGTTCAACCTCCGCCTATCCTGGACAACACCTGCCCCGTCATCTACCCTCGATCTCGGATTTCCAGCTTTATTTGTCCTTCTATCTTCTATCTACGAAAGGCACCTGGTTTTCCACTCGCGGTTTGTCCTTCGGATGCTCTACCCGTGCCAGGTCCACGAACAGCCCGCGCGTCTGGGCGTACTCGAGAAACGACTCGTTGAACCTGGGCGCGGTCGCGTCGGCCTTGACGACGATCGTCTTGGGATTGTCGAAGATCAGGGCGTACGGCACCCCGTCAAAGAACCGCCAGGCTTCGTCCAGTCCTTCGCAAACCGCCTGCACGGTCTGCTTGAAGGTCGGCCACACGAACATGTAGCGACTGACCGTCAGCGTCACGATCAGCGCCCACAGCTTTCGCACCTTACCGGTATCCGGGTCGTATATCTTGCCCATGCAGCCGAAGTCCGCCTGCGCCTCCTGACCGGGCTCCGGATCGTCGACGCGCACCGTGGAGGCCCGCTGCCGCCAGCCGAGCTCGTCGATCGCGAAGCGACGAAGCGTGGCGTACGACGTGTCGACGCCCTGTCGCCTCAACAGGATGAGCACCTTGGTCAGGCGAAGCGGCTTGTCGGCCTTGAGCCAGCTCTCGATCCGGTCCTTGTGTTTCAGCAGCAGCTCTCGCTGCTCGCTCGGCTCGGGCGCCGGTCGATCCTGCACCCGCTGCGCCACCAAGTGCACGTCGGTGTCGCTCAGCTCGTCGTCCCGCGATAGCCGACACTGCTCGGCTGCGTCGATGTACCGGCGGACCGTCTTGCGATCCAGTCCCGTGCCCCGCGCGATTTCGCGCTTGCCCTGCTGCGCCTTCCAACGGCGTAGCACTTCCTTGATCTCGTTCATTTTCAGCTCCCGATAACCCATAAGCTCCTCCCACTGGCGCCCACGTCGCCGGTGGGAGGGAGCTTGCCCTAGGTCTCGGTCGCCGAACCGGGTCAGGCCCTGATCTCAGGCCCAGGTGGTCCCATGACCCTGAAAATAACCGGGATCATCCCTCGTGGGGCGGTCCCATGACCCTGAAAATTGGGTGGTCCCATGAGGGTGAAAAACTCAGCCCTCAAATGGTCCCATGAGGGTGAAAACTGGCATGCGTCGGCTCCCGCGATATCGGGACTTTCGGGGCTCAATTGCTCAGCCTACGCATTCGCTGTCTACGCTTCGCAGCCACGGTTACCCGTTGATGCACAGCCACGCAAGACTCGCTTCCAGCTGCTGGCCAGGCTTGACTGGGCGGGATTGCTTACCCGCAGGGATACTCCGAAAGGTTTCTGTCTTCTCAGCTGTGGACTTCCTCCTTTCCCAGGCTTGGCCTGGCGCAACAGGACCGTCCCCTTCCCCTTTGGCGCGTTCGGTCGCCGTCCTCTCGGCTTGACTCGCGGCGGTAGGCGCCCTCGCCACGGTCGAACAGGGGTACAATGGTCGGAGGTATCTCGCTTCCCCCATGGAATCACTTTGCGAACGATGCGGTCAGCCCGTGGGCAAGGGAGAGCGCCTGTGCAAGGAGTGCGCCGCCCGGCTGGTGCCGAGAAAACCGAAACCGGTCAGCGCGCCCACCCTGCCCGAGCTGCCTGACCTGCCCGCGCTCGAATCCGTGCCACCGGCCGCGGGCGGGGCGGGAGCCGCGCCCGACGCCGAGCCCGACGCGATCGACGGCGGCGGGGACGATCCATTTGCTTCCCCCCTGGACCTGGAAGAGGAGGAGGAATTCTCGGCCGCGGAGATGAGCGGCATCTCCGCGGAAGAGCTGGACGCCATGGAGGAGGCGGCGGGCGAAAAGCAGCGCCGGACCATGCAGCTCGTACAGCCCGGGCAGGAAAAGGCGGCGGAAGCCTGGCCCGACGAGGTCGACATGCTCGCCCGTTACGGCGAGACTCCGGACAACATCGCGCTGGCCATCCCCTACGCCTTCCGGGTGTGGAGGCGACGCCGGGAGCTGGTCGGGTCGCTCGCGGGCCTGGAGCAAGAGCGGACGGCCGCCGGGATCCGGGTGGACGACGCGCTGGCCGAGCTGGGCGCGGCGCTTCACGCTCGCCGCGCCGAGCCCGCGCTCGCGCCTTTGCAGGAACTATTCCTCGCGGTGAAAGAAGCGGACGGCAAGATCGAGCAGCAGGCGGGCGACCGGGTCAAGAACCGGGAGAGCGCCGAGGCGAAGATGAAGGAGCTGCAGGAGCAGGTGGAGGCGGCCGAGCGGGAAGCGGAACCGTTCCGGGAGAAGGAAAACGAGGTCAAGAAGCGGCTGGCGGAGGCCGAAAAGCAGCGCGATCGCGCCAGGGTTAATGCAGTATTAACCACGCCCTCCGACAACTACGCTACCGATATTTCACCCCGGCTGTAAAGACGAAGCGGGCGGTCTTGATCCAGGGGCCTGCTGATTACCCCGGCCTGGAAGATCTAGCTGGCCTTTCCACCTGCCCGGCGACGAGCGCTGCGACGCGCCCCCACCCGCCGGGGAAGCCTCTCTTTCCACACACGACATCAACGGCAACTACCAGGCCGGCCCGACCGTGTCGAGCGGATGCGTCGATGACTGCCTATGACGGATCAAGTCCCAGACAACCGGTTCGTGCTTACGAGAACAATGGTCCGATCCGAGCGGTATCGCGCGTTGGACCTACACCTACGACGACGATGGTAGCTTGCTAACCGAGACGCTGAGCGAAGAAAACGGCACGATGCGACAACGCATAATCCATACTTACGACGCTGACGGCAACGAGTTGGCCCAAGAGTGGGACACCGACGCCGACGGCACGGTCGAAACCCGCTATACCTATACCTACGACGCCGACGGTAACAAGTTGACCGAAGAGGTGGATAAGGACGCTGACGGCACGGTCGAGGTTTGCCGTACCTGCACCTACGACGCTGACGGCAGGAAGCAGACCGAGGAGTGGGACTTCAGCGTCGACGAGACGGTTGACATTTTCTGTACCTATACCCACGACGCCAACGGCTACGGTTTTGCCCGAGAATGTCACCTACTAAACGAAGAGATGGAGTTGACTGAGGATATGATAACAATCCTCTATTCCCCCACCTTGTCCGCCGCGTGGCGACGCGAGCCATCCGAGGAGGTCGGGATGTTCGGGATCGGGATGGTCGGGGTCGGGATGTTCGGGGCGCTCGGGGTCGCTGCGTTCGGGACGTTCGGTAACATACCTATTGGTAACTTGACCTACGCCCATGACGCCGAAGGCAACGAGATATCCGAGGAATGGAACGTCTATTTTTCCGAGGAGTGGGACGTCCTTGAAGGCGGCCCGACCGCGATTCGGACCACTACCATGCGTCGTACCACCATCTACGACGCCAAAGGCAACAGGCTGAAGGTGGAGTGGGACTCCAACAGTCTCACAGGCGTCGAGAGCAGGACCTACACCTACGACTGCTGGGAATAAGAACCCGTTCAACGCACGAGATAGAAAGAAAAAACCCCGCGAAACGCGGGGTTTGTAGTGCCCAGGGACAGAATTGAACTGTCGACACGAGGATTTTCAGTCCTCGTGTCAACGACGGTGATCGCCTTACTGGCCGTTGACGTGGGGGGCGGGTGCTGGGGGGTATGGGATCGCGGTAGCGCGTCAGCTTCTGCAACGGATGGCGTTTCGCCGTTGAATACACCGACGGCCGCTTTGCCTGGGCAAAGGGAGCGAGAAGGCGCTGGCAGGGCAGGTCAGGACAGGTCTGTGTCGGTTCTGGACCTCCTCGCATCCGTAGTCGGCCCGCGGCTAGCCGGCATGGCGCAAATGGACACGATCTGGACCGAGATGGACCGGGTAAAGGAGGGGGAACGCCGGTACAGTAGGCAGATACGAACAATGAGCAAGCGGAGGCGGTGGATATGTACCGGCAGGTGTTTCGGCGAAAGGTATCTTCGATATTCTGCGGCGTCTTGGCTGCCGTGGTCGTAACAGGTTGCGGGGGCGGTAGCGACAACGGAGCCACGAGCGACGACCTCGCGGGCGGAGCGGGCGGGATGCCGAGCGGCGACAGCAGCGGCGCGATCGAGCCCTCTTCGGGAACCGGCGGCGGGACGCAGCAGCCCGTCGGCGACAGCAGCGGCGCGATCGAGCCTGTATCGGGAACCGGAGGTGGAGCCCAGCCGCCCGTCGGAGGTGAGGGCGGAACGCCGTCCGCGGGAGAAGGCGGTAGCGGCGGCGGCGCGGTTGCCGGCTCCGGAGGCGCGGCCGGCGGGGATTCCGGCTCGGGCGGCGGCGGTGCAACCGGCGGCGACGGTGGAACGGAGGGCGGCGGCGACGTTCAATCCTGTCTCGAGCTGGTGGCCTCGCAGGGGTGGAACGATGGCTGCTCGCAATGCGTATGCTCGCAATGCGCGGACGCGATGCTCGACTGCCAGGACGCGGACTGTCTGGCGGTCGTTCAATGCGGACGCGAGAACAGCTGCGTGAGCTACGGCTGCTACTGTGGAGCCTCGGACCTCATGACCTGTACCCTGGGCGACAATCCGCAGGGAGCGTGCAAGGATCTTCTCGACGAGAAGTCGGGACTGGTCTCGGCCGGCGTATGCACGTCCGGCAACTGCCTGATCGAGATCAACGACATGCCCAACACCGATCCCGAACACCCGGTGGCACGCGCCACGCTGTTGAACGTCTGCGCCAGCGGTCAGCCGGCGGTCCCGGCGTTTCCCGGGTTGTTTTCCGGGCAGGAAGAGGTGATCGGCAAGTGCGAGGCCGAGTGCGGCAGCGCCCGTCAATAGCGAAGCT
>CAYVFC010000210.1:3113-9935 GCA_964450715.1 uncultured Sandaracinaceae bacterium | reverse complement strand
CCGTCTTCCCCCTTATTGCTCTTTTCAGCCGTTGAGAAATCCGGAATTAGCCCAATTTTGGGGCTGCTCCGGAGAGACCGGGCGCGGCGGTCACGCCGTAAAATCTTATACCCCGGCTGGAAAGTCGGCGCGTCTCTCGACAGGTGAAAGATCGCGAATCGCTTCTGCTGCCGAGACAATCGGCGCCTGTCGTCATCTCGCGCGAAGCGAGATGTTATCTCGAACGTAGCGTCTTCTCGAACGAAGTGAGAGATCTCCACCGGAAAAGAGATCTCTCACTTCGTTCGAGATGACATCGATGCTGCCGTACGGTTGTGAGGACCGCCTCTGTGTGAAACCATCGGCTACAAATCTCACCCCTATTCGGATTCCCAGCGATATTCTATACAGGTATCCCCCGCGCCCTCCCAGGACTTGCTAACGAACCGGCTCTCGATCCCGGTTGCGCCGCTCAGCGCGAGGATCCGACTGTACCACCCGTGCATCTGAAGATATAGCTCCTTGAAATCGGCCGGAAAGCCCGAAATGCGTAGATGCAGGCATCGCTCGGAAACAAGCTCCGGGCGAATCTCTCCGAAGTCGAAGAAAAGCTTGGTCACGGCCAGGTGTTTTTCCAGTGATTGCTGCGGTTGCCCCTGGATAATTTGTCCGGAATAAAAAGCTTGGTCACGGCCAGGTGTTTTTCCAGTGATTGCTGCGGTTGCCCCTGGATAATTTGTCCGGAATAAGTGGTCCTCAACAGCGTCTCCGCGCTACCCGCCCCCCAGTGGTAGAGCACGGCTTCGTCGTCGCCGGCGTGAATTTTTGCGACCGCCCGGCAACAACGCTGGTAGGTATCGAAGGGATACCAGCTGCTGCTGAAAATCGTTCCCGCGAGGATCTCTCGATCGGCATCGGTCAGCCAAGCGTTATAATCGTTTTGCTTGTCGCCGCGGATAGCCTTGATCAACGGCATCAATACCGATCCTTTTACTCTAGCCACGTTGCGCTCCGTCGCCTGTCCGTCGCCTGTCTGCTAGAGCACCGATCGGGTTGAAAACTCTTTGAGTTCGTGTGTTTAGAGGGCGTCAGATTCGGTGCTTGGCCCGACGAAGCAGTGGTAGAGCCACTTCGAGGAGGGACAACGCCGAATATGGACCCTATAAGCCGCGAAATCATGAGCTTTTCAACCCGTTCGGTGCTCTAGGTGGATTTGCCGTTTGGCCGGCCCGGGGGCAAACGCTCTCCGGACCGGTAGAAAATCATTACACCAGATCATTATACCAGATCACATCTCGGTAACGCTACGATCTCGTGAAATGGCTTCTACCTTCACCCGCAGCCGCGCCACGTAGTGCGCCGAGTAACGGCGCAGGCTGGAACGCTCCAGCGCCCGCTCCAGCGGCAGCAACAGGCGCATAGCCAGCGGCGGGACGAAATCGGGCAGAAAAGTGAAGTAGTCGATGCCTTCGGACCAGTGGGCGCCCTCGACCGCCGGCAGCTCGTCCGGCAGGATCCAGCGCTCGGTGCCCTCGTCGATACCCCGGATGAGGGGAAACAGATACCCCATGTAAACCCGGAAGAGCCAGTTGGTGGTGTTGATCTCCTGCAGGAAGAAGACGCCGCCCGGCTTGAGCACGCGCACCACCTCGGCAAAGGCGCGCTCCCGCGTCTCCGGGTCGGTCAGGTGGTGGAAGATGTTGATGGCGTAGGCGAAATCGAAGCTCTGGTCGGCAAAGGGAAGCCGGGAAGCGCCGGCCACCCGCAGCTCGACCGATACCCCCTGCTGCGCGGCGTTGCTCGCGGCGATGAGGATCTGCTGCTCGCTGCTGTCGACGCCCGACATGCTGTAGCCCAGCCGGGCGAGCCGGCAGGCGTGCCAGCCCTGCCCGCAGCCGATATCTAGACCGCTGAGGCCCTCGGCACCCGGGGACGGGTCCGCCTCCGCTACGCGCAAAGCGTTCAACGTACCGAGCATGGCGCCCACCTTGCGGTCCAACAGCCGCTGTCGGATCCAGACCGGTATCTCCTCGTCGTAGACCTCGGCGATGGCGTCGAAGTGGCCGCTGTCCTCCGGCCCGGGGCTCTTCTCGGCGCGCCCCGAGCGCAACAGCGCCAGCAACCGTTCGCGGAAGAGCAGCGCCGACCCCAGGCCCAGCGCCACCGCGAACCAGACCGTACCGCCGCGGTAGACCAGCGTGGCGGCGCTGGCCGAAAGCAGATCCGCCCCCCGCTCCCCCAGCGCCAGCACCATGGCCGAGCCGCTCAGCCCCACGCCGCTGGGAAGGCCGGTCAGGTAGCCGAAAACCGTGCTGCCCGCGAACACGTCGAAGGAGGCGGCCAGGCCGAGCGGCTGGCCGAGCAGCCCGGTGACGGCCCAGACCGCGGCTCCGGGAAAGACGCTGCAGACCAGCGAGCCCCCGAGCAGCACGGATATGCTGATGCCTCGGGGGTGCTCGATGCGGCGCGCGTAGCGGTAGATAGGCCGGAGCAGACCGATGATGAAGAGCCAGAGCAGCGCGGCCAGCGAGACGTAGAGGTATTTCTCGCGGACCAGGCTCACGATCAGGCAGAGCACCAGCAGATCGGAGGAGCGTTCCATCAGCCAGATGCCGGCCACATCGAAGCGATAGCGCGAGTAACGCCTGCCCAGCAGGACCACGCGCATCAGCTCGCCCACGTAGAAAGGGGTGATGATGGCGGGCAGCGTGGCCAGGTAGATGAGCAGGCTCTCCTTGGCCCCGACATAGGCGCCGACCCGCCGGATGAGGAAGTGCCAGCGAAGCCAGCGCAGCGCGATGTTCATCGCGGTCAGAGCGGCGGTGATCCCGAGCCCCACCAGCAGGGAGGAAAGGTTCTGCGCTAAATACTCGAGCGCGTCCCGCTGCAGCGCCCTCAGGAACCAGAAACCGGTGGCCGCCAGCCCCAACAGCACGGCGGTGACGGCGGTGGCCAGAAGCAGCCTTCTGGCCCCGACCGGTCGCTCATCCCTTGCCAAGGAAGCCCCGGTAAGCCAGCCGCACGGCGCCGTCGATCAAGGCGGCCTTGTGCGGCATCAGCCGCAGCAACCTGAGCGCGCGCCAGGGCTCGAGAAAAAAGCGCCGGTGCGCGTCCTTGACGATCTGTTGCACTCGCTCCGCGGGGATCTCGTAGATCTCGAAGTTGGCCTGGTAGTAGTCGAACTTGTCCGCCTCGTTGAACATCTCCGGGCGCCGCTCGCGAAACATCTCGTAGATGTCGGTCCCCTCGAAGGGTTGCACCACGAAGAAGTTGGCCGTGTGCAGGCGCGAGTCGAGCGCGTACCCGACCGTTTTCAGCATCTCCTGCTCGGTCTCGGTGGGAAAGCCCAGCATGAAGAAGCCGTGGCCGATAATGCCGAGCCGGTCGTTGACGGCGATCATCTCCCGGACCTTTTCCAGGTCCAGATTCTTGCGGATTTTGCTCTGCAGCCGCTCGGACGCGGTCTCCACCGCGAAGTTGATCTTGTAGGCGCCGGCGGCCTTGGCCATGACCAGGAACTGTTCGTCCAGCCGGTCGCTGCGCAGGCCATTGGGAAAGGCCAGGGCCAGGCGGGGCCGTATCTTCGCTATCTCGCCCAAAATGGCCTTGGCCCGGTCGAGATCCAGGTTGAAGGAGTCGTCGATGATGTGGATCTCGCCGATGCCCATGCGGACCAGGGCGTGGATCTCGCGCATGACGTGATCGACGCTGCGCTTGCGAAAACGCTTGCCGAGCACGTTGTGGCAGTAAGCGCAGCGGTAGGGGCAGCCGCGCGTGGTCATCACCGACATGTACCTGGGGTTCTTTAAAAAGAAGTTGAAGTTGGCCCGGCCGTAGTAACGGCTTATGTCGAGCAGGTCCCAGGCCGGCAAGGGAAGCTCGTCCATCTGCTCTATGTATCCGGGCTCGGACACCTCGCTCGAGCCGTTGCGCCCGCGAAAACCCAGGCCGGGCACCCCGCCGGACGAGCCGTCGCGCGGCGGGAAGCGCCCGGAGCTGAGACCGTCGGCCAGAGCGACGATGGTGCGCTCGCCTTCGCCCACCGCGATGCTGTCGGCGTCGATGCGCTCGAAGCTCTCCCGCTTCATGGAGGAGGGCAAGGGGCCGCCTAGCGCGATGTGGATTTCAGGGTCGAGCTGCCGCACCCGCTCGGCGATCTCCGACACCGAGGGCGCTTCATAGGAGAGGCAGGAGAGCCCGAGCAGCCGCGGCCGGAAGCCGGCGATCTGCTGTATGAGATCGCTGACCTGCATCCGGTCGGGCCTCATATCCACCAGCCGCAGGTTGCGATAGCCCCGGCGCCGGAGCTGGGCGGCCAGATAGAGGATGCCCAGGGGCTGGGTCACGGTATAGCCGGGGATCTCCCGAGCCGTTCGCACCAGCATGATGGGGAAGTCGGGATTTGTGGGGCGGTCGCTCATCTCGTTCTTTACGGACAGGGGCTGCGCGGGCAGAGGTGGAGCGCCCGCGCCGGCTCTGCTTGCGGCAATTAATACCCGAGCGGGGAGAAAATGGCTTCCCTGCAGCAGCTTCGTGCTGACTCCTCTATACCAAAACCCGATAGAGCACTGCCATCGAGGCGAGGGGCTTTTTTCTCGCGCGCGCCGGCATTGCTCGAAAAGCTGGCCGGGAGCGATAGATCGGCCGCCGCGGTTGCGGTAAGAAGGAGCGCCCGGTCGCGGGAGAGAAACCGACCATGCAAGAGCCGAACTGGATCGCCGAGCTCAGGGCCGCCGTGGAAGAGCGGCTGCGCGGTTTTTTCGAGGAGAAGAAGCGACAGGCTCAAGAAACCTCCCCGCGCGGGAGCGAGCTGGTCGGCGCCATCGAACGGCTGACCACCAGGGGCGGAAAGAGGCTGCGGCCGCTGGTGCTATGCGCGGGCTGTCGCGCGGTTGATCCGGGCGTGCCGCTCGAGCGGGTGGTACAGGCGGCCGCCGGGCTGGAGCTGCTGCAGAGCTACCTGCTCATCCATGACGACTGGATGGACGGGGACGATCGGCGCCGGGGCGGTCCCTCGGTTCACGCCGATCTGCGCGCGAGCCTCTCGGACAAGCACCTGGCCGACAGCCTGGCCATTCTCTGCGGAGACCTGGCCAGCGGCTTTTCCTGGGAGCTGCTGGAGCAAGCCCCGTTTCCCCACGGACGCCGGCAAGAGGCTATGGCCGTGCTCGGGTCCATGCACCGCGAGGTCATCTACGGCCAGCAGCTGGATCTGCTGGGCCACCCCGACGTGAGCTTGATACATCACCTCAAGACGGGCAGCTACACGGTCCGCGGACCCCTTCGCCTGGGCGCCATTTTGGCCGACGCGAGCGAGGAGGAGCTGAGGGCGCTCGACCGTTTCGCCGAGCCGCTGGGCATCGCGTTTCAGCTGCGCGACGACCTGCTCGGCATCTTTGGCAACAGCGAGAAGATCGGAAAGGTAGCGGGTAACGACTTGCG
This sequence comes from uncultured Sandaracinaceae bacterium, assembly GCA_964450715.1. Taxonomy (GTDB): domain Bacteria; phylum Myxococcota_A; class Polyangia; order Polyangiales; family JAFGIB01; genus CAYVFC01. Next base: position 4,514 of record CAYVFC010000210.1, on the reverse strand, counting down.
CGCGGGCAAGAACAACGCCGTGGTGGCCGAGGCGCGAACGCTGCTCCGGGGAAGCGAGCTGGAAGCATTGCGGCAAGTGCTCGGCAACCGGAGGGCAGGAGCGCGCAAGGTCGGCGCGGCGGTCGAGCTGCTGCGCCGAAGCGGTGCCCGAGAGCGCGTCGAGGAACGGATGCTGCAGATGGTCCGTCAGGCGCGGGAAGACCTCCAGAAAAGCACCATCCGGCCCGAGGGAACCGAGCTGTTGTTGCAGCTGGTGCAGCTGCTGGTAGTGCGAGATCGGTGAGATGGGCCTGAAAACGGTTCGAAGCAGCGGCAAGGTCATCCTGCTGGGCGAGCACGGCGTGGTCCACGGCCGGCCAGCGCTGGCGGCCGGGCTATCAACGGGCTGCCGCGCCAATACCGTTACGGCGGACGAGAGCCGTCTGGTGATCGAGGCGGACGACGACGCACCCCGTTTCGCCGCCGCGGATGGCGCTGAAGAAAACGGCGGTCCGGGCGGAGCTGCGCGGGTCGAGGTGCGAGCCGACTCCCCGACCTATTCGGACGAGCTGCGCGAGACGTTGAGGCGCGCGTTCTGCGCCGTGCTGGACGCTTACGAGCAGCAGCGGCCCGGGCTCGAGATCCGCATCAGTCGGGGGCTGCCGCCCGGCGCCGGCCTGGGCTGCTCGGCCGCTCTGGGGGTAGCGCTAATACGTGCGCTCGATACCGCGCTGGGTATCGAACGCGATGCGGAACAAGTGGCCGAGGAGTCTTTGCGCTGGGAACGCGTATTCCACGGCAATCCCTCGGGCATCGACAGCGCGATCGCGGCCAGCGGCAAGATGGCGCTCTTCCGGCGAGGAGAGCCGCTGCAGCTGGTGGAGAGCTCCGTTGAGCCACTGCTGGTGATCGGTCACAGCGGGCACTCGGCCAGCACCCGCGAAATGGTGGAAAAGGTCGCGCGCCTGCACGCCGAACGGCGCGACGAAGTGGAGGAGATCTTCGACGAGATCGCCGAGCTCGTACTCTGCGGCAGCGCGGCTCTCGAGGCGGGCGATGCCTTGGGCCTGGCCGAGCTGATGGATCGCGACCAGGCGCTTCTAAGGGAGCTAGGGGTCTCTACGCCGCGGCTGGACGAGATGTGCCGGACGGCGCTCGAAGCAGGAGCGGCGGGAGCCAAGCTCACGGGTAGCGGAGGCGGCGGCTGCATGATCGCGCTGGTCGAGGAGCAGCGGGTGGCGGAAAACGTGCTGGAAGCTTTACGTCGCATGGGTTGCGGCGCCTTTTCCGCGAGCGTGGGGAGAGGCACGACGTAGTGAGCGGGTCGCGTCGACCCGAGGGCGCTGTCATCTCGAACGGCGCTAGCCGTCATCTCGAACGGCGCTAGCCGTCATCTCGAACGGCGCTAGCCGTCATCTCGAA
>CAYVFC010000210.1:0-3013 GCA_964450715.1 uncultured Sandaracinaceae bacterium | reverse complement strand
CGAAGTGAGAGATCTCATTCGACAGATTTCTCACTGCGGTCGAAATGACATCGATATACACTCGGGCGGATGAAAGCGTTCACCGAGCTGCTCGACTCGATCAGCGGGGTGGTCTGGGGGCCGGCCATGCTGGCGCTGTTGCTCGGCGCCGGGATCTATTTGACGGCGGGCTTGCGGTTCGCGACCTTTCGCCGGATCGGTGCCGGCTTCCGCAGCCTGTGGCAGGGGCGGCTGGCGAGCGAGCAGGCCGGAGACATTACACCCTTCCAGGCGCTGATGACCGCGCTTTCGGCCACCATCGGCACGGGCAACATCGCGGGGGTGGCCACGGCCATCTTCCTGGGCGGACCGGGCGCGCTGTTCTGGATGTGGGTGACCGCTCTGTTCGGCATGGCCACCAAGTACGCCGAGGCCGTGCTCGCCGTGCACTACCGGGAGACCGATAGAGCCGGACGGTACGTGGGTGGCCCCATGTACTACATTAAAAACGGGCTCAGGCCTGGCTGGCGCTTTCTGGCCGCGGCCTTTGCCTTCTTCGGCATGCTGGCCGGCTTTGGCATCGGCAACACGGTGCAGTCCAACTCGGTGGCAGACGCGGTCAACAGCACTCTCGGGGTGGATCGTTGGGTATCGGGCCTGATCATAGCCGCCCTAGCGGGCGCTGTGATCATCGGGGGCGTCCGGCGCATCGCCGAGGTGGCCGGCAAGCTCGTGCCCTTCATGGCGCTCGTATACGTCGCCGGCGCCCTGGTCGTGCTGGGTGCCAACATAGCCGCCGTGCCCGGCGCTCTGGCCACCATCGTACGGGACGCCTTCACCGGTACCGCTGCCGCGGGCGGTTTCGCCGGCGCCGGCGTGTGGACGGCCATACGCTTCGGTGTAGCGCGCGGCGTCTTTTCCAACGAAGCAGGGCTGGGCAGCGCGCCCATCGCGCACGCCGCGGCCCGGACCGATGACCCGGTCCGGCAGGGCACCATAGGCATGATGGGAACCTTCATCGATACCATACTGGTGTGCACCATGACCGGGCTGGTGATCGTGGTGACCGGCTCGTGGACCGGCGGAGAGACCGGAGCGTCGCTCTCGGCGCAGGCGTTCGGTAGCGGCCTGCCGCTGGTAGGCGAGCACGTGGTCTCGTTCGGTCTGGTCGTCTTCGCCTTCACCACCATCCTGGGCTGGAGCTACTACGGCGAACGATGCGCGCAGTACCTCTTTGGCGAGCGGTCGATCTGGCCCTTCCGCCTGGCCTGGATCGCGGCCATCCCCGTGGGCGCCATCGGCAACCTGGGCGCGATCTGGTTGATGGCCGATATCCTCAACGGGCTGATGGCCATCCCCAACCTGGTAGCGCTGTTGATCCTGAGCCCGGTGGTCTTTCGGCTGACACAAGAGAGAAGATCCGCCGGGTAGCCCGGGGCCGGCTGCCGATCGGCCATTGGTTCGCGCCTACATGATCGGCCTGGCCGGACGTGTTATACGGATGGGCGCTGAGCTGGACGTTTCGACCGACCGCTTGGCTCGGTAGCCGCGCGGGCTGCCGGCCGGTTGGGAAAGCAAGGGGATGGATATCAGGGGCACGATCAGGAGACTGATCCTGAGGAGCGGCGACTCCGGCGAGCAGGTCACAATTGACGTACTGCGCTCCCGGCTGGTGAGCATTATCGTAGCCATCGGTGTCGTGGCCATTCCCCTGTCGTTGCCGACCACGGCGATGGGCCTGATACGAAACGATCTTCAGCCGATCCTGGTGGTCAACCTGGCCGTCTGGCTCTACCTGCTCTACGTCCTGTTCGTCCGTAAGGAGCGTTCCCGCATTACTTATTATTCGGTAGTGGCCGTCGCCTACCTGGCGTCGCTCTCGTACATGGTGGCGCTGGGTCCCTCCTATGCTCGCGGCGGCTGGCTGGTGGCCGTGGTGGTCATCGCCGCCTTTCTGCTCGGATCGCGCGCCTCGCTGATCATGACCGCTATTAACGCGGCCACCCTGGCAGGGCTCTACTTAGTGATGCTGGTAATAGACCCCGGGTGGCACTCGGGCCACGGGGTGACCGGACCGGTCTGGGCCATGTTCGTGGTCAATATCTCGGCCCTTTCGATCGCCTGCGGGCTTCCGGTGGGTTACCTGCTCGCCGGGCTGGATCGCGCCCTCGGTGAGGAGCGCATCGTGCGGTTGCGGCTGCAGAAGACCCTGGAGGCGCTCGAGAACGAGGTCAAAGCGCGGGAGAAATTAGAGGCCGAGCTGGTGCGCAGCCATAAGCTCGAGGCCGTGGGGCGCTTTGCCAGCGGTATCGCCCATGATCTCAATAACATCTTCCTCCCGGTCATGGCCCACGCCGAAATGGCCGAGCGCTCCCTGGACAGGCCCGACAAGGCGAGGTCCCACCTGGAGCAGGTGCTTCAGGCGAGCAATCAGGCGAAGGAGATGGTCTCGCAAATCCTCGCCTTTGGCAGGCAGAGCAAGGGGAAGCGAAAGCTCGTGGACCCGCGCGACCTGGTCCAGAACTTCCTCACGCGGCTCGACGTGCCCGACCGGATCCATTTGCAGACGGAGATGGCGCAGGACGACGCGCTGGTGCTGGCCAACCAGACCGAGCTGTTGCAGGTATTGATGAACCTGACGGTGAACGCGATCGGGGCCATGGAGCCGGACGGGGGGAGCCTGACGCTGTCGCTGGGGCTTGACGACGAGGGGCCGTGCGGTACAGACGACCGGCCGGACGGGGGCTGGTACCGGCTCGAAATTTCTGACACGGGCTGCGGCATGGACGAGCAGACCGCGGCCAGGGCTTTCGACCCTTTCTTCACCACCAAGGAGCTGGGCAAGGGAACCGGGCTCGGGCTGGCCATCGTCCACGGGATCGTGACCGGCCACGGCGGGCGAATCGATCTGCGGACCTCACCGCGGCAGGGTACGACCTTCGCGATCTACCTTCCGGTAGCCTCCGGGCAGCGGGAGGCCGCTTAGGAGGCACCGCAAAATAAACGATACGAGACCGGGCGCGTCGGCGGAGCG
>CAYVFC010000209.1:0-9984 GCA_964450715.1 uncultured Sandaracinaceae bacterium | reverse complement strand
GCTTTTTTGTGCGGAATTTATTGGGTTCTTTCTATTTCGAGCCGGGAACTAGGTAGTTCCCGGCTCAAAATGCAACTCCCGTCGCCTCGCTTGCGGGGCGGGCGCATCTGCTGCGTCGTTCCTCCTCGAAATAGCCCCACTATTCGCTCGTCGTCACTCCTTGCAGCTGCGCCCGCCGCGCTGCGCGATGCTCGGTCCGGCATTTTGAGCCGGGAACTAGGTAAAAGAAGAAGGCTCACAATTATCTACCCGGGAGCCCGCGACGGCGGTACTTAACCCATGAAGGTAACAGGCGATATCGCCGGAGAGCCGACCCGGCGCATTTTTGCGCCATCGGTCGGGCGCGCGAGGTGAGCATGACAGGACCGAGCCGGGCCGAGAGAACACCGGTAAATCCGAGTATTTCTGCGTTGTTGCTCGTGGCAGGAGTGACAACGCTGGCGAGTCCCCCGGCGCAAGCGCAGAGCAGCTGCCCGGACCAGGAGTTCTGCCCGCTCGACAGCGGGACCCCGGACACGGGTCCCGGCCATGACGCGGGAAGCGGGGACTGCTGGGACGACGAGTTCGGAGATACCTGCAATGATCCGCCGCCGCCCTGCCCGCCCGAGGAGGAGCCCGGCTTCGAGTTCATCGATAGTCAGGACGGCGACGACAACGGGCAGATCATGGCGCGAAGCGACACCGATCCCCACGTGTCTTGCGGCGTGATCCGGGTGGACAAGACCGGGTATTTCCGCATCTACGACGCCGAGCTTTCGGAGAGCTGCCAGGACCAGGTGGACGAGACCGGATATCTCACGGTGGAGAATAGCTGCAACCCGGAAGGCTGGGCGGCCGAGGCCAACCAGGATAACCGCTACCTGGTGCTGGACTCGGACAACACCGATCCCTGCGAGCAGGATAGCGACTGCGAAGCGGGCCGGGTCTGCCGGGAGGGCAATGCGCACGGCAACTGCTGCGTGCCAGAGACGCCCACCTTCATGGGCACCTTTCTGCTGGTCGAGGGCGAGGACAACCGGATCTGCCTGCGCCACTGGTGTCCCGAATACCTGGAACTGGTCGAGCAGGGCGAGGACCCGGGATTCGTCACGGGCGGCTGTACCGGCAGCCCGAACTCGATCCACTTCCGTATCGACGAGAACGCCATCGCCTGCGAGGAGGACACCATGCTGATGAACTGCTCCTTCGGCTGCGAGGATGGCGTCTGCCTGCCCGATCCCTGCGATGCCATGGATTGCCCGCAATACTGCCAGAACGGCGAGTGCGTTTTCGACGATCCCTGCCAGGACCTGGACTGCGCGCACGGGTGCAAGAACGGCCGGTGTCTACAGCCGCCCAGCGCGCCGGGACCGGACGGCGACGGCGACGGGTATCCCTTTGCCGCCGACTGCGATGATGCGAAAGCGTCGATCAATCCCGGGCAGAGCGAGATCTGCGGCAACGGTCTGGACGACGACTGCGACGGCGTTGTCGACGAACCGGGGTGCACCGGTGATCAGGGGCCGGGCGCGGGTCCTACCAATGGGGGCTTCGCAGGCAGCGGGGTAAGCGCCGACGGCGGTCTGCCGGCCAAAGGCGGAAACGCCTCGGGCGGCGACGATACGGGTTGCGGCTGCCGCATGACCTCGCCCGCGAACCGGACCGCACCGCTGCTGCTGTTCCTGGTCGTGTTGGGGCTATACCGGCGCAGGATGGAAAGCGCCCGGGCCCGCCGCGGCTGAGAATGGACCCCTGACCCCTATATGTCTGTACGCCACGTTAACCGCTCCCCGTTGAAGTGAAGTTCGTCCCCTCGTTCTCGCCCGGGTCCCCTCCAGGGATCGCCGGGGAGCCTGGAGATGAGTTTTCTTAGAACGGAATCCGTGGCGGCGTCCAGGTTCCAATCGGTTCCGGCACTGATCAACGGCTCGATGTCATTCGCGAAGCGCGGATCGGTGCGCTTGGCTGCCAGATTCTCCTCGAACTGGGCACGAGTCGCCGCGTGGCCTCCCTCACGCATACAGCGTTGAAAACAGGAGAGTACGTGATCTGGATGCACGTTGTCTTGCCCCAGCGCGGTCCTAAGATCGAAGAGGTCGCGGCCCTTCTTGCGCTGGTAGAGCGCCCTGAGCTTGGTGCCCATCAGCTCTTCCAGGGTGAAGGAGGTCACGTCGGCGCTGCCCGTGAACCACTTCGATTCCACCGCGAAGGGCAACCTGACGTATCCGCGCTCGGTGAAGTGCTCTCGGGTGTTGATCTCGACCTTGAGTCGCAGTCGAACGACCGGCGGCCCCTCGGAGTCAAAACGATAGGGTGCAGATCCGGTATTGACGACCTAAGTGGTTAAAATCATTAAGAATATCCGATTAACACGAGCGCCAAGGTGACAATTTGTAGTCGCCGGCAAAAGAAAGGAAGCGGGGCAGGCCCATTCCAGGGTATTTATTGAATCGCGAAAAACAAAAAAGCCTGGAGGGATGCCCCATGAAAAAGTGTCACAAAGCAAGCTCGATGTCGATCCCTGGAAGCGCCTGGGGGAAACTCGCGGCTTTTCTCGACGAATGGCGCGAAAGAAACCGGCCGGAGGAGAGTTTCTCGAAGTTTGAAGAGCGGCTGCACGACATGGTTTGCGAGCTTGAATGCGAGATCCTCGCGGGAGAACTGGAGCGGTACGATATCGATGTGCCTGTAATCGAGGTGGAAGGGGAGAGGTATAAGCGAGTGTACCGGACTGAGCAGGTGTACTTGAGCGGGGCGGGCGAAGTGCGAGTAGATAGGGCCGTCTACCGGAATAGCGCCGGGGATCGAGAGACCATATGTCCGATGGAGCTGCGGGCGGGCATCGTGGAAGGATACTGGACGGTGCGAGCTGCTGAGCTCGGGGCCTGGTCGGTGGCGCATATGACACCGGGAGAATCCGAGCAGCTTTTTTGGGTGTGTCCCACTTGGTCAACCGAGGACCCGCACCTGTCATTTCGAGGAGCCGAAGGCGACGAGAAATCTCTCTGGGAGATTTCTCGCTGCGCTTCCATGAGGAGGCCCATGGTTGTCAAGCGCTGACTGTACAGGCAGGGGCGCCCTTTAGGGCTCAGGCGCCGAGCGGCATCGGTCGAGCAGCTTCCGCCACGCTTCCATTCGCACTCGTCGAGGCGGAATTCGCTTCCGCGGGTGCAGGAGGGGGTCCAGCTCGTCGGGTGTTGCCATCTCGAAAACGGGCTCGTGCCAGCGGCACCTCCCGGAGCGCAGCTCGCAATCACCCGGACGAGGAGGAAACTGTTCGACCTCAGACGCTCGGAAACCCGAACATAGGGCGCATCGAACAACGGATCGCCTTCGGCGCGCTACGCGGCCAGGGTTGCCTCGGAGCAGCCCCGCAGCGGTTCGTACACCTCGCCGGTCACCCACAGTCGGTGCATCAGTACCGCCAGCTTGCGCGCGACCGCTATCACCGCCTTTTTCTTGGCGTTCTTGCCCCCACGTTCCATCAGCCGTAGCCCGTAGCGTCTCAGCGCGCTGTCCCGCCCAAACGGCCCCAGCATGCGCTGGGCACAGTTGACCAGCAGCTTGCGGACAAAACCATCTCCGGCCTTGCTGATCCTCAGCTGCGGGTCGCTGTTGCCCGTCTGCCACTCGCGAGGCACCAGGCCCAGGTACGCTCCGGCGTCGCGACTTCGCTCGAAGCGCTCGGGCTTTTCCAGTGTCAGCACGTACGCCATGGCGGTCAGCGGCCCCACTCCGTGGATCGTCAAAATCGCCCCCGCTTCTCTATAGCCCTCGGCCATTTCCGCAATGGTCCGATCGTACTGCCTGATCCGCTCGCTCAGCTGCTCGATGCAGCACAACATCGGCTCGACCGCTACCAGCAGATCGGTCGATAGCATCGCTCGAGCGTGCCGACAGAAGGTGGGGCTTAGCCCTTTTTCAGCCTCAATCCGAACGACTTCGCCACGCCGTGCACGTGATTCATCAGCTCCGTGCGCGCCTTCACCAACTGCTCCCGGCAGCGCAGAACCATCAGATCGGCGTGCGCCGCCTCTCCCCGATGCTGGATCGGACGAAGCAGCTTTCGGTCCACACGACCCAGGCGCGCCAGCTTCTCCGCATCGACTCGATCGCTCTTGCGCGTGCCGTGGTAGATCAGACGCACCTGCCGAGCGTTGGCCACGACCACCTCGTGGCCGAGCTGCTGCAGCTTCTGCTGCACCCACCTCGAGTGCGTGCCCACCTCGACGATCACCGTCGCCCGCGGGCGCCCGGAGAACCATTTGCGAAATCCCGCCGGGCTGGTCCTGATCCGAGCTCGTTCCGTCGCTTCTCCCGAGTCGTCCAAGACGCACAGATGGCTGTATTTGTCTCCGAGATCGCATCCGATTGTTTCCGTGATATGTTTTTTCATGGCCATTCCTTTCTGGTGACTGCGTGGATAACGCAATGATGCGTGCAGCCCGGAAGCGGAATGGCCTCCTCATCTCATCTCGAAATGACATTACCGCCACGACTTTTTGAGAAGTTACCGCAAGGGGCCACCATTACAGTTGACCAAGTGGGACACACTCGATCTTTTGATCCGTCCAGTGGTGCTGGGGTCGCAGGGGGGATGTGCAACGGGTCCTTCATCCCCCGAAATGCGGATTCTACGTGGTGTTGGCTTTGGTAGCCTCGAATGATCTCCGCATCGGTCCAGCCATCGTTGTCGGTGAACAGGATGTTCTTGCCGAGAAGCGTTTTCTGCAGACGTTCCCATGCCCGATGGTCGAAGCGGTAGGCGAGCACCGGCAGAGCTTTCTCCTCGCCGATCTCGACGTGGAACAGGTCTTTCATGTGCCGCGCCTTCAGCCAACCGTCGACCTTATTCTTGGTTCCCTGTACCGTTGGCGGTCTGCCGCCGCCGACCTTGCCTTGACGCCGCCTACGTAGATGTTGTTGCAACTCCCGTAGACAAGCTTGACGCTTGGCGATCTCCCTGAGCAGGCTCTGACTTTAGGCGACAAACAGGTTCTCGTTGTCGGTGACGAGGACTGTCCGCTCTACCCCCAAGACCTTCTTGGTCGTGCGATAGGCGCGCACACCTGGCAGTCCCTGCTTTTACAGCGACTTGAAATGCCTGGCGGGTACTTCCAGAAGTAAGGGCCTCCCGTATACCCCTGACGTCGAGGGGTATTGTTAGGTCATACGAAAAAGCGGGCCACAAAGATGGCTGCCTGCGGTTTGCTGCGCCCCCGGAAAACCGCTCGGCAGTAGGGTTTGCGCGCTTTGCGACGCGGCCGGACTAGGGAAAATCATCCCGAGTTTGCCGCCGAAGGCGGTAAACTCGGGCTAGGGGCAGTCGCAGGAGGGGCCGCAACTCAGGGTGAGATATGCGGTCAACGGCGCGTTCGTCGTGCAGGAGTTGGGGCCGCAAATGAGCACGGCTCCGGAGCACACGTTCAGACCCGAGCAGTCCATCTCGCACGGTCCGTTGCCGCAGAACACGGGCAGACCCGGGCAGGTGTTGGCCCCGGTGTAGGCGACCTCGCACCCATGGTCGGCGGGGCAGTAGACCGGTATTCCCGGACAGCTGCCGGCGCCGGAGCAGCTGATCTTGCAGGGGAGCCCGGCCGGGCAGGTGATCGTGGTCGCGCACCCGTACACCTCGCCGCACAGGATGTTGCAGGCGCCGTCGGCGCACCCGCCGTTGCATTCCGGCGGGCAGTGGGAGACGGTGGGCGGCGGGGACTCGCCGCAGAGCAGGGCGGAAGCGGCGTCGCCGGTGTCGATGCCGGCGTCGGTGCCGGCGTCCGGACCGGCTAGGGAAGCATCCGCGTACGTACCCGCCGTCCCGCCGGCGCCGGAGGTGCCCGAGTCGCCGCCGGTCCCGCCGTCCTGCGTCGGCTCGCCGGCCGCTCCCGCGGTTCCCGGGGTACCTCCGTTACCGCCCTGCTCGCCGCCGCTTCCGCTCGCATAATCGACGCCCGTGCCGCTCGCGCCGCCGCCATCGCGCGCGTCCGGGCCGGCCGATCCCCGGCCGAAGTCGGTCTCGCCGCCGTCCGGCAGCCTGGCTCCGGCGCCGATCGCCCCGCTGTCGAGGGAGCAGGCGGGGGAGAGGAGGAGGGTGGTAAACAAGAACGGACCGACGCTCCGGGAAACCAACTTCCGCCGAGATACTATATGTAAAATGCTATCATGCAACATCTTACACGGTATTTCCGAAGAGTCAGGAATTACCTTTCCTCTTAACAATCTCTCGCGGCTTTTTCTTGACTTTACTCGTCGTATTCAGGCCGTTTCGAAAGAGAGTGGACATCTCCCGGATTACCTGCTCTTCGGGAAGTCCCATGTGCTCCTTGGCGCCGATCAGACGTTCGATCACGAAATAGTTGAAGAACTGCATGTAAACCATCATGAACGCCAGCGCCGGACTGACGCCTCTCGGCAATCTTCCCTGCTCGCGCAATTTATCGAAGCGCGTTTTGAGCAGGATCTCGAACAACTGGGCGAGATTGCTGTAGTGGGGTCGAGAATGCTTGCCGTTGAATTCCGCGATATCGATGTTGGTCAAAATGAAGTAGTCGCGATGTTTGTCGACCATCTCTCCGATGGCTTGCCCCAGTTGTTCCAGATCGTCGGGGAACTGGCTATTCAAGACCTTCCGGGCCAGCGGTTGTTCCGGGGCCACGAAGTCGGCGAACAACCGCTGAAAGATCGAGTGGAAGATCGGCTCCTTGCTATCGAAGTAGTTGTATATGTTGCCCAGCGAAACCCCGGCTTCCCGCGCGATCTCTCGCATTCCCACCCCGTGAAATCCGCGCTCCTTAAACAGCTTGAGCGCTGCATCTTCGATTCGCCGGACACGCAAGGCGGACGCTTTCGGATCGAGCTTGGGCATACGCTTCTAGTGGTTCTCCGTAAAAGTAGTCCTCAAAATCATCGGGGGGTCATCCGGATCGATGCTCTGCGCAGCGGCGCGGTTTCCTCGGGGGGAGCGGCATTGTCGTACCTGTCGATGATGCTCTGCACGCGGAGCAAGAGCCGGTCGGTGTACAGACGTCCCACCATGCTCCGGCGTAGCTTCATCCCGACCCGTTCCCACTCGTCCAGGTCCTCTACCTCCACCGGTACAACCCCGCGCGCCAGCAAGTGGTGGTAGGTCGTCCGGTCGATCCGGCGCGTCCACTTCTGGATGCGGTCGGAATGCTTCAGCGCCAACCGTTCCAGGGCCAACTGAACGTCGCCCGGCAGTTTCTCCCAGGTCCGCCGGTTCATGACCAAAGCGCCGTTGACGAAACCGCGTCCCTGGGCCGAGACGTACCGGGCCTTTCCGTACCACTGCATGGCCAGCACACCGACGCACGAGGTCATGGTCACGTCGATCATACCGGTCTGAAGGCCGCCGTATACTTCACGTATTTCAAGAGGGACTCCGGTGGCGCCGATGATCGCGTAGAACTTCTTCATCAGCGGGCTCTCTTCCCATAGCCAGGGGCGCATTCGTTTGAAATCCGCCACCCGGCGGACCGGGCGGACGGAAAAGATCCGCAGCAATCCCACGTCGCCCCAGCCGAGCACCTTGAAGCCGTTCCGGTAGGCCTCCTCGGCAAACACCCCTCCCAGCTCTTTGCGGACCTCCTCGATCTGACGGTAATTGCGAAACGCCATGGGAGCGTTCATGACCAGGGCCTGCCGGACGAACTGGCTGATGGTCTGCAAGAGCAAAGCGGCGCCGTCCAGCTGGCCCAGGCGCATCTTTCGCAGCACCGCTCTCTCCTCTCCTGCGACGCCGCCATAGTAAACCCGCAACCCCAGCTGTCCCCCGGTAGCGTGGCGGAGCTCTCGATTCCAGCGCTTCATCCACAGCACCAGCTGCCGCGTGCGCGGAGTCAAAAGAGCTACCCGCAACACCTGCGGACCGTCGGTACCCAGCGCGGTCCGGTCGGGCCCGAGTAGCATCATTCCGGCAAGCACCAGCGCTAGAGCCGTTTTTCTCACCTGTCGCGTTTCTCTCTAGACTAACGAACGTTCGTTTTTTATTATTGAAGAAAGGAAACCATCTGTCAACCCTCTCGGTGATGTCGTTTTAGGACCGGACATGGCCATGTTTGCAGAGCAGCCTTCGCGCGGGGCCGCTGCGCGAAAAATGCGGCTAGCCATCGGGGCTCTGATCTCGGTCTTGATCCACATCCTGATGTACTGGCTGGTCGGTCTTCTGGGACCTCGCGCCTCGGCGTCGCTGCAGCTCGAAATCCCCGCAGAAATCGAGTTCGCGGTTCACGGCGAGGGCGGCGGCGGAGGAAAGGAGGGGACCGGGGAGCAGCAGAGCGAACCGGGTGAGACCGGCAAGAACGAGGCGCCCGAACCGACGATTCCGGAGAAGCCGAAGACCAGGCCCCGGCGGGCGCGGAGAAGTGAACCGGCGCCGGCACTGGTCGAGACGGCGGTGGAAACCCCGTCGGATGACGAACCCGAGAACGACGAGCCGGTGGACGCCGGGCCGTCCCGGTCCGCACAGCGGATAGACGATTCGGTTGACGCATCGTTGGCCGCATCCGGTATCGAAGCGGACGGCGGTACCGCGACGGCGGCCACGATGCCGGGTGCCGGATCCGGTACCGGCGGGGGAATGGGTTCCGGCATCGGCACAGGCATCGGAGACGGTTGGGGTATCGGGCAGAGTGACGGGGGCTTTCTGGCTGTACGCTTCGACACCAAACGGCTTCGCGACTCGGTATTGATACTGGAAATGGACGCGTTGCTTCGGGTTGTTCCCGGTTGGCGCGGCTTGTTTCGAGGCACCGGCATCGAACCGCTCGACGATCTGAAACGCGTATTCGTCGCCAGCTCGATTCTCGATCCCGCCCGACTGGTGGTCCTGGGCCGACATCGAGGCGGCGTCGCCGGCGTCAAGCGTATCGCCTCGCGCATCGCCCGCAAGGTCGGGCGTCCGGCGACCCGGAGCGCGCTCGACGGCGTGACCACCGTAGCCTGGCGCACCTCCGCGGGTCTCGAGCGAGAGATGTCGGTATTTCCGGACGGTACCTTTGCCATCCATCGAGCGCGCGACCGGGCGAGCGTGCTGGCGGTGGTCCGTGGCTATCCGTCGATCTGGGAAAACACCGGCGCCGCGCCGTCTTCTGCCCCGATTCTGGCGCTCGAGAGAAACGAAACCGTCGTGTTCATGGTCGAAGGCGTTCGCCATTACCTGCGCGGGTTCGGCGCCGCTGCACCGGAACGACTGCGCATGGCGATCAGCGAGAAGGACCAGTACACGGTCGACGGCACCATTACCGCGCAATACCCGTCTCCCTCCGTAGCCGAACGCGGAAAGGCCGTGATCTCGGCCAGGTTCAAGGCACTATCGGAACACGAGCTCGCTCTGTATCACGGACTGTCGAGCGCGCTGCAAGAGGTCTCGGTAGCCAGAAACGAGCGAGATATCGAGATAGGTTTACGGTTGACTCTGCACCAGTTGCGACGCCTGTTCGAAATCTTCCGTGAAGCCATAAAGAGCGCCGCGCCTTCGCGCGGTTCGTGAAGACACGGCATGAAGGGACGGCGGACCGGGAGGTCAATATGCAGTATTTACCCCGCCCTCCGGCAACTCCCCCGAGCTTTTGCACCCTGACGCGAAAGAAGACGCCGGGGGGGCGTGACCGGGAGGCCTTCCGGTGACCCCGGGGCGCGTCAATCGGTCCCGGAAAGCAGTAATTGCAGGAAAACCGACGAAGCGTCGTGGCCATACCGGGGTCATACCGCGAGCAGCGACGCGATCGGCTGGGAGGGAAGGCGGGTAAATAGTGAACATATTGGGCCCCCGCAACCGTGATCGGCCACCTTTTCGAGGCGGCCTTTCCTTTTCAGTGAGAGATCTATCGGTCCTGAAGCTGTTCACGGCAGTGCTTCGCACGACCGCGCAGCGTCTTGAGCAGGGTACCCACGATCGGATGGTGGAGTTTCTGCTCGACGCATTCGTCGTGGACGCGCCTGGCGAGGCCCGGTAGTTGCCCTGCCATGTCGCGCGCGCGCTCGACG
>CAYVFC010000208.1:0-9991 GCA_964450715.1 uncultured Sandaracinaceae bacterium | reverse complement strand
CTCTCCTAGACAACTCCTGCCCGTTCATCTACGTCGATCTTGGAAATCCAGCTTTATTTGTCCTTCCCGCGGCAGGGCCGGGCAAAATCCGGGCGAGCGAGATACTGGCCTTTACCCCCGACCGGGCGAAGGATGCCACCGGGGCGGTGCTGCTGCTGTTCGCGCTGCAGTGGCTGATCCAGCTCAACGCCGACGGAACCGGGTATTTGGCGCAGCGGTCGATGGCCTGCCGGGACGCGCGGCAGGCCAAGATCGCGGCGGTGGTCTTCACCTTCACCCAGGTGCTGGTGCGCAGCCTGCTCTGGTTGCCGCTGGGGTTGGGCCTGCTGGTGCTCTTTCCGCCGGACCCGTCGCTCGGCGGGGAGCTGTTGCGGGCCGACCGGGAGAGCTCCTTCGTGCGCGGCATGGCCGAGCTGTTGCCGAGCGCGGTGCGGGGGCTGATGCTGACCGGCATGCTGGCGGCGCTGGCGTCCACGGTGGATACGCACATCAACTGGGGGTCGTCTTACTGTGCCAACGATCTGTACCAGCGGGTGATCTGTCAGAAGCTGCTGAAACGGGAGCCCGAGCCGCGGACCCTGGTCTGGGTGGCGCGTTTGAGCAACCTGCTCATGGTGGCGCTGGCGCTGGTGATCATGACCGGGCTCAGCTCGATCAACCAGGCCTGGCAGACCAGTCTGCTCCTGGAAGCCGGGCTCGGCGTGGTGCTGGTGCTGCGCTGGATCTGGTGGCGGATGAACGTGTGGGGGGAGATCGCGGCTATCGCCGCCT
This sequence comes from uncultured Sandaracinaceae bacterium, assembly GCA_964450715.1. GTDB lineage: Bacteria > Myxococcota_A > Polyangia > Polyangiales > JAFGIB01 > CAYVFC01. The sequence goes on along the minus strand of CAYVFC010000208.1, from coordinate 9,220 downwards.
CCATGGTCGCCGCGCCCATCCTTTTAAAGAGCGTGGAGCAGGGGGCGGTCAGGTTGCTGGTCATCGCGGCGGTGGCCACGGCGGCGGCGTTCGGCGCCGTATTCTGGGCCGGGCCCGAGGACCGGGACAGGCTCAGGGCCTTTTACGAACGGGTCAGGCCCCCCGGGTTCTGGGGACCGATCGCGCGGGAGGTCGACGAGGCCGGCTACCGCGGGCCAGCCCGGTTGCAGCGCTCGCTCGGCGCGATGCTGCTGTCGAGCCTCTCGGTCTTCTGCCTGCTGACCGGGATCGGCTCCTGGCTGGTCGGCAGCCCTCCGCCCCTGTTCTTTCCCTGGCCGCTTGCCTGGTCGCTCGGATTGATCGCCGCCGGGCTGGCGCTCTGTCCGCTCTGGATCCGCCTCGGGTTTTTCGCTGACTCGGATTGATCCCCGCGCGGCTGACTCCGATTTCGGCGGCTCTCCGCTATCGCGGCAGCGATTCGGTGAGCCGTTTTCGGGGTGGGGAGCGCACTAGAAATAAAAGGAGAAAGCCATGCCGGGGTACGAGATGCCGGTTTTGTCGATGAGGGTTCTCATGGTCGCGACGCTCGCCTGCGTCGCACACGCCTGCGCGGGCAAAGACAGCGGTGCCCAGGGCTCGGGCGACCAGGCCGATGCCGCCGCCGGTGCCATAGATCCGTCCGACCCCGATGCCGGGCCCGGAGGCGGGCAACAGGGTGCCGACGCCGGACCCGGGACAGAGCCGGCCGGCGGTAGCGGCGGCGCGGGCGGTGACCGCGGCGCCGGTGGCACCGGCGGCACGGCCGGGGGTGGTGAGCCGACCGCGGGCGACTTCCACTACAAGGTCGACCAATTCGGATACCTGCCCTTCGAGGCCAAGGTCGCCGTCATCTCCCAGGCCGTCGAGGGCGCCTTTTCCCCCGACAGCTTCCAGCCCGGCTCCACGCTCCAGGTTCAGGTCTGGTCCACGGGAGAGGTCGTTTTCTCGGGCGCGCCGGTCGTCTGGAACGGCGGCGAGGTCGACCCCCTCTGTGGGGACCGGGGTTGGTGGTTCGACTTCAGCACCGTCTCGGCCGAGGGCGAGTACGTCATCTACGATGTCGAACGGGACCTGTACTCCCACGTCTTCCGCATCGCCGAGGACGTCTACCGCGACGCCATGATGCAGTCGATGCGCACCTTCTATTACCAGCGCGAGGGGATCGCCAAGCAGCCGCCCTATGCCGATCCGCGGTGGGTCGACGACGTCTGCTTCTCGCAGGACCTGACCGCCCACTACGTCCACGACCCGGACAACGACGCGCTCATCCGCGACCTCTCCGGAGGCTGGATGGATGCCGGCGACACCAACAAGTACGTCACCAACACCTCGGACGCGTTGCACGATCTGTTGACCACTTTCCGGGAGCGGCCCGGTACCTGGCAGGGTAAATATGCAGTATTAACCCCGCCCTCCGGCAACTACGCTACCGATATTTCACCGTCCCTTTTTCGTCTCGACCGAAGGGAGAGATCTCTCGTTCGCAAACCCTACGATCAAAAGACCCGCGAGGGCAATCTAGCCCTCGCCATCAACCGGTCGCGTCACGCCGTTCGGTTTGGTATTTTCAATAATCCCGCCAATTCTCGGATTGAGAACGACTCTCGAACCCATGATGGTTCGTCCGCGCCGCCCTCAAAAAGTGGTACTGTACAAATGGCGTCCTTCGGTCTCGTATCGTTAATCCTGCGGTGCCTGCGAAAACCGGTCGAAGACCTATCAATCAGCTGCCTCCTCCGGATTCACGTGCAGCGGCACGAGCTGGGAGCAATAGAGAACAACCCGCTCGCTCGGCTCCGAATCGGCGACGATGGCGCGCATCTCGCGGAAGTATTTCGTCTGTAGTTCCTTCAGTCGCTCCAGGTCCTTCGCGGATACAGACATCAAGTTAAACACGTACTTGCCCGGCTCGCCGTTAGCCAGCGCGTCCACCGCTCGACGTCCCCAGAAGGTACGGAGCTTGCGTGATAGGGCCGGATCCGCCCGGGTGTCGATCGTGCCTTGCTCGACGACCTGCCAGCGCGCGCCGTTCCAGCGCACCTGTCCGGCTTCTGACAGCAGCTGCAGACAGCGCGTCTCCTCTGCTTGGGCAACGCCGAGGCGCTCGGCAATCCAGCCGCGACGGTGGCGGCGCAGCGCCTGGTAGGACGACAGCTCGAGCAGGCGCAGCACGGCGTGAGACAAGGGGAGCTCGTACGCAGCGCGACGCGTTGCATCGAGCCGCTTCGCACGCGCGGTTATACAAGGCAGCTGCGCCGGGTCGAAAAAGGCAGATACGAAATCCACCAGGCGTAGCGAACAGGCGTCCACCAACTGTAGAAACTCCGGCCAGCGCGGTTCGGACTCGGCTTTCAGCCAGCGGGACACGCTGAATCGGCTGTGTCCGGTCTCGGCTGCGATCGCGACGATGGGCGTATGCTGCCTCATGTACTGAAGCAAGGCGGCGATTCCGCCGCGGGAGGTCAGATCAAGCTCGACGACGGTTCTCGGAGCTGTCTGAAAGAACTTTTCCAGGCCCATGCGCGTATCGCAACCGAGCTTGACCATGGCCGCCCAGACCGTCGACGCGTACGGCCAGCATAGGCCCGACTCCCAGCGGTAGGCGATGTTCGTGCGATAACCGAGTCGTCTACTCAACGCGCGCTGAGAGCGCCGGCCGCGCAGGGCGCGTAGCCATTCGGAAGCGAGCCGCTGGTGGTCGATGGCACTCGTCATGTCATCATGATATGCACATACGAGGGCGCGGTAAAGTCACGAAATGTTCGTTTCGTGATTTGACATCTCCTGACCCGGTATCAATAGTGTGCTTCTAGTAGAGGGAGGACGATGCCGATACCGATCCCCTGTTCGATTCGCTTCATTGCCTCGCTGATCGCGATCGTGGCGCTACAGGGATGCTTCGGCGGGCAGACCGGAGAGGACGGCGTAGTAGGCGGACCCGGTTCAGATGCCGGCAGCGATCCGTGTCGAGAGAGCGGCTATACGACAGGTCTCGATGACCCATTACCGGTCGGCTTCACGCTGCGAGACCTGGTGCAGAGCGTCGAGGGGGAGTACCGCGCTCCGGCCTACTGGTTTGCGGAAAACCCCAGCGACACCCCGTTCCCCAATGCCTACGCCGAAACGGAAGTCGTGCTCCTTTTCGAGTATATCGGGGGGCCGGAGCAGCCGATTTACGTAGGGAGGTGCCGACTGGGAAACGCTGCCGCGTTGCCTTTCCGGGTTCGCGTCTCGACCGTTGACGGTGTTTTTGAGCAGAGCTACGAGATCACGATATCCGGCACTCCGACCGCGCCCGAGTTTGTTGATTCGCTCGAATGGACGGAAACGCGAGGCGCCTGTGAACTTCTATTCTCCGATGGTATTTGGCTCGAATTCAGCGGCCAGAGAATCAGGGGATATATCTGCGATCCGGATAGGGGGTTTCTGCGCTGGCCTACCGAGTGCAGCGGATTCGAACAGCGACCCCTGGACGAGGCGCCCGAGGGGTGGCCGGTCACGCCGCGGGATGCGCTCGCCGCGCTCGCCGATATGCCCTCCCTGCTCGTGTCTTCGAACGCGGACACCAGCCGCCTGAACCTGTCGATCTCCGAGCTCGACGACAGCGTTTGCTACGACTATCAAGCGCAAGAGCCGAGCCTTTGGTGGGGTGTACGCGTAGAATTCGAATCGGACGACGGCCTGCTCGCGATGACCGACGCCGCCGCGGTCTTGAAAGCGCATAGCGGCGGCGATACTTGCCCCCCGGAAATGGACGACGAATGCATCCGCATCGCGCTCGAAGCCTGCGCGCCTCCGAGCTCTCTTCCCGCGCTCGAGCGTTGGTACGGAGCGGATCTGGAAATTGCCTCTCTATGTCTAGTACTCGAAGGTGCCGTAGGCCCTTCGGTATGGTTGAACGGACACATCTCCCTGGACGCGAAGCAGGTGGATACTCTAGAAGAAGTATCGAAGAGCTGGGATGTAACGACGGAGCAAGCACCATGAAGGCCTCGACGAGGTGGACGACTCTAGGGTCGCTGATACTCGGTATCCTGTCGGCATGCGGCTGTGATACGCATAACCGCACCGCTGCGGGCTGCGTCAACTCTTTGTCCCTGGATCTATATAGTAAGGACTGGCCGGACGGCTTGTACGTCGTAGAAGCCAACTATACGGATGGGGCTGGCGAGCCCAATCGCGTACAGTGCGCGATCGACGTGCCCCCCCGCGTCGACATCCTTCCCGTAGCGCCTCCTGCTCCAGAAATGCTCGAGGAAGAGAACCGGTGCGATCAAAACGTTTGGTTCGAAGTCGGCAAGACCTTGAGGCTTCATTTCGAAACGGCCCCGTCCGAAATCGACCTGCGCGTATCGCGCGACGGCGAGGAGCTGCTGAATACCCGCCTTGAGCCCGAGTACGATCGGTACTGCCCCAAAGGTCCGGAGTGCGGCGGTGCCTGCCGGAACGGCAGCGTGGTCGTCGCGATGTAGAGAAGCAACGGCAGCCGGATGGGGCAGAGGCGCCCCGGCCGCTTTGGACCGGAAAAAGGTAGACCCGCTCGTACACCCCTCGCGAACCCCAGAGGCGCCCGGTCTCCGCCCTGGCGGATATTGGCTTGGCGCGAAGCTGGTCGGAAATCGCACGAGAGGAGAGTACGCGACAGCAACGCACCGGATTGAAGCCGTCGTACGATCTTCCGGGGTTGTTGAACGGTTATCATAATAGGTTCTCTCATACGGCCCGGGCGAACGCTTTGCTGTGTACACGGCTTTCTCCGTACATGGAGCAAGAGGGGACGGATCGGAGAATTGAACAACCGCGTTGCACCTCGCTTCACCGCTGACCTCATCTGTGCTCTGCCGTTGATCGCTTTACCGTATAGATCCGGTCGCGTTCCTAGAAGTGGTTTTAAACCCCGGACCGAGCATTTCGGAGCGCGGCGGCCCCACCTGCAAGGCGCGACGACGAGCAATAGCGGGGCTGTTTCGAAGAGTAACAACGCAGCAGCTGGGGCCGCCGCGCTCCGAAATACTCGGTCCGTATTTATGCAATAGCTTCTAAAACGATTCAATAGTTGGAATCGAGGTCCCGAGAGGAGGATATCAACGAACAAACCCTGCCGATTGGCAGGGACTTGCTCGTTTTGTCGCCAGGGTGATCATCCGCCTGACGCTTTCAACAGATGGTGTTTGATAGGCACGAAGCACGAAGGGGACGGTCCTGCTAAGTTGCATTCAGCACGGGGCACGGGCACGAAGGGGACGGTCCTGCGAAGTTGCATTGGTCCAGGACGCTCTCCTTCCATCGTCCCGCCCCCAAGAGAGCCACGAACAATGCAACTTTGCAGAACCGTCCCCCACCCCCCGTCAACCGAAAGCTTCCGCGCAGCCGTCTAATTGCTCATCGGTAAATTAATTCTCGGACGTGCTGGACGAATGCTCTGCCGTGTACCCGGCATCTTCGACCCGTACCCCCTGTCTACCGCCGGAAGGTCACCTCGATATCGTCCAAAACGATATCCGCGGCGGCGCCCGCGGGGTTCGCGCTTCCCACGCGTAGGTGGGTGTATACGCTGCCGCCGGTGGAACGCGTGCAGGTCACCGATTCCAGGAGCTTGGAATCCGGGGCGATCAGCTCCAGGGTGAGATCCGCCCGGTCGGATTTTTCCGCCTGCAGGCGGATCCCATACCAGAAGTTTCGGGCGATGGCGGTCCGGGTGGGGCCGCAGTGGGGCGAATCGTTTCCGGCGCCCACGGCGTGAAGACGAAGCCGATCGGTCTCTGTAAACTCCAGCGAGACGCCCGAGCCGAAGACCCCCTCCAGCAGGGTCAGGATCTCACGGCCGCCGCCCTCGGCCGGGTATTCGGACACGTTGAAGCGGGCCGAGAGCTGCAGCCGGTTCGAGAAGACGTTCAGCATTTGCTGTATGTAGCAGGCGTTGTTTTGGGGACGCCAACGGTAGCAACCCCTTCCATTGACGCAGCCGGTGTCGGTGGGCGCGCAGTCGCCCCTGACCAGGAGCCCGGGAAGGCGCTTCCCATCCGGGTCGGGCTTCAGTTTGGTCTCGAAGTCCAGGCGGGCCAGCAACGCCTCGGCCGGACCGGGTGCGCCCTTGGGCGTCGTCCCGTCGATCACCGCCTGCAACACGTCGCGGGCTATCTCCGCGTAGGTGGCCGCGTTCGGGTGTCCGGCCCAGAGAAACTCGCGTCGGTCGGGCGGCAGGCGTTGCAGCGCTTTCCAGGTTTCCACCACCGGCGCCCGGTGTAGATCGAACACACGGCGCACGGCCCGATTGGCCGCGGCAAAGGGGCCCATCTCGATGGGGTAGGTGAGAAACACGATCCGGGCGCCCGAGGCGGCGCTCTCTCGAACCATGGCGCCGTAATCCCGAAAGGCGCGCTCCTCCATCTCCGGGTCGACGCGGTACCCGGAATGGACGAATTCGATCTCCTCAGTCCGACCGGCCATCGCCACCCTGGCCTTGCCGTGCGCCCTTTTCGGCCCTCCCCGCAGATCGAACTCGGCGCGCAGCTGTTCGGGAAGCTTTTGCGCTCGCAGGCTTTCCAGCTCGCGATCGTGACGCCACACCTTCCATAACCGAACCAGGCGCGAATACCGCGCGGCCAGATCCACCATCCCGGGTTCCCGACTGCTTCCGGCGTCGGCGGGCTCGGCGCGGTTCCAGACGTTGTTGACGCCGCACCATACGACCACGACCTCCGGGCGGTAGCGGCTCAATCCCATCCGCAGGCGATCGAGGACCTGTCCGGTACTCATGGCCGGTATGCCCAGGTTGACGACCCTATACCGGCCCGGAACCCGCTTATCGAGCAGCGCCTGAAGACGGTAGGGATAGGAGGCCTCGGCCGGCACCATCAAACCATAGGTATGGGAGTCGCCGACCGCGAGGATCACCCTGCCGTCGGCCGGTGAACCGTCCCGTTCGCGATCGGCAGCGAACAGGGCGGCAGCCTGCAGCCCCAGCTCGGCCAGCACGACGACGGCCGTACAGAGGAAGACGAGATAGCCGAGAGTTCGGCCGACCTTGCGCGGTTTATTCATCTTCGGGCCTTCGCGCTAGATGAAAGCCCGGGTGCTCGGCGTGCAACCATTGCTCGACACGCTCGCGAAACTCGATCGCTTTATCCAGTAGTCCCAGGGTACGAGAGAGTACGCAGCATTAACCCACCGGATTGAGTCCGTTATACAATCTTCCGGGGTTGATGGAAAGTTACCATAAAGCATTTTCTCAGCCGTGCTGGACGAGCGCTTTGCTGTGTAACAATCCCGTCCACTGGCGAAAACAATCGTCAGCAACGAGGCCCGCGCCTCAGCCCCGTCATGGCTTCCGGCTTCCGCCCGGTCCAACGAACACCGGCTTGACCACCCGGTCTCCAATGTAGCGACCGATAGCAGGGAAGTGACGGAGGCCGAATGCGAACAGCCGGGAGTGCCGGCCGGGTACGATGAGAAACCCACCGGAATCCAGGCCCCTCAGGACCTCCCGGACGATGACTTCCATGGGTGTTTTCGGCAGCGCCAGCACGTGCGCCCGGTTCTCCGGCGTTCGCGTTTTCTCCATCTCCTCGACCATGGGCGAGTCAAACTCGCCCGGGCAAACGACCTGTACCCGTATGCCGCGCGGCGCCAGCTCGGCGCGCAGCGCGTCGGAAGCCCCGAGCAACGCGTGCTTGGATGCGCAGTAAGCGAAGTAGCCGAAGACGCCGGTCAGGGCGGCGATCGAGGCGATGTTCAGAATGCACCCCGACTCCTTCTCCAGATGCGGTAGCGAGGCGCGCACCGTGTTCAGGGCGCCGAATACGTTGACCTCCGTCACCTGGTGCAGGGTACGCACTCGCCGTACCCCGTCCCCCGGTTTTCGGGCCCGCGGCGGCCGGGATCAAAGAGGCGACGCCACGACGGGACCGGCGGTGTTATGGCCACCGCCGGCCGGCAGCCCCTGCGGTCCGATCTGCTCTGCCCCCCCGGGTAGATCAGGCTGCCGCCGGCTGCTCTGCCCGCTGCCGCAGCGCGAACTGGTGCGGCAACAGCACGTCGTTCGGGTCGGCCAGGATCGCCAGGGTCGCCGACCGCAGGTATGCGGCCGGGTCCACTTCTCTCAGCTTAGCCGACTCCAGCAAGGTGTAGAAAACCGCCGCCACCTCGGTCCCGCGTACCGACCGAGAACCATAGTGGTTCTTGCGTCCCACCACGCAGGTTCTCAGTTCGCGTTCGGCTCGGTTGTTTGACATCGGTATTCGCGGGTCGTCGAGAAAACGCATAAGCCCCTTGAAGTGGCCGGCCAGGTAGCCGATCGCATCCTCCAGGCTGCTGCCCGGCTGTGCTCGCTGCTCGAGCACCCAGCGCTCGATCTCTTTCACGATCGCCCGCGAATGAATTCGGCGAGCGTCGGCGATAACCAGCAGCGCGCGCCGCTGACCTTCCCCGTCCAGTCCTTCCCAGGCCGAAAGTCTTCGCTCCACTCAGAACAGGTCGTCGATCAGCTCCAGGATCTCGGCGCACCGCTGCGGATAGTACGGCGCCGCATCCAGGAACTTTCGCCGCGCATGCGCCCAGCAAAACGCTAGCAAGATCTCCGGCTTGCGTTTCAGCAGGCTTTCGTAGCTGATATATCCATCAACAACCAGCGTCCCCTTGAAGTTGTCTAAAAGCTTCTCGGCCGCGTCCGTGCTGCGCTTCGGGTCGAAGTGGTAGTAGACCGCGTCGTACGACGACGCCGACCACACCCACCACTTCTTGTTCGGCGCATCCAGAAACGGCCACGGCGTCTCGTCGACGTTCAGTACACCCTTGCTCCTCACGTACCGCCCCACACCCTGGTAACAGGACAGAAGCACCTCCGCCAACCGGTTGAGCTGATCCCATAGCGTCTGGTTGGCGATGAGCAGGCCGTGCCGTTCCATCACACGCACCTGTCGCTCCAGCGGCATGTGGTCCAGGTACTTCGCTATCGCCACATCCACCGCGAGCTCGATCGAGTACCGTCCGCCCGCCATCAGCTTCTGCGGTCCGGGCGCGGTCACCGGCGCCGCGCCGCACTTGCAGATGTACTTCTGCCGCTGGTGCTTGTGGATCACGTACTGCCGCTCGATGATGGTGACCTCTTCCGAGTCCTCCGTCTGCCGTGTGCTTCCGGCAGGCGTGCAAGAGGCGGGAATTCGGGCCGGGGCGCCGGCGA
>CAYVFC010000207.1:8545-10454 GCA_964450715.1 uncultured Sandaracinaceae bacterium | reverse complement strand
GCAGTGGATGGACATCCCCTTCATCTTTCTAGCCAGCGACGTGGCGGTAGAGAGCAAGGTCCGCGGCCTGGAGCTGGGTGTGGAGGACTACCTCACCAAGCCCATCTACATAAAGGAGATCATCACCCGGGTGAATCTCGTGCTGCAGCGGAAACAGCGCGAGGGCATGTCGCAACGCGATTCGGTCACGGGCAAGGCCCGTTTCACCGGATCGCTGGCCGACATGGGGCTGGTCGACCTGATCCAGACCATCGACATCGGCAAGAAGACCGGCGTGCTGTACCTGAGCAGCGGCAAGCAGCGGGGCGCCATCTACTTCAGGGACGGACAGCTGGTTGACGCCGAGCTCGGCCGGCTGAGAGGGGCCAGGGCCGTTTACCGGGCGCTGGTGCTGACCGCCGGCAGCTTCGAGATCGATTTCAGGACGGTGCGGATGGAGGATGCTATCAGGGCTTCCTCGCAGGCGGTGCTGATGGAAGGGATGCGGCGGATGGACGAGTGGGGGCGCTTCATGGAGCAGCTGCCCGCGCTGGACACCGTCTTCGAGGTGAACGAAGAAGCGCTACTGGATCGGCTGGCCGAAATCCCGGACGAGGTCAACGAGGCGCTCCGGCACGTCGACGGTAATAACTCGCTGATGGGGATCATCGAATCGGCCTCGGGCATGGATGACCTCGATGTGCTCGCGGCTGTATCCAAGCTCTACTTTGAAGGAATCATCTTCGATACCGGGCGCAAGACTTCGATGATCCCCGCGCCTCCGCAGGAGGAGGCGAAGCGGGAAAGCGAGCCAACACCGTACTCGCCGCGCAGAAGGCCGACGACCTCCCTCAGCGCTGCCGCGTTCCAGAACCGGGCGGAGGGGAGCGGTGAACCCGAACGGGACGACGCTGCTCCGCACGATACGGCTCGACCGGAAGGCAACAGGCAACAAGCCGGGGAAGTTGAAGGAGAACAGCCGGCCGGCCGGGGTGGATTAGCCAACGGACCGTCCACGCTGGAGTATCCGTTCGGACGCGAACGACAGAAGACACCCCCTTACGGAACGCCGATCGCGCTCCCCGAAGAAACGCAGCCCGCAGCTCCCGGTGAGGGAAACGAGCCAGTTGCTGCCGATGCACCGGAGCAAGGCGGAACCGTGATCCATTTTCCCCGCCATGAGCCGGGATCGGGAGAAGGAGTCGGCGAGGCCGTGCGGTTGATGGAAGAGGGCGAAAAAGCAACTCCGCTCAAGGCGGCCGAGACGCAGAGCGAACAGCAGCCGAGCGACGAATCGCTAACCGAGGAACGCGAAACCGGGGAATGGCTCTCCGAGGAACGCGAGACGCGGGAATGGCAGAGCGAGGAGCAACCACCCGAACCAGAGGCTCCCGCTCTGGAGGCGAAGGAAAAGGACTCGAAAGTCTCCGGCCGACCCGCGTCCGCAGTGCGACCCGCGACGCATACGCATATGGTGCGCTATAGCAACGCCCGGCGACGCGGAAAGCGACTGCGAATCACCACCTCATCGGGCTTGCTCGTCTCGCCCCTGCACCGCGCGCCAGTGACGAGCGGGTTCGGGACAGAGCAGAGGGCGGCCAGCTCCGACGCCACCAGAGCGAGATTGAATCACCCCGGCGACGAGCTCACCCTCCGCGATACCGACATCGAGCAGATCGGCATGGTCAGCGTGACGCCGCCGCCCAGACCCGTACCGCCACCGCCCCCCGCGGCGCTGCTGCGCATCACCGAGCCCGAGGCAGACGGCCGGAAGGAGAGGACGACCGCGCCGGAGATCGAACCGCCGGGGCGGATCGAGCGCCAGGAACCAGCGGCGCCCGATCGGAAGGCCGAAGAAGAGGTGGAGAGAGCGCGGATATCGGACATCCCCATCCCCGCGGTCCGGAGAATCTCACGGCCCTCGGGTCGT
>CAYVFC010000207.1:0-8445 GCA_964450715.1 uncultured Sandaracinaceae bacterium | reverse complement strand
CCGAGCGACAGGCCCGACCGGCCGGAGACGTTCGATAGCGAAGAGGACGATGTCCCCGCGGTCCGGAGAATCTCACGGCCCTCGGGTCGTCCGAGCGACAGGCCCGACCGGCCGGAGACGTTCGATAGCGAAGAGGACGATGTCCGCTTTACCACCATCCCGGTATCGGCCAGCGCGCGAATGACCCGGATCGCGCTGATCGTCTTGGGACTGGGATCGCTGGCAGCGCTGGGGATCTACCTCGCCTATTCTCCGGATGATGCAGCGACCGGCGTGCAAGCCGACGAGAACGACCCGGAAACGCCCGAGGCTGATCCCGGCGGTGAGGCAGCCGGGGCTGCCGAGACCGAGCCGCAGCAGTCGGCGGAGCAGCCGGCCGGCGCGGCCGACGGGGAGCCGGTTACGGCGCCGGAGGTTACGCCGGAGCAAGCCGAGCAACCCGGTGCTGAGGAGGAGGTAACCGCGACGGGCGCGTCCAGCGAGATCGAGATAGGCGAGCCCCGGCCGGAGGAGCCGGCGGGCGCCGCAGGCGAGGAGCGCTACGCCGAGCTGTTGAAAGAGGCCGAGGGGCTGGAAGCAAAGGGACGCAGAAGCCGCGCCGCAGCGCTTTACGAGCAGGCCCTGTCGGTCAAGCCGAATGGAAGCGAGGCGCTCAGCAAGCTGGCATTTCACCACCTGAACAAAGGCGACAACAGCGCGGCGGCGGACTATGCGGCGCGGGCCGTGGTCCAGGATCAGACCAGCAGCGAGGCCTGGATCGTGCTGGGGGCGGCAAGGGACGGCCTGAACGACAAGCAGGGAGCGCGCGAGGCTTACCGAAAATGCGTCGAGCTCGGCAAGGGCATCTACGTTCAGGAGTGCCGGCGCATGATCCGGTAACAGGGAATAGGGCATAGGGGACGCGGTTAGCTTTTTCACTTTTCGCTATCCGTCGATTCCTGAAAGCAGTGCGGTTTTCGGGTCGAGAGCCATCGAAGGAATATGGCGCGAAAAGCGAAAAAGCTAACCGCGTCCCCATTGCTATTGCTCTGGCTCGCGTGCGGCGGGTTCGCCCTGGTCGCGGCGGGTCAAGTCGCGCCGGGCGCCGCGAACGAGCTCGATGAGCCATCCGTCGCTCGCGACCTTCCCCGCCTGGAGCAGAGCCTTCCCTACTCGGCCTCGACCGACGATCCCATCGGGCTGCAGAGAGGCGACGACAGCTTGGACGCGATCGGGCGAAAACGAAGCGCATCGGTAGAGCCGAAGCCGGCCGAGCCCGATCCGCGCTACGGTCCCCGCCCGCTCGCGACAAGGGCCAAAGCCGGCGAGGTCGTGACAGCCATGGGAGCGGTGCGCGAGAGCCGACACCGGGTCTGGGTCGAGCTCGATCACGGGCTGGCCCGGGTGTCGATATCCATGCGTTTCTCCTCGGTCTCGGAACGCCCCGCTGAGGTTCGCTACCGCTTGCCGCTTCCCGAGGGAGCCGGGCTCGAGGCGCTGGCGGTCTGCAACGAGGTCGGCTGCAGACAGGGCAGCGCGGACATGTCCTTCGGTCCCTTCAGCGCCTATGACGATTCAGTGCAGGCACGCGGTCCGGTACGTGCGCTTCCGCTCGCTCACGCGGCGCCCGAGAGCGACGAGCGTGGAGCGGCGCTGGTGGTGCGCGCCGCGCCCGTGGTCAAGGGCTCGGACCTGACGGTTGAGGTGAGCTACCTGGCCGATGCCTCCCTGCACAACGGCGTCGCCAGGTTCCGGCTGCCCGCGCGCGGCAGTGATCCGCGGGCAGCGCGCACCGAGCTGTGGGTCGAGTCCTCCGAGATGGTCGAGGCGTCCGCCTCGTTCGGCCCGCCCGGCGAGCAGCCCTTGCCCCGCGAGGCCTGGGAGCCGATCGACTTGAGCGCCCGGCTCGCCCCGGACGCGAAAGCGGTTTCGGGAACCCTCTGGAGCTACCGTTGCGCGTCGAAGCGCTGCCTGCGCGCCCGGGTCGTGGCCGCGCCCCGGCCAGCCGCCCCGGTCGATCTGGTAATAGCGATCGACGTCTCGCCCTCGACGCTCGGACCGGCGCGCGGACGGATCGTGCCCGCCGTGGCGCTACTTCTCTCCGCCGCTCCGCCCGGCTCGCGCGTGCGCTCGCTCGTGTTCGCCTCTCGCGCCCGGACGGTGAGCGCCGAGCCCGTGGCGGTTGACGATCTGCCCCTGGCACCGCTGGCCGAAGCCGTGCGTCTACCCGACATGGGCTCGGCCACCCGTTTCGAGAGCGTCTGGAAAACGGCCGCCTCGTGGCTCGCTCGAGACGCGAGGCAGAAGCTGCGGCCGTTGATGGTGGTCGTAGGCGACGGCGGTCTGACCACCGGCCGCGACGATGCGTTCGACCCAGCCCGGCGCGCCGGAGTCGAGGTCTCCGTGCTCAACGTGGCGGACCGCGAAGCGGTGAGCAGGCTGCGCGAGGGCGCCGAGTCCACGGGCGGGGTGGTCGTGGACGCGGGAGCAGAGGCCGCCGAAGCAGAACGCGGCCGAAACCCAGCCCGCCTGCAGGATCGCTTGACCGAACTATTCGCCCCGGTGGTGCGCAGCCGGGTGGCGCTGAAAGTGGGGAAGCGGACGCTGAACGGGGGACCACTACGCGCCGGCGAGGAGCGCGTCTGGGAGGCGGTGCAGGGAGGCTCGGCTTCGCTCACCGGCGTACGGGTCAGCCGATCGGCGCCCCCCCCGCGACTGGGCCGCGGCCTGGCGGTGCGCAGCGCGACAACGGCAGGCCTCTGTCCGCGGGCAGCGGTCCTGGCTGCTGTCGATGCGGCCGACTACTCGACCAGCGCGCTGCAGCGGCCCGTCGCCGCGGGCGAGGGCGAGGCTTGCGATCCGCGCGGGCCTGCCTGGCGTTACGGTGGGATCAGCTCGGACGCGGCGCCGGTCGTACTGGCCGAGCCGCGGGCCTGCCGGAAAACGGACGCGGGTGGCTCGTCGCGTTCGAATCGCGCGGGACGCAAGGGGCCGCTCACGGACGGGCAGACGACCGCCAGCGCGGGCGCGGGCAAGGCGATGCCGGCCGATCCCCTGCTCGCCATGCTGCGCAAGCGCATCATACCGGTGGCGCGGGGCTGTTTCCGGCGCGACCGCGCGGGACGAACGCACTACCGACGGCGCGCGCTCTTCGTCTTCCGCCTGGCGGAGCGGGAGGTGGTCCGCGCCGAGGTACGGGGAGAGATCGCCGAGCCGCTCCGCGCCTGTTTGCTCGCCGCGGTGGATAGCCTCGAGGTACCCTTCTTTACCGGGACTATCCTGGTACGCTACCCGTTACGAACCGAGGCCGAACCGCAACCCGAGCAGATCGAGCTGTCGGCCGAGGTTGCCGGGGAGGTCGACGGTATTCTTGCCCCGTAACGAGGCGTTGGGCACAGAGGCGTTGGACGACGCGTTGGGGACGTTGGACGCGTTGCGGCGTTGGGGACGTTGTTGAGTGAAAAAGCAGGCTTCGGACGCGTTGGGGACGTTGGACGCGTTGGGGACGTTGTTGAGTAATTAAGTAAGACGCGTTGGGGACGTTGTTGAGTAATTAAGTAATTGGGAGACGTTGGGGACGTTGGAGACGTTGGGGACGTTGTTGAGTGAAAAAGCAGGCTTCAAAAGGCCTGCGCAACACCACATCTCCTCCAAGAGGCAACCGATCTCAATTACTTAATTACTCAACAACGTCCCCTGGTCCCTGGTCTGCTGGCGCGTTACTGGCCGTAGCGTCCGTTCGTCGACCGGGTCAGCACGGTGATGCGAACCGGCATGTCGACCTCGGGACGGTAGACCATCTGGCGGTTCTGGCGCCAGGAGAATCCCTCCCGGGAAGAGCGCTCGAGGAACGCGCCCATCTGGGGGCGGTGCTGGTCCGAAAGAACGACGGTACCGCCGGATCGGGTGTAGCGTTTCAGGATCGCCAACAAGGGGCCGAAGCTCTTCTCGAAGTAGACGACCTCGGAGCCCACCACCAGATCGAACGTGCCCTCCAGGTCGGGCTCGTACCAGTCGAAAAAACGGACCGCGAGCGAGCGACAGCCGTTGAGCCGGCCATTGTGCCGGGCCAGAACCATCGCCAGGGGATCGTAATCCGTACAAACTACCTCGGCTTCTGCCATCGCCAGAGCCACGCCCGTCGCCGCGGTACCGCAGCCCAGCTCGAGGACCCGGGTTCCGGCCGCAAGCCGCTGCTGCAGGAGGAACTCGGCCAATCCGAAAGAGGCCGGCCAGGTGATCATCCAGACCGGAGCGTCGCCGTGCGTCGTCACCGCGTCGGGATAGACCTCGTAAACCATCTCGTCGACCCGGTCGATTTCCGCGATCTTGAGATCCATCTCCCCTATTCGATGGGACTTCACTACTAACCCGAATCGACGCTCGATATCTCCGAGCTGGAGCTGTTCCTCGACTCTGCGCATGGAATGTCCAGCGGATTTGTAACACCAACCGAAATGCCATGTGAAGCCGACGCCCGCGCCGGTCTCCGCCCGCGGTCCGCGGAGGCGACCGGCGCACCGGAACGGTACCGGTCTAGACCTAAAACAAGCGAACGCATCGTAGCGAGAGCGCTCACAGTGCGTCAGTTCGGGCCGCGCGGAGCGAGGAGCGACGCAGGCGTACTGACCCGTACGTCAAGCAGCGACGAGCGAGTACGGTCCGAAATGGCGAGCTGTGGGCGCTCGCAGAAGATGGGTTCGCTGGTTTTAGGTCTAGAAGATGGGACCCAGGTCGCCCGGGCTGCCGCTGCCGCTACCGGCCTCGCCGCTGCCGCTACCGGCGCCGCCCTCACCCGGGCCGCCGCCGCCGGGCACGAATACCTCGCAGGGGAAGGTAGCGGTAAGCACCGAGTCCGTATTGTCGGTGAACTCCTGGCAGGCCTGTCCCTGCAGACGGATGACGTTCTCGCTCACCAGTATCCAGCCGTCCGGGTCGTTGCAGCCCAGCGTGCGCCCGTTGAGCGTAACCACGCTGCCCTCGCACTCCCTGCCCTGTACTACGCTTCCGTCGAGCAAAACGTCGCAGGTCACCGCTCCGCCTACCAGTTGGCCGAGGTCGGTGGAGAGCTGGGCCGGATCCTGCGGGCTGTACACGGGTGCGCCCGCGGAGCCGTCGCAAGCGCCGATATTCGCCACCTCCTGCAGGTGATCCTGGAAATCCTGGCTACCCCTGCCGCTGGCCAGGCTGACCACGTAGAGCGTCACTCCCTTGTCGCAGCAGAAGTTGGCCGCGTCGACCACGGACTGGTAGTCGGGCGGCTCGTCGCGGCCGCCGCTCCGGTCGCAGCTGTTAGGCTCGCCGTCGGTGGCCAGGATCACGTACTGCGGCCTCTGATCCACTGCCACGCCGGGCAGGGCCTCGCAGACCAGCTGCAGCGCCAGGCCGGTGGGCGTGGAGCCGCCGGGCTGGTCTTGCGGGAATGCCTCGGCGATGGGCGTGTAGTTGTTCAGCGCCGGGCCCACCACCTCGCCAGGGATGGGGCAGTCGTCACTGTCCCGGGGACCGGAGTAGATCACCAGGCCGAACTCGATCAGCGCTTGCATGGTGCTAACCACGCCGTCGTTCGGATCCACGATGGCCTGGCGCATGGCCGACCACTTGCTCTCATTGTCCGAATAGGGCTCTTCCATGCTGCCCGAGCCGTCCAGAAGCAGCACCACCTTGGGCGCCATGCGGGTAGGGGTGGCGCTGGCCTCGGCGCAGACCTCGCCGCTGACCGCGCTGGCCGTATCGGCCGCGGCCGACGCCCCCTGCGTGGCGGTATCGATCACCGAAGAGGCGGCCTCGGACGGATTCGCCCCGTCGATCTCGGCCGGAGTCAGCACGCCGTCATCGTTGGCGTCGAGCTGGTCGAAGCGGGAGAGGATATCAGCCGGCGCCTCGTCGGCGGAAAGCGTTCCGTCGCCGTTGGCGTCGTGGTCCGCGAGCACCTGGTAACCCGAGGGAAGCGAGCCCCCCTGCGAGCCGTCATCCCCGCTCGACCTGCCGTCGTCCGAGCTACAGGCGAACGCGGCCAGAACCACGGCAAAAACAGTCGATGCCAGTGCGATTGCGTGATCTTTCATTCCGTTTTCTCCTCTTTCGCCGAGTTCGACGCTCTCTGCTCCCGTTCCGGGAATCAGTTCTCGATCTCGACCCCGCGAACGCGATACCGTCCCTCACCCTGTCTGCGGGACCGGGACGCTACCGAATTCGGGACGCTTTCACTTATATGTGGCCGCAGGTGTCGTCCACGGTGCAACAAAAGTAACCGTTCAGGGAGTGGTTACGCCTCCTACAAAGGCGCAGACCGAGCCCAGTAACGGACAATTCGCGCGGGACGTGGCAAAACGATGATGTTTTCAATACGTTGACCGTACGGGGCTCGCCTCTTGCCGGCTTCCCAGCGGAACGGGAACGAGCCGGTGCGGCCCCTTATTGAAAAAGCTAAACCATTTCAGTTGGTTATCAGCGGAGTTCCGTGAACCCCCCCCCCTACCCTTTCCCTGCTATCTGTCGCCTCGCCGCGGCGACCGTGACGGCCTTCGCGGCCATGACCAGCGCGGAAACCGCCAGAGCGCAGGACTCCGGATCGCCCGCTCAGGAACCCTCGGTGGCGCTGATCTGGATCGCGCCCGAGCAGTGCCCGGACGAGCGATGGGTGAAAGCGGAGGTCGAGCGCCTCATCGGGCGCCCGCTCGTCACCGCGGAAGGCGAGCCGACCATCGCCGTCCACGGGATCTTAGAGGGCACCGAAAAGGGCGGCTGGGTGCTGCGGCTGCGCACCGTACAAGCGGGAAACCCGGGGTTAAGGGAGCTCGAAGCCGAGCAGTGCGGGACGCTGGCCAAGGCCGCGGCCCTGATCCTGGCGCTGAGCATCGATCCGCGGGCGGTGGAGGAGCGCAGGGCCGAAAGGACCCGAGGCGATGGTGGGACGCCCACGGACGCTCCTTTTGCGGCCGCGGTCGAAGTCGGTGCCGGTGAAGCGGAAACCCGGCGTTCCGAGCCCGACGGCGAGCGCGTAACCGAGACAGAGAGCGAAGCGCTAGAGCCCGAGGAGCAGGACGAGCCGGAAACTGAGGTCACGACCGAGGGGACCTCCGGGCCCCCTCTACACCTCGCGTTCCGGATCGAGGCCCTGGCAGACGCGGGAACGCTGCCGGGCATGGGCGCGGGCATGGGCGCGGCCGTGGCCCTGCTGGTAGAGCGGCTGCGGCTGGAGGGGTCGTTCGGCTACTGGCCGGAGCGCGAAGGGCGAATCGAGGAGGTCCCTTCCCTCGGAGCCGAGCTCGGATTGCTGGCAGGCACGGCGGGCATCTGCCATCGCTCCTGGGGAGAGCTTCTCTCTTTCTCGGCCTGCGCACACATAGAGACGGGCTCGCTGTACGGGCGGGGAGCAAACGTGACCCGACGTCTGCAGGGCTCAGCTCTCTGGCTCGCATTGCTGGCCGGCGCCCGGGCCGGCTGGCGGGTGACGCGATGGGGGGCCTTTGTTCTGGAGCTGGGTCTGGCAGCGCCGCTGCTGCGTCCCGGCTATACTCTATGGGTGCAAGGGGTGACGGACCGGGCGCTAGTGCACCGACCCGCCACCGTGGCGCCACGGTTAAGAGTGGGTATCGAGCTGCGAATATGAGTAACGGAACCCGCGATCTGCGGGCACAGACCGGTATGGGACCGGGAGCACAGGCCGGCGCGGCGGTCGCCCTGGAGCGGCCCCGAACGGATACGGAGCAGAAACGGGAGGCCGTGGCGGAGATCCCGCCCTTCGGAGCTATCTACGAGGAATACTTCGACTTTGTCTGGCGTTCGGCCAGAAGGCTGGGACTGTCCGAAAATTTCCTGGAGGACGCCGTGCAAGACGTCTTTTTGGTGGTGCACCGCCGCTTGCCCGAGTTCGAGGGGCGCTCTTCCATCAAGACGTGGCTGTTCGGAATCGTCCTGCGCACGGTGCGCGGGTACCGTCGCACCGAGCGGCGGAAACCGACCGTGCCGCTTCTCTGCGAACCGGTGGCGGATGCGGCCAGATACTCCCGTCCCGAGTCCCTGGCCGGCGCCGCGGAAGCGGTTCGCTGGCTCTACGGCCTGCTGGATAGCCTGGACGAAGAGAAGCGGGAGGTATTCGTGCAGGCGGAGCTCGAGCAGATGACGGCGCAGGAGATCGCGGACGTCATGGGTACGAACATCAACACGGTCTACTCGAGGCTACGGGCTGCAAGAAAGGCGTTCAACCAGGCGGTCGTCCGCCTGCGAGCGCGTGACGGCTGGAGGTACAGATGAACGAGCTGGATCCTCGGGCGCGACAGATCATCGAGCGGGCGCTCTCCGCGGATGGGCCGAGCGGGGAGGAAAGGGAACGGGTGCGTTCCCGTCTGGTGGCGCGGCTGGGCGCCGCCGCTCTGGCAACCGGAGCGGCCGGTGCAGCGGGTGCGGCCGTGGCGGGAAGCGCGGCCGCGGCCGGAAGCGCGGTCGCCACCGCTTCCACGC
>CAYVFC010000206.1:0-10480 GCA_964450715.1 uncultured Sandaracinaceae bacterium | reverse complement strand
CTGGCGGCTTTCGTCCTCGGAAAAATCCTCGAAATAGCGCTCTCGACCGCAGGGAAAGATCTCTGCGGTTTTTCCTCCGGGCGCGCTCGCGATTGCGCTCCGCCAACGCGCCCGGTCTCGTTTCGTTTATTTTACGGTGATTCGTAAGAATGGGAATTTCCGCAAAAAGGCGACCTCGGCTGTCGGGTCGCACTCCCCGGTCAGGAAGGCCCTCGCCGGGCCTAGGGGAGATCCGAACAGGGGATTTTTTCCGAAACCTGGGAAGATCTATGCCGTCGAAGCATTCCGTACCTTGACGCCGAAAACGGCCGTACCGGCTCCTCCCTTTCGCGTTCAGCTCCCCTTCGGCACGGCCCCTGGCGTCCGGCGGATCGTTTCTGGCACGGCAAGGGTCCAGAATGGGACGTGGTCGCGCTGTCGAGGGACGGCAAGCGTCTATTGCTCGGCGAGGTCAAGTGGACCGACAAGCCGGCTTCCGATGCCCTCGTACGGCGCGCCGTTTCCGACCTGATCCGCAAGGGAGTCCCTCCCATCGAACGCTCGAAATCCTGCGAGATCGTACACGCGGTCTTTTTCCCCAGGATAGAAGGATCTAGAAAGGACCTCACCGGGGCCGCCGTGATCGACGCCGCCGACGTGCTCTCGTGCTTGAAGTAACAGTACCCGAATCGGGCATAACGATGCGGTCTGTTCCGTCCCATCGCTACCCGACAAGGCGACAAACAGTCAATCCCAGGAGGTAATGGCTACGTGATCAATCGTTCGATGACAGTCGTCAAGGCCAGGGAACCATTCCTGCATTGGCTGCAGTCTTTGCCAGACCCGGTCCGGGACAACGTGACTCTGGACGAGGTCAACGAGGACTGCACGGCATATCTGCTTCCAGAATGGGAAGATGACCAAGCAAGGGACCGCGTCCTTCGTAAGTGCTATCGATCTATATTCGAGGAACAGCTTGCAGAGTGGTGGAACCGCGAATCCGACTGGCCGAAGAACCGTACCTTAAAGATGTTTTTATCCTGGTTCGACGTAGAGATGCATTCGGTGGTCGAGGATCTCGTCGATGGTCCACTTCTTGACGACGATTGAATGCCGGTCTCGGCACAATTCGGCATCAGGATGTCCCCCGTCTTC
This sequence comes from uncultured Sandaracinaceae bacterium, assembly GCA_964450715.1. Lineage (GTDB taxonomy): Bacteria > Myxococcota_A > Polyangia > Polyangiales > JAFGIB01 > CAYVFC01. Next base: position 9,346 of record CAYVFC010000206.1, on the reverse strand, counting down.
GTATAGGTATTCCACTGGCGACAATGCCAGGATTCGAGAAGGCGTGATAGGAACCTCTGGAGATCCCAGGAGCCCGCTCGCCGGGCGGGACCGGACAGGGTGCATACATGCCCCTTCGGCCCTTCCGGCTCGAAATCAGGCGCACAGGATCTGGAAAGGGGTGTCTCGGCCGCTCCCCCGGACAGGAGTTGCCCCGAGCCGTCTTGTCTTTGGATCAACGGGGCAGAAGCGCTCTGATCTGCGCCGCGGTCACCTCGCCCTGCAGCAACTCGATGACCGTGTTCTTGTCGTCGATGAAGTAGATTGCGGGCAGCGCCATGATCGACTTCTGCCTCTCGAAAACGGCTACCTTTTCCTGGTCGACGTCAATGCGTAATCGCTCCACCGGCAACCTGGCCGGCTGCCCGAGCGCCTTCTGCAGAGCCGACCAGCTCGCCTCGACAGCAGTTCGGGTACACTGGCAGGCGTCCTTCTTGCCGACGAAGACGATCTTCGAGATGCTCGGGACGGCCTGTTCTTCCGGCTTTTTCTCCGGCTTCTTCGCTGACTTCGTATCCGGCTTTGTTTCGGCGGCGCTCGCCTTCGCGGTCGCGCCCAGGTCAGCCCCCATACCGGATGGATCACAGCCGGCCAGCCAGACGGTCAGCACTACGGCGAGCGCGCAGGAAAAAGCGCCCTTCGTCTTATTGATATGAATCACCTTCCACCTCTTTTCCGTATTCCAGCAGCCGATCGGTTTCAACCGATCCCTCGATAGGCGAAGTACACGCCAACCAGAACGATCAAGGCGCCCGCTCCTCTGCGCAGAAGCTCTAGCGCGCGGGTGGCCTTGCTGTTTTCGATAAGCGCGCGGGCGGCTCCCATGGAAGTGCCGGCAATCAGGATCAGGACGCTGTGCCCAAGCGCATAGGTCAGAAGCAGCGCTCCGCCCCAGGTAACCGACGAGCCGGAGCCGGCAAGGTAGGTCAGCAGTACCACCAGAATGGGTGCGGCGCAGGGAGCCGAGACGACACCGAAGAGAAGACCGAGCAGCAGCGTCCCCAGAAGGCCTCGCGCCCGGGGCTGCAACCGGCCACCCAGGTTCGGGATGGGAATAGAAATGACTTCCATCAGGTGAAGCCCCATGGCCACGCACACCGCGGCCACGATCCAGTTCCAGACCGCGGATACGTCGCCGTACATCTTGCCTGCCAGAGCGGCCACCATGCCGAGCGCGGTGAAGGTGAGCGACAGGCCGAGGATGAAGACTAGCGAGAAGACGAAGGCGCGCGCCACACCTGTCTTTTCCTCCCGGCGTCCGGCAACCACGCTCATCATCAGGGGGATCATGGTCAGCACGCAGGGGTTGGAGGCGGTGAGCGCGCCGCCGGCGAAGACCGCGACCAGCGCCAGCCAGGCGTTGCTCTCGATATACAGCCCGGCGTTGGATGTCAGGCTTTCGAGCAAGCCGCCGCTCCCTTGAGGCGACCTACCGACAGGGCGTAGGCCCGCTTGAGGTCCGCGTCCGAGACCGGTACCCCGTGCTGCTTCTCGAAGCCCTGCTCGGCCAGGTTGATGTAGACGTGCGGTCGCGCCTCGACGTGCTCCAGGGTCTTAAAGGCGCAGCGATGGTCGCAACCGTCGAGCACCACCAGCCGCTCACAGTCCCTGGCCGGCACTACGAAGCCGCTCAGATGTGCCCCGACCCCCGCCAGGCAGGACATGACGGCGAGCCCTTCGCGCGCGAGCCGCAAGGCAATGCCGTTGGTGATCTGCCCGACGTTCGACGAGCCGGAGCAGGCGAAAACGAGCGCCTGCACCTCGTCCGAGCAGCAACAGTCGCGTGCTCCGTTCATGGCTTCTTACCCGCGGCGGCCGTGATCCAGGACGTTATCTCCGAGGCAGGGACGACGCGCCCGCTCGCCTTGACCTCGCCGTCGATGACCAGGGACGGCGTTATCATCACGCCGAACTCCATGATCTCGTCTATCTTCTCGACCTTCTCCAACTCGACCTGTACGCCCGAGGAGGCCACTGCCCGCTCGGCTTCGGTGTAGAGCTTCTTGCACTTCGCGCATCCGGGTCCCAGTACCTTGATCTTCATCTACCGTCTCCTTCCTCGACAGCGTCAGCCAGCCGTCCACGATTTCGTCCGCCTTGGCGATGGTGATGCGCCGCGGGTACAAGACCACCATGCGGTACCCGTCCATGTAGGTCAGCGTGTCGCCCGCCGGCGTATATGAGGCAGTCTGCATCACCGCGTTCAGGTACGAAAGCACCGGCCCCAAATCCCCGGTCAGGTGAGCGACGAGCCGGATCTTGGTGTCGTCGGCTACCTACTACTAATCCGAACCCGTACCCGACCAGCGTGGACATCACGACCGCGAGCACGCAGAAGGCGAGCGTCTTTTTCACTCCGACGACCTGGTAGATGACCAGGATGGAGGGAAGCGACAGCGCCGGGCCGGCCAGAAGCAGCGCCAGCGCCGGTCCCCTTCCCATGCCCAGGCGCATCAACATCTCCACGATGGGAATCTCGGTCAGCGTGGCGAAGTACCAGATCATTCCCACGAAGGAGGCGACGAAGTTGGACAGCAGGCTGTCGCCTCCCACAACGGTGGCCACTGCCTGCTCGGGGATGAGCCCTCCGACGAAGCCGGTCACGAACACGCCGCCGAAGAGCAGCGGGACGATGAGCAGCCCGAAGTCCCAGGTGGCGCGCATCCACTCGGCGATTTCCTCGCGCGAGAACCAGCGCCAGACCATGAGCAGGACCAGGAGGCCCATGGCGCCGGCCAGGTACCACTTCACCTCGTGAACGCTCTGGGTGAAGCCAGGAACGGTTTGTACCGAGGCGATCTCGGCACGGTCCAGCCGCTCGACCTCGGGCGACAGACGCCCGTCCGGTTGGTAACGCTGTATATCGACCTTATCCTGGGTCGAGTAGCGCACGTTGGCGCTGACGGTCTCGCCGCTCTTCAGCGTGACGGTGACGTCGTTGGTGTTGTACCAGTCGGAAAAGACGAGAAAGAGGATCATGCAGACGAAGTACGCCGTTGTCTTCCAGAGCGGCCTGGGGCTGGGCGGCGCTTCGGGAAGCTGGGCCGCCTGCAGGCGCTGCTGTTCGCCGCGCCGGAAAAACGACGACATCAACAGCCCGATTATGACGGCGAATACCACAGCGCCGATGGCCCGGGCCACGCCTAGGTCCAGCCCCAGCACCCGGGCCGACAGGAATACGGCCATCACGTTGATGGCAGGACCCGAGTAGAGAAAAGCACTCGCCGGCCCGAGTCCGGCTCCCATAGCGTAGATGCCCGCGAACATGGGAAGCACGCTGCACGAGCAGACCGCCAGGATGATGCCGGAGACCGAGGCCACCGCATAGGCAAGCGGCCGGCTGGCGTCCGGCCCCAAGTAGCGCATAACGGAGGCTTGCGAGAGGAAGGTCGAGATAGCTCCGGCGATGAACATGGCCGGCACCACGCAGGCCAGCGTGTGATTGATGGCGTACCACTGCAGTAGGCGAAAGGCCTCCAGGATGGCCCCCGACACCTTCGGATTCCCGAGCGGCAGGAAATAGGCCACGAGGAAGATGCCGACCAGCCAGGCGAACTTCTTCACCTCTTCTTTCATGACGCCGACTCCCTCAGTCCATTGTCAGTGGTAACGTGGCCACATTGTCAACATATCCGTAAAAAACCCGCCTGCTCAGCTTCTCTCCTTGATCACCTGGGTCGCGCAGGAAAAAAAGTTCACCACACACGGGGTTTGCAGGCTGTAGTACACCGTCGTTCCCTCGCGACGGTCGAGCACGATGCCGTGTGCCCGTAGAACCGCCAGGTGCTTCGAGACCGTGGTTCGGTCGGAGCCGACCAAGTCTGTGAGCTCGCCCACCGAGCACTCGCCGCACGACAAACGGTCGACGATCTTGAGCCGCGACTCGTTGGCCAGCGCCTTGAGAATGCGTGCTTGCTTCTTGAAAACCTCGTCGCTGGTTCGGGCCACCGGTTCCTCCTGGACGATACGAGCTCAATATGTGGCGAGTTGGCCACGTTGTCAAGAAGCCTTGCCGTCGCGATTCAGCGCCACGTCCTGGTATGCCGCGGCCACTGCTGCGCGCTCATTTACACCGGGTCGAAGGGACTGCTCAGCGGCGGTGTACAGCTGAGATCCAGCTCCACGAGATCCGCCACCTTCATCCGGTGGAACAGCGCCTCGCTGTCGATCTCCCTCGCGCGCAAGGCCGCGGTGATCCCGGTATCGCTGCCGCCGATAACCGCCAGGCGTCGCGCCCCGGCGTTCATGGCTATCCCTCTTGTTGCTCGCGACCTTCATCGCGGACGCCGGCGGCGTCGAAAGACCTCTCGATGTGGAAAGGTCCAGTTCGCTGGAGCTTTCCACGAGACTGACGAGCGCCGCGCTGGTCCAGAGTTAAACTCCGAACAGAGGTGGAGGCGGCGGGAGTCGAATGCGCCCTGCAGCCCATTCCAGCCCACTCCAGCCTATCAAACCGGGGGAGGCCGATGGGAATAGGGCCGCTGAAGTAGGCTGGAGTGGGCTGGAGAGGACCGGATTTGTTACACGTGTAACAAGGCTCCGGGCGCTCCTGAAGGCCTGCCGGGAGGCCCTGAAGGACTGCAACACGGAGCGGGCGGATCGGATCATGGTCGAGGCGCGGCGGGTGCTGGCGGATTTCTGGCGTGGCTGATGGGCGCGGTCCGCATGCGGCGTCGTTTTCGGGCGAAGAACCGCCCCCCGGCTGGCGCGAAATGACTTGAATTTTGAAATTGTATGTTTCAATATTCAAGGAATGAAAATCGAGCGCCGCGAGCAACTGAAGAGGATCGAGAAACTCCTGCGGCGTTTCCGGGTGGTAGCGCTGCTCGGCGCGCGTCAGGTGGGAAAATCCACGCTGGCGCGCGATTTCGCCGATTCACAGGACCGGCCGGTCGCCTTTTTTGACCTGGAAGACGAACGCGATCTATCGCGGCTGCAGGAGCCCACGCTGGCCCTGGAACCGCTACGCGGTTTCGTGGTGCTCGACGAGGTTCAGAATCTCCCGCAAGTCTTCCGCGTCTTGCGCGTTCTGGCCGACCGGCCGCGCACGCCGGCGCGTTTTCTGGTCCTCGGCAGCGCGTCGCCGGATCTCTTGCGTCAAAGCTCGGAGACGCTCGCCGGGCGTATCGTCTATCATCAACTCCCCGGTCTTACCCTGGACGAGATCGGAGCCAACAACCTGAATCGCCTATGGTTTCGCGGGGGATTCCCCGAATCGTACCTCCAGCGGACCCACGAGGATAGCGAGCACTGGAGACGCACCTTCATCAGAACGTTTCTGGAGCGAGATCTTCCTAACCTCGGAGTCCGGATTTCCGCCCGAACCCTGTCGCGCTTCTGGACGATGCTCGCCCACGGTCACGGAGGGCTGCTGAACGCTTCCGAGCTCGGCGCTTCCTTCGGTGTTTCACACACGACGGTCAGAAACTACGTTGATCTGCTCGAAAGCCTCTTCGTGGTACGCCAGCTACGACCGTGGTTCGAGAACGTCGGCAAACGTGAGGTGAAATCGCCCAAGATATATGTAGAGGACAGCGGGCTGTTGCACTCGCTACTAAAGATACCAACCCCGCGCGACCTCGAAGCGCATCCGAAGCTGGGTATGAGCTGGGAAGGATTCATGATGCAGCAGGTCATGCACCGGCTCGGAGCGAATCCGGATGACTGCTATTTCTGGGCAACCCATGCCGGGGCGGAGCTCGATCTCCTGATCGTGCGCGGGAAGCGAAAGATGGGTTTCGAATTCAAGAGAACTGACGCTCCACGTATCACCCCTTCGATGCGCAGCGCGCTCGATACCCTGAAGCTCACCTCCCTCTTCGTTATCCACGCCGGACAGCAGAGCTACCAACTAGGCAAAAGGATCCGCGCCGTGGCGGCCGCCGAGATACTCAAGGAATTCGGGCGATGAGTGGATCGGTGAGGAGTTGAACGGTGGAGGCGCAGGGAGTCGAATGCGCCCTGCAGCCCACTGCAGCCCACTCCAGCCTACGAAACCGACGCGAGGTGAGGCGAATAGGGCCGCTGGAATAGGCTGGAGTGGGTTGGAGAGGGCCGGATTTGTTACACGTGTAACAAGGCTTCGCGCGCTCCTCAAGGCCTGCCGGGAGGCCCTCAAGGACGGCGAAGTCGAGCGCGCGGACCGAATCCTGGTAGAAGCTCGTCGCGTGCTGGCGAAGTCGAACGAAGAAACCGGTTGAAGCAGTCTAGGACACGAAGGCGATCAGGGGTCAGGATCCACTAGCCGCCTTGCCGTCCTGCTCGGCCAACTTCGCCCGCAGTGCGTCGTTAACAGCCGCGGAGGTCTTGAACCTGGAAGCGACATCGGGGTCGAGCACGACGACGTTGGATCCCTTGGCGAATCGCTGAGCGTACTTGCCTCGCACGCCCTTGGAAAAGTCGTACTCGTCTCGCATCTGCTGACTACTATCGCTGTCCTTCTTCATAATTCCTTCGCTCCCCCTTTGGGCTATTCTAGCACTGATCAAGCGTATTGTCTCGTCCCGCTCGGTATGAACCACGACCACGAAACGGCCCGAATAGGTCTGCCCGAGAAGGATGAACCGGTCTTCTTCGTCCGAATGGTCGGGATCCGAGATAGTGATCGAGAGCGGATCGCCGAAAGCGGTCGAGGCCTCCTCGAAGGTCACGCCGTGCTTGGACAGGTTGAGTTCCGCCTTTTCGGAATCCCATTCGAAATTCATGGCAGCGTAGTTACCGCGTCATCTCGGGTTCAGTCAATCACGCGGGTCTCCAACCGTCGCCGGACGCGCCTTTTCCCCACGACTCACGGCGTCATCCTGTAGGTCTTCTCGATGATCGCCGCCAGATCCGGCCCCTTCCAGTAGGGCTCAATCCAGCGCACGTGTTTGTCCTTCCAGGTCCTGGCCGGCCGCCGCCAGTGCCCCCTCACCATGAAACGGTGGGTCAGCTTACGGCCGCTCGGGACACGAGAAAGCTCCTGTAGCCGGCGCACCTGCGAAATCGGGATACTTCCGGGCAAGAAGAAAACTTCTTCGGAGCTGTAGACAGGAGACGAGCCAGAGGACGGCTTGCTCCCTTTTCGCGGACTCGCCTTGAGCTGCGGCTGCCCGCTCGCACTGGTGGCATACAGGACTGCATTGAGAACGACGAGCAGTAGGTCCGGAAGCGGGCGCCTGTTCGGCAGCGGGCTCCGCTGCCCCTCGAGCACCACCTGGTGTCGGCTGAAGACCGTATCTAGATCAAGCCGATCGCCGGGTCGTACGTCGATGTCATGCTCGAAGAGATAGGGCGGATCCGCGCCCCGTGTATCGGCGGCCAGCGCCACGTGTAGTCGCCGCCCCGACTCGACCGGCTCCTCGAACATGTAGACGGTGACCAGGCGGAGGATGTGCCCGGCCAGCGGGCACGACCGGTCGGAGGCCAGCAACCGCTCTGCCAGCGACAAAATGTGACGGTCGGTGAATACCAGGGACAAGCAGGCAAAGGGCAATCGAAGCTGGTCACCCGTGATGTCCAGATCGGTCTGCACCAGCATGTAGGCCAACGATTCGTCTACCCAGAAGGTCTTGCGGCGGTGAAGCTCGAAGTTGACGGCGCAACGAAGCTGGTTCGCCAGATCGGACGGCCTGGTTGCCGAGGGTTCGCCGGCCGAGCCGGCCTGCTCGACGAGTTCCTTCATGAACCTCCGTATGTCGAGATCGGATTCGAGCTCGGTCCGGGTGACGATGGTGGCCGCATCGTCGAATCCCGGCCGGCTCCGCACCCTCTTGGCGACATCCGCACACAGCTCGGCCCAGCCCGGCACCTGCTCGGCCCAGCGTTCGTGGGCAAGCGGAGGGGGATGGTTGGGCTGCGCCCGTCCGTCGAACCCGAGATCGGCCCACATCCACGACGGATCGTAGGCCGGCTGGTTCATCCGGAGCGACCGCTCGTACGCGCCCTCCAAGCCGCGGATGAGCTCCTCTACCTTCGACCGTCGAGCTGGGTCCCGCGCTGCCTCGCGCGGGGTGCGGTCGTCGAGCATCGGCACCTTCTCGTCGATCCACTTACGGTAGTGGCGCGCGAGGTGATCGAGCACAAGGTCTTCCTGCACCTCGAAGGGGATCTCCTCTCCGGCTGCGTCCCGATCACCGGAAGGCAGGTCTTCTCCCGCCCGACCGGAACGGAACGCCTCGCGTAGCTTCTGGGTCAGGTCCTCGTGAGACGTTCCGCGATGGGCCACCGTCTCGCCCGCCAGGGTCTCGATCAGCGCCCGGCCGCGCTCTCCGCGCTCGGCCGAGTTGGCCTCCAGCATCAGCGTCCCGTCCCTGAGCTCGATCCGGCCCAGTGTGACTGATTCTCCCTGGCGGTTGTTCCCCGACCAGGTCCACTCCTCGCTTCCTTCCTCGCGCGCCAGATGCTCGGCCCCATCCAGAGCCCGGTTCAAGCGGTCCGCATCCTTGACGTCGAAGTGCACCCGGGTAATCAGCGTGTCCTCGCCGTCGGTGTTCTGGATGTGCGGAATGGGCGGATCGAAAACCGAAGTAAGCCAGGCCGCGTGGAAAAACGGGGGCATCTGCTTGAAGAAGGCATCATCTCCCGTTCGCTGATTACGTCGGCGAAAATCGGCGCGGAGCTCAAGCAACTGCGAGACGACCGACTTGCGCAACAACCCCGATATCGGCACCAGCCCCGCGTCCATCTCCGGCTGTCCGGAGGCGCCCGGGCTGATGACCCTTGCCGCGAGAAGGTCCGAGCGTCGCAGCTGTCGCGATCCCCGCTCCTCGCTCACCGTAACCTCGCCCCCTCCGACGACATCGCGCAGCGTGAGCGAAACGCCCGGGTGCACGTCGGTTACCTCGTACAACCTCACGCAGGTTCCGCGAATCAATTCCAGAAACCGTCGCTCGCCCGCCGAGAGCGGCGGATCGTCCCGCAGTAGCCGATCGACCACCAGACCGCCGTCCGGAAGCGGCCGATCGAACCAGAACCACATATCGAACACGTCGTTGCTGACCCCGTTCTGGTACTCGTTCAGCTCGTCTTCGAAGTCGGGCTGCGCGTCCCAGAACTCGTCCATCGCCGCGTCTTTCTGTTTCTCCAGGTACCGGCTGACGAACCGCTCAATGGTGGCGAATGCCGCGAAGCGGTCCTGCTGGGTGAAAAGCGTCACTGTCTGAGCGCGGTTCAGACAGCAACGTTTGTACTTCAACCCGCTGCCGCACGGGCAAGGGTCGTTCCGTCCGGGTTTTCTGGAAGAGGGCATCGGTTTACGCAAACCTCGTTAGATAGTTCCCGGCTCGAAATAGCCGATTTCGGCTTTCACGGCTAGCCGGACGCACGC
>CAYVFC010000205.1:551-10885 GCA_964450715.1 uncultured Sandaracinaceae bacterium | reverse complement strand
CCGTCTTCCCCCTTATTGCTCTTTTCAGCCGTTGAGAAATCCGGAATTAGCCAGATTTTTGGGCAGATTGTCGCGTGGCTCGACGATAGGAGCAGCGGCTGGCTGCCCCACGACGAGGTTGAGCGACAGCTTCAAGATCGAGGCAGAGACTTGCTGCGACAGCAATTTCAAGATCATCTGGACCTACGCCGTCAGCGGGAGCCGCGGCTGCAGTTGGTAAACGGAAGCGACGGGGAATCGCGCAAGCGGGTTGAAGACAGCGACCGCGAACTGTGCACAGTATTCGGCGAGGTCACGGTGGAAAGGTTGGCATATCGAAAAGCGGGATACGGCAACCTACATCCATCGGATTGCGTGTTGAATCTTCCGAAAAACAAGCATTCGCATGAGCTATGCCGGTTGAGCGCGGTAGAAGCGGCGCGAGGCTCTTTTGACGAGGCGGTGCAAGCGGTTCAACGGGCCACGGGAGTGCTGGTCGGCAAGCGTCAGATGGAACAGATTGTTAGCGCGCACGCTCTTCTGCAGTAAACCGCCCGAGACGCGCACGTTCTTCTGCAGCGGGTAGCCAGTTAGTGTGTTTCGATCTCGGATGGTGGGTCGAGCTTATTGGCTGAGTCCAGGTAGTAATCGATACTCGCGGGCTCGAATCCCTCGTGGGTGCGTGCGTACTCGGCAGCGCGGCGGTAGTAGTCGGCGGCGAGTTGATTCTGGCCGCGAGCGCGTAAGAGCATCGCGCGACGCTCGAGGCAATCGATCATGTCGGGGAATTGGCGTTCGAGTGTATCGCAGGCGCGTTCGGCGTCGTCGAGTTGGCCGTTGTTGATCAGGTCAACGATGCTGTTGGAAAGCGCGTCGAGGTCGTCGTCGTCGAATTCGATAGCGTCGTAATCGACCGCCGGAGGCGCCCAGGCCCGCATGGCCTGTGCGGCGACCGAGGCGACAGTGTTAGGCCGGTGGGTTTGTTGGGGTGGCGGTGGGTGATTGCGGGCGGCTTCGCCGTCTTTGTCGATGCAGCACTTCTTGTACTTTTTGCCGCTGCCGCAGGGACAGGGGTCATTTCTGCCGGGTTTTTTGCCATGGCGAATCTCCGGGGAGGATGGTGTTTTTCGGAGGTTGCCATGGGTAGCGAAGAAATCGAAGAAGCGGCACGAGGGCAGAACGGGACGTTGCTACATTATTTACATTAATTCACTCGTGGGCTGCTCGCGCTTCTCTTCGCCCTGCGGCAGAACGGGAAGAACGGGACGTTGCTGCATTATTTACATTAATTTGCCGACAAACCCCGTCGCGTTTCCGAGAGCGAAATACTGTAAATAATGTAGCTACGTCCCTCTATTCCAATTGCTCTGCACCCAACGGAGATGGAGGAGTATCTGATTGGTCCGACGAAAAGCCACACTTTAGACCACTATACTCTGCGGAAGGTCCGACGAAAATCATTAGTACCGGGTGAATTTCGCCGGCTATGGGTTGTACAACGCTATGCAGGTCAAGTGAATAAGATCATAAATATGGACTGGTTCAAGAGGCTGCGTCCAGAATTGATCGGTCTTCCTGGAATCGCCCATTTCAGTGTTGTTGTGTTCAAACTGCCGGAAGCTCCCAGGACAAACGAGGCTGGAAATCCCGGATCGGGCGTCGATGAACCGATAGATAGTGGAACCGATAGATAGTGTACAGCAGGGAGGCGAGGTTTTACCAGGAACGGAGCCGTTCGTGCGGAAACGCCCCGCCCGAGGCGGGCGAGACGAGCCGGCGCTGCGCTGACACGACCTAGAGCACCGAACGGGTTGAAAAAGCCATGATTTCGCGGTCTACAGGGGCCATCTGCGGCGCCGTCCCTCCTCGAGGTGGCTCTGCCACTGCTTCGTCGGGCCGGCATCCGCATCTGACCCCTCTATCCTCGCGAACTCAAAGACGTTACAACCCGATCGGTGCTCTAGAAGACCCGTACGCGAGGCCTTGATCCGGGGAGGATTACGGGAACGAGCTCCGGGGTTTACGCGGCGACGAGGCTGACCTGGTACTTGATACCGGCCTAGCGGAGTCGGTCTTGAAGGACCAGCTGGATGAACAGGTTTTCGTTATGTCGCAGAATCTTGGCGTACCGGGCGGCAAGCTCCGGGCTGGGGAGCCTCCGCCCTTTCTCCAAATCGCAGATCGTCGAACGCCTGACCCCTGCTCTTCTGGCCAGTTCGGTCTGGCGGATGTTTTCGCGGTCACGAACGGAACGGGAGGAGGCCAGAAACAGGGGGCAACCGGCGGCAGACCGCGATTGGATCGAAGCCGGCAGACGGTTATCATGGAGGGATCCGGTTCGAGTAAGGGCCGGCGCTGGCGGCGAGAGGAAACATGGCTAAGGAGGCACCGAAAAATAAACGATCCGGTTGCGGCCGCGTGGGCGGGCGCACTCGCGGCTTTCGTCCTCGGAAAAATCCTCGAAATAGCGCGGCTATTGCTGCGGGTTTACCCCCGGGCGCGCTCGCGATTGCACTCTGTCGGCGCGCCCGGTCTCGTAACTATTTTGCAGTGCCTACTAGGTTCAAGGGTATGGACTATCCTTTCTTCTTCTAACCTCAGGGAAGCCAGATGACCGGGACCGCGATCAAGGCCGTGACGTTCGACCTCTGGGACACGCTGGTCGTGGACGACTCGGACGAGCCGGTGCGGGCAGAGCGGGGAATGAAGCCCAAGCCCGAGCAGAGGCGGGCGCTGGTGCAGGGGTTTTTAGAGCGCAATGGGGTGGCGGTGGACCGCGAGGCGGTGGACCTGGCCTACGATACGACCGATGCGGCGTTTCGAGAGGTCTGGTACGGGCAGAAGGTGACCTGGACGGTTCGTACGCGGCTGGGGGTACTGCTGGCCGGGTTGAAACGGGAGCTGCCCGAGGCGGAGATGGCCGAGCTGGTGCGGCTGCACGAGGAGATGGAGCTACAGGTGCGGCCGGTGCTGGCGGACGGGGTGGAGGAGATGCTGCAGGAGCTTAAGGGGCGGTACCGGCTGGGGGTGATCTCGGATGCCATCTTCAGCCCGGGGCGGGCGCTGCGCGAGCTTCTGGCGGGGTACGGGATCCTGCGCTTCTTCGAGGTGCTGGTCTTTTCGGACGAGATCGGCTGCTGCAAGCCGGACCCGAGGGTGTTCGAGGCGGCGGCGCGCGGGTTGGGCGTGGAGTTTGGGCAGATGGCGCATATCGGCGACCGGGAGCAGAAAGACATCGACGGGCCGCGGGCGGTGGGGGCCAGGGGGATTCTCTGTACGGCGGTCAAGGATCGGGGCAGCGCGGGCACGGCAGCGGATGCGGTGTGCAAGGACCTGAGGGAGCTTCCCGGGATACTGGAGCGGATGAGCGGTGGATGAATGGATGGATGGGGGGAGAGGGAAATCGGGAGAGGAATACATGGATGAGGTGAGGGAGTCATGACCGAGACGTTACGCTTCCTGGTAGTAGATGGTTATTCCAAGAAGTCCCGCGACGCCCTGGAGGCAGCGGGTATGACGCTGGCCTGGAAGCTCTACCTGGACATGTTGAAGGTGTACGTGCCGGATGCGGCGTACGACGTGTTGTTGCCGAGCGACGAGGGGGTGGCCATTCCCGGAGAGGGGGAGCTAGACCGTTATGCGGGGATTCTCTGGACGGGGTGCAATCTCTGCGTGAACGATACGCATATCAAAAGCGTTTCCGGGCAGATCGAGCTGGCCCGGCGAGCTTTTCGGGCGGGGGTGCCGAGCTTCGGCAGTTGCTGGGCGCTACAGGTCGCGGTGGTGGCTGCCGGCGGGCGGGTCGAGCCCAATCCTCGTGGCCGTGAGATGGGAATGGCGCGGAAGATTTTTTTGACAGAAGAGGGCGCGAAGCATCAGATGATGGCCGGGCGGCAGCCGGCCTTCGAGGCTTATTCTTCGCACGACGATATCGTAACCGCGATGCCCGAGGGGGGCGTGGTGCTGGCGCGAAACGAGTACTCTGGGGTTCAGGCGGGGGTTGTCGTCCACGAGAAGGGTAGCTTCTGGGCCACGCAGTACCATCCCGAATATACGCTGCACGAAATGGCGCGGCTGATCGTGGCGCGGGAGCAGAAGCTGGTGGATCTCGGCTTCTATCGCGACCACGACGATTTGATGGCGCACGTGGATAGGCTGGAGGAGCTGCACGCACAGCCCGCGCGCAAGGACTTGCAGTGGCAGCTGGCCATAGACGATGACGTGTTGAGCGACAGCGAGCGCCGGATCGAGTTTGCCAACTGGATCCGCGACCAGGTCCGGCCGGGCGCAGGAGGATAGATGAAGACAGATATGGGAGAGAGCGTGACGACGTTTTCTTTTCCGACCACCATCCATTTCGGCTCGGGAGCTGTCGGGAAGCTGCCGCTGGCGCTGGAGGAGGTGGGGGTGAACAAGCCGTTGGTGGTCACCGACGAGGGGCTGAAGGCGGCCGGCATCGTGGACAGGGCGTTGGGGGTGCTGAAGGACGGGGGCAGGGCGTTCTCGCTCTTCAGCGGGGTTCAGGCCAATCCCACCGTACAGGACGTGGAAGCCGGCCTGGCCGTTTACCGGGAGCAGGGGTGCGATGCGCTGGTGGCGCTGGGCGGGGGAAGCCCGCTGGACGCGGCCAAGGCAGTCGCGGTGCTGGTGGCCAACCCCGGGCCGCTTACCCGGTACGACGTGGCCTCGGGCGGCAATCGCGACATCGGGGGCGAGCTGCCGGCGGTGATCGCCATCCCCACCACGGCGGGTACGGGCAGCGAGGTAGGGCGCTGCGCGGTGATCAGCTCGGCCGAGCTGGGCCGCAAGTTCATGGTCTGCCATCCGCGCTTGATGCCGGCGCGCGCGATACTGGACCCGGAGCTTACCGCGGGGCTTCCGCCGCATCTGACGGCGGCCACCGGCATGGACGCGCTCACGCATAACATCGAGGCGCTGACCGTTCAGCAGTACCATCCCATGTGCGACGCCATCGCGATCAAAGGGGTGGAGCTGGTGGCGCAGAACCTGGAGCGGGCGGTAAAGAGCCCGAGCGATATCGAGGCCCGGGGACAGATGATGATGGCGGCCACCATGGGAGCGGTGGCCTTTCAAAAGGACCTGGGGGCGGCGCACTCCATGGCCCACGCGCTGTCCGCGGTTTGCGATATGCAGCACGGGCTGGCCAATGCCATCTGCTTGCCGGCGGTGATGCGCTACAACCGCGAGGCGTCGGCTGCCGAGTACCGGCTGGTGGCGCGCGGTTTCGGGATCCCGGTCGAGGACGTGACGGTGGCCGAGGCGGCGGACCTGGCCATCACGGCGATCGAGGAGCTGATCCGGCGCATCGGTTTGCCGGCGACCCTGAGTCAGGCCGGGGTTGCGCGGGAGCAGCTTCCGGCGCTGGCGCGCAAGGCCTTGCAGGACGGTTGCCACGCGACCAATCCGCGCGCCTGCAGCGAGAATGACTTCATGCGCCTGTTCGAAGAGGTGTTCTAGTGACCCAGAAGGGGAGGTAGCGTTGCCAGACGGATACAACGGGGTCGTGCTCCGGGTCGATCTTTCCAGCGGCCGGATTCGAAGGGTGAAGCTGGACGATGAGCTGTACCGGCTATACCTGGGCGGGAGCGCGCTGGCGACTCATTTCTTGCTCAAGGAGGTGCCGGCCACGGTCGACGCCTTTGATCCGCTGAACGCGATCGTGCTGGCGCCGGGCGTGGCCACGGGCGCGGCCGTGAGCGGGGTGAGCCGCTGCTGCATCACTTCGATATCGCCCGCCACGGGCGCGGTGGGCGACAGCCAGACCGGGGGAAACCTCGGACCCATGATCAAGCGGGCCGGGCTGGACGCCATCGTGATCACGGGCCGGGCACCGCGGTTGAGCGCGCTGTTCATACGGGACGACCGGATCGAGATCCCCCCGGTCGAGCATTTGCAGGGCAAAGGAGTCCTGGAGGCATACGATCAATTGATCGAGCGGGCCGGGTCGAAGAACGCCTGCGTTCTGCAGTGCGGGCCGGCTGGCGAGAACCGGGTGAGCTTTGCCTGCTTGCTTTGCGATCTGAGCAATGTGGCCGGCCGTACCGGCATGGGGGCGGTGTTCGGAGCCAAGAATTTACGGGCGGTGGTGGTCGAGGGCAGCGGGCAGCCGACCTTCGCAAACTCGCAGGGGCTCAAGGAGCTCGCCAGCGCGGCGGTGAAACGGCTGCCCGATAGTGAGCTGCCGGCGGTGCTGAAGAAGCACGGCACGCCTGGCGTTCTAGGGTTCCAGGCCAGGGCCGGGAACCTGGCCACCCGCAATTACTCGCGCAGCTTTCATCCGGACTTCGAAAAGCTGGACGGCGAGAATATCACGCAGCTGATGGGCGCGGGCGAGACCACCTGTTACGCCTGCGCGGTCAGGTGTCGCAAGAAGGTGCGGACCGAGGGGGAGCACCCGGTGGGGGACCGGCTGGGCGGCCCGGAGTTCGAGACGCTGGGGCTGTTGGGCTCCAACCTGGACATCACCGATCCGACGGCCGTGGCCGCGGCCAACCAGCTCTGCAACGACCTGGGGCTGGATACCATCACCATGGGCGGGCTGGCCGGCTATCTGTTCGAAGCGCTCGGGAAGAAGGCCATCGACCGCGAGACAGCGGTTGAGGGCCGTTCGTTGGGCTTCGGGGACGTGGAGGGGCTGCTCTGGCTGATCGAGCAGACGGCCCGGCGCCAGGGCGTGGGCGAGGTGCTGGCGGGCGGGTTCGAGGCGGCGGTGGCGCATTTCGGCAAGAAGACCGAACGCTACGCGGTGCACGTCAAGAACCACGGGCTGGCGGTGCACATGCCGCAGGTCAAGCCGAGCCTGGCGGTCATCTACGCGGCCTGTCCCATCGGCGCCGACCACATGTCGTCCGAGCACGACTGGTTGCTGGCGGGCCACTCCGAGCTCGGCAAGGCGCTGGGCATCTTCGGTCCGGGCGACGCCCACAGCACCGATCTCAGCAAAGTGCGGATGGCGGTTTACTCGCAGTATTACTACAGCGCGCTCGACGCGCTGGCGCTCTGCATGTTCTGCTGGGGGCCGGGCAACCTGTTCTCCTATCGCGACCTGGAGGATCTGGTGCGGTATGCGACGGGCTGGGAGTTCACCCTCTGGGAGCTGATGAAGGCCGGGGAGCGGCGGGTGAACATGATGCGGCAACTCAACGCGCGGCGCGGCTTTGGCAAGGCGCTGGACCGGCTGCCGTCGCGGCTGTTCCGGCGCCTGCCCGACGGCCCCAGAAAGGGCCACCGCGTCGACCGCAAGGCCTTCCAGCGGATGCTCGCGCAGTACTACGCCCTCATGGGCTGGAACAGCCGGACAGGCAATCCGACCGAGGGCAAGCTGATGGAGCTGGGGCTCGACTGGACTCTGCAGGAGGGCGGTGATGGGTAAGAGCAGAAAGAACAGCCGCGGGTTGCCCGATTGGCTCAGGCCGGAACAGATCGACACGGTGATCGTGGCCTTTCCGGATATGTACGGCCGGCTGATGGGCAAGCGGCTGACCTACGAGCATTTCGTACACCACTGCCTGGAAGGAGAGATCCACGCCTGCAATTATCTCCTGTCGGTCGATCTGGAGATGAAGGTGCTGGAAGGCTTTGAGGTGGCCAACTGGGAGAAGGGGTTCGGGGATTTTTCCCTCAAAGCGGATGCGGGCACTCTGAGAATGCTGCCCTGGCAGCCGGGAACTGCGCTGGTGCTGGGGAATATCTTTCATGAAGACGGCAGGCCGGTCGAGGAGGCGCCGCGCCGGGTGCTGGCCCGGCAGATCGAACGGCTGGCCAGGGGCAAGAGACATCCCCGCCTGGGCTCGGAGCTGGAGCTTTATCTTTACGACCAGAGCTACCGGTCGGCGCGCGAGGCGGACTACCGGGATCTCAGGTTTTCCTCGGACTATTCGATCGACTACCACATCCTGCAGCCGGGCCGCGACGAGAGCGTGCTCAGGCGCATCCGCAACCAGATGAGCGAGGCCGGCGTGCCGGTGGAGTGCAGCAAGGGCGAGACCGGGCGAGGGCAGCACGAGGTCAACCTGGCCTATGCCCCGGCCCTGGAGATGGCCGACCGGCATACGATATACAAGCTGGGCGCCCGGGACATCGCCGCGCAGCAGGGCAAGGCCATCACCTTCATGGCCAAGCCGCACCTGCTGGAGGCCGGCAACGGCTTTCACATCCACGCCAGCCTCTGGGACGCGGCCGGCAAGAAGAACCTGTTCTGGGATGAAAAGAGCCGGGCGCCCGGGCGCGTTTTTCGCCAATTTTTAGGGGGATTATTGAAGTATAGCCGGGAGCTCAGCTACTTCTTCGCGCCCACGGTCAATGCCTACAAGAGATACCAGCCCGGCTCCTGGGCGCCCACGGCCATCGTCTGCGGCCTCGATAACCGCACCTGCGGGTTTCGGCTGATCGGCCGGGAGGAGTCGCTGCGCATCGAGAACCGCATGCCGGGTGCGGACGCCAATCCCTACCTGGCCTTTGCCGCCACCCTGGCCGCCGGTTTGCGGGGCATCGAGGAAGAGCTGGACGCTGACATGGATTACCGGGGCGATGCCTACAAGGACACGCGGGCGGCGCGCGTGCCGCTGCGCCTGGAGGAGGCCGTCGAGCTGCTTCAGGGCAGCCGGCTGGCACGGGAGGCGTTCGGCTCGGAGGTGGTCGACTTTTACCTGCATACCGCCCGGCTGGAGGCCGAGGCCTATCGCCAGGAGGTCACCGACTGGGAACGGCGGCGTTATTTCGAGCAGATATAATGCGGTTACCTGGGAAAAATCTCGGAAAAAGCGCGTCAGGCCGCTTTTTCTGCGACTTTTTACCTGCGAAGCCGCACTATACGATCGATGGGTCCGGAGCCGACCCCTGCGATCCGGTTCGTGCTGGAGGCGCCAGAAGAGGAAGAGGTGAAACGTGCGCGGGACAACCTTGGCGAGATCGACGGGTCTGCTGCTCTTCTCGAGCCTTCTGTTGCTAGGCAGCGTCGGCTGTGGCGACGACGACCCCCCGGTCGGCTGGAGCTCGGGGCTGGTCGGGGGCGCCTGTTTCGAAGACTACGATTGTGCGGAGATGTGCGCCACGGGGAGCGATTTTCCCTATGGTACCTGCACGGTCTCCTGCAAGAACGACTACAACTGCCCCGCCCATACCTTGTGTATCGACAAGAAGGGGGGCGTCTGTCTGATGGCCTGTTACGACAGCCGGGATTGCCGCCCCTATTATTACTGCAAGGAAGAGAAGCGAAAGGGCGCCAGCGGTAAGGCTTACGTGTGTATTGATTGATGAAATACGGGTCAACCGATATCAGGCCCGGTCCGACCGGCTGCGGCGATCAAGTTCTCGAGGGCTAACCGCACGCGAACCGCCCGTACCGTTGCGCCGTGAGGGCAAGCGGCTGCATAGTCCTGCACCGAGCGCAACGAGACATGGAGCACCTCGGCGAGGTCGCCGCTCGACATTCCGGCTTGACGCCCGAGTTGGGCGGCCGCGCGTCGTGCGCGAACGACCGTGGCGTGACTTCCCCGCAGGCGAGGATCGGCCGCCGTTGCGTGGGCCGCGGCCGCAGCCAGCCGAGCGCTGCCCGCAGCGCGCACCGAGGCAGCGTCGGCAGGGGAGAGCTGGCGCGGAGGAAGGCCGACGGCCAAGAATGCGTCCCTGAGGCGGAAACGAGGCAGCAGAGCGCGTATCTGCAGGTCGAGCCCGTCGACCAAGCGGGCACCGACCAGGTCCTGGAAGCAGCCGCCGCTGTAAAGGGCATCGTGCTCCTGCAGACCATGGTGTTGGCACTGGGTTAGCAAGTAGCGGAGCAACCATCGCAGATGCGCGCGGCTTTGGACGGAGCGAACCCGTGCCGGCTCGAGCGATGCGCTGGCTATTGGTCGCAGCGCGCGAAACAGCGATCTTTTAAGCCGGCCGATCCTATCGTGGCCGCCGGAGAGCAGAGCGTGCAGGTGGTCGTCCACGATAGAGAACAACGCCGCCTCGCGACCGGCGATGGCGGCCAGGCGATGCAGTGCCTGCAATCGAAGCGCCTCTTCGGCAAATAGCGGCAGCCGCCCGTCCGAGGCAAAGGTAAGGTGCCAGTATTTTCCGTCGCGCTCCGTGTCCATCCGCTTTCCTCCTGCCCGGTTATCGGCCGCTACCACCCTGTTGTTGCCTCGGATCGACGAAGAGACCGGGCCTTGAGGCTTTCCTGTCACCAATTCTCGCGTTCTTGGCGCAACAACATGGCCGTGAGGTTCCTGAGTCGCGAGTCTCTGCGCTTTTGGCGCAAAAACGTCGCCGTGAGGCTCCTGAGTCGCGAGTTTCTGCGCTTTTGGCGCAAAAACGTCGCCGTGAGGCTCCTGAGTCGCGAGTTTCTG
>CAYVFC010000205.1:184-451 GCA_964450715.1 uncultured Sandaracinaceae bacterium | reverse complement strand
CGCCTGTCGCTCGGCGCCACGTTTTTTCTAAGCAGCCACGAGGAATCGCGTTGGAGGCCGATATGCGGTCTATCACGTTGAAGGAAAGCGATTAGCGCAAGGTTGACGCGGTGGCCGCGCAGCCGGGCGGGCATTCGGAAAATCCGACGGATCTACGGACCAGATGCATAGAACCTGAGGGCTTGCCCTCTCCCGTAAACCGGGCGGGCGCGAAACCGGGCGGGCGCGAAACCGGGCGGGCGCGAAACCGGGCGGGCGCGAAACCGG
>CAYVFC010000205.1:0-84 GCA_964450715.1 uncultured Sandaracinaceae bacterium | reverse complement strand
GCGGGCGCAAGGCCTCACCATTAGTCACATTTTCGCCGATCTTCTCGCCGACTTTTTAGGCGACGAGCACTTCGGTGAAGCCAC
>CAYVFC010000204.1:0-10895 GCA_964450715.1 uncultured Sandaracinaceae bacterium | reverse complement strand
TCTTTTTCCCCCCCCCCCCCCCCCGCCCCGGCCGCCCCCCCCCCCCCCCCGCGGGGGGGCGCCCGCCAGGCATTCGAACGCCCCGAACGCCCCGAACGCCCCGAACTCCCCGAACCCTCCGAACTCCCCGAGCACTCCGAGCACTCTGCTCCGGCCGTCCGGAGCTCCGGGCCAGCCGCTGGCAAGGTCGTTACCTCGGGCAGAGGAGTCGACCGATCCCCGAAAATCCACCAGAAGCGTGGCGTATCCCTTTGAGTGAAGCAGCGACGCTTCCCGGAGAAAGAAGATCCTCGTGGCCCACCGGCAGGACGGAGCCAGGGATGACACCCTGGTACACGACCTGAGGACCTGGGCGTTCGGTACTGCCGACCAGGAGCACATGGCCCTGGCCAGGGTTCCCTTCCCCGGCCGGGACACCGGAACGCCCCTGCCACTGCGAGAACGGGCCTTTGGCCAGCTCTGCCAGAAGATCGGGGCCCCCGTGCCCTACGTCCGGCAGCTCCCTGTGAAGCTCCAGGTGGCCTGCATGAACTGGGGCCTGTCCCGGCATTAGGGAAACGCCCTTCTGCGCCTGGCCGGCGACCAGATCCGGGCCATCGTGAGCGAGAGGTACGCAGCCCTGGACGACGAGCTGGTGCTGGACCTTGTCGGAAAGACCCTGGACCGGGGTAGCAAGCTCGGTGAACTGACAGCTGGCTACTGGGCCGGCCAACGGAACGGGTACTCCGGGCGTGGACCGGAAACCAGGCGTCTGTTCGGCAGCCGTGCGCCGATCGGGTTGTTCCGGGCGGGTTGTTCGGGCGAGACCGGGCTGCAACTATCCGTAACCGTGTGTCGGCGTTGTCGAGAAGTTCTGCGCGGAACGTAACAAGGAGGAAGCGCTGCGATTCTTTCGACTGGCAGCGGTCCGATCGGCAGCGATCCTGATTCCGGCTGCGGTCTTCTTGATGGTGGTCGCCGAACCGTTCATCTTCACCCTCTACTCGGATAAATACGAGGCCAGCGTCTACCCATTCCGTGGCTACTTATGCGTGATTCCTGTTCGGACCGTCCAATGGGGGTCGGTATTGATGGCCCTGGGAATGACCAAGGAGGTGCTGTATCGAAGCATCGTCGGTCTAGTGTTCGACGCTGTACTCTCCGTCATCTTGGTTACCTGGTTAGGGGCTACGGGCGCCGCGTGGGCGACCGTAGCTACGTTGTTCGGATGGTCGGTTCCCTTCAGTCTGGCCGTCATTATTGCTAGGGGCTTCGGCGTTTCGCCCAAAAAAACCTTTCCGCTCGTCGATATTGCGGCCATCACGGGGCTTTGCATCCTTGGAGCTCTACCGGTAGTCGCTTGGCTGTACGCGGGCAGGCAATTACCGCAGGTCGCGCTCCTGCTGGTGTCCGCACTGCTCTATCTTCCGCTATCCGGCCTTCTGCTCGGTCGTGCCGGTTACCTGCCGCCGCTACCCGCGTCGCTGAGGCGATTTTCGAGCCTTCGCCTCACCGAGCGTTTCTATTAAGGGAAAATAGCGGTGTTGCCGGCCCGAAAACCGGTCTAGGGAGAGGGGTTTCCGTTGACCTCGATTTCCGAAAAACACACAATGCATCCTAGATGGTGACTGAACTCATCAGAGCTATTCTTCTCCGCGGGACTTCTTTTCTTCCGGAATCGTCTCGGGTAGCAATAGGCAGGATCGGAGCGTCGTATTGGATTCAGATTTTCGTATCGCAACACGCTCTTCGGATCAATTCTCACGTACCATGGCCGTGCCATTGGTCTAGCTTCGTGAGTTACCCGGACAGGATATCGCTGACAACATTCCCGCCGTATCCCGGGCTCGGCGTGGGGCAATACATCCAGGCGCGTAATGGTATCCATATCGGTGCCAATGTCCGCATGGGTCCAGGCGTGAAGTTGATATCAAGCGATCACGACGTGCTGGACTTCGAGCGACACGTCGATGCCAAACCCATCGTTGTCGGCGATAACTGCTGGTTGGGTGCGAACTGCGTACTCCTTCCCGGAGTCCAGCTTGCCGAACACGTAGTCGTCGGCGCGGGTTCGGTGGTAAAAGAGAGCTTCGACGAAGCCGATATCGTGATAGCAGGCGTTCCGGCTCGCAAAGTCAAGAAACTAAAAGCGTACACCGGCGGCCTGCCCCGGGAGTCCTTCGTAATTGGAAACAAACGCACCTAGACTTCGGGGTGGCTATTGAAAGGTATTCTCACTAACTTATATCGCGCATTTTGGCCCGCGCGAGCTTCGCGGCGATCCTTCTCTTACCCCCGACCAGACCTCTCACCAACATCGGTCGATTGTCTTTCCTGATTTGAAAGTAAGGTACCTGACGCGCCCCGAACGCTCGAAAGAACTTTTCGATTGGTTCGACCATCGAACCCTCAAAGTCGAATTTTTTCGTGACAGTCGAAGCGAATCGGATCGCTTCCCAGAGGCACAGGCTGCCGGCCCCGCTGTTGCGCAAGCTCGGATCACTTCCACCCATCAGATCGCCCTGTTCTGCCACCCGGACCGAGGCGGCGACAACGAGCTGATGACCACCGTTAACATGCTGCTGGACCGGTTCGACGAGCAGGAGGGCACGGCCGAGCAGCTGGTGAACTCCCGGCAGGCCGGGGGCGTGGCGTGACGGGAGGGAGGATTTCGCGGCAGGGAGTCTCGAAGATCCGCAACCGGAAAGAGAAACGGAGCGCTGCCACGAGCGGGCAGCGCTGCTTTTTTCTCGGCCCGAGATGAGGTGCCGGGACCGAGTCGTCTACCGATGCGTTTGTATTACACCAGGCTTGCGCCGCCAGCAAGTTTGTACTATATTGTAATACATGAAGAGCAAGTCCTCCAGCCACCGCAAGCGAAGACACCCGGCCCGGCGCGACCTCAAGGATCGGTTGATCCAGACCCGGGTACCGGGCGACCTGGAAAGCGTCCTGAAGAAGGAGGCGAGCCGGCGAAGGCTCTCCGTATCCCACCTGGTCCGCAACGTGCTGGAGGATACCTTCGACCTGGTGGACGGCGTAGTCGCCGACGTGGACACCATCGTGCAGGACTCGATGGGACTGGCAAACCGGGTGCGGCGGAACGCGGGCCGGATCGCCAGCCGCGCGGTGGGTAGCGCCCCTGCGCGCGAGGTGGCCGAGGAGCCGTTCGACGAGGAGTACGGCGACGAGGCGCGCGAGGAACCGCCCCGGGGGAAGGCGGCGCGGACAAGGGCCGAGAGCGAACCGGACCCGATGCCCGAGCCGACGGGCTCCGGAAGCGCGGCCGACCTGGACCACATCCTGGCCTGGAACGCGGTGATCATGAACCGCGACGGCCAGTGCGCCGGGTGCGGTATTGCGCTTCAGAAAGGCGACGCGGGCCATCTCGGGATCTCTCGGGACCCGACAGCGGGGCCGACCTGGCTGTGCGACCGCTGCGTGGCGTCTCTCTGAGCCGTCGCCGACCGTAGTCCGTAACACTCTCCCCTTCAGACCCCCGGGTTCAGATTCGCAACCGGGCGAATCTGGACGTGCGATAAACAGAAAAGCCTCGTCATTACGAGCTCTTATGAATATTCGCCGCAAATAGAATATTTTGTATTACAAATTGCTTGCTCGTCATCCGATTATATTGTATTACACGGTAATCAACTTGTCATACAGGGTATGACACATAACCGGACAGGATGACGCCATGCAAACACAGGTCAGCACCAACCCGTCGAACGCGAAGAGCAACGAGCCGAGGCAGCGGGGCATCCGGGTGGACCCGGGCCAGCGCCAGGACGAACAGACCCGGCCCCGGACCGAACCGGGCGAGAGGCGCAGACACCGCGGGCGCCGACGGCGGCGCTCCTACCCCGGCAAGGCGATACCCAGGGGGATGGGCCGCGAGTTCACACGCGAGCTCAGGGCCTGGCTCAAGCTGCTCGATACCGCCATCGTGGGCATCGAGCGCACCGCCTGGTCGCTGCGCGGCGTGGCCGAGGAGGTGACCGGGGCCTGGCAACAGACCCGCACCGATATCGACGAGATCGGTGACACGACCGCCCGGGCGGGGCGCGGCCTGGTGCGCCTGACCCAGACCGGCTACATGCTGGCCCAGGTCGCCGCCAGTTATCGTTTCTATTCGCTGCGCGCGGCCTTCCTTCCCCGCGATCGCGCCCGGGCCTTTCTCGACGACCTGCACCGGACCAATGCCCGGCGCTTCTACCGGGGCAGCACCCGGCACGGCGGCGCCTTCCTCAAGATCGGGCAGATACTCTCCGCCCGCCCGGACATCCTGCCCAGACCGTGGATACAGGAGCTATCCGGGCTACAGGACGCGGCTCCCCCCCTGCCCTTCGAGACCGTCGAGCGCGTGGTACAGAGCGAGCTCGGCAAGCCGCTCGATCGACTCTTCGCCGAGTTCGATCCCGAACCGCTGGCCGCGGCCAGCATCGGCCAGGTCCACCGCGCGGTCACCCACGACGGCGAGCCGGTGGCGGTGAAGGTCCAGCGCCCGGGTATCGCCGAGCTGGTACGCCTGGATCTGCAGTCGCTTCAGATCTTCCTTTCCGCCATCCGCTCCTCGCTGCCCGAGCTCGACTACGACACCATCGTGAGCGAGGTGCGCGGAGCGGTGCTGGCCGAGCTCGACTACGTGGAAGAGGCGACGGTTACCTCGAATATCTCCCGACGATTCGCCGGCGACACCGCCGTGGTGGTCCCGGTCGTGTACCCGCATCTGTCCACCGGCAAGGTGCTGACCACCAGCTTCATCGACGGCCGCAAGATCACCTCCGTGCTCGACGAGCTCGAGGCCCGCTCCGAGACCGGTGACCTGCGTGCGCGAAGCCAGCTCTCGGGTGTGCTCGGGCAGCTGATGTCGGGCTACCTGAAGCAGATCCTGATCCACGGCGAGTTCCAGGCCGATCCGCACCCGGGCAACCTGCTGGTGACCGACCAGGACCGGGTTGCCATCCTCGATTTCGGCTGCAGCAAGAGCCTGTTGCCCGGGGTGCGCGAGAGCTACCTGGATCTGGTGCGCTCCTTCCTCACGGGCGATCGCGGGCGGATGGGCGAGCTGTTCGACCGGCTCGGCTTCCGCACCCGCAGCGGCAAGCCCGACACCCTGCACGCCTTTGCCGATGCAATCCTGACCGAATTCCGCAAGGCCATGGCCAGCGGCGCCTTCTGCTGGCCCGACCGCGAGTCCATGCTGGAGCAGGCCACCGAGCTGTTGACCGCCCTGGACCGCGATCCCGTGGTCGCCATCCCGACCGAGTTCGTGATGATCGCCCGCGTGTTCGGCACGCTGATGGGGCTGTTCACCCGCTACCGCCCCGACATCGCCTTTGCCGAGCACGTGCTGCCGGTGATCGACGCCGCCTTCTTCGCCGCGCCGCCAGCGCCGGCCTACGCGGATGGGGCGGTAGGCTGATCTGCACTCGTTTCAACGCGACCTGAAGGTTCCGGCGGCTGACCACCTTTGTCATCAGATCGCTCGCTCCTGGGCGCTCGTTTCCCTTCGCCGCCGTCGACGCTTGCCCGCTCCTCTCTGCTCTCGGGGCTTCACCCCTACCCTCCAGAGGTGGCTCCAGTTGCCTGGTCATCTGGGCCATGGCGTTTCCGAGGCTTGGAGGCGTCTCGCCCTTCCTTCGGTTCGATCCTTCGGCCGGGTGTCGCCACCCGTCCTACTATGACCTCTGCTGACTTCTCGCTCCGCGACCTTTCGGCCCCGTCGCCCTTTCAGGCACAAGGCGAGATCTCCCCGGGTATGAACGCTGACCTTCCCCGCACAGCTGCCGGATCTACACCGGGTCCCCTTGGCCACTGGAGCTTCGTGTTCATTCGCACACTCGCCCCGGTCCCCGACGCCTCGTATCCGATTCTTGTCCATCAGCTTGCGTTTTCGTTCCACGCTTCCTCCAGACGGTCGGTCACCCTTCCGCCCTTACGCTTCCACCCCGGAGCTGGTCTCGGTCCCTCCCTGCGACGGCCCCGGATCGAACGATTTCCTTTCTGCCCGGACCGAGAGATTAGGCGTCCGGGGGGAAAGGCGGGGCACCTCTCTAAGGAAAAGCGGCTACCGGGAAGCATCCCGCCCGACCCCGAGCAGATCCTGAAGCGCAATATCTTCGACTCGGCCACCGGCCCGCTCTGGCCGCCCCCGGCGGTCACGGATGCAACGCTGGAGCTACCTGAGGAACCGGTCGAATTGGAGCCGCCCGACGCGGACAACCCGCCACCGGTCTGCGAGAAGGATATTGCAGTGATCGCCTCGGTCTACTCTACCCGCAAGCCGGAAAAATCCTTCGCCGCCATCGACGGGCCCGGGGCCGACCCCACGCTTTTCTACCGGGAAGGGATGCAGGTCGCGGAGCACGAGGTGGTATCGGTATACCCCTGGGCCGTATACCTAAAGCAACCGTCGGGCGAGTACTGCTCGCTCAGGATGTTTACCGAGGACAACCGTGAGAAGTCCGGTAACAAACGCAAGGCTTCACGCAGAACCACCAAGCGGTCCAGAAGAACCCCTGTCCGAACGAACCGGGCATCGACAAACAGGTCCGGGCTTTCGGCCGCGGACATGAACGCCGGTATTCACAAGATAAACGAATACAAGTACCGCATCGACCGGTCGCTGGTGGACAAACTGCTGAAAAACAAGTCCTCGCTGGGACGCATCGCCCGCTTCGTTCCTCACAGACGAAAAGGCGAGGTGAAGGGGATCAAGGTCTACAACATACGCCGCAACAGCCTGCTCGACAGGCTGGGCCTCAAAAACGGCGATCTGGTACGGACCGTGAACGGTTTCGACGTGACCAACGTGGACGCGGCCCTGAAAGCCTACGTCAAGCTGCGCAACGCCAACCGGATTACGGTGGCTCTGGAACGTCGGCGCGGCAACCGTAACCATAATTACGTGATTCAGTGACAGCGGCACCCCGTAATGGCCGCGGCGGGCCAGGGTTCGCGTCGCGGCGACAAACTTGTCGGAAATGTGGCCTCCTGATACGAATATTCGAGAGTCGACCCCGGCGCGCCGGGGCTCAGCTACCGCGCCGAAGCTGGCGGTCGGACGAAACGGGAAACCTTGGAAGACTTTGAAGAAGACGTCCTCAGGGCGCTGAGGCGGATCACTCGATCCATCGATCTTCATAGCAAGCAGCTGGCCAGCGCCTTCGGGCTCACCGGGCCGCAGCTCATGTGCCTGCGCACCATCAACAGCCGCGAGAGCATCACCCCCAGCGAGCTGGCCCGGCAGGTCTCTCTCAGCCAGGCCACAGTCACCGGCATAGTCGACCGGCTGGCGGCCAGGCAGCTGGTCACCAGGGAGCGCAACGAAGAGGACCGGCGCCTGGTCAAGGTATGCGTGAGCGAAGCCGGCAAGGCCCTGGCTCTATCCGCACCCTCTCCGCTACAGGAGCGATTCGCCATACGCCTGAAAGAGCTCTCCGTCGAGGAACGCGCCACCATAACCGAGGTGCTGAACCGCATCGTCAACATGATGGACGGCGAGGAGATCGAGGTTGCCCCGGTACTGTCGATCGCCGCGGCTGCGGACCCGGATACGGAAAGCGTCGACCTAGCATCCCTGCGCACCACGGAGCTACCCATCCCGGGAGGAGCCAGCGGGGTTCCCGATAACGGCGAGGACTAGCGATTTCCGATCCGGACGAGGGTAGAATACAGCGAGACGATCGGTGAAGGCGAATGCAGGTAGCGAATGGACAGAAAAGCGCCGAGATCAGTCGGCTAGGCGTACGCGCATTTGCCCTCGCCCTGCTCGTATCCTCGATCGTGCTGGCGGAGGACCTCGCGCCGCCGGGCGCAGAGCGGGCAGGGAGCGTTGACGCCGATTCGGAAAGCGCCGTCGCGCGTCCCGCTGCTCGAGGGGTCGAGAGCTCCGGTCGCGAACCAGAGGCAAAGCCCCCGGCGATGCGTTCCGATAACCGGGCCGCAGAAGCAGAGGCCTGCTCGCATTCTCCGACCCGAGCCCCGACCCGAGCCGCCACGCCGACCGGAGGCAAAAAGGGAACGATCCGTCACCTTCGCAACGTGAGCATAACGGGGCTCAGGCCGAGGACCGTGTCGGTCTACCTTCCTCCGGGTTACGACGAGAACCCGCGCTGCCGCTACCCGGTGCTGTACGCGCACGACGGTCAGTATATCTTCGGAAGGGAGCTGGCCATCGATCTGGCGCTGGAACGGCTGGTGAACGAGGGTATCGTAGAGCCGCACATCGTAGTGGGGATTCATCGGACAAAAGACCGCTCGCGCGAGCTCAAACCCGGGGGACGCTGGCGGGATACGACGCCGTCGCTGGAGCTCTACGAGAAGCTGCTGGTCGAGGTAGTGAAACCCTTGATCGACACCAGGTTCCGCACGCGACCGGAACGCGAGTCGACCTCCGTCGTCGGCTACAGCCTGGGAGGGCTCGCCAATTTCTACATCATGATGAGTTGGCCCGATGTCTTCGGCGCGGTCGGCTGCATGTCGCCGAGCCTCTGGTGGAAAGACGGCGTGGCGCTGGAAGAGCTCGAAAAGTATGGCGGACGGTTCCCGGACAGGCTCTGGATCGATGCCGGTACGAGGGAGGGGCGCCCCTGGGAGGAGATGCCCTACTTCATCCGCGATATTCGCCGGGCAAGGGAGATCGCTGTGGCCAGGGGAATGAAGCTCGGTGCGGATCTCGGCTATTTGGAAGACGTGGGAGCGCCGCACGCCGGCTGGGCCGGCGGACGCCGCATGCGCTATGCTCTCGCCTTTCTGCTCTCCGAGAGGAGACCCGACCTGCAGCAGCCAACCGGCATGTCTCTGGGGCTGTTTCGCGAGGTGCTAACCCGGAACCGCCCGATCACGCCACTGGCGCTCACCCTTTTTTACGGCGACGTTTTTCGCCTCACCTGGCCGAACCGGGCGTTCGAGCTGAGCAGCAGCGATCCGGACACCGTGCGAATCGATGGCGAGGGAAGCCTGAGAGCAACGCGAGCGGGCTCGGCCGTGATCAGCGCGAGGCTCGGCCCCCACTTCGCCCGTACACCGGTCCGGGCCGTACCCTACTACAACAAACGGCTACGCCTGGCCTCCCGCTCAACGATGAACCGGCGGCGAGCCACCGGAACGCCCACTGCGTTCTGACGCAATCCCTCTACCCCGACTGCGACGCGGCCTTCTGTTGGTTCCGGGTGAAATAGACCCAGGTTCCGGACTGACGCCGGATGGCATGCCAGTTCTCGGGAACGCGGGGCCTGGACCAGTAGTAAAGCCAGCGGGCATCAGCCGGTGGAACATTGGTGCAGCCGTGGCTTCGCACCTTGCCGAAATCGTTGTGCCAGTATGCACCGTGCACGGCGTAGCTGTTCCAGTAGTACATGGTCCAGGGCACCTCCTCGACCTCGTAGTACCCGTCGATGGGATCATCGCCGTTCATGGTCACCGTCAGGTACTTGTGATCGATCTCAAACAGGCCGTGCGGCGTGTCGTACCCTTCCTTTCCGCTGGAAACCAGGGTGGCGTATACGGGCCGATCCGACTCGTAGGCGACGAGCGTCTGCCGGGTCAGATCGATATGGACCCATTTTTTGCCGTCCGGCACCTCTTCCGGCTTGTCGATACGTCTCGCTACCCGCACCCCATTTACCGGAACCAAGATCCCGTCCGGTCCTCGAACGTAGCGCTTTCCGTCGTGGCGGAGCTTGCCCTTTACCGGGAACCGCGCGTGCTTCCTGGCGGTCCCCACCTTGCGCAACTCGCCCTCGACTCTCCTGCAGATCGGTGGGTCCTCGCCGACGACGAAGGCGAGTGGCAATCGCCACCCGTCCTTCAACGCCTCTCCCTTCATGGGATAGGTCGGATAGATCTCCGCATCATCGGCGCGGACGTACTGACCGCGAACCGTGCGGTAGTAGGTTCGATCTCCGGCTTCTTCCACCTCGGCGATGGCGATGAAATAGATGCCGTCCATCAGATCGTCCACCACGTCCGGGAGAGCGAGATCGTTCTCGATGGCATTTTGAACCAGGCGTTCTTCACGCTCGGTGGGGATTTCCTCGAATCGCGGCGCCGCCTCGGTGGTTATCTCGGCGTACCGGTAGGGCAACGGCCCGGTGACATCGGGTTCGACGAATGCGATAGGTTCTCGAGTCGGGTTCCGCGTAACGATGAATCCGTTGCTCGTGCATGCGAAACCGGACGGTTCTACCGCATACCAGGCCCCGTTCTTGCATCCGCTTCCGGATACGCGATCGTCCGTGCGGATATGGCTGCCGGGGCGTATGACCCCCAGCACGCGTGCCCTGGCCGAAGGGCGCTCGTAGACATACCCCTTGAAATGATAGGAACGGGCGTAACGCTCACTCTCCTGCAGCGCGGAAGGCTCGGGGGCCGGAGGGTCGGCGATCCAGCCATCCAGCGAGGGCGCTCGCAGCACCAGCGGCGCGCGATCGTCCTGCTGCCGCTCCGTCGCGACCGCCGGCAAGCGCGCCTGCTCGCGTTCCCGCGAGGCCAGCACGGAAAGGTAGTCGCCGGGATCGAGGTCGAGATCGCCCACCGCGTCGATGGCATGCGCCACAGCCACGACCAGCAGCGAGGTCAACGCCAGAACGGCCAGTATGGATCGATACCTTGATCGCATGTCGCTTCGAAGCCGGGATAAGACCTTTTGTCCCGCCATCCCGTATCACCGACGCCGACGACGGATTTGCGCACTGGTACTGCGTCGCAGGACTCCATGTCTCGCGACATCGGAATCTCCTCTAACATTCTGACAGGGCATCGAATAGATCAAGCAAGATCGACTCCAAACGCCTTTCGAAAACGGAAATAAAACGGATCACGCCTTGATCTCGCTTCTCCGTCCTGTATCTTGGGGTTAGGAGGCACCGCAAAATAAACGATACGAGACCGGGCGCGTCGGCGGAGCGCAA
>CAYVFC010000203.1:0-11200 GCA_964450715.1 uncultured Sandaracinaceae bacterium | reverse complement strand
GGACGAAAGCCGCGAGTGCGCCCGCCCACGCGGCCGCAACCGGATCGTTTATTTTACGGTGCCTCCTTAGATATCATTTTAATACGTTCTGGTCGCTATTCATCCAGAAAAAAGCGATCCAGCGCCTCGTACCGCGCTCCCTGGCTCGAAAGATGGCTCCGATAGAGCACTACCTGCTCCACCGTCATCGCCTTGCCGAGGGGTCGCACCCGGTCGATGGTCTCCCGCAGGTTGGCGGGCGGTTTCAACCGGCTCAAGGTCAGATGCGGATGAAAAGCTCGCTTCTCAGGGTCGAAACCCGCTTCGACCGCGCTCTGCTCGGCCAGCCGAGCCAGGCGACCGAGCCCGTCGTCCGGATCGGTTATCCCGATCCATAGAACGGATGCCCTCTCCGGCCTGGGAAACGCGCCCAGGGCGTCCAGAGTCACATGGAAACCGCTGCCGATCTGGCCGCGCCTCCAGGCCGCTATCGACGACTCGTACTGCGATCGCGTGACGTCGCCCAGAAAGCGCAAGGTGACGTGCCAGCTCTCCGGGCGCGGGGCTCGCCCGGGAAGCCCCCTGCGCCCGAGCTCGGCGCGAAGGTGCTGCTGAAGCGCCCCTCGTACGTCTTCGTCGAGCGGTACCGCCCAGAAGAGCCTGCCCATTCGTTGCCGATCTTCCATCGCCCTATCTACCTTCTACCGCTACGTCCTTTCGGCTCCGAGCCGATCGCCCTTTCTAGGACGCGACCTGCGCGGAAATCCCGGTTCGCTCGATCTGCCGAGCGAAGTCCTGCAGCCATTGCTGTGGAAGGGCCGCGAGATCCCCGCCCTCCGGTTGCAGCGGCGGACGGGCCAGGGTGTAGAGAAGAACCCCGCGCACAGGAACCGCGTCGCGCGCCAGCCCCGCCAGCGCACCCAGGTACGCCGCCCGTTCCTCGGCCGACGGCGCGCTTCCCGCGGTGGAGAAGACGCAGGTCTGGATGAAGGTGGGACAGAGGCGGCTGGCGCTGCGCAACCGATCCAGGTGGCGAGCGGGATCGAAGCCGGTCGAGTGGATTCGGCCGGACTGTTCGCGAGTTACCGCGTCCAGCTTGAACCAGATCTCCCCGTTCATCTCGCTCATCCTCTGAAGCGCCCGCCGGACGCGCGGTCGATGGATCAGAGACCCGTTGGTGATCAGGAGGAGCTTGACGGCACCGAGCAGCCCGAGATCGCCCAGCGCCTCGCCCACGATCTCGATGGCCTCGAGCAGATGCGGCGAAGCGGTGGGCTCGCCATTGCCCGAAAGCGCCACATCGTTCAGCCTCCGGTAAGGCTCGGGTACCGAGCGCTGCAGGAAATCGCCGCGCACGACCTGGTCGAGCATCGACCCCAGCTCTTGTCGCAGCAGATCGACGTCGATCGCAGGCGCCTTTCCGCGCACCAGCCCCGGAACCTGGCAGTAAATGCAGCGAAAATTGCAGGCGTTGTTCGTGCTCAGGTTGACGCCGACCGAGAGGCCGCCCGCGCGCCGCGATACCACCGGGTAGACGTAGGTCATCCCCGTGGCGTTGCGGCTGTGATCTGTAATCCGCAGGTTCACCGCGGGACAAGGCTACGCCGATCCCGAGCCCGCGCAAACCGCCGCCTGGGCTTTCGAGTACGACTCGATCGCTTCCGGCTACTCCGATTCCGGGATCCAGCCGAACTGCAAGCGCAGGCCGCCGGTCGAGCGTAGCTCGGCCACCAAGCGCTTTTCCATCGAGTCGTATCTCGCGTCGACCGTCCTCCAGATGGAACACAGGCCGCTCTTACCGATCTTGTATTTCTTATTATTCTCGTCGCAGAACCCGGCTTCCTCGACCGCCAGGACCAGCTTGTACCCGCTCTTCCGAGGCGCCTTCTTCGCGCTCATGGCGAGCGCCAGCGGCGTTCGCCCGGCGTTCAGCGCGGAGTCCAGCAGCAGGGTCTTGCCGAAGGGCTTGAACTTCTTGTGGATCTGGGAAGGCGTGGGGCGCTTGCCGCCGAACTTCAGGGTGATGACCCTTGAATAACCCACCGGAAGCCCCTTGGGAAAGAGCAGGGTGACGCCGCCGCCGATGTCGAAGATAGCTCCGGTTCGGGTATCGACCGCCTGGGTGACCTTTCCCTTGCCCGTGTGAGTGGGGATGCCGCCCGACCCCGCCCCCTTTTTCTCCTCGTCCTGTGCCGCCAGCGCCAGGGGGAGCAGTAGCAGTAAAAACGACGGCAATACGGCCCGAACCTTGTACCGATACCTATTCATGGAACCTCCGGCAGGGTTAGACGATCGGGGCGGTACTTTATTCGAAAAACATCTCGTCTTGAACCCATTCGGTCTCGCTCGGGTCGCCTGCGTCCCCCGCGTCCGACAACCCGTCCCCTCCGTCTCCCCCGTCAGCCGACACGCCCGCGTCGCCGACCACCGACGCGGGCACGAAACCGCCGGTATTGTCGTCCCCGTCCGCAGCGGACTGCTCCCGCCCGTCCGACCAGGTCTCTCCGCCCTGGCCGTCCGGCGCCGACGTCTCGCCCTCGCCCTCACCACCGGACATCGGCCCGCTGCCGGGCTCGCCGGTCGCGGGCGAGAAGCCGTCGTCCAACGAACCGGACGGCACCTCGCCGCCGCTTTCCCCGCTGAAGGGCGGTTCCACCCCGGGCCCTCCGTAGCAGCCACACACGAGCCACCCGGACGCGATCCACGCCAGCAAGAGGAAAAGGATTCGCGGACGGGTTCTCATGCCCGCCGGCCTTCGTGCACGCCGCTTCATCGTATTGCCTACTTATCAGTAGTCGCCAGTGCCCGCCTTTTTCGTCCGCAGTCCGTCTGGATACAGGCCGCACCCTACCCGGACGCCAGTTAACACTCTATCCTAGCATCCATGGCCGAGCCGAAAAGCCGTAAAGCGGCCGAACCACCCCGGGAAACTAGAAGCCATTTCGTAAATACGGACCGAGTATTTCGGAGCGCGGCGGCCCCAGATGCAAGGAGCGACGACGAGAAATAGCACCGCCATTTTTAGGAGAAGCGACGCAGCAGATGGGGCCGCCCCGCCAGAAAGACGACGGGAGTATTCATGAAATGGACTTTATTCTTTGTTTTTCGCTTATTCCACCTTCTTCAACCGACTCCCCGGTCGCCAGCGAATTGACAGCATGAAAAGGCTTTCTATACTGCGCGAGCTTTACGGGCCGATGTAGCTCAGACGGTTAGAGCGGGCGTTTCATACGCGCTAGGTCAGTGGTTCGATTCCACTCATCGGCACCAAGATGAGGTACACTTAGGGTAGCGAGCCGGGATCTGTCCGGCTCGCCGACCGTGGCTGAGATGCGCACCTGTACGGGTCAAGTTACCTGGCTGGTTGTTGCGGCCGCCGTGCTCTGGCCTGCCGCGCCGCAAATTGTGCAGGGCCAGAAGAACGCGGCCAAACGGGCCGGGACGACCTGCCGACGGGACTTCACCCGTGTCGAGAAGCGCAAGCTGGAGGCGGGCGAGCTGGTGGTACGCCGCGCCGACAAGCGACTGCAGGCGTTGAAGTTGATCGGGGGCACGAGCTGGCAGCTCATCGAGGCGCCGACCGGAGAGGTATGGGAAGCCCTGATCAATATGAAGCACTACCGCAGCATCCTGCCGCAGGTCTCGGACGTCCGGCTGGTCGAGAACCGGGAACGGGAACGAACCCTCTTCATCGAGCACGGTAACGATCTGCTGAGCGTCTGCTATTACGTCGATATCAAAACCGACTCCGATCGCCGGGAAATAGCCTTTCGGGTGGATCCGCGAAGGGAATGCGCCGTCAAGGCGGGGTGGGGATTCTACCTGCTACGGCCGCACGGAAAGCACAGGACTGTGCTCGTCTACGGGGTCATGGCCGACATCGGCGAGGGCATCATCCCTGCGCTCATGCGCGATCTGATCCACGAGTGGATGCTCAAGGTGCCCTGGATGGTCAAGCGCCTGGTGGAGTCAAAGCGCGCCAAACAGCACGCAGCAGCTGCTCGTGTCCCTCGCCGCTCACCGCGCTGAAACCGATCACCCGGGTGCCGGCGCTCTTCTGCAGGGCCGCCAGTACCGGTTTGCGCTTGCTGCCCGCGACCTTGTCCAGCTTGGTCGCCACCAGGATGGCGGGAACCTTCACGGCGGCGAGAAGCTCGAGCAACTGCCGCTCCTGCTCCTGCACGCCGCGGCGGACGTCCACCAGCACCACCACCGCGCGAAGGTCGGACCGCGAGCTGAGGAAGCTCTCCACCAGAGGCCGCCAGGAGCGCATCTCCGCCTTGCTGCGCTTCGCGTAACCATAGCCCGGCAGGTCCGCCAGATCGGCCGTCACCCCGCTCCAGGTCACCCGGAAGAGGTTGATCCCGCGCGTACAGCCCGGCGTGCGGCTGACGCGCGCCAGGTTGCGCCGGTTGAGCAGGTTGTTGATGAGGGTAGACTTGCCCACGTTGGAGCGCCCGGCAAAAGCGATCTCCGGAAAGGCGGGCGGGGGAAGATCGGCCGGAATCCGCGCCGAGGCGAGAAAAGCGACGTCGAGCAGCTTCATGACGCTCCCCCCCCGCGCCGTCCTCGCAGTAGCCGTAACAGGTCGTCGAGCTCGGGAGCGCGTAGCAGACGCGCCGCCACCAGGTAGAGCAGAGCGGCCAGCAGCAGGCAGCCCAGCAGCACGGCGATGTTGCGCAGATCGTTGCCGCCCTGCTCCCAGCGCCCGAGCCCCGACAGCGCCTGCGCGCCCGCGGCTGCCAGGCTACCGGCCAGCGCGCAGCGCAGAACGCAGAGCCCCAGCGGGGAGACCGGATAGGCGCCGACGCGGCGCTTGAGCAAGATCAGCAGGGCGCCGAGCTGCACCATCGCCGCTCCGCTGGTGGCCGCCGCGATGCCCATGTGGCGCATGGGGTGCATGAGCAACAGGCTCAGCCCGGCGAAGACCGCCAGGTTCAGCGCGCTACAGAGCACGGGCGTCCGGGTGTCGTTGTAGGCGAAGTACATCTGCACCACCCCGCGCACGGCGGCGACAGCCCACACCCCGGCCGCCATCCAGACCAGGGAGCGCGCGGTCTCTACCGCCTGCAAACCGCCGAAGGCGCCGCGCCCGAAGAGCACGGTCACCACCGGTTCGGCGAGCACGGCGAGCAGGATGGAGGAGGGGATAGCCACGAAAAGGGAAAGCTGGATACCGTATACAAAGGTCTGCTTGGCCTGGTCGTGCTCCCCCCGGTTGCGTAGATCGGCTAGGCTGGGAAGGGTGGCCGAGGCGATGGCCAGAGCGAACATGCCCTGCGGTATCTCGACCAGCCGCTGCCCGTAATAGAGGTAGCTCTGCGATCCCGAAGGCAGGTAGGAGGCGAACAGGCGGGTGAGCATGACGTTCACCTGGTAGACGCCCACCCCCAGCATGAGCGGCGCCATCAGGCGCAGCACCTTGCGCACGCCCGGATCGCCGAACCCTAGCCGGGGTCGGGCCGCCATACCGGCGCGCCCGAGCGCGGGAAGCTGCACCGCGGCCTGCAGCAGCCCGCCCACCAGCACGCCGATGCCCAGCCCGGCCAGGGCGGGCATCCCCCAGCCCAGCGCCAGCGGCACGAAGACGAAGGGCGCGGCGATCAGGCTCAGGTTGAGCAGCGCGGGCGCGAAGGCCGGGACGAAGAAGCGCCGCAGGGCGTTGAGCGCGGCCATGCCCAGGGCGGCGGCGCCCACGAAGAAGAGGTAGGGGAAGAGCAGGCGCGTCAGGTAGACCGTGGTCTCGAACTTCCCCGGCTCGCTGCGAAAACCGGCGGCGTAGAGCGTTACCAGCGGCTCGGCCAGCAGCGCGCCCGCCAGGGCGACCAGGGCCAGCACCAGCAGCATGGAGCCGGTCAGCGCCCCGTAGAAGGCACGCGCCCGCTCCATCCCCTGCTTCTCCTTGGTCTCGGAAAAGACCGGGATGAAGGCGCTGGCCACCGCTCCCTCGCCCAAAATGACCCGCAACGAGTTGGGAATGGTGAAGGCGACGAAAAACGCGTCGGTGCCGTGAACCGGGAAGCAGGCGGCGATCACCGCGTCGCGAACCGCCCCCAGGATCCGGGAAATCAAGGTTCCGGAGGCGACGACCGATGCCCGCCGGGCGATCGCCCGGCCCTCGCCTGTGCCGTCGCTCTGTTGCATTTCCGGAGTATCGGCCTGCCGGCCGAGAATCCGCAAGCAAACGTCAGCCGGACGCGCTGCAGAGGCGCTGCGAGCGTATGCGGTTCGCCTCTCGAGGGGGTGCCCACCGTGGGCCGGTTCGGCTTGACAGAGGGCGGCGGCAAGGGTACCAGTCCGACTTCTCGGATTTCTCAGGAGAATTCGCAGTGGCGAACCACAAGTCGTCAGAAAAGCGAGCCCGGCAGACCCCCAAGCGCACCCAGCGAAACCGCGACGTCAAAAGCGCGGCTCGCACCTATGTCAAGCGCGTACGCGAAGCCCTCGAAAACGCCGATACGGCCGAGGCCGAGCAATCCCTGCTGCAGTGCACCAAGCAGATCGACAAGGCCGTGGCCAAGGGCATCCTGCACCGCAAGACCGGCTCCCGGACCGTCTCCAGGCTCGCGGCTCAGGTAGCCTCGCTGAAAAGCTCGGCGGTGTAGCCTCAAGCCTCGCGCGGTAAGCGTTCAGGCCCTGGTCCATGCGGCGGCCAAGGCGCCCGAAAAACCGAGCGCGCCCGCAGGGCCGCCGAGGAGTGTACTCACGTACATGACGAGGCGGCCCGAGGACGAAAGCCGGTTTTTCGGGATGGATTGGCCGCCGTCGTTTCATACACCCTTACCCCCCCTGAACGGTTGCCTCGCGCGCTTCGAAGCGCGATAGCTCGACCAGCGCCCCCTGCAACACGGTTTCGGGCGGGCGGCGGCTGCTCTTGAGCGCGACATCGGTCTCGGCCAGTATCTGGAAGGCGGCTGCCAAATCCGTGTTGCGGAATCGTTTAGCGGCCACGGCCAGCTCCCGCGCCTTGAACGGCGGCGCACCCGCCTCGGACGCCGCTTGCTCCGGCGACATGCCCGACCGCAGGGCGTGGCGTATACGGGCCACCATGCGCAGCTGCCGGGCGATCATGGCCAAGATGCGCAGCGGCGGCTCCCCGTGCGAGAGCAGCGACGCGGCCGCCTTCAAGAAGCCCTTGCTATCCCTCATACTCACCGCGTCCACCAGCTCCCAGATCGAGTCCACCCGGACGCGCGAGACGCACGCCTCTACCGCCTTCAGACCGATTGGCTTGCCCTGGCCGACATATAACGAGAGTCTTTCCAGCGCGTCGTCGATGGCGCTCAGATCGTTACCGATGGCGTCGACCAGCCAGGAGGCAGCGTCGGACCGCAGCTCGTGTCCCCTGCTCTTCGCCTCGGACACGGCAAAGCCGCGCAGCGCCCTCAGCTTGAGCGGACTGGCATCGACCCAGAACCCGCTCTTCTTGGCGACTTTTGCCAGCCGGGTCCGCCCGTCGATTTTCTCGGCGGTCAGCACCAAGCAGCACGAGGAGGCCGGCTCCTCCAGGTAAGCCGTCAACCGTTCCTGGTCCGCGTCGCGCAGAGCGTCGATGCCGCGTACCAGGACGAAGCGGTTGCGCGCCAACATGGGAAGAGTTCTGGCGGACTCGACCACCCGGTCGATCGAGGTGCTCTTACCGAAGTAGACCTCTTCGTTGAAGGCGTCGGGCTGCTCGCCGACGACCGCGCGCCGGAGCTCGAACACTGCTCGTTCAATAAAGAAGCGCTCGCTGCCCACGAACAGGTAGGCGGGGCCGAACTTGCCGGCTCGCGCATCGCGTATCAGGCTCTGTATGTCCACGATCGACTCGGGTCGGGGAGATCTGGGGCACCGGCGTCCCGCCGGAAGCATCCGGCCCCGGCCACCGTTGTTAGGCGAATTCGACGGTCGGGGCAACCGCATCGCGATCTTCCAGCCAATCGCGGCATTAAAAAGCGGGACGGTCCTAGTTAACTAGTTAACTCACCAACTCCCCTGATCCGGTTAACTAGTTAACTAGGACCGTCCCGCTTTTAAGAAGGCTCCGCGATGCGCCGAAAAGTTGTCATCTGAACGGGTGGGAAGGTAATCGAAATACAGGAGGAAGAACATGGCGGCATCGCTCAACGCACTACTCGCCAACGCCAAACGGGCCGCGCGCAAGCGTGGACAAAGAGTGTCCACCGCGCACGTCCTGCTGGCGATGCTGCAGGAGGACAAGCAGACCGGGATCCTGCTGGCGCAGCAGGGCGTACGCGAGATGGAGCTGATCCGCTCGCTAGATGCCGCGGACGACGAGCCGGCCAGCGCGGTCGAGCTGGCGCTGGAGCGCGCCAGCAAGCTGGCCCAGGCGCTGAGCGATCCCGAGCCCAGGGCGATCCACCTGCTGCTGGCCATCACACGCGAGCCCCGTTCGTCCGGCTACCGCTGTCTCGAGCAGATCGGCACGGCCGCCAACCAGGTGTGCGAAAAGGCCCTGGCCATCCTGCAGCCCCCGGCCGAGCGCGCTCCGGGCGCCGCGGCGGCGCGCCAGCGCAGACCGCTGCCGCCGCTCACGCCGCTCTCGCCTCCCCCGCGCTCGCGGCCGGTCCGCCGCAACCGCTGGGTGAAACCGGCCGAGCCGCGAGCGACCGAGCGAGGCGAGCAGCGGCAGAGCGCGAAGCGAGAGGATATCCAGAACAAACCGGTCGTCGACTCGACGCCCCCCGCCCCCACCGCCGTGCCCGGACCCAAGCAGAATCGAAAGAGCGACGCCACGGCCGCCGGCGATGGTCCGGGCTGCTCGCTCAGCCCGACCCGCTATCCCACCCTCTGCTCCATCGGCCGCAACCTGACCGACGCGGCCGCAAGGGGCGAAATCGACCCCATCTTCGGCCGCGACCGGGAGATGGAGCTGGTGCTCGACGTTCTGGCCAGGCGTCGCTCCAACAACCCTATCCTGGTGGGGCCACCCGGCGTGGGCAAGACCGCGGTGGTGGAGGGCATCGCGCTCAAGCTCGCCCGCTCCGCCCCCGACCGGGAGCCTCTCTGCAACCGCGCGATCGTGGAGGTATCGGTGGGCCGCCTGGTATCGGGCACCGGTGTCAGGGGTGCGCTCTCCGAAAAGCTGCACACGCTTCACGCCGAGGTCTCATCGGCCGGGGGAATGGTGCTGCTCTTCATCGACGAGATCCACGCGCTGGTCGGTCTTCCGGACAACGGCGAGGGGGCAGCCAACGAGCTCAAGGCCTTTCTGGCGCGCGGCGATCTGCCCTGCATCGGCGCCACCACCGACAGCGAGTACCGCCGGCTGTTCGAACGCGACGCCGCGCTGGCCCGCCGTTTCACTCGCGTCGATATCCAGCCGCCCGACGCCGAGCAAGCGCTGGAGATCCTGCGCGGGCTGGCCCCCCACTATGAGAAGCACCACGGCGTGGCCTACGAACCGGCGGCGCTGGAGGCAGCGGTGCAGATGTCTATCCGCTACCTGGCCGAGCAACAGCTGCCAGACAAGGCCATCGGGCTCATCGACCAGGCGGCGGCCCGCACCCGGCGCAAGGGCGACAACGTCGTCACCGCCGCCTCCGTGGCCGAAGTGGTCTCCGAGAAGACCCGGGTGCCGGTCGAGCGGCTGCTGATGCGCGACTCCGATCGCCTGCTGGCGCTGGAGCGCCACCTGCAGGAACGGGTGATCGGCCAGCCCGAAGCGATCGCCAGCATCGCGCCCGCGCTGCGCAAAAGCGCGGCCGGTTTCCGCGGAATTCGCCCGCTGGGCACCTTCCTCTTTCTCGGACCGACCGGAGTGGGCAAGACCGAGATGGCCAAGGCCATCAACGAGCTTCTCTTTCCCCAGGGCGAGATCACCCGCTTCGATATGAGCGAGCTCAGCGAGGCGCACAGCGTAGCGCGGCTGCTGGGCGCCCCTCCCGGCTACGTGGGACACGAGGAGGGCGGCCAGTTGACCGAGGCGGTTCGTACCCGCCCCTACCAGCTCATCCTGCTCGACGAGATCGACAAGGCCCACCCCGAGGTACTGCTGGCGCTGCTGCCCCTGCTCGATGAGGGAAGGCTCAGCGACGCACGTGGCCGCACGGTGGATTTCACCAATACCGTCATCGCCATGACCTCCAACCTGGGAGCGCACCGAAAGGAGACGCGCCCGCGCATCGGTTTCGGCGCCGAGCAGAGGGCAGACGACCATCGCGCCGAGCTGCGCGAGCAGGCACTGGACTGCGCCCGCGCCGCTCTTCCCCCTGAGCTGTGGAACCGCATCGACGAACCGCTCTACTTCTTCCCGCTGGGCGAGAAGGAAGTGGCCGCGATCGCACGCCGCTTTGTCGACCGCACCGCGGGGGTGGTGCGCGAGCAGCATGGCATCGAGC
The DNA here is from genome assembly GCA_964450715.1 of uncultured Sandaracinaceae bacterium. Classification (GTDB taxonomy): domain Bacteria; phylum Myxococcota_A; class Polyangia; order Polyangiales; family JAFGIB01; genus CAYVFC01. The sequence goes on along the minus strand of CAYVFC010000203.1, from coordinate 878 downwards.
TGGTCGTACACCCTTCCGCCATCGACACCCTGGTCAATGCCGGCGGATACGATCCCTTTCTCGGCGCCCGCCCGATGCAACGCACGGTGGGAAGGCTGGTCGAAGCGCCGCTCGCCTCCAGCATTCTCTCCGGCGAGCTGCCGGGCGGCTGCACGGTCGAGCTGCGCGGCGAGGGCTTCCAGGTCCTGTTCGTAAGGCGGGATAGCGCCGCAGCTTGACCGCTACCGCTTTCCCGGCGGAGGAATCGGTTCGCCATCGACCGGTTTTCAAAAATGCTGTAATCGAGAGATTATACGGCAAATTTCTCGTCGTTTCTTGAAAAAATACCCTGTCTGTGCAGTAATCGATCTGCTGTGTCCGATAAGACACCGACAGGACACGGGGGAAAGACTCGAACCGCAGAAAGAGACAGGCGCCGGTTCCCGCGGGTCGAGATCCAGCAGCGGCTATGGTGCGAGAGGGAGGGGCTGACCGTCCTGGTACAGACCCGGAACATCAGCCCGGGCGGTCTCTGCGTGGCCTCGGCGGTCCAGCCGATCGAGGGCACCCGCTTTCTTCTCTCCTTCAAGCGCGCCGATAACCAGGTACTGCTCGCGCCCGTCGAAGTGATCTGGCACCGTTCGCGGTCGCGCGGCTCCCGGCCGGATCTGGGGCTGCGCTTCCTGAACGACCGGGAGGGAGAAGAGCTTTACGAGAGCTTCCTAGCCAGGAGCGGCGAGCGCAAGTCGGTGCCCCCGGGCCTGCTGAGCTGGGCCGCCAGCACCAGCGGGGGCAAGCAGCCGCGATAAGCCGTAAGGGTCCGTGACAAAATAACTCATCCATCTTTCGGAGCGCGACGGCCCCGGCTGCTGCGTTGCTCCTTGAGTAGCCGGGGCGGT
>CAYVFC010000202.1:10884-11215 GCA_964450715.1 uncultured Sandaracinaceae bacterium | reverse complement strand
TGCGCCCGCCCACGCGGCCGCAACCGGATCGTTTATTTTGCGGTGCCTCCTTAGGGCGAGCCCCTCCCCTACGCGGTGGGCTCCGTCGAATCGAAAATCGGCGCTGCGAACGCGTGGATCGCCCGCCGAACCGAAAAATGCATCTCGCGGTCGGGGGGGGTCCGAATACCCGCCCAACTGCGCGGCCGCTTCGTCAACCTTGCGCTCATCGCTTTCCATACTGGGGCGGCCCACGGCCGAGTTCTTGCGCGAGAGGCGCAGAAACTCGCGACTGGGGCGGCTCACGGCCGAGTTCTTGCGCGAGAGGCGCAGAAACTCGTGACTGGGGCGG
>CAYVFC010000202.1:0-10784 GCA_964450715.1 uncultured Sandaracinaceae bacterium | reverse complement strand
CCCACGGCCGAGTTCTTGCGCGAGAGGCGCAGAAACTCGTGACTGGGGCGGCTCACGGCCGAGTTCTTGCGCGAAAGGCGCAGAAACTCGTGACTGGGGCGGCCCACGGCCGAGTTCTTGCGCGAGAGGCGCAGAAACTCGTGACTGGGGCGGCTCATGGCCGAGTTCTTGCGCGAGAGGCGCAGAAACTCGTGACTGGGGCGGCCCACGGCGGAGTTTCTTCGTCGATCAGAGGCGACAACAGGGTGACGGCGGTTGATAACCGAGTCGAAGTAACGCTGATGGACATGGAGCGCTACGTAAATGCCGGCACCTTACCCTTTGCCTCGGACGGACGGGTGCCGTGTTCGTGTGCGGGCTCGTTCTTGATCCGGTCGCCCTGCGTAGTTCACCGAGTACCCCTGAAGATGTGTAGAATCTTCAGGGCAAGCCCCTCCCCTACGCTCGTGGCATCTCGAACGAAGTGCGGTGAAACGACGCGGTGGCTAGTGACCTTTTTCCCTATCGATGCCGGGGTACCCCGGGTCGCCCGGATCCTGGCGGGGGTTGGCCGTCTTGCGGGTGCCGTCGGTTCCGGGGATGGATAGCAGCGTGGCCTTGTCGTAGATAAAGTCCGCCCTCCGGGTCGATCCCGGCATGTGCATGCCGGTATCCATGCGGATGGCATCCAGCGGGCAGGCTTCCACACAGAAGCCGCAGAAGATGCAGCGCGACTCGTCGATGATGAAGACCTCGGGGTAGCGCTCGTACCCGGCGCGCTTGTCCGCAGGGCCGTACTCCCCCGCCTCGATGTGGATGCACTGCGCCGGGCAGACGGTGCTGCAGCACATGCAGGCCACGCAGCGCGGCGAGCCGTCGGCGCGCTCGGTGAGCCGGTGCACGCCCCGGTAGCGCTGCTTGTAGACGAGCCGTTCGTCCGGGTAGTCGACAGCGAACATCTCCGTCTTCACATCTGGGAGCACCGCGTTCTTCAGCGCGCGCTTGGCTCGCTCCTCGACGCCGACCTCTTCCTGCCGCTTGACCCCGAGCAGCTCCTCCTGCTCGCGCGGCAGAAAGGTGTTCTTGAACCAGCGCGACATGGTCAAGCTCAGACCCTTGACAATCTCGGGTACATAGGAGAGCTCGCTCGCGTTCATCTTCGGCTTGTCGACCAGCTTTGCCATAATCCTTGACCCTCTCGACCGGCTAGAACGGCCACGCAAGAACGACCACGCCGGTAACGAAAATGTTCAGAAGCGCCAGCGGCAACATGTAGCGCCAGCAGAGCTTCATGATCTGGTCATAGCGAAAACGCAACAAGGTCCAGCGGATGAAGAACTGCGCCCAGGCTACTACAGCCACCTTGACCACGAACACGGCCACGTTGATCAACAGGACCAGCACGTGCGGCAAACCGACCTCGAGCTTGCCGATCTCGATCCCGTAAGCGGTGATCCCCGGCAGGTGGTAGCCGCCGAAGAAGAGCACCACGATGATGACCGAGGCGAGAACGAACTCGAAATACTCGCCCATCTTGAACAGCAGGAACTTCAGGCTGGAGTACTCGAGGACGAATCCGCCCACCAGCTCGGGCTCGGCCTCGGGTGCGTCAAAGGGGATGCGCTTCATTTCGGCGATGGAGCAGGTAAAAAAGAGCACCAGCGCCAACGGCTGCACCATGAAGCCCCAGACGTTATCGATCTGCCACTGCACCATCTCTTCCATGAGCAGCGAGTCGTAGACCACGAAACAGCCCACCAGCGACAGGCCCAGCACCACCTCGTAGCTGACCATCTGGCTGGCGGCCCTCAGGCCTCCCAGCAGCGAGTACTTGTTGTCGCTTCCGTAACCGGCGATGGCCGAGCCCACCACGCCGGTACCGCCCATGGCCAAGATGAGCAGGAAACCGACGTTCAAAGAGGCGATCTGGAGCGGTATGACAGCTCCCGTCGCGTTGGCCGGCAACGGTTCCCAGAGATAGTCCAGGTAAAGCGTACCGCCCCAGGGAACAATGGCGAAGGATACGATGACCGGAACCACCGCGATGACGGGCGCCAGCGAGTGCAGCAACTTGTCGGCCCGCGGCGGAACGAAGTCCTCCTTGAAAACCGACTTCATCATATCGAACAGGGGTTGCAACAATCCCTTGAGCGCTATCTTCGCGTCCCCTAGCGGGATGTGCGCGCGCATGGGCCCCATGCGGTTCTGTATCATCGCGCTCAGGCGTCGCTCGCCCCAGAGCAGGAAGAGCATGGAGGTCAGCACTAAAAGCAGCACGACAACGATCTTGACGAGGGCTGATATCAGGACGAAGGCGGTCATCAGGCCTGGCTCCCTTCTGCGGCCGCCGCGGCGGGCAGGGCCTTGCGAACATCCTGAAGCTCGGTGAAGCCGAGTGATTTACCCATGGCCGCGGCCAGATCGACCAGCGTCTGCCAGGCGGGCTTGACCCCTTCGGGCGGCTGTGTGGCTCGGGTGAACCGCTGCGCCACCCCCTTGGCGTTGACAAAGGTCCCGTCCATCTCCGCGTGGCAAGCCACCGGGATGACCAGGTTGGCGACCTCGCTCAACAATCCCTTGTTGCTGGCCAGACAGACGATGGTCGAGAGCTTCTTCAACCCCGACAGGTCGGCGTCCGCGGCCTCGGCCCCGCCCAGCGCCACCAGCGCGCTCAGCTTGCCGTCCGACACATCCTGCAATAACTGCTCTACGCTTCCGGGCTGCTTGCCGGCCGCGGCCAGCGCTCCGGCGCGGTTGGGATTATTGTCCGCGTTGCGCAGGATTTCGTCGCTCTCCCAGTCCGGGCGAGCCGCCAGATACAGGTTTTCGCTTCCCAGCTCGGCCGCCAGCTTGACCAGTGCCAGGTTGTCCTCGCTGGGCGAGGCAGCGCTGAGCAGCACGGCCACCTCGGCGCCGTTTACCTTGCCGAGCGCGCTTGCCGTCGTCTTCACCACCTCGCTCGCGGTCGACTCCTCGCTCTTGCCGTTGCGCACGATGCCCATCTTGAGGCGGTCGGCCCCGATCCCGCGATAGCTCATCATGCCGTCGTCGCACATCCAGAACTTGTTGACGGCCATATTCTTGCGCGGCCTCAGGCGGAAGACCCGGCCCGAACGCGGATCGAAGTCGATGAAGCAGTTGCAACCGGTGGCGCAGCCCGGGCAGATGCTGATGGCGGTGCGTAGCATCCAGGCGCGGCACTGGAAACGGTTGTGTATCGGGGTGAGCGCCCCTACCGGGCAGTTGTGCGCAGTCATCAGCGTGTAGCGGTGATCGAGCTGCCGCCCCGGGCTGAGCACGATCTCGGTAAAGCCGCCGCGCTCCCGCTCGTCCAGCACGTGGTCGCCCGCGATCTCGTCGCAGAAGCGGACGCAGCGCGTACAGTTGATGCAGCGCTCCGCGTCGTAGATGATGGTCGGCCCGAAACGCTGCGCCTTGGGCTTGTGGGTGATCTCGCCCCGCTTGCGCTTGAGCTTGCCCAGGTGCTTCTCGTAGTAGTCCTGCAGCTTGCACTCGCCCGCCTGGTCGCAGATGGGACAGTCGACCGGGTGGTTGGCCAGCATGAACTCCTGTACCGCCGCCTGCGCCTGGCGCACCTCGTCGCTGTCCAGGAAGACCTCCATGTTCTCCGCCGGCGGGGTCTGGCAGGCGGGCAGCAGCTTGGGCTTGGTGGTGGGCTCGTAGCGCCCGGTCTTCTCGTCCCAGCGCAGGATGGGCAGCATCATGGGGGGGCGGTCGGTCTTGATCTCGACCAGGCACATGCGGCAGTTGGCGGCGATGGAGAGCCCCTCGTGCCAGCAGTAGTGCGGGATCTCGATGCCGGCGCGCGCCGCCGCCACGATGATGGTGTCGCCCTTCTCGAAGGGGATCTCCTTGCCGTCCAGCTTGAAGGTGGGCATGCGCAGCTCCCTTACCTGTCGCACTCGCCGCCGATCATGTTGATCGAGCCAAAGGTGGCGATGATATCCGCGACCATCTGACCGCGTAGCATCTCCTCCGCGGCCTTGAGGTTGAAAAAGCAGGGCGGCCGGCAGCGAACGCGGTAGGGCGTGCCGCTCCCGTCCGATACGATGTAGAAACCGAGCTCACCGTTACCGCCCTCCACGGCCTGGTAGACCGCGCCCGGCGGCGGCTTGAGCCCCTCCATGATGAGCTTGAAGTGGGCGATGGTGCCCTCGATGGTGCTGTAGACCTCCTCTTTGGGGGGAAGCACCACGCGGGGATCGTCGATGCTCACCGGGCCGTCGTCGGCGAGGCGCTCCAGCCCCTGCTCGACGATACGCACCGACTGCCGGATCTCCTCCATCCGCACCAGAAAGCGGTCCATGTTGTCGCCGTCGTGGCCCACCGGTATCTCGAAGTCGTAGGTCTCGTACCCGCTATAAGGGGCGGCCTTTCTGACGTCGTAGTCCACGCCGGTTGAGCGCAGCACCGGACCGGTTACCCCGTAACCCAGAGCCTGCTCACGGGTGAGCACCCCCACGTTCTGGTTGCGCTCGATGAAGATGCGGTTGCGCACCAGGAGTTTTTCCGTGTCGGCCACGATCTTCTGGAGGGCGGGCAAAACGTCGCGCACGCTCTGCTTGAGCTCGGGCGTGGGCGGCTTGGCCATACCGCCGATGCGGGCGAAGCTGTGCATCACACGCGCGCCGGTCTCCTGCTCCAGGATGTCCCAGATCAGCTCCCGCCCCTTCAATAGCCACCAGAAAGGGGTCAAAGCTCCCTGCTCCATGGCCACCGCCGCGTTGCAGACCAAATGGTCAACGATCCGGTTGAGCTCAGAGAGCACGACCCGGTAGACCTGGCAGCGCTCCGGGACCTCGACGCCCAGCAGCTTTTCCACGGCCAGGGCGTAGCCCACGTTGTTGATCATGGGCGAGCAGTAATTGAGCCGGTCGACATAGGGAAAGGCCTGCTGCCAGGTGCCGCGCTCGCAGGACTTCTCGAATCCGCGGTGCAGGTAACCGGGACGGATGTCTATCTGCTTGATGGTCTCGCCGTCGAGGTAGACCTCCATATGAATGGTTCCGTGCGTACACGGATGCGAGGGGCCGACGTTGATGAACATCGGCTCTACCGGTAGATCCAGCTCGGTCCGTTCGAGTTCGTCGATGATCTCCATGACCTATTCCTCGCCCGCGGCCGGTCCCGCTTCGCCCTCGCCCTCGCCTTCCGGCGCGCACCGCCCCTGCTGCTCGCAGAGCGCGGGCGATACCGAGTAGTCCCCGCCGGTCAGTCGCTCGCTCCAGTCCACCCGGTTCCATGGTTTACCCTCCTCCTCGCCAAAGGGCAGTATCTTCTCGATGCCCTCCACCTGGCGATAGGGGAGCAGGGGCTGGGTCTGGTGAATGGAGTAGTCCTTGCGCAGGGGGTGTCCCTCGAACTCGTCGTAGAGCAGCACCCGGCGCAGGTCCGGGTGGTTGCGGAAGCTGATGCCGAACATATCGAAGACCTCGCGCTCGGCCCAGCTCGCACCCGGCCAGACTCCGACCACCGAGTCCAGCTGCTCGCCTTCCTTCACCCGCGTCTTGATGCGCACGCTGTGGTTCTTCTCGAGCGAGCGCACGGTCAACACCACGTCGAAGCGCGGTAGCTCCGGCTGCCGCTCGGGCCAGTCCACCGCCGTCAGGTCGGTGAACAGATCCATCGCCGTCTCCGCGTCCTTTTTCAGCAACTCGGCCGCGGCCAGCCATTTGTCGGGCTGCACCGTGGCCTCCAGGTCGCCGCGAAAATCGCTGCTCTCCAGTAGCGCGTCACCGAGCTCGGCCTTCAGGCGATCCAGTACGTTACCCATCGCTGAGCTCCTCGGTCAGTCCGCGCGTCCGCGGCTCTGACAAAGAGCCGGCAACTCGCGGGGCGGCACGGTGGCCGGGATCCGGTTGTTGTTCATGATCTTCTCCTGCAACAGCAGGAAACCGTCCACGATGGCCTCGGGACGGGGCGGGCAGCCCGGCACGTAGACATCGACCGGGATGATCTTGTCCGCGCCGGGCAGCGTGGCGTAGTTGTCATAGAAGCCCCCGGTACAGGCGCAGGTTCCGATGGAGATCACCCACTTGGGTTCGGGCATTTGCTCATAGATGCGCTTGAGCACCGGCGCCTGCCGCTGCGAGATGGTCCCCACTATCCAGAGCAGATCGGCCGGTCGCGGGGTGCCGAAGTAGGCCTCGGCTCCATAGCGGGCCAGGTCGTAGCGGGGCCCGAAAAGGCTCATGAACTCCATGCCGCAACAGGCGGTTACGAAGGGGTACTGCCAGAGCGACCACTTGCGCGCCCAGCTCAGCACCGTGTTCAGCTTGTCGGCCAGCCCTCCCTCGAGCTCGCCGCCGCCAGGATTCACCTCTCCCATTCGAAGGCTCCCTTTTTCAACGCGTAGACCAGGGTTACGCCCAGCACGAGCATGAAGATCAGCATCTCCATCAGGCCGAACCAGCCCAGCTCGCGAAACATGGCCGCCCAGGGATAGAGAAACACCGCTTCGATATCGAACACGGCGAACATGATGGCGACCAAGAAGAAGCGAACGCTAACCTGCAAGTGCCTGGCTCCCTTGGTGGGCATGCCGCACTCGTAGGGCTCGGCCTTCTCCGGCGTCATGTTCTTGGTGCCGAGCAACTCGGAGAGCAGGAAAAAGGCCCCGACCAGTGCCGTGGCTACCAGAATTATCAGTAACAGGGGCGTATAGACCGGAACCATCTGAACCGACCTCGCTTGTCCCGGAACCGGGGACGCAGTGGGATGCGACTACCGCACCTTCGAGCGGTGGCCACACTGGATCGAACAGTCGTATCTAGTTCCGGGCCGAGAATCTGTCAATCTTCGAAAAGGGAGCACCGCTTTCGCCTAAAAATTGGGCAATAGTCCGCGTATCCCCATCGATACCCGTTGTCGAATGTACGGAAGCCAGCAGAGAGCAATCGACCGGGTGCAGACGCCTAGAAGTGGTTTCAAAACCCCTCCCGTCGTATTTCGGGCGGGATTTTGAAACCACTTCTTGAACCGGGCCGCCGGTCAACGACGACGGTATCGCCCGATAGGGGGCTTTCGCGCCGCCCGCGGCAACGCGCGCCGATTCGTTTTCAGGGTTTTTTGCTACTGTCCCGGTAACCCCTTGACCGAATTCGCCTTTAACCCGTAAATTCTCCGGTTCGAACTTCGAAACTACCTTTACCCAGACGGAGGATGAGGATGGCTGACAGCGTTTACAAGATTATTGAGGTTGTCGGAACGAGCACCGAGTCGTGGGAAAAAGCAGCGATGGCGGCTGTGACCAGGGCCTCGAAGACACTCCGCGACCTGCGCATCGCGGAAATCGTCGAGCTCGACATGCAGATCGATAACGGCAAGGTCAAGGCCTACCGGGCGAAGGTAAAGGTATCCTTCAAGTACGAGGACTAGAAACCGAGATACATCCGGGGTCGACCGCGCTGGCTCTACTGCCGCGCGGTCGACCGCAACGGTGCGGTCGGCGGGTCAAAAAGGCGATCGGCCGGTGGCCCCGTCCGCGGGGTTCGAGGTCGGTTTGACAGGCCCCCCGTGTATCGCGTAAGGCCACACGCCTTTTGAAAAGGAACGCCCGGTTCCCGGGGCTGCCGGGAGCGCTACCGAGCGAGCAACTATACTTTGAAACGACGGGGAGGGAGGCCATGACATTTCTAGACACCTTCAAACCGAAATACCGCCACTCCGAGAAGTCCGTCCGGCTACAGGCCGTGAAAGAGGTGACCGAGGAACCGGTGCTCGCGAGCATCGCCAAGGAGGACGAGGACTGGCAGGTACGCCTGGCGGCAGCCGACAAGGTGAAAGATCCGAATCTGATCGCCGACTTGGTCAAGACGGCTACGGACTGGCGGGTGCGTTTCTCCGCGGTGAAGAGGCTCGAAGACGAGTCTCTGCTCGCGGTCGTCGCTCGGAACGACACGGATAAGGACGTGCGAGAGGCTGCCATCACCATTACCCGGGACCAGGGACTGCTGGCCGATGTGGCCAAGTCGGACGTGAACGAGCATGTGAGAAAGGCAGCGGTCAACCGGCTGACCGACCAGAAGCTGCTCGGCGAAACGGCGCGGACGGCCCCGGACTGGCTCATCCGCGAAACCGCGGTCAAGAAGCTCGAGGACCAGGCCATGCTGGCCGATATCGCCAAGACCGACACCTCGCTCTCGGTGCGCGAAGCCGCGGTCGGCAGGCTGGAAGACCAGAAGTTGCTGGCCGAGATCGCGACGAACGATACCGACGAGGACGTCCGCGAAGCCGCGGTGGCCAAGCTGAACGACGGCGACACCCTTGCCCAAGTGGCCAGAAACGATTCCAAGGTCTGGGTGCGCAAGACAGCGGTCGACAGGTTGAACGACCGCAACGTCCTGGCCGACATTGCAAAATCCGACCTGAGCCGTCACGTGCGAAAGGCGGCCGTGCTCAGGGCCAAGCGCCTGTCCGATTAGTGCCGCGACCGGGGTTTATCGCGCAACACTCGCTCGATCTCGTCAGCCTGCTTGGGGATATCCGCCGTCAAGTTTCGGCAACCGCCGGCGGTGACGAGTAGATCGTCCTCGATGCGAATTCCGATACCGCGCCACCTGGCGTCGACGGCGGCGTTGCGCGCCACGTAGATACCGGGCTCCACGGTGAACACCATTCCTTGCCGCAACGGCCGGGGCTTTCGCTCCAGGTAGTAGTCTCCCACGTCGTGCACGTCCATTCCCAGAAAGTGCGAGGTGCGGTGCATGTAGAACTGCCGGTAGGCGCCGCTTCGCACCGCGTTGTCCACCTTGCCCTTGAGGAGCCCGAGCTTGATCAAGCCGCGGGTCAGCTGCTTGACCGCGGTTTCGTGAATGTCCTGCAGAGTAACGCCCGCACCAGCCTTCTCGATGGCGGCCTGCTGGGCGGCGAGAACCACCTCGTACAGGGCGCGCTGCTCCCGGGTAAAGAGACCCCCGACCGGGAAGGTGCGGGTGACGTCGCTGGCGTAGCAGTCGCGCTCGGCGCCAGCATCGATCAGCAGCAACTCGCCTCGCCCCATCCGCCTGCGGTTTTCGCGGTAGTGAAGGATGGTGGCATTGGGTCCGGAGGCCACTACGCATCCGTAGGCCGGCTCGGCGTCCGCGGCGCGGAAAGCGCGCAGTAGCTCCGCTTCTACCTGGTACTCGTACATCCCGGGCCGCGCCGTTCGCATGGCGTCCGCAAACGCCTGCCGGGTGATGTCCGCGGCCTTCTGTATCTTTTCTATCTCGTAGGCGGACTTGCGCAGGCGAAGCTCGTGCAGGACCAGCCCCGGATCGACGATCAGGCGCGGCGCGCTCACGCCCTCGCGTATCCTTCCCCGCAAGCGGTCCACCGCTCGAAACACGACATCGTCCAGCTCGCGATCGACGCCGACCCGGTAGAAAAGGCGGCCGGCGTCGGCCAGGTACTCGGGCAGGCGCTGTTCGAGCTCGCCCACCGGGTATACCGCGTCCGCCCCCAGCATCCGGGCCGCGCCCTCGCATCCCGCCCGCGGACCATCCCACAGCTCCCGTTCCCGGTCGCGCGGCCGCACGAAGAGCACGAAGCGGTGGCGAGGGTGCGCAGAGCTCAAAAGCAGCATGCTCTCCGGCTCGCCGAAACCGGTCAGGTAGTAGAAATCGCTGCTCTGGCGGTAGTCATAGGTAACATCGTTGTTGCGCACCGCCACCGGAGCAGCCGGAACCAGCGCGACCCCGGTTCCCATACGCTTCAGAAAGCGCCCGCGTCTGGAGGTGAATTCGTTCTGTTTCGCCATGACCGCGAGTTTTTAGACGACCGCGCCGATCCGTCAACCCTCTCTGGTCGAACCACCGACCGGGAGGTATTGCGGGGGCACAGGTCAGGTCGTACGCTCGCTGACGATCATGGCCACCAAGAGGAATAACACCCCGGGCACCGTCGCCTTTCTCGGCGCCGGAAATATGGCGGGCGCGCTGATCAAGGGCCTGCTGGACGCCGGACGGAATCGCCCGGACCAGATCATCGCCAGCGACATCCGCAAGGAGCGCCTGGCCGAGCTGCGCAAGGATTTCGGCATCAAGACCGAATCGGACAACCGTCGCGCGCTGCAGTCGGCCGGGCTGGTAGTGCTGAGCACCAAGCCGCAGGTCTTCCCGACGCTGCTGCCCGAGATCGCCGACAGCGTCCGGCCGGACCAGCTGGTGCTGTCCATCGCGGCCGGCGTTCCCCTCTCCGTGATCGAGAGCAGCCTCCCCTCGGGGAGCCGCGTCATCCGGGCCATGCCCAACACGCCCGCGCTGGTACAGGCGGGAGCCACCGGGCTGGCCGCGGGGAGCAACGCGACGGACGCGGACCTGGAGGCGGCGCGACGGGTGTTCGAGGCAGTGGGAGAGGTAGCCGTCGTCAAGGAATCGCTGCTCGACGCCATCACCGGGCTCAGCGCCTCGGGACCCGCTTACGTCTTCGTCTTCATCGAGGCGCTGGCCGACGCGGGCGTAGAGATGGGGCTGACCCGCCAGAGCGCTCAGCGGCTCGCGGCGCAGACCGTGCTGGGCAGCGCCAGGATGGTGATGGAGACTGGCGAACACACGGCGCGCCTCAAGGACGCGGTGGCCAGCCCGGGCGGAACTACCATCGCGGGGCTTCAGGCGCTGGAGGCCGGCGGGCTTCGCAAGGCGGTGGGCGACGCGGTCCGCAAGGCCACCGAACGCTCCCGGGAGCTGGGGCTGGAGGCGGCTTCCAGGCTAGCGGATTGAGCGTAAGGAGAGGGCTGCCCCTTCCCGGACGGGCGCAAGGCCTCACCATTAGTCACATTTTTCGCCGATCTTCTCGCCGACTTT
>CAYVFC010000201.1:0-11652 GCA_964450715.1 uncultured Sandaracinaceae bacterium | reverse complement strand
GCTTCGTATCAGTTATCCTATATTTTGAGGTGAGATATCCGGACAGAGCCAAAAATCTTCGTCGATTTCGAGAAGTCTCCCCTTCGCTCCGCTTTGGTGTACGCTTGCATGGGCCCTCCGGTGCTCCTTTCGTTGTTTCGCAACTCGAAAGCTACACCTGGAAGGCCCTTTCTTCTACCCTCGACGAGTCTAAGTTGTTGAATTTGCCGGACTTTCAACTCCCTTCAAGAGATCCGCACCCATGTCATTTCGAGCGCCCCCTCTGTCATCTCGAAGCGTAGCGAGAAATCTCTCCCACCCTCGCACCCCCTCACCCGTCCTCGTAGGCGCCGATGTCGAAGCTCTCGCCCTGCGGCCTGGTGTCGCCCTCGATGTCGTGAAACACCGTGGAGCTCGGGTCGGCCGCGTCGATGCAGGGGGAGGCGGGCTCGACGCTCAGGTGATAATCCGAGTCACCCTCGAACCCCGGATCACCGGTCAGGTTGTCGGAGCCGCCGGTGTACACGCCGTCTCCGATCAAGCAGTGCTCGGGGGCAAGGTTGTCCGAGATATCGCCATCATAGTTGCCGGACAAGATGCTGCTGTTCACGGACACGGCGCCGCAGTTGCCCACGGTGCAGATGACGCCCGACTTGGCGCCGCTGGAGTTGTTCTTCGCTACGGTGTTGAAGGAAATGACAGCGGTGGCGTCCGGAGAAGCGATGTAGATCCCGCCGTAATCGCTGGAGTCGGTACCGTTCTCAACCACCAGGTTGTTGGTCACCGTGAACGCGCAGGTGCCGAGCGAGAGCCCGCCGCCGGCGTTGCCGGTCAGGGTGTTGCGGTCCAGGTTGACCGTGCAGCTGCTGGCAACCACGCCGCCTCCGGCGTTGCCGGTGATCTCGCTGTTGCGTACGGTCAGGGTGGGGTGCACGTCGGTCTCTCCGGCGCATTCGATTCCGGCGCCGGTTCCTCCTTCCGAAATGATGTCGAGTCTTTCTAGCACCAGCTCGGACAGCCCCTTCAACTTGACGGAAGGAGCGTCGGTATAGCTGGCTTTCACCTCGACCCCGTCCTCCCTGCCCAGGATCCAGAGGTTCGTTTTGTCCTCGACATCAATGAGCCCATAAGTCCCCGCGCTGACCAGCAAGGTGCTGCGGCCGGGGGCAACCGCGTCGACCGCGTTCTGCAAGGTGCAAAACGGGGTGGCGGTCGTGCCGCTCCCGCCGCCGTCGCTGCAGTTGCTGCCCGGGGCATTGTCGACGTAGACGATCTCGCTGCTCGCCAGGCAGCGGCCGGTCTCGACCTGGCAGACGCCGGCGGCAAAGTCGCACTCGGCGTGACCCCCGCAGGCCCGGCAGGCGTTGTCCTGGCAGATGGGCTGCTCGCCGCCGCAATGCTCCGGGCCGGTGCACTGCACGCAGGCGTTTTCCGGGGCCGAGGCGCCGGGCAGGCAGACGGGCTCGGGCGGCTGGCAGCCTATGCTGGTCGCATCTTCGAGCAGGCAGGCGATGCACTGCCGGGTGTCCGGGTCGCAGGCACCGTCCGGGCAGTGCTGGTGCCGGGTGCAGGGCACGCACACGCCCTCGTCCGCGTCGCAGGCAGGGGTGGCGGTCAGGTGCGCGCAGTGCCGGTCCCGGCCGCAGGTCGAGCAGACACCGCTTGCGGTATCGCAGCGCGCCGCCTCCGGGTCCTGGCAGTCGTCGTTGTCATCGCAGGTCCCGTCACCGCCCGCCTCTCCGCCCTCGCCCCCGCCGTCGGTCGCCGCCGCGCCGGCCTCTCCGCCGTCACCGCTCGAGCCGCCGCCGCCCGCCTCGGCCGCGTCCGGGTCCGGCCCGCCATCACCGCCGCCCTGGCCGGTCGAGCCGCCCTCCGCCCCGCCGCCCGTGCCGCCGGAGGCGCCGTCGGGCACCGAGCCGTCCAGGGCGGCGTCGGCGAGACAGCCAGGGCAGTACCCATCGTCTGGCTCGGTCTCGACGCAAGCGCCGGACAGAGCCAGACACAGACCGTAGAGTAGAGCTGGCCTGAAAGGTTTTTGGGGACGATTCATGGCTTTCTCTCCGTGTCGAGACGCGCGCGGGCGCGCTCGCGTCCGTTTCCGATTTTCACCTCGACCGAGAAGGGCTCGAAAACGAGGACTACCACGCCCGCGCCCAGCGCGATCGCGCTTCCAGCGGCCAGCGCGGCGCTCTGCGCGCCGAAATGCGCTCGCTCGCAGCGGCCCCCGGCGTCCGTCGGGCCCTGGCACTGTCCGTGCTCCACCAGCGTCCGCAAGGGGCTGACGGCGAGCAGCCCGCCTGCCAGCAGCAGCCCGGCGCCGGCTATCAGGTTCCAGGCCGAAGCGCGCCGCGCCGGCCCCTCTTGGTGATCGCCGCCCGCTAGCTCGGGTGGTGCGATCGGTTCGGCGCTCCCGGTATACGCCGTCCCGAGCCGCAGGTCGGCGCCGCTCGCCTGCGCGGTCGCGGAAGACGCAACCGCGCCGGCCACGGGCTGGAGACGGACGGCGACGGCGATTTCCTCCATCTTGTTCATCGGTATATCCAAAATCTCTCGCCAGGCGGTGTGGCCCTCGGCCTCGACCACCAGCTCGTATCGCCCCGGCTTGATCGGAGCGCGGTAGGGCACGGTGCCCGCGAGCTTGCCGTCGAGGTAGACCCGCGCCCCCTCGGGCTCGCCCCCGAGGTCCAGCCAGGGCCCCGGGCCCATGAGCAGCAGCCCGCGGGCGCGGGCTAGAGCCGCTACCCCCGCCCGGACTAGGTCGCCCGGCGGCGCATCGACGCGCACGGGATATAGCGCGCCACGGCCGTCCACCAGCACCATGGAGACCGAGGCGCTCGCCGGCGTATCGCCGCCCGCCCGCGCGCCACCGCCCCGTCCGTCGCCTCCGTCGCTCGCCCACAGGGAACAGGAGACGACGAAGCCGGCCCCGCTGGCCTCGATGACGGCGTCCGCGCAGGTCGAGTCCCCGCAGCCGGCGGCGCCTTCCGGCCCGGCCCTCAGGTCCGACCGCGCGATGACCCGTATCCCGGATTCCCTCAGGGAGCGCTCGAGCGCTCGGCCCAGCCGTGCCCGCTCGTCGGCCAGGCTCGCGCTGCCCTGCGGCGGCAGCACCACGGCGCTCTCCACGGCCTGAGCCGGCGAAACGGGGACGAGAAATGCGATGGATAGCACAAACAAATGGATACGACGCGCTTGCATCTTCCTCACAGCACTCCCCTCCAGCCGATGGCCGCGCGTCGAGGACCGAGGCTCAACGACAGCGAACCGTTCTGGTCGCGAACCAGCTCCCGCACGCCATAGGTGACCGGGACGCTCAGCAAGGGGAGCGACTGCAGCAAGAGCATCTGGCCCAGGTGCGCGGCCAGCATGGGATCGGTGCAACGCCCAGCGCCGCCGTCGATCTCGCAGCTCGCCTCGGTGACCGAGAGTGCCGTGCCGGTGGCTGCCACGGCCAGGCCGGCACCGCCCGTCAGCCAGGCCCAGAGCGGAACTCCCCGCTCGTCCGGCAAGACGAGCGGAAGGGCGGCGGCGAGCGCGACCGAGCCGGCACCGAGCGCGATGCGCGGTCCGGGCTCCGCCGTATCGATATCCCGCAGCGCTTCGAAGTAGTCCTCGCCCCGGTTCACGGTACGAGCGTAGTCGCTCTGCAGCCCCAGAAGGTGAGCGTACAGCCCCCAGCCCACCGCCGATCCGGCCAGGCCCAGTCCGCCGACGCTCCACCCCGTGACGAGCATCGCGGTCGCGGGCTCGCCCGTGTCCCGCTCGGCCTCGATCAGAGCCGGGTCCGGCAGGTCGGGATCGCGTCTCGGAGAGTCGCTACCCGTGCGCTCGGCTGTTGCGGCCCCTCCCCTCGCACGCGATCCCTCCGCACGGTAGGGCACGAACGCCACCGGCGTCTCGCCGGTCAGATCGGTAAATCGGCCCGCCGCTATCTCCCCGGCAGCGCGCTGGTAGTCCGCCCGTACCGGCCGGCCCTGCCGGTCGACCGCCAGGCGCGCGCCGCCGAGCAGCGCTCCGTCCGATGCGCGCAGCAACTCGGAATGCAGCAGGGAAGAACCGGAAGCGCCGGGGCCCGGTTCGCTCCAGAGCACCAGCGCGTGCGAGACGCCGACCACCCGGGCCGCCTCCGCGGCGTCGTAACGGGCGTGCTCGCGGGCCTGTGTCGAGGATGAATAGCGCAGGGAAAGACCGGCCGTGGTCTGGACGGTGGCCTCGAAGCGCGTGTCGATGCGCATGACCACCCGCTCCGATCCCACGGTCACCCGGTGTACGCGGCCGAACTCGCCGTCCACGCACTCGACTTGAATCCTGTACTCTCCGGGGCTGAGCCGGGCGAGCTCCTTGGGCGTGGTGCCGAGGTTGCGGCCGTTGACGTAGACCGCACAGCCCGGCGGGAGGCTTTCCACGCGCAGCGAGCCGCCCTGGCGGGCGAGCAGCTCGGCGTCGGCCTCGGCCAGCAGACCGATGACCTCGGGGGGATGCACGTCGATGCGCGGGGTGATGTCCGGCGACATGCGCCGGCACTCGAGCGCCTGTTGCACGGCCTGGTCCCGCTGCTTGCTCTGCAGGTGCGCGCGGACCACGAACAGGCAGGCGTCGAGCAGGTGGCGCGCCGAGCGGCTCTCGCGGTTGAGCGACTCCAGCGCCCGCTCCGCTCGCTGCATGGCGCGCTTGACGTCCGCGCGCGCGCGCTCGGAAAGCCCGATGGCCACGTGGTAGAGCGCTTGCGAGGCGTCGCGCGCCAGCGCATCGATGTCCGAGCTGGTGGCCATCACCGGCGGAGAAGAACCTCTTTCCTCGAAAAGCAGCCGGGCCTGCTCGGAGGGGAAGATCTCCTGTAGATCGGCGAGCGATGCGGTCCACTCGCGGGCTGCCAGCCGTTCCAGGCAGGGCTCCTGGCCGGGCCGCGGGACGCAGGCCGGCACCACGAGCCAGCGCTCGTTCCCTGCCGGCTCGTCGTCCGCGTACGTCTCGTTCGGGAGGCCTGCGGCCGTCAGGGCGACAAGCAGCGTCAACCACGGCGTGACGGCGCGCGCTACAGCGGCCACGGCAAGCTCTCGACCTGTACCGGGCTGGTGCGCAGCGTCCGGGTTCCGTCGCCCAGCTGGCCCATGCTGTTGGATCCCCAGCAAAGGATCTGGCCCGAACGACGCCGCGCGCAGCCGTGGCCGTTGCCGAGCGCGACCTCCGCGATATCGTCCATGTCCGGCACGGCCGCCGGCTCGAGCACCATATGCCGGCCATCGTACTCCACGCCCGCGCCATCGCCCAGCCCGAGCTTGCCCCCGCTGGCGTCGCCCCAGCAGTAGAGCTGTCCCGAGCTGTCCAGGGCGCAGGTGAAGTTCGTTCCGGTCGCAACCTGCACCACGTCGTCGAGGCCGGTGACCTGGACGGCGCGCAGGAAGTCGTCCAGCGGGGGACCGTATTCGGCGTAACTCCCGTTGCCGAGCTGGCCGTAATAGTTGGAGCCCCAGCACATCAACCGGCCGTCGTCTAGCACGTCGCATCCATGGTTGAACTGGTTGGAGACGCCGACGACTCCGGTCAACGGATTGCCCGCCACGTCGGTCACGGGTCGCAGAGGGGAATTGTAGTCATCACCACCCAGGCACTGAACAGCGCCCGATCCGATGATCGCGCAGAGAAAATAGCCGCCGAGCGCGAACGAGCTGGCGGGATCGAGGTCCAGAACGGGTCGAAGCAGGTTGTAGGTCCGGTAGCAGCTCTCTTCCGGCTGGCAATCGAACAGGTAGCCCCAGCAGCGTATCTCCCCGTTCTGCACCCGCGCGCAGCTCGTATTCCGGCCGGCCACGACCTGGCGCGGGCCATCGTGAATGGCGGTCTCGACGCTCAGCGCGCTCGGCGCCAGCGTGTCCCCCAGCTTCTTCGAGCCGTTGTCTTCCCCCCAGCACTCGACGATGTCGGCGTCCTGTTGCAGTGCGCACACGTGGTTGCTGCCCGCGGACAGGTCGCGGACCGGGGCTCCCCAGAGCGCCTCCGTGAGATCCGGGGTCGAGCGGTAGTTGTTCGCGCTGCTGCCGGTATCGAGGTCGCCGTCCGATAGTTGCCCGTAGTAGTTGCTGCCCCAGCAGTAGGCCTGGATGGCTTTCAGTCCCAGCTCCTGTACCTTGATCGCCAGGATCCTCGCGCACGAGTAGTCGTCGCCCAGGCTGAGCTGCACGGCGTACGGCTCGCATTCGCCTGCCTCGCAACCGAGCTCGCCCGCGCAGGCGTAACCGCAGGCGCCGCAGTTGTCGGTGTCCGCGTCGACGTGCGTCTCGCATCCGGGCTCCGGGTCGCCATCGCCGTCGCAGCTCTCGTATCCCGGCTCGCACTCGCAGGCGATCTCGCCACCGCCGAGGTCGGTACAGACGGCGTGCACGCCGCAGGGCGGCGGGTCATCGCCCAGCGGTATGCAGCCGTTGCGTTCACAGCTCTCTCCGTCTCCCTCGTATCCGACCGGGCAGGAGCAGACGGCGATGCCGCTGCTGTCGTCGCAGGCGGCGTCCGGGTCGCAGCCGGCCTGGTCGCAGGGAACGACGGGAGTGCATACGGTGCCGTCGCCTTCGAACTTCCGCGGGCAGGTACACAGGGCGACGCCGCTACTGTCGTCGCAGGCGGCTCTGGGGTCGCACTCCGCGTCGTCGCACGATGTCGGCAGCGCCGTACAGGTCGTGCCGTCGCCCACGAAGGTATCCGGGCAGGAGCAGACGGCGATGCCGCTGCTGTCGTCGCAGGTGGCGTCCGGGTCGCAGCCGGCCTGGTCGCAGGGGACGACGGGGTTGCAGGTGGTGCCGTCCCCCTCGAAGTCGTCCCGGCAGGAGCAGACGGCGATGCCGCTGCGGTCACTGCAGGTGGCGTTGGGGTCGCATTCGAGCTCGTCGCAGGAGGGGGGCAGCGCGGTACAGGAAAGTCCGTCGCCCTCGTATCCCTGTCCGCAGGTGCAGACCGCCTCGCCGCCGCTGTCGTCGCAGGTGGCGTTGGGGTCGCAGCCGGCCTCGTCGCAGCCGGACGGGGAGGCCGAAGCGGTGAGGGTACAGGAGAGGCCGTCGCCCTCGTATCCTTGCTTGCAGGTGCAGACCGCCTCGCCGCCGCTGTCGTCGCAGGTGGCGTTGGGGTCGCATTCGAGCTCCGCGCACGACCCCAGGCGCACGCATCGCCCCTCGACCTCGCGCGAGCCCTCGGGGCAAGAAGCTTCCCCGCAGCCGCTTACCGCGGCCAGGCAGGCGAGCAAGACCGGTATCGAATCGCGAACCAGAAACGGCCGCCAGCAGACCGACTCCACCCTTCTCGACATCACTGACTTCCTCCCCTCGTACGAATTCCGGAATGACGAATACCCGTGTTACGACCGGTTGGCAAACCGGCTGACCTCCGGCTCCGGGAGGCCCTAGGCGGGCGACCTTTCACCCCTTCTTATCGTCCGTTGCCGGATCTAGTTGCCTTTTTTTTCGTAGATCTGCGGATACCGCCGCGCCTAGACCTCGGCCCCGCCCTGTTGACCCTGCGATCAGATCAACTGGGAGAGAAGCGTCCTGGCCGGGACGACCACGGGCCTCTTGTAACGGACCGGATGGCATCCATCGCTTCTTCGTCGAATCTGGACATCGGGAGATCTCCGGTCGCACGCTTTCCTTCTGGAGTCGGTAGAGCGCTTTATATGAAGTGGAGCCCGACCTGTGATCCCGAAGGCGAAGTTCACCGCGTGGCGGAAGACCGCGCCCTGGAGCGGACGATCGCGTTGCTGTATGTCGTCGAAACCGAGTATAGCGCCTCCAGATTCTGCCTTATTCTATTGCAAAAAGTTACGCATTGCGTTACTTTTTGAGAGAACTTCAGCATGGCAAATCCAGGCACCCTGTACGAATGGATCGAGACTCTCCCGGAGGACGGCCGGTACGTGTTCTCTCGCGCCGACGCCGAGGATGTGACCGACGCGTCCGACGCGGCCATCAAGATGACGTTGTGTCGGCTCAAGAAGAGCGGCGCGATCGTCAGCCCGCGTCGCGACTTCTTCGTGGTAGTGCCGCGGGAGTACCGGCCGGCGGGGAGCCCGCCGGCCAGCTGGTTCATAGACGACCTGATGCGACACCGGGGGCGGCACTACTACGTAGCGCTGCTCAGCGCCGCAGCCCTGCACGGCGCCGGGCATCAACAGCCGATGGCGTTCCAAGTCATCACCGACGCGGTGGAGCGCGCCGTCGAGGTGGGGCGAGTGCGTATCGAATTCCACGTCAGCAACCTGGTTCAGGGCGCGGCGACCGAGCGTGTGCAGACCGAGACGGGGAGCATGGTCGTCTCGACGCCCGTGACCACCGCCTTCGACCTCGTCCGCTTCCCCTCGGCGTGCGGACACTGGAACAACGTCGCGACGGTACTCGCCGAGCTCGCCGAGAAGCTCGAACCAGACAAGCTCGTCGCCGGAGCGTCGCGCGTCGCCCGAAGCGACGTTCAGCGGTTGGGATGGTTGCTGGATCTCGTAGAGCAGAAGGCGCTCGCTGACGAACTTGCGGAGGTGCTCGAGGACCAGCGGCTCTTGCCCACACCCCTGACCAGCGCGCGCGACAGCGCCGACACGCCGCTCGACCCGCGGTGGCGCGTACTGGTGAACGACGAAGTGGAGCCTGACCTATGATCCCGAAGGCGAGTGTCACCGCTTGGCGGAAGACCGCGCCCTGGAGCGAGGACTGGCAGGTCGAACAGGACCTGATCCTTTCGCGGGCGCTGGTCGACCTGTTCAGCCGTCCGGCGATCGCCGAGCAGGTCGTGTCGCGAGGTGGCACTACGCTCCACAAACTCTTCTTCGACCCGCCGGGTCGGTACTCCGAGGACATCGATCTCGTGCAGCGAGACGCAGGGCCCATCGGAACACTCATCGACGAGATCCGCGTCGCCCTCGACCCGTGGCTCGGCAAGCCGCAGTGGAAAGCCGGCAAGGGGCGCTTCACCCTCTACTACCGCTTCGAGACGACTGTTGCGCCCGTCGTACAGGCTCGGGTGAAGCTCGAGATCAATACCCGCGAGCACTTCGCCGTCCACGGGATCTCCACCCGATCGTTCGAGGTCGAGAACCGCTGGTTCTCGGGAAACGCGGAGATCTCGACGTACACGTTGCCGGAGCTGCTCGGAACGAAGCTACGAGCGCTCTACCAGCGCAAGAAAGGGCGTGACCTCTTCGACCTCGACCTGGCGCTGGACCATCCGGAGTTCGACGGCGACCGGCTGCTCGAGGCCTTCGACGAGTACATGACGTTCGGCGGTACGCCGGTGACGCGGGCGCAGTTCGAGGCGAACATGGCCGCCAAGATCACCGACGCGCCGTTCCTGGCCGATGTGCCGCCGCTCCTCCGGACGGGCATCGACCACGACCCCACGCAGGCCTGGTCGCGCGTCCACTCGGCGCTGGTGAGCCGCCTGCCTGGCGCCCCGTGGAAGGGTGACGTCGGTGCAGAGTGATTCTGCCTCCTTAGATGCACCCCGGCATCCCTAAGCCGCAGATACACCCGTGCACCTCGAAGTCGCGCCAACTGTTCCCGCACGAACCCCTCGCTACCCACCGCCGCCCCCTCCGAAAAGAACCGCAACCACGATCGCGCCGGCCCTTCCTCGAACCGGACGCCTCCATGTTGGCGGCCGTTTGATCATCGCCGTTTGATGATCGCCGTTTGATGATCGCCGCCTATCGGACTCGATCCGATCGAGGTGCGGCTCCGGCCGGGTTCGGCTCTCGGAAAAAACCTCCGCCGATTACAGCCACCGATCACGCAACCGCGGCGGAAACCGGCCGATAACGGTTGTGAAGCAAAAAGCGCCGTACCCGCTTTCCATCCTGCCCCCGCCATCCTGCCCCCGCGGATCCAGCACATCCTGCGTCCATGTTGAATGATCCCCACGACAAGCTGTTCAAAGCCACCTTTTCCGAGGTCCAACTCGCCGCCGAGGAACTGAAGACGGCCCTGCCCGCTCGCCTGGTCCAAACCGTGGACTGGAACAGCCGGCGCGTGGTGCGAATCAGCCTGTACGGTCCAGAGCTGGCGCAGTTGTGCTCGGACATCCTGTACACGGCGCGCATCGCCGGACGCTCCGGCTACATCTTCGTCCTATTCGAGCATCAGAGTACGCCCGACCCGTTGCTCATCGCCCCCCCACACACCATGGGCAATGGCCCTGGCGGTGAGCTATACTATGGGGGTGACGGACATAGAGCCCGAGCCGTTCCGTCATTTCCTGCGCACCGAGTTTGGACCCAGGGCGGAGGAGGCATTCATGACCGGAGCGGAACAACTCACCAAGGAAGTACGCGAACAAGCGCTGGCCCAGGGAATCCGCCAGGGACGGCTCGAGGGAAAGGCAGAGGGAAAGGCAGAGGGAAAGGCAGAGCTCGTTCTCAAGCTGCTCGCCCTGCGCTTCGGGAAACTACCGACCGACCTCGCCGCCCGCGTCCGCGCCGCCTCCATCGCCGACCTGGACCGGTGGGCTGAGCGCGTGATCGACGCCCAGAGCCTGACCGACGTGTTTGCCCCGGAGTGATCGGCTTCGAGCAGCCAGCCGCCCGTTTCCTCGATCCAGCCGCGTCGATTTCCTACGGTTTCAGGTGGCCGTTTACGGCCCCCCCCGCATCTCTCGTAAGGAGACGAACCTCCCGTTTTTCGGTTTTCGTCTCACCCCACCTGAGCTAGAATTCAAGAGTGAGCACGCCGATAGCCGATCTACGAAAGTGGATACGTCAGCGCAGCCTCGCCGAAGCTCGGGAAAAGGCGGAATCACGCAACCCTCCGAGTCCGGCGCAGGCGCTGGCCCGTGGCCTCGGGCTGGCAGCCTTTGCGGACGCGGCTATGGGAGCCGCCCGACGGCGTGGCACCCCCACCGGCCCGCACGCGGACATCCCGGCTGAAGACCTGTTGGCCTTTCGGCGATGGGCACGCGTGCGAACCGTTTTGCGTCTGCGTACCCAGTGAAAGGGATTCCCGAGCAACCACTGGTTCGTGCGATCGCGGATCTACTCGCGGGGCTCGAAAAGACCGGCGCCGATCACATGATCATAGGCGGCCTGGCCGTCATCGCTCGCGGGGTGGTTCGACACACGGACGATGCGGACGCGACGGTCTGGGCGGCCGATATAGACCTGGCCCGACTACTGAAAACGCTACGAGCACGCGGCATCGTCGGGCGAATCGATGACCTCGAGGCTTTCGCAGCGCAGAGCCAGGTGCTGCTTCTGGTACACGAGTCGACCGGCGTGCCGATAGAGGTCAGCCTCGCCTGGCTTCCGTTCGAACGGGATGCCCTAGCACGCGCAGAGATCATCTCGGTCTCAGGCATCGACATCCCGATAGCGACCGCGCAGGATCTCATCATATACAAGACCATCGCCTGGCGTGATCGTGACCGACAAGATATCGAAGCCCTCCTCCGCCTGCATCGAAGCGATGTCGATCTCGACTACGTTCGCGCACGGATCGCCGAGTTCGCCGAAGCCATCGAGGAACCGGAGCGCCTCGACGAGCTCGAAGCGCTGGTCGCCCGAATCGACCACGAAACATAGGAACGAGGCGCACGTCAACGTACCGCGCGCCAGCCCTCCACGGCCCTAGAACGCCACCGCGTGGCTTCGTTGCTCCGGTCCCGGTAGGGACGGCCCTTTCGGGCCGCCCCCCGGACGGATCCCAGCGT
>CAYVFC010000200.1:11555-11714 GCA_964450715.1 uncultured Sandaracinaceae bacterium | reverse complement strand
ATACTTGCCCGAGCCTCTCACTGCTCGCACCGAAGAATAGTTTTTGAAGCCTCTTCAAAAAGCGGGACGGTCCTAGTTTCCTAGTTAAGTCTTCCCAAAAAGCGCAAAAAGCGGGACGGTCCTAGTTTCCTAGTTAAGTCTTCCGGGCCCCGCGAGTTG
>CAYVFC010000200.1:2365-11455 GCA_964450715.1 uncultured Sandaracinaceae bacterium | reverse complement strand
CACCTACGACTGCTGGGAGTGAATCGCTTGGCCGTAGTCCTCGAAAACCTAGTCTCAAAAAGCGGGACGGTCCTAGTTTCCTAGTTAAGTCTTCCGGGCCCCGCGAGTTGACTAGCTAACCCGAGAGGCGGACCTCAGCGCCGACGGCACGGTAGACGAACTCTATACCTACACCTACGACTGCTGGGAGTGAATCGCTTGGCCGTAGTCCTCGAAAACCTAGTCTGAGGTATCTTTGAAGCGGCATTAACCTCCACGGCTGAAGCCATGGTATGATGTGTTGCGGGGGCTGGAAAGGTCACATATCGCTACTACTGCGACGTAGTCGAGGATCAGGCTACCGTATACCCGGAGCGCATTGATGGGAGGGGCCGGCCACGGTGATCGGAAGGGATTTGCCTGAATTCGGAGGGGTGCAGCCGGGCTCAGATCCAAGAATTTGGCCTGAGGGTGATCGAAAAAGTGCGGATTTGGGGAGATTTGGGGGTCACGGCACCAACCAAAATTTCCCAGGGAATCCGCAATGCCGAATATATCCGCTTTGAGCCTGGTTCGAAACGCCAATTGTTTGGTAGGCCCGGGCCCCCGGCCAGACCCGTACGTGGAGATTTCCTCCATACGGTTCCTCCGCTCCCGATAACTCATACGCACCTCCCGTAGGCGCCCACGTCGCCCGCGGGAGGGAGCTTGCCCTAGGTCTTGGTCGCCGAACCGGGTCAGGCCCTGAACTCAGGTCCAGGTGGTCCCATGACCCTGAAAAAACCGGGATCATCCCTCGTGGGGTGGTCCCATGGTGGTCCCATGAGGGTGAAAACTGGCATCAGCCCGATCAACACTCGCGGTTACCTGTAGCCACCGCACCCGCTGCGCCGGCCCGGGCTCGTAAGAATCGCGCAGCCAGCTCTCGACGAGCCCGCCCCGTCTCCCGCAAGTGCGGCGCCTGGTTGCACGGCCCCTTGAGCTCCGCGATGCGGAAGCGCCCGTTCAGGCCCCGCCCGATGGCCAGCTTACACCGCTCCGGGTAGAGCACCCCGTAGATGAAGCGCTCTCCCCGCTCCAGGCTCGGCTTGCGGGGCGCCTCTTTCCCCGCGGCAACAGCCTCCGCCTGCTCCTTCCGGTACGCCTCTATGTCGCTCAGCTCGTGGCTCGATCAGGCCTTACCAGGGGTATTCGAGCGGGCTGTGCCCGGATTTGCGAGCATAGCCGGCAAAAACAACCAACTTCGCGCGCGCTGGATTGACGCCCTTCACGAGCTCCGGGGCAAGAGCTGGAAGCCGCGCCTGAAGCTCGGCAGCAAGGTGCGTCTCGACGAGGAACCCCGCGGACCTCGAGCCGCTGGAAATCGCACAGCGCGTCCCCGACGCCACGCTGTGCCTCACCGCTGCGCTGGCTCCCCACGGACTCGCCTACGATATCCCGCAGGCGCTGGATCTGCCATTTCCCCGGGGCACCCGTACCCAAGTCACGGGGCTCCCGCGCAGTGACGTCACTAGTGAGATCGCGAGATTACGTGCTGCCTGACCGCCGCCCATCGCCTGACCGCCGCCCATCGCCTGACCGCCGCCCATCGATCGTCCCCGCCTTCTCCCTCGACAACTTCCGTCCGTTCTTCTACGCTCGATTCTGGAGATCCCGTTCTTGTTGTCCTTCACGCCTTAATGGACAGACACTTAGGAGGGAACATGAAAGGTACCATTTTACGGTGCGTGGCGGAGGTGGTGAAAGAAAGGTTCGGTGAAGACAAGTGGAAGGCCATCTTGGTTAAAAGCGGTTTCGAGGATTGGCGAACCTTTTCGACGTTAGAAAACGTGAGCGACGATGAAACACTGGCGCTCATTGACAGCACCTGTGAAGTTCTGGGCGTCACGCCGCAGGATGTGTACCGGACATTTGCCGAGTATTGGGTGAACACATACGCCCAGAAGCTCTACCACATGTACTTCGCTAGCTCACGCAATGCCAAAGACTTTCTGAAACGGATGGACTTCGTGCATACATCCATGACAGATAGCCTGGCCGACGCGAAGCCGCCGCGGTTCGAATACGAGGACCAGGACCCAAATACTTTGGTCATGCGCTACAAATCGCCGCGCAAGATGTACGAGCTATTCAGGGCTCTGGTAATCGCGACCGCGTCGTTCTACAAGGAAGAAATCCAAACCCGATGGCTCAACGAGGACACATTAGAAATCACTTTCCAGGCCACAAGAATGAACAAATAACAGGTGCCAGTTGAAACACCTACCGTTTGTCGCGTTGTTTTTCCTGCTTTCCGGGCTGTGGGGCTGTGGCGACGATGGCGGGTCGTCCGGTGATGGGGATGCGGACACCGACGTCGATACGGACGCGGGCTCGGGTACCGATACTGATGCGGGGGACGGTGATAAGGAATCAGTGGATTCCGACCTGTGCGTTCCGGATCCGTGCCACGGCCACGGCACCTGTGGGGCGGGGCTTTGCACGTGCGACAATCCGTACATGGCCGCGGATTGCGGTGCCTGCCTCGGTGACAATGCACAGTACCCTGACTGTATCCTATCACCGGTGTGGGTGGATGAAGGCAACGGGGTCATGTGGCAGAACATCTCCGAGGCGAACCTGCAACGCTACGACTCGGCGGTTGACTACTGCGCCAATCTTCAATGGGAAGGGTATGACGATTGGAGACTGCCGAAGATTGACGAGTTGGTTGCCCTCGTCAGGGGCTGTGTTGATCGAGTGCCTACCGCGGACTTCACCGCGAGTGCCTGCGGGGTATCGGATCCCGAATGCCTGGAAAACACCTGCAGTGGCGCCATCGAATGCTTGCCCTGCCCGCCCGGTGAAGGTCCAGGCGTGAACGGGTGTTACTGGCCAGCGGCACTCGGCGAAGGTTGTGTCCATCCATTCTGGTCCTCGTCCATAATGAGTGGCGATGCTTCCCGCATGTGGCTGATGGCTTTTGAAGGGGCCGCTCTGGGGAGTATGATTGTCACGGAGGATATGGAATTGGACGTTCGGTGTGTTTGGGATATCCGCGACATCAACACCCCCGGTTGAAAACGTGGCCGCACTCGCGCCGAAGGACATCGAGGGGTACATGTGCGCCCAGCACCACCGCGCCGCCGCCGCGTGTGGTATAGAGGACGGTGCTACATTATTTACATTATCTACTAAGCCGAACGGTGCCGGCCCGCGTTTTTACGGTATGCTCGGGCCCTGCCATGGCCTGGCCTGACCCGTTGCCGCCCCACCCGGGATCGCCCTTACGAGCCGCGACGGGCTTACGACGCGTTTTCTGGGTTCTGGCCTGCCTGTCGATCGCCCTTATGCCGGCGCAGGGCTGCTGTCCCTTTGCCGAGACCCGGTACCGGGGCCCGGCAAGCTCGCACTTCGACGGCGAGCGCTTCTTCAATCCCTGGGGGATCGAGCAGCACGACTTCAAGGACCTGGTCCGCTTTCTGGCCAACCGCAGTCCGGCCGAGTGGGAGGCCGACGAGCGCGCGTCCGTTTACGGCTTGCCGCTGACCGAACGCGTGTCCCAGGGAGAGCTGGTGGTGACCTTTGTCAACCACTCGACCGTTCTCATCCAGATGGACGGCTGCAACGTGCTGACCGACCCGGTCTGGTCCGACCGCGTCGGCCCGGGCACCGCCCTTGACCCGCCCCGCAAGCGTCCTCCCGGCGTCCGGCTGCGCGAGCTTCCCCCCATCGACCTGGTGTTGATCAGCCACAACCACTACGACCACATGGACCTGCCTACGCTGAAGCGCCTTCACGACGCGTTCGAGCCCGAGCTCGTGGTTGGCCTGGGCGACGGGTGGCGGCTGCAGGAGAAGGGCATCGGCCCGGTCCGGGAAGTCGACTGGTGGCAGAGCGTGACCGCCCGCTGCGGGCTCGAGGTGGTCGGCGTGCCGGCGCAGCACTTCTCCAACCGCGGGCTCTGCGACCGCGACCGGAGCCTGTGGCTCGGCTACGTGCTGCGCTCGGAGGCGGGCAACGTCTACTTTGCCGGCGACACCGGCTGGGCGCCCCACTTCGCCGAAATCGGCGAGCGCCTGGCGCCCATCCGGCTCGCGATGCTGCCCATCGGGGCGGCCGAGCCGCGCTGGTTCATGCAGCCGGTACACACCGACGCCTTTGACGTGGTCCGCGCCCACCGCCGGCTGGACGCCGAGATCAGCATGGCCATCCACTTCGGCACCTTCCAGCAGGGCGACGAGGGCGAGTTCGACCCGGTGGCGCTTCTGGCCGCCGCGATCCAGGCCGCGGGCGAACCCGCGCCGCGCTTCTGGGTCCTCGACCACGGCGAAAGCCGCCAGGTGCCGGGTACGCGGTAGGTCACCCGATCTTCGCGCTCTGACCGCCGTCCACGGGCAACACCACGCCGGAACAGGGGACGCGGTTAGCCTTTTCACTTTTCGGGCAACCTCGAACGGCACGCGTGCCGGAAAGGGAAAAAGAAGTGAAAAAACTAACCGCGTCCCCTCTCGGCAGGCCCTCGGCGCGCTCCAGCTCGGCGCGGCTCGTCGTCGCTCCTTGCCCTCGCCGCCGAATCCTCGCCGGTATCGGCTCGAAATTTACCGGTCACGGCACTGGCAAATTCTTCACATCCCTCTGCGGGCGAAGAGAAACTCGATCTGTATGGGTTCGCGCTCGTTCAGGATCAGGTCGCAGGGCTCGCCGCACAGTACGACGGTGTCGCTGTCGATGCTGCCCATGGGTGACCGAGCAAACTGCCAGCCGTTTGCACCCCCGTCGCACGGCAACGAATCGTCCTTCGGTATGCAGAGCGGTTCCTGGTCGGGACGGGTGAACAGCACGCTGATGAGGTCGGACCAGAAGTCGCTCGATGGCCAGCGCACCGGCAACCGGCAACTGCGCGGCAAGCCGGCACTCTCGGCAAGCGCCCGGGATAGACCGGATACCAGTTCTTGCTTGCTGGCCGCCTCGATCTGGCAGTCCCCGGTCGATGCATCCGAGTCGCCATGCGTGCAAGACTCTTCGTCCGTCGCGGCACCGCCCTGGTAGGCGAGCTCGGACAGGAATCCCCGCGCCGATTCGCTTCCCGGTAGAGCGACCACCAGAGTACGGATGTTTTCCTCCACCGCCCGGCGCACCTCATCGTGCAGGAAACGATCGATATGCGGCGTTTGCCAGCAGCACGTGGACAGCACGAAGTCCGGCTCCCCGCAGATCTCCCCGCCGTCGGTCATCAATACCACGAAGCGACGGCCGGGCGCCCCGCAGGGCGGAGAGCCGCAACCGTATCCCCAGCTCTCATACATGTATCGATACGCGTCCAGGGTGGCATCGATCAGCGGTATCTCACACCCGGGATAGGCCAGGCTCAGAACTCGGTCGAGGATCTCGATCTGCCGGTCGTCCAAGCGGTCGACCTGAACGCCACCCATAATTGGATCGGGGTACGTCTCACAGCTATCGGCGATATCGATGCCGTAAAACATCAATCCAACCCGGGTATGACTATCGGCGGTTGCCAGCTGCTCGAAGATCTCGCCCAGCGCCTCGATGGTCATCTGCCACTTACTGGGAAGATCCGCGGATCTCTGTACGGGATTTTCTTCGCACTCCTCGCTCGTCTGCCCATCGGCCGGCGTGTTGCAGGACATGGTGAGACTCCGGTCCACCAGGAACAGAACGCTCGCCGAAACCCGCGGGACGCGTTCCAGCGACACGTAATCGGGATCGACCCGTAGCTCCGGGCACGGAGAAGGCTCTGCGTTCGACGCCGCGTCCCCTCCCTCACCTTGCCCCGCGTCGATGCTCTCACCTCCGATACGCATCGACTTCGCGCACCCTACCGAGGCGACGGCGACCGCGCAGAACAGCAGCATCCTCGCTCGCTTCCTCAACCCGTTCTCCCGTTTACGACGTTCGACCGCTCGCAAGCCACCCTCACCGCCACTGGTTGACCGCTCCCCCCGGATCCCGGTCCGAGGATGACCTCGACCGCGGGCTGCCAGTACGACTCACAATGCAAGGGCGATCGCGTTTGCGATCGGGGTCGTTGCATTGCCCCGTCGCACGTATCAGACGGCGAGAGCGGCGAAGACGGATCGTCGTCGAAACCGGATCTGTCCACTGCTCCGGAAGAGAGATCGCTAAAACGAAGTGTATCGCTCGCCGTTCTTATCTGTGCGATTCGCGAGCAGCTAGAGCACCGAACGGGTTAAAAAGCTCATGATTTCGCGGCTTATAGGGGCCATATTCGGCGTTGTCCCTCCTCGAAGTGGTAGACGACATTGAAACCAACAGGGTCCGTCTTTGGGTGAAGTATTCGCGCGATTGAGAGCGCGAGGATTGCGAGGGCACTGCTTCACTTTTTCACTTTTTGAAACCCCTCGCATTAATCGGCCTCCCAGCACCTGTCCCCCCGCCGCCGCTCGGTCGTTACGCCGCATTAATCGATTCCTGTCTTGCGGCACGAGCTACGCCGCGATGCTCCCGTAAGTTTACATGAGATATATGCTACGAAGTTGTTCGGCACGGTGTTGCTGTATACGCGTTTCTCGGTCCGTCCCCTTTGTTGCCCGGTTGTCTCACCGTTATCGTCGACCCGCTACCGCTGGCTTGATTTCTTACGAAAATCCATGCCAACATGTCGCCAGTTTCATTGAGTTCACTCGAGGATCTACAATATGGCCAAGCTAGCCACCGCCTTGTCCGTTGTTGCCGTGATCTGCTGCGCGCAAGCACACGCGCAGCAAGCCCCGGCAGAGGAGCCGCAGTCTTCCGAGCCACCCGCGCCGTCACCGGCTGCGGACCCACCTGCGCCGGCGGCACAACAGCCGGCGCAGGCAGCACAGCAACAACCGCCCGCGACCGCCCCTCGAGCGCCGGCGGCACCCCCGCCGGTGCAGCAATCCCATCCCCAGTACCAGGTGCCTCCACCGCAATCCGCGCGCTCTCCGGCATACGATCCAATGCCCAGTTCGGGCGTTGGAGAACGCGTAGGCGGTTTCATCGGCCTGGGCTTGGGTGTGCTCAACCTGGCCACCAGCCCCCTCTGCTATACGGATATCATCGACCCGGAGTTACAGGATGTGTGCTTGGGCGCCAGCTTGGTCGTGGGGGGGGTCGGGTTGGCCGTCGGAATTCCCTTGCTCATCGTCGGCTATAACAAACGGGCGGATCTCCTGGAGTGGAGGGAACGCAACGGCGTAGCCGAACACTTGTTGAATACCCAATTAGTCGTCAACGGTGACGGTAGCCTTCTGATCTACCGCGGTAGCTTCTAGCGGCGTTGTTGCATGGAGGGCAAGCAGTAGATCGCCAACCTTCACGCCCAGGTATTCGCCGTCGAGCACGCGGCCGTATAGCGCGTCCGTCTACGTATAAAGTATAGAGGATGGAACGGACAGGCCCGGATGACCACAGGGCCGAAAACAGCCAGCGCTAATTGCTGGGCAGGGTTTCTCTCCGCCCAGCTGTAACGGCGAGAACTGATCGGTCAGGTGGCGTCCGGTCGTTGGAGGGGGGCGCAGTTCACGGTGAGAGGAACCCAGGGGTCGGAGTGAAAAGTTTACTATGGTGTCCCGGGGCGGCAAACGGGTCGAAACGTCCGAGAATTGGAACAGTTAGATCGTGCTAGCCGTAGATCTCGGCTTGACGAGGGAAAGGTATCTCTCTTTCGGTAGAGGGAGTCATTTCGAGCAGGGACGGACGGAGCCGCCGGTGGCGCCCCTGGACCGCGTATTCAAGATGTTTCCAACCCGACGGATACTTTCGCGCTAGACCCTGCAAAAAAACGATTTTTACACGACTAGAACGGTTTACGTCCACCACATATAGTGGGAGCGGTATTCCGCTCGACGTTCGGGAGGCTCGGATTCGCGCTGGCGCGAAAAGCGGGTGAACGCCGAACGAAAAGACGTGGGTTGAGATGTCGGCTGTACTCGATTCAGCAATGCGCGCGATTTTCCGGCTCTCGGTGTCGTCGTCCGTCAACCAAGAAAGGTTGGATATGCGTAAAATTTCGACTTTTATGTACTTGATGGGGAGTCTGGCTCTGGCTCTGTCTAGCTGCTCTACGGGCGGCAGCTCGATCATCGTGGCCGCCACGGACGGGGGAGGTAGCGTCGGTGAGGGAGACGCGAGAGCGATCGGCCAGTCCGACGGGAGCGCTGTCGAAGAGCGCGACTCGGGAAGCGGCGAATACACGGATGCGGGCAGCTGTGCCCTGAACAGCGAGTGCGACGACGGGACGTTCTGCAACGGACAAGAAACCTGCGGGTCAAACGGCTCCTGTCAGACCGGAGAAGCGCCGAGCTGCGATGACGGGGTCGATTGCACCGACGACTCATGCGACGCAGGCAGCGACCGGTGCGTACACATCCCCAACAACGACAACTGCCCCGACGACGGCGTCTTCTGCAACGGGCCCGAATCCTGCGATGCCGTAAGCGACTGCGTGTCCGGGCCCGTTCCCACCTGCGATGACGGGGTCGATTGCACCGACGACTCATGCGACGCAGGCAGCGACCAGTGCGTACACATTGCCAACAACGACAACTGCCCCGACGACGGCGTCTTCTGCAACGGGCCCGAATCCTGCGATGCCGTAAGCGACTGCGTGTCCGGGCCCGTTCCCACCTGCGATGACGGGGTCGATTGCACCGACGACTCGTGCGACGCAGGCAGCGACCGGTGCGTACACATCCCCAACAACGGCAACTGCGACAACGGGACGTTCTGCGACGGGCCCGAATCCTGCGATGCCGTAAGCGACTGCGTATCCGGGCTCGCTCCCACTTGCGATGACGGGGTCGATTGCACGGACGACTCGTGCGACGCAGGCAACAACCGGTGCGCGAATATCCCCAACAACGCCCACTGCCCCGACGACGGCGTCTTCTGCAACGGGCCCGAATCCTGCGACGCTGTCAGCGACTGCGTGTCCGGACCTGCCCCCTCGTGCGGGGACGGGGTCGATTGCACCGACGACTCGTGCGATGCCGGCAGCGACCAGTGCATACACATCCCCAACAACGCCCACTGCCCCGACGACAGCGTCTTCTGCAACGGGCCCGAAACCTGCGACGCTGTCAGCGACTGCGTGTCCGGACCTGCCCCCTCGTGCGGGGACGG
>CAYVFC010000200.1:0-2265 GCA_964450715.1 uncultured Sandaracinaceae bacterium | reverse complement strand
GCGTGTCCGGGCCTGCTCCCTCGTGCGGGGACGGGGTCGATTGCACCGACGACTCGTGCGACGCCGCCAGCGACCAGTGCATACACATCCCCAACAACGCCCACTGCCCCGACGACAGCGTCTTTTGCAACGGGCCCGAATCCTGCGATGCCGTCAGCGACTGCGTGTCCGGGCCTGCTCCCTCGTGCGGGGACGGGGTCGATTGCACCGACGACTCGTGCGACGCCGCCAGCGACCAGTGCATACACATCCCCAACAACGCCCACTGCCCCGACGACAGCGTCTTTTGCAACGGGCCCGAGACCTGCGATGCCGTAAGCGACTGCGTGTCCGGGCCCGCTCCCGCTTGCGATGACGGGGTCCCGTGCACCGACGACTCCTGCGACGCCGCCAGCGACCTGTGTCTCAATATCCCCAACGACGACAACTGCCCGGACGACGGGTTGTTCTGCAACGGAACCAAAATATGCGACGCCGTGTACAATTGCCAGGACGTGCCTCCGCCCGACTGCGACGACCAGGTCGACTGTACCAGCGACTTCTGCGACGAGGGCAGCGACCAGTGCGCATCCGTCCCGGACGACAGCTACTGCGATAACGAACAGTACTGCGACGGGGTAGAGAGTTGCGACGCCGTGAGCGACTGCCAGCCGGGAACGGCCGTGGTGTGCGACGACGAGATCGATTGCACCGACGATACGTGCAACGAGGGCAGTGACAAGTGCGACTACACCCCCAACAGCGCGAACTGCCCCGACGACGGTCTATTCTGCACCGGTACCTACATCTGCGACGCAGCGAGCGACTGCCAGCTACAGCTCCCGCCCTGCACGGTAGAGTACTGCGACGAAGAAAGCGACATATGCACGGGTTGTTCCGTCTCCGAAGACTGCGATGACGGGATATTCTGTAACGGATCGGAGACCTGTTCCGCGCCGGATTGCGTGGCTGGCACGACACCGGACTGCGACGACGGCGTCGACTGTACGGACGACGATTGCAGCTCCGACACCGACGCCTGCGCCAACAGTCCGAACGACGACAACTGCGCGAGCGGGTATTACTGCGACGCCGTGAGCGACTGCACGGACGTGGACGAGTGCGCTCTCGGGCTCGATGACTGCGACCCCAACGCGACCTGCACCAACACCGAGGGCGGTTTCACCTGCGAGTGCGACCCGGGATTCGTGGGCAACGGCGAGTCTTGCCGCTGCGATCTCACCGGCTACTGGGCAATGCGCCAGGACGTCTCGCTGTCCTGGGCGGCGGTGACCTTCGGTCCGGCTGTCCTGCTGGATGCCGGTAATCTGGACACCACGACCTGGGAGCTTCATTACTACGACTACGACGGCGAAACGCTCCAGGTGTGGAAGAAGGGTTGCGGCCAGGACGACTACCCCGACATCCGCAGTACCTTCTGGGACGACACCTATTCCTCTTTTGTGCCGCTCACGGTCTTCGACCAGGTCGGCCTGTTTCCCGGCTCCAACGTCACCGGTCTATACGACGTGATGCCGACCGATACCTTTATCACGCCTACCGAGGCTGCCGTGGTCGGCGTGGTAATGGCGGATCCGCTCGACGATAGTCAGTGGCCCGCCAGCAATGACGTGGCGGTATGGGACGACCCCGACGGTGACGGCGAGCCGGGACTCAGCTTGTGGCCGCGCGTGACGACCGACCCCACGGATATCGATCCGTCTCGGACCTACGATTACACCCCGATAGAGTTCAATCTTTTCCTGGCCATCACCGAGCGCGCGGGCTGCGTGAGCGGTGCAGCGCGGTTGAAGACCCATCTGGACGTGACCGTGAACAGCTGTGAATACCTGACCGGAGACGTCATCAGCGAGTCGAGCCAGGCCCGGATCCACTCCTGCACCGTGGTACCCCAGAGCAGCTGGGACACGCTGGACGTGGAGTGCGACGCTTCCGACTGGGCCGACGCTCACAGCGACGGAAACATGTGCAACGAGGCCCAGGTCGACTTCCTGGACGGTCAGGACCAAGCCCAGCAGAGCACGGCGACCTTCGAGCTGGTCTGGCTGGGCAACGGCGTGAACCCGGTCTTCGATCCCGACAGCCCCGAATACACCTGCGGGCAGGTACGGACCCTGCTGCCGGCTATCGAGCACTGAGGATTGTTCTCACGTACATGACGGTTGTCGGTGGATTCGTGCGAAACGGAGGGAACGACAGTCCGCGGAGCCGCACGAATCCAGCGGCAATACACAGGGGCCGCAGGCCCCGAGTACACCGGCCCGA
>CAYVFC010000199.1:0-11757 GCA_964450715.1 uncultured Sandaracinaceae bacterium | reverse complement strand
GCGTCCCCAGGACCTGCTATGCGCCGCCTGAAAAATGGCGAAACTCTAGCCTAAGAGTAAGCGGCGCGCTATTTCTTCTCGCTTTTACCGGTTGTTCCCCGGACGATCGGTCTCCGCAGCGGGACGCTTGGCCGAACCAGGGCGGCACGGGAGGCGTAACCGGCGGAGCGGCGTTCGGCAGCGGACCACAGGCCGGGTCTTCGGGCCAGACCGCCGGGTGATTCTGGCTCGGCGGCGCCTGTTGCCGGCGCGGCGGGTGCGATTCTGGAAGACGGGTCGAGCGGCGCCAACGCGGGCGTTGGCGGCGAACTCGACGTCATGGATGGGGGCGTGGATGACGGCGGGGGGCCTCAGCGGCGGAGCGGGCGCGGCAGGAGATGCGGGCGCGAGCGGCGATTCGGGTACCGGCGGGAGCGGGGGCGCCGATGCCATTGGCGGTTGCGAGGTGACCGCGGTCCCGGAGGCAATTCGCACCAGCCACAACCTGGATCCGTTTTACCAGAAGTATGCCGATGCCAACGGTATACCTATAGCGACTTCCTCCCGGGTAGCCGACGAGGCAGTCACGCCGGCCTGCCAGCTGGTCAAAGAGATGGTCAGCCTGCGTGATGACGTGCGACGAGCGCTGATCAGTAGCAAGATGGGTTTCACCCTATGCCATCGATTCGCCCGGGGAATTCTGGGCCGAAGGAGTCCAGGACTGGTACAACTCGAATCTCGAATCCATACCGGCCGACGGCGTCCACAATTCGATCAATACGCGCGAGGAGCTGCTACAGGCCTCTCCGGCTCTCCACGACAACCGTTTGCCGTTGAGCAGGTGCGGGGCGAAAGACCGTCGATCCTTTTCGCCTCGCTACCACCAGAACTCGATACAGACGTTGGTATCGTCCAGCTCGGACGAAGTGATGCATCGGCTCTTCACTCCGGTCGCGCCGGCCATCTCCAGGACCTTACCGTACCATCCCCGCAGCAGGTCGTGGAGCTCCACGAAATCAGGCGGGAAGCCTTTTACGATCACCCGTATTCGACTATCGGACGCGGCCTCGGCGTATATGTTTCCGAAGTCGAAGAAGAGCTTGACAACGGAGAGATGCTTCTGCAGTGACACTAACGGTTGCCCGTCGACTATGTGGCGACCGTACATACTCTTTATGACCGATTCGGAATAGTCGGCGCCCCATCCGCTGAGCATTTCCGGGGTAGCCCCGCCCAGGGCCCGACAAACCGCAAGACAGCAGCGTTGATAGGTTTCGAAAGCGTACCAGCTGCTCGATAAGACTGTCCCCGAGACGATCCGCCAATCCTCCTCGGTTAACCATTTGTTATAGTCGGCATGCTTATCCGCGCGGATCGCCTTAATCCACGGTGCCAGTATGCTGCCCTTTACCCTCATCGTCCCTAGTTCATCTGGTCGAGCGCATCGATCGTCCTTCTTCCATTATACCAAAGATGACGGGAATCCGACGTCAAAAGGAAAGCACGGAGTCCGAATTCCCAACCCCGACGTTTCCAGAGTGGAAGCCGTTTCATGAATACTCCCGTCGCCTTTTGGGTGGGCGACCCCATCTGCGGCGTCGTTCCTCCTCGAAACGGCAACGCTGTTCGTCGTCGTCGCTCCTCGCAACTGGGGCCGCCCCCGCCCGAAAGACGACGGGCGCGTTTTTGAGATGAGCTCTACATTATCAGGGAAAGAATGCCACGCCTTGCTGTTCGACCGAATATACATTTATATACTCGGGGCCACCGTTACGCGGATAACCATCGATTAAGTCCCCCTCGACCGTTACCCACATTCCTGCGTAATCATCGAGGTTAAGCCCGTCGCTTTTCAACGCATAGAGTAGCTCTTTGTCATCATCATACAATCCATGCGTTCCATAATTGAAAGGGGGCGCAGTTAGTATTTCGATCCTGCCTTCAGCTGTAAAGTCACCACTCGAGCCACAGCTCGTAAGTGATATAAGCACCAATAGTGAAACGAATAGCAATTTCAACAGCAGCCTAAGGCCCATGGGGTAGGGGGACGTTGCTACAGTATTTACATTATTGGGTAACCGCGTGACCGTAAAGAGAACACGATCATCGGTCGGTCGCAGTTGTGAGTATAGCGGACGTTGCTACATTATTTACATTATTTGGTAAAGAGCGGCGGTCAGGCCAGGTCGCGTATTAATGTAAATAATGTAGCAACGTCCCCCATTTCCCCATTTCCTGGTGCCCTGGGCGCCGCCCGGCAGCCGCGTCGTCGTCGACTGTGCGAGGCCTGAGGAGCTCGGTACGATAAGGAAAGAATCCTGCATATCTTTCCTTGCAATGAGGAAAGATATATAGGATTCTTTCCTTGTCAGGATGGAAGACCTGCTCGAACAACTGATGGTCGACGACCTGGAAGCGGAATGGCCAGCGGCCACCGTCCGGGAGATCGTCCTGCCGTGGGTACCGCGCAAGGTCGACACGCTCGTCGGGATGCGCCGCTCCGGAAAGACCTGGATGATGCGACAACGCATGCGCGAGCTCGTCGACGCCGGAACGCCGCGAGAAGCCCTCCTGTACCTGAGCTTCGAGGACGAGCGCCTCTGGCAGCTAGACGCATCGCAACTGGGCCTCATCGTCGACGTCTACTTTCGACGCACACCGCGCCTCCGGAAACGAACCTGTGCGTTCTTCTTCGACGAGATCCAGGTGGTGACCGGCTGGGAACGTTTCGTCCGACGGATCCTCGATACCGAGGATGTACACGTCTGTATCTCGGGTTCTTCATCGAGACTATTGAGCCGGGAAATCGCCACTAGCATGCGCGGTCGTTCGATTGCGACCGAGGTGTTCCCGTTCAGCTTCTCGGAGGCCTTGACCCACCGGGGAGTCGTTCTCGACAGAGGGCGGCGTCTCGGCAAGCGCGCGCGTTCCGAGGTCGAGCACGCGTTTCGCGAGTACCTGGCGCGCGGTGGATTTCCCGAGGTGCAGGGTCTGGACGAACACACCCGCATCCGGGTTCTGCAGGAGTACCTCGACGCGGTCATTTTTCGGGATGTCGTCGAACGGCATCGCGAAAGCAACACGGTGGCGCTCCGGAGACTGATCCGCCAGCTAATCAACGCACCGGCCAGTCTCGTGAGTATTCACCGCCTCTACAACGACTTCCGTTCGCAGGGGATCTCGGTATCCAAGGACA
The DNA here is from genome assembly GCA_964450715.1 of uncultured Sandaracinaceae bacterium. GTDB lineage: Bacteria > Myxococcota_A > Polyangia > Polyangiales > JAFGIB01 > CAYVFC01. Next base: position 8,582 of record CAYVFC010000199.1, on the reverse strand, counting down.
AGCTGTACGAGTTCCAGGACCATCTCGAGGATGCGTTCCTGATCTTCTCGATTCCCATTTTCAGTGACTCCGAGCGTGTTCGCCAGACCAACCCGAGGAAGTCTTACCCGGTGGACACCGGCCTGGTGACGGCCTGCTCGACGACGCCGGGGCGCGGCGTCGGCCGGTTGCTCGAAACGTGTGTATTCCTTCACCTGCGGCGGCAGACGAGCGAGATCGCCTACTATCGCCACCAGGACGGGACCGAGGTCGACTTCGTCGTCTCCGCAGATAGTCAACCGAAGCTCGTTCAGGTCAGCGCAGACATCACCTCGCAGGATACGCGCCGCCGGGAGCTAGCTGCCCTCGATGCCGCCATGACCGCTCTCGGTGTCGATGAAGCAACGATCGTCACGCTGAGCGCGGAAGAGACGCTCCGCGTCGACAGCGGCACCGTGCATGTCGTACCGGCGGCCAGCTGGCTGCTCGCGCCCTGATACGGCCGCGTAATAGTGCGGAACAAGCGCGTAATGGTAACGATGGTCCCCGGCTGAAGCGATTATACAATTCTGCGCCATAGCAGGAAAGTAGACATGATCTTTACAGCTGCGACCTGCTGATGGTCGGGTTGCTGTGTACCCAGCTACGCATAGATCGCTCGGAGTTGTCGCAGGACGGTTTTGTGGCGACCATGAACCCGCCAGAGGGTCTCTGGTCTAGATAGCCGCGTACATCGTCGCGACGTCTCCCGCGTCGAATAGAGAGCGGCTAATGGACTCGATCGCTTCCCCGGACAAGGTGATCTCCGCGTCGGGTTCCAATACGAGCACCGCGAGACCGGTTATGGCAAAACCCTGCTCGGTGTCGTGCCCCAGGAGCGCGGGACGAAAGAGACCTTCTCGATACTCCGACCATTGCGCTTTCGTTTCCGACGGCGGTTCGAGATCATGAGTCGTCACGGTAATGTCCCCGCTTCCCTCGATTTCGGCGTCCAGGTACTGCCGAACCATGGAATCCAGATCAACCGGGAAGGGCTGTCCGCCTAACGCGGCCGAAAGTGAGGGGCCGTCCTTCTGCACGGTATAGAGAAAGCCTGCGGTGGCCCCTCCTTGTTCGACGAGAAAGCGCAGGGCGGCTTCGGCGCGTTCCTCCGGCCCCCGGCACTCGGTGATGAGGTCCACGAGGCCGCCCGTTCCGTCCCCCCCATCGCGCGATTTGGCCGGAAGCGCCGTCGCCGACTCGACCGAAACCTGCATCCCCGCATCTAGCCCATCGGCTACCAGCTTGTCGTACTTCGCGGTCAAGCACGCGTTCTCTTCAACCCGATACTCCGCAAAACAAAGGCGGGCGTACGACCGAAACGCCTTTTCGTCCGCCATGGCGATTGCGATACGGGCGCGCGTTTCGTAGGCGGCTCCCAGGTTGATCCCGATCGTCCCGTGTGCCTTGAAATTGTCTATTTCGTATTCGGCGTGAGATACCGCGCTCTCGAAATCCGAAACCGCGGCCTCGGCCAGGGACAACGCCGTTCGTACGTAGGTGGAGGCGATATCCAGACCGCTAGCTTCCGCGAGCTGCAGCAATTCCCGACCGGTCTCGACCGCTTCATCGGCCCGGTCGAGGTCGATCAGGGCACGAACTAGCGATCCCGCGCTGCTGGGCCACACGATGTGTTGCCCGGCGGAGGTTGCTTCGAGGACCTTTCGGTGCTCGCGGGCCGCGCTTTCGTAGTCGCCGCGTAGTCGTTGGTATTCCCCGCGCGCGTACCAAAGAACCGGCTGCCAGGTTTCGAAAACCGACGCCATCGTCTCGATTTCCGCAAGCGTCTGCTTCGCCTTCATCAAATCCCCGGACGAGGCGTATACCAGGATCTCCGTGAACAGATGCGTTCCCTCGAAGTACTGGATCGGACTGTTGCGTATCTGCAAGAGCTCGATCTCCCGCTTGCACTGTTCCGCTTTTCGGTTGAGGCCCAGGCGCACGTAGTAAACCATACGAATGCGATAGGCGTTCACACTAAAAGCTGGATTGGTCTCGATCGCATTCGCCCATTTCAGGCAGGAAGCCAAACCCATACTGGCCTCGATGGCGCCTACCGCGTACATCACCGAGAGGTTTATGAAACCGTATCGCGACTCGTCCAGCCCAGCGCGGTCGGGCTGCGCCATTCGCTCGATAATCGCGAGGTACCCCTTGCGCGCTTCCTCGTAGCGCGCCGCTGTGATGTGCTCGGTGCTCTTGCGGTTGACCTCGGCGACCCACAGAGCGGGCGAAAGCGGTAACAAGGGCTCGAGCGAGGGCATCCCGGCGATCAGTGCATGGTCGAAGGCGGTCCCCGCGACCTTGATCGCCAGCACCACCGCCTGGACTATCCGGACGATGGCTTCGAAGGGCGGTATGATCTTGTCGTCGTCCGAGGCGGCGTCGTAGCGCTGCTGGCAGATATCCAGCGCGCGTTTCAGCCGTTCCGACGGCTCCATGGAATCGGGAAGATCGTGGTAGGCCTTCAAACCGCACAGGTCGTACAGCACGTCGGTCAACGCCACCAGCGATTCCTTGTTCGACGCATCCTTGACGATGCTCTGATTGACGAAATCGCGGTGCAGCCAGAAGACCTGGTGCTTCGGCCTGCCCAGACGAGTACAGACCCCGCGCAACGCCTGATAGGTCTCGACCCATGTTCGCGGTAGCGACTGTACGTACGCGTAGCGGTGTTCCGCGCTTTTCTCGAATCGTTCCCGGTTCTCTTGGTTGATCCGGAGCAGCGTATCCAGAGCGCGTTCCTCTTCGCCCCCGTGGAGAAGATGCTGGGCCACGCGAAACCCCTCCTGGGGACGCGCTTCGAACACGGTCGCCAGTCTCAGGTGCAAGAGGCGTCGCTTGTCCGCATCCAGATCCCTCCCGAGCTCGTCGACCCAGCCTCGATGGCTGACGGTGTAAAACTCCCTGTCGGTTGACAGCACCTTGGAAGCGATCAGCTCGTCCAGATATCGCATGGTCCGGGCCGAATCGCCGTGCTCGGTGAGTAGCCGACACTCCTCGAAGGAGAAACTCTGTTCCGGACTCAGGGCCATGGCCTGAGCCAATTGGCGCGCCGCTTCGCCCAGGATACGAATACGGATTCGTATGACTTCCCCCAGCGTCTCGGGAAACTCCTTCGCGTCCATGCGACTGGGCAGCGTCCAGGTTCCCGTCTCGTAGCGAACCACGCCTTGATCCACCAGCGCCTGAGCGATCTGCATGATGGCGCGGGGGTTTCCCTCGGTCATGGTAAAGAGCCGGTCTGCGAGCAACTTTAAATTGGGGGCATCGCCGAAGACCGACCCCAGCAACGTCTCGGTGTTCTCCAACGTGAGGTTTCTGAGCTTCACCGATAGGCCGGATTCGCTCAGAAGCTTGAGCATACCCTTCGATGCTCTCGTTGCTCCGGTCCGGGCCGTAGCCAGCAGAACGATTCTCTGATCCGCAATATGATGAGCGAGGTAGGCAAGAAAGGCGGCGGACGGCTCGTCGAGCGCGTGAAGGTCGTCGGCTGCCAGTACCAGGCAGCGCCGGCTTCCGATCTCCAGCAGGAAGTCTCGTAACGCCGATTGCAGCCGAGGACGCAGATGGTGTGGACTCTCGAACGGCTCGAGCTCGACGAGGTTCCGGTTCGCGGGCGGCGGAACCGAGCGACCACGGTCCCACACCTCGGCTCGCGGATCGTCGGGCGTTTCGTCACCCGCAGGCTCGTTGTTATCTCCCGTCGCGCCGCGAGCGGCGTGCCCCGGCGCGTTCTCCGGCGGGGGCAAGCTGGAGGGAAAACGCTGCCAGGGGTCGCCTTCTACCGCACGGGAGGTCCACGTCCTCGCGAGCTCGAGCCGGCCGAGTAGGTCGTCCGAGATATGGCCGATAACCGGCAGGTAGGCGGCGATCGTCTCCAGCACCAGCTCGGGCGCGGCGTCCAGAAGCTGTAAGAGAGCCGTCAGTACGGCTCCCCAATCGCCGGTATTCTTGTCGCTGGCCTCGATTCGCAGGACGTTCGCCCCGACCAGCTTTCCCTCCAGAACACACGCGTCGAGGAATCGGGAGCGGCCCACTCCCTCGTCGCCTTCGATCATCACCGTGCCACCTCGACCCTTCAGCGCTCGAAACATGAGCTTGCGAATGCGCGCCACCTGTTCATTGCGGCCCGCCAGCACCGGGGTCGAGAGATAAGACTGCGACGCCACCAGCTGCTCGTCCACTGTCAATCCGGCGATCGCGCTCAGTCGCTCCATCACCTCTGCGGCACTCCCCGGCCGCGAGAGAACATCCAAGTTGAGCAGAGACATCACCAGGTGGTCGAGGTTCTTCGGGACCTCCTTCCTGAAGGCGGAAGGCGGTCTGGGCGGCGACCGCCAGTGGGTTCGCAAGTTGTCGAACGAGCTAGCGGCATAGGCGTTCCGTCCCGTCAAGGCGAAATAGCCCGTCGCGCCGAGAGAGTAGAGGTCTGTTCGCGCATCGAGCGCCTGGGAATAGACGACCTCCGGCGCGGTGAAAGCCGGGGTACCTACGATCTGCTTGCTCGGACCCATGGGCACCATGGCTCCGAAGTCGATCAGCTTGGCCTTGCCGTCGAGGGTACAGTGGACGTTGCGCGGCGTGAGGTCTCGGTGCACCTGTCGTCTCGAGTGCAGCAGACTTAGAGCCGAGCAAATATCGATCATGATCGAGCACGCTTCTCTCCACGGCAGCGGTGACCGTTCTCTTAGCGCGCCGCCTTCCAGAAGCTCCATGGTGTAGAAAGGGCCCTCGTCGTCGAGCCCGTAGTCGTAGACCGCTATCACTCTCGGGTGGGCGAGCTGGGATAGGGTGTAATACTCGTGCTCGAACAGCCGCGTGGCTTTTTCCAGTTTCAGCTCCGTCCCCAAGGGACGAAGCCGTTTGAGTGCCATCTTTTTCCCGGTAGAGCCGTCGCGCACCTGGTAGACGATGGCCATTCCTCCCTTGCCGAGCGTCTTTTCCACTCGATAGCGATCGGCGATCAGCGTCGGCGATTCGTGCGATTGGCTCGTCACGACAACCAGTTTATCACTGGGACCCACCAATTGCCCATGGAAGGTGCGATTCCCTGCCGAACGACGGACGTAGGGACGAACAGGAGACGCTTTTAGGAGGCACCGCAAAATAAACGATACGAGACCGGGCGCGTCGGCGGAGCGCAATCGCGAGCGCGCCCGGAGGAAAAACCGCAGGAATAGCAGCGCTATTTCGAGGATTTTTCCGAGGACGAAAGCCGCGAGTGCGCCCGCCCACGCGCCCGCAACCGGATCGTTTATTTTGCGGTGCCTCCTTAGTCGATTGTCGCTTTGGTCCTGGGCGGCGTGTTGTTTGCTACCGCTTGCCGAGAGGCGGGATACGCGGATCAACTGGACTCGAGTATGGGAGGCTTCGGGCTACCGGGCGGGCCGGTTGCCGGAGCAGCCGGAAGCGCTGGCTCGTTAGAATCCTTCAGCGGCGCGGGCAAGGAGTGTTCCGATGACGGATGCAAACGCCAGGGGCGATTACCGGAAACCGGTCTTTGGTTGCCGCGCTCGACCGCGGTATCTGGCCGCGGCGGTCGCGCTGGCAGCCCTGGTCGGCCCGGGGTGCGGCTCGGACGGAGACGACTCCTACAGCGCGTACTGCGAGCGCTACTGCGAGCGTATGGGCTATTGCGGACTCGACGACGGCTCGTCGAACTGCCTGACCGAGTGCGAGCAGACCGTGCAGACGGTCTTCGCGAGCCCGGAGGGGTGCTGGCAGGCCGCGGAAGAGATCGCCAGCACTCCCTGCGAAGTCTTGCAGGATATGGTCGCCTGCGCCGAGTACTGCGCGGCGCTCTGTCAGAAGGCCGAGAGCTGCGGCAATAGCGACACCGCTGCCTGCGGAGTCGGCTGCATGGACCAAGCGAACATCTGCAACGCGCGCTCGGTCGAGCCGCGCACCTGCGCGCAGCTGGAGAGGGAGTACAGGTGTCATACCATGATAGGCGAGAGCCTTCTCTCGCCCGGAAACGACTCAGCGGGCTGTTTCTACGGAGGCAGCAGCGGCGAGGGAAGCCTGTGCCGGACCACTTCCGACTGCGCCGGCGATCTGGCGTGCAACCAGGAGACCAACGTGTGCGGCCCCTGCCAGAGCGACGAAGACTGCGACACTGCCGATGCGCCTTTCTGCGATCCCGAGACCCTTCGGTGTCTCGATTGCGTTGCGTCGAAATGCGACGGGGTCTGCGACCCCATGTACGGCTGCGTCGACTGCATCCTGAGCACACAGTGCGAGGGCAACGAGGTGTGCCACGATAATACCTGCCGGCAGGCCTGTACCTCGGACGAGCAGTGCCCTTCCGGACGTTGTTACCTGGACGAGCTGTGCGCCGAGCCCGTGGGCACACCGTGTAACTCGCCCGGCATTTCGAACGACTGTCCGGGAGGAAGGTGCCTCGACATCAATACCAGCGCCCAGACCACCGTGACCGCCCTGGTCAACAAGCTGGTCCGGCTGGGCTACCTGAAGAGGAAGCCCGATCCGGAGGACAGCCGCGTAATCCTGGTACGCCTTTCCGAAAAGGGCCGCGCGCTGATACCGGAGGTCAGGGAGATCTCCCGGAAGCTACTGGATACCGCCTACCGAGAGATGAGCCAGAAGGACCGGGTACGGCTGGTCGCCTTGCTCCGTCGGGTCCACGACAACTTCTGAACGGCGTGGTTTTTTTGCGCTTAATGTTTGATATCAAACCATAACCCGACCGCCGAAAGAGAGGTTTTCGCCATGTTCATCCAGTTCAAAGAGAAGTTCGCCCTGCCGGTCAGCGAGATCTACCCCTATTTTCGCACTCCGGAAGACTGGGGAAGGCTCTATGGCCGGGTCAAACCGGTCGAGCACCTGAGGGAAGGATGGCAAGCGGTGGCGCTTCCCCGCTTTCCCCTTCCCCTGGTTAACAGGATGGTCGATGATCAACAGAACCGACGGGTTCGCTGGGTGTTTAGTCGAGCGCCTGCGCGCGGCCTACCGGGGGCGGTAGACCTGCAGAATCCGACCCCATCAAAGAACTACGCATTCGGACCTATCGCCTGGAGGTGCGCCGCGACCAGCAGGCCTTGAAGAGCGCATCACGGGCCGACGGTGTATTCCCGCTGGCGGCGGGCTTTTTCGAGACCCGCGCTGACTCGACCGGCCCGGATCTGCTACACTGACGCCGCGGTCGGGGCCGACCGGAAAGAACCGGGCGTCGGTCCGGCATCGAACGTAATGGTTCTGGTAAACCTATCGAATGCAAACGGTTGATCGAGCCCGGCCAGGAGGCGCGGGCATCGGACACCGGGGAGGCGCTAAATGAGTTATCAGGCACAGGTTTCCATGGGCGCGGTGGCCGGGCTGGCGGTCGAGGAGCGCTCCAAGTTCATCGTGCGCACCTACGCCCACCTGCTGGGCGCGATAGGCGCCTTCACCCTGCTCGAGATCTACCTCTTTCAGTCGGGGCTGGCTCAGACCATCGCCGCCGCGCTGCTGGGGGTCAACTGGCTCTTCGTGCTGGGTGGTTTCATCGTGGTAAGCTGGCTGGCCTCGCGGTTTGCCCATACCGGCGAGAGCAAGGCGATTCAGTACCTGGCGCTGGGCGCCTTCGTGGTGGCGGAGGCGATCATCTTCGTGCCCCTGCTCTACGTCGCCAACCACTTCGCCCCGGGGGCCATCAGCAGCGCGGCGGCCGTGACCGCGCTGGGATTCTGCGGTCTGACCGCCGTGGTCTTCGTCACCCGCAAGGATTTCTCCTTCCTGCGCTCCGTGTTGATGTGGGGCGGGGTGATGGCGCTGGTGGCCATCGCGGCGGGAGTGCTCTTCGGTTTCGAGCTCGGTACCTTCTTCAGCATCGCCATGATCGGTCTGGCGGGCGGCTCCATCCTCTACGACACCTCCAACGTGCTGCACCATTTCCCCGAGGACCGCTACGTGGGCGCCGCGCTGGAGCTGTTCGCCTCGGTGGCGCTGCTGTTCTGGTACGTGCTGCGACTCTTTCTCTCGCGCGACTGAGGCGACGGCAGAGAGAATCGCCCCTACATCGTCTACCCTTCCCGGGTCAGCAGCAGCACCCGCTCGAGGCGCTGGTCCCGCAGCCGCAGGCCTCCTTCTGCTGCTCCTCGACCTGCTTGCGGACGGCATCCATGTCCAGCGCCTTAACCTTGGCCACCACCTCGTCCAGCGCCGCGGCCGGCAACATCCCCGGCTGCAGGTGAACCAGGATCCCGTCGCGGAATAGCATCAGGGTCGGGATCGAACGAATGCCGAACCCGGCGGCCAGCTCCTGCTGCTCGTCGGTGTTGACCTTGGCCCAGGTCATATCCGGATACCGAGCGGCCGCCTGCTCGAAGACGGGGGCGAACGCCTTGCAGGGCCCACACCAGTCGGCCCAGAAATCCAGCGCCACGATGCCCTCCTTGCCCACATATTCCTCGAAGTTCTCCTCGGTTATCTCTATCGGTTTCATCATTTCCTCCTCCTGAGGTTATGTGCCAAGGGGAGCAAAAAGGATTCGCTCCGGGTGCCAATTTTTTTGGCTCTGTCCGGATATCTCACCTCAAAATATAGGATAACTGATACGAAGC
>CAYVFC010000198.1:0-11799 GCA_964450715.1 uncultured Sandaracinaceae bacterium | reverse complement strand
AACGAGATGTGTAGAATCATCAGGGCTTGCCCGCTCCCGCTCGGGCTTGCCCGCTCCCGTAACAGCCCCGTAACCGCTAACCGCCTCGAAAAAAGCCATCCCCGGACGCGCGACGCGCGCCCTGACCGATCGTCGCCTTCCGGAACCTAGCTCGCCTTGGCCATGGTGCCGTGCGTCCAGGCACGGTCCACCTCGACCGCGATCCGGAGCTTGTCGTTCACGCGGGTGTGGCGCAGCATGTCGAGCGCCACGTCCGTGGGGCTACCCGCCCCTAGCACGAGCGCCTGAGCGATGTTGTTGGCTCGCTCCATGGCGGTGTCGTGCCCTAGATGAGGCTTCAATACCTCGATGATCAAATCTCGCCCCACCCTAATGCTCAGCTTGTCCTTGTGTGCCATGTGCTCAACCCCGATACTTAGACATACATTGCATTACATTAAGATAAAATATATGTACTGACGTTACCTGTACTGCAATATACGTTCAATAAATTTGCCTGGCGTTTTCGCTGGTCTATTTCTCGAAACTGGCAGAGGTTTCTGCGGTTTTTCGCCAAAAACCAGCTCTCTTTTCCGGATCGAGCCATGGATTCGTGCTAAGCGATTTTTTTTTCGTATCCGCTGGATAACCGCTGTAAAACGAATTTCGCATCCGTAGCGCAACCTCCTCTTTCCTTTTAAAGCCATGCTGTCGTCGCTTTATTCTGGCGGAGCAAAGGCGCCAGAGCCGCTCGTGGATCCGGAAGACTGGAAACAACAGCTCCGGCGAGCGGTGACCAGCCACGAGCAGCTCGCGGCATACATCGATCTTTCCGAACCGGAGGCGGAGGGGATCCGGCTGGCCGCCCGACAGGGCCTGCCCATGTCCATTACGCCCCATTTTCTGGCGCTCTGCGATCCGCGGGATCCCGAGTGCCCCATCCGCAAGCAGTGCATACCCCGCGCGCTCGAGGCCCGGGCGGTCCCCGGAGACTCGGTCGATCCACTAGACGAGCTGGGGCAAGAGGTCGCGCCCGGATTGATCCGGCGCTACCCGGACCGGGTGCTGTTGCTGGCCACCGACCGCTGCGCGGTCTACTGCCGCTTCTGCACGCGCTCGCGCCTGGTCGGCAGGGGTCGCGGGGAGCGACCGGCATCCGACCTCGACCCGGCCCTGGACTACATCCGGCGCAATCGAGACATCAGCGAGGTCATCGTGTCGGGCGGCGATCCGCTGCTCATGTCGAGCCAACGGCTGGGCTTGCTGCTGAAAAGGCTTGCCGCCATCGAAAACGTGCTTCACGTGCGCGTGGCCTCGCGCCTTGCCGCCACGCTGCCGCAACGCATCACCCCGGCCCTGTGCCGGGCGCTGAGAGGCCACCCCAGCACCTGGCTGATGGCCCATTTCAACCATCCGCGCGAGCTCGGCGAACGGACCCGGCAGGCGCTCGCGCTGCTGGCCGACAGCGGCATTCCGGTCATGAGCCAGACCGTGCTGCTGCGCGGGATCAACGACGATCCGGAAGTGCTGTTGGAGCTGTTTCGCGGCCTGGTACGTTGTCGCGTTCGTCCCTACTACCTGCTGCAAGCCGACCCGGTCCGCGGCACCGGGCATCTGCGCACGCCGGTATCGACCGGCATCGAAATCATGGCCGCCTTGCAGGGCCGGCTCAGCGGCATCGCGCTTCCCCGGCTCATGCTGGACGCACCCGGTGGCAAGGGCAAGGCCCCGGTAGGTCCGCAGTACATCATGCGCTACGATCCGGAGAACGGCTCGAGGCCCACCAAGACCACCCTGCGTACCTTTCGAGGGGAGCTGGCCGAGTACATCGATCCGCCGGAAGATACCTAGTCCATGCGACTGCCCGAAAGCGATGCCGAGGCCCTTGCCCCTACCGCCCCTCGTCCGGGCGAGCTGGTGCAGGCGGTGGCGCCTGCCGGGATTTTCGACGAGCAGGCCTTCCGCCGGGGCGTCGCCCGCTTGCAGGAGCACTACCGAGTGCGCTTCGACCCCGACATCACCGGCAGAAACGGCTTTCTGGCTGGCGACGATGAGCGACGCTGCCGCGAGCTCGTGTCCGCTCTGCAGGATACCGAGGTCAAGGCGCTGGTGGCCGTGCGCGGGGGGTATGGCGCGACCCGCCTGCTCGACCGCATCGATCCGGCTCTGGTCGCCGGAAACCCGAAACCGCTGGTCGGCTTCAGCGATGTCACGGCGCTTCATGCGCTCTGGGCCCGCGCCGGGGTGCGGTCGCTGCACGCCACCATGCTGGCGCTGCTGGGCGACCGTCCCGGGCCGCTGTTCGACCGCTGGCTGGCCGCGCTCGCCGGCGCGACCCCCGAGCCGCTCACCGGCCTTCACCCCATTTCGGGCGGAAGCGCGACCGGAGCGCTGGTCGGTGGCAACCTGAGCATCCTGGCCGCGCTTCTAGGCACCGATCACGAGCCGCCGCTGCGGGGTCGCGTGCTTTTCCTGGAGGATACCGACGAGCGGCCCTATCGGGTGGACCGTATGCTCACCAGCCTGAGCCAGGCGGGCTGGTTCCGGCAAGTTTATGGGGTAATACTGGGCGCTTTTAACAGAACCCCGACCGGCCCGGACGGCGTCACCGTGGAGCAGGTGCTCGCTGAGCGGCTGGGCAACCTCGGTCTTCCGGTAGTTTCCGGCGTGCCCGCAGGTCATATTTCGGATAACCTCGAGCTTCCCCTGGGAGCGCGGGTGCGGCTCGACGCGGACGCGGGGGCACTCGAGTTCCTCGAACCCGCGACTACCCGGACCCGGGGCTGACGCCGACCGCCGTCGACAGGCCGTCCGCGATGACAACGGGACCGTAGTAGAACAGGTGATCGCACATGCCACGCAGTACTTCATCCAGCCGGAGCAAGGCGCAGCTTCCCGAGAGCGCGCACCGGGCGCTGCTCTGGGCCTGCGAGGTCGCGACCAGAAACCCTGGCGCGCTGAAGCACCCCCCGGCTCGCCCGGACGCGGAACAGCTGCGCGCTTTCCCGGTTGCGGAGCTTCGCCGGATCCTGGACGAGCTCATCGTGGGCCGGCACATCCAGTACGGCCTGGACGCCCTGTTGCAGACAGGTGTGCTCGAGGTGTGGCTGCCCGAGCTTGGGGCCCTGGTCGGGTTCGGCGACGGCGAGTGGCGGCACAAGGATCTGTGGAAGCACTCCAAGCAGGTCGTCTGGCAGTCAGAGCCCAGGATCGCCGTGCGCTGGGGTGCTCTGCTTCACGATATCGGCAAGGTCAAGACGCGCCGCGCGGGGCCCGACGGGCAGGTGCGCTTTCTCGGCCATGCCGAGGCGGGCGCTGCCATGTTTCGCAAGCGCATCGCGCCCCGGCTCGCCTTTACCGGCGACCTGTATCAGCGCGTTCACTACCTGATCCTCCACCACCTGCGGGCCAGCCAGTACGAACCGGGCTGGACCGACTCGGCCGTGAGGCGCTTTACCCGGGAGATGGGCGAGGGGCTCGAGGACCTGCTCGCGCTCAGCCGCGCCGACATCACCACCAAGCGGCCCGAGCGGCGCGAGCAGGGGCTCGGCCTGATCGAAGAGCTTCGCCAGCGCCTCGAACGACTGCGGACTGAGGATGCCAGGGTTCCGCCGCTACCCAAGGGGATAGGCAACCGGATCATGGAACGGTTCGGCCTGCCGCCCTCGCGCCGCATAGGCGACATTAAGCGGCTGCTGGAGCAGAGGGTGGAAGCCGGGGAGCTGCCGGCCGGTCAGGACGCCGAGTACTACGTCGACTGGCTGCTCGAGAATCGGGAGCAAGCTGGTCTCTGACCGACGGGCTCGCTCCAGAAGCGTCTGGAATTCCGGTCGGTTGACGCGTCTCGACCGGCTGGTGACGCCTACTGATTGGTACTCGACGCATTAAGACCCTGTAGCGGTGTGGTACCGCGGTGTAAAATAATTGAGCACCCGAGGCAAAAAAATATGTCTGATAGAAAAGAACCCCCACTTTATATCTGGTTGATAGCCGTCATCATGGTACTCGCATGCGAGACCACCCCACCGGGCGGCCTGGACCTCGGGCTGCCCGGAGGCGGTACGGGCGGGACCGCGGGGACCGGATACGACGGGGAGTACACCGCCGGGTACGGCGGTACGCCCGATACCTATACCGCTCCGCTGGCCGGCGGAACCGGTGGGAGCGCCGGTGCTGCGGGCAGTGCCCCGACCGCCGGTACTGGCGGAAGCGTCACGGCCGGCAGCGGCGGAAGCGTCACGGCCGGTACGGGCGGCGATGCCGCGGGCACGGGCGGCACGGGCGGCACTGTTGCGGGCTCGGGTGGCTCCGGCGGCACGGGTGGCAGCGCGGGAACCACCCCTTCAGGGCTTCCGTCCTGCATCAGCAGCCCCAGCGAGGTGGTGATGATCGGCGACTCGTACATGATCTGGGCCAGCCACACCTTCCAGGCGGATATGGCCGCGCAGGCCGGGGAGAACTGGCGCTTCTACGCCGTGGCGGGTGCCTCCATGGCCACCGGCGGGGTGCAGCTTCAGCTCGTACCGGACCAGATAGAGACGGCGGTCCTGGCCGATCCAAACATCAAGCTGGTGCTGATGGACGGCGGCGGCAACGATATCCTGATCCCGGCCGCCACCTGGATCGGCGGGCAGGATTGCAAGAACAACCCGGACGCGGCCAACATCCAGGTCTGCCGGGACATCGTCGATACCGCGCTCGCCAAGGCCGAGCAGGGAATGGACCGCATGGTCGAGCTGGGCATCCCGGATGTGGTCTACTTCTTCTATCCCGAGGTGCCCGAAGGCACGGTGCTGGGCGGAACCGCACCCAACGCCATGCTGAACTACGCCTTGCCGCTGGCCAGGCAGACCTGCGAGGGCGCCGAGGCGCGTACCGGCGGCAAGCTGCGCTGTTACTTCGTCGACATGGTCCCCGTGTTCAGGGATTGCCTGGCGGCTCACCCGCTGGACGGCTGCTTCGCGCCCACCGACATCCACCCCAACTCCAACGGCTCCGGGGCCATGGCCGAGGCTATCTGGCAGCGGATGCAGGACGAGTGCCTGGCGCAGCGCGAGAGCAGCGGCTGCTGCGCGCCGTAGGCTCCGGGTGTTTGGATCGTGTTGTCATCTCGAACGCAGTGAGAAATCTCGTGAAGAAAGGAGATTTCTCACTGCGTTCGAGATGACGTCGTAAACAGGGCGTCGGACTCGACGTGTCTGGCCAGCAGCGTTTGCGTCGCAATCGCTGGCGAACATGTCTTGTCGAGTCCGGCGCCTACAGGAAAAAAGGGGGGTCAGTGCCACTCCCAGTCGATGTAGTCGGGCTTGGCGTCGACCATGGCGTTGACCATCAGCTCCACCAGGCCGCCGTAACTGATGCCGGCTTTCTCCCAGGCGTCGTAATAGGTGATGATGTCGCGGAGCTGGCCCTTGCAGTTGCTGCAGGGGGCGCAGACGTACTTGGGGTGCTCCTTGTCCATGACCTCGCCCTGGAAGGCCTCCAGGACCTGCCGGAACTTGCGCCGGCCGGAACAGTGGTGGCGCCAACCGCTGAAGTTGTGGCCGGACATGATGGCGAACCCCGAGCCGCCGCCGCAGCAGAAGTTGTTCACCCCGTGGGGCGTCATCTCGCGGAATCGGTTCTCCGGCACCACAGCCTTGATGATCTCGCGCTGCGGCTGGATGATGCCCATCAGCCGCGCCAGGTTGCACGGGTCGTGCAGGGTGACCGGGAAGTCGTTGCGGCTCTTGTCGAACTTGATTTTGCCCGAGCGCACGATATCCCGGAGCACGGTCATGGCGCTCTCGCGGGGGACGTTGAGGTCCCCGGTCAGCACCTTGTCCGCGATCACGGTCAGCGCCTTGTGCGCGTGGCCGCACTCGCCGAGCACGATCCGGTTGACCTTGAGCTTACGCGCGGCCTGCGCGTGCAAGAGCGCAACCCGGGCGAACTGCACGTCGTCGTAGAAGACCCCGTAGTTGATGCCGTCATAGGCGGCCAGATCGCTCGACAGGGTCCAGCTCAGGCCCGCCTGCTGGAACAGAAGCCCGAACGCTCCCGGGTTTTCCGGCCAGGCCATGATCTCGCCCGCGTTGTGAATGAGCAGGATGTCCGCCCCTTGCACGTCCCAGGGGGTCTTGACCTCGATGCCGGTCTTGTCGGTGGTATCCTCGTCGATGAACTCGATGTTGTCCTTGACCACCAGCGCGTTCATGCCGGTCGAGGAGCCCACCTTCATCTGCAGCATGGCGCCGTTGTCGTGCAGCTCCTTCGTCGTGATGCCCATCTCCTGGCTGGCGATCTTGCGGATCTCGCGGGCCAGCAGCGCGTTGTCCGCGCCGATGGGGCAGGTCTGCGCGCAGCGCCGGCAGACGTTGCAGCGATAGGATAGCTCGATCAGGCGCGCCACCACCTTCCAGTTCAGATCGATGTCGCCGTGCACGAAGGTCGAGGCGTTCTTGATGTACTTGTAGTAGATGCGCCGGAGCGCCTCGGAGCGATAGGTGGGGCGGTACAGCGGGTTCTTGCCGCTCTCCAGGTAGACGTGGCAGGCGTCGTTGCAGGTCTGGCACTTGGCGCAGTGCTCCATGGAGATGAGCAGCGGCTGCAGGAAGGTCCAGTTGTCGTTCTCGCTGAAGCACTTCCTGAGACCGGAGAGGAACTGGTTGACCAGCTTCTCCTCTTCTTCCTTGCTCTGGGGCTTGGGCAGGTTGAGCACGATGGTGTCGTCGACGACCTCGTAGCTCTCCTTGGCCTTGTCGGTGAGCGCGCCGATGGTCGGTTCCTCTTCGATCTTGTCGAAAGGCGGGGGCAGCGGGATCTGGTCCTCCGGGTCGACGCAGGAGATGGCTCCATCACCCTTGGAGATGTCGTTGATGGTCAGATCGCGATTCATTATTTCTTCTCCTGTTGTTCTACGGGCAGCTTCGTGGCCACGTCAGCCCAGGTCGTCTTGCCGTCCGCGCCGATGTGCGCGGCTGCCCAGCTCACCGGCCGGGAGAGGGTTTCACCGATGGCCGCTTCCTGCGGACCGCCCTGCAGATTGGGCGTGTCGTTCCAGCGGATGGCGTGGTAGGCGAAGTACTTGGCGACGAAGTGAGACATGTGGGTCAGCGGGATGTAGGCCACCAGCAGGCTCATCAGGATGACCGAGACTGCGGGCAGCAGGGTCTCGAGCCCCGAGCCGGGCAGCGGCGCCGGGTTGAAGGCGACCAGGTTGCCGATAAAGGCGCCGACCTGGGCGAAGCTCCGGTCCACCAGGATGAAGGAGCAGAGCGAGCAGCCGAAGGCGACGATGAAGAACAACAGGTTGAAGATGTCGGCCGGCGAGGTGTAGTCCTTGAGGTCGGGATGGGTTAGCCGCCGTTGCAGCAACCCCAGCGCTCCGACCAGGCCCAGGGTCAGCCCGCCGGCGCCCAGCGCCACCACCGCTAGCTGCACCAGCGAGCCCAGGGCGCCTTCCAGCAGACCGGGCGCGATCAGGCCGAGCACCGATACACCCATCAAAAGCGCGGTACAGGTGATGACCAGGTACAGCCCGAAGTGAAAGGGAAAGGTCCTGGTCCAGAGCGACGGGTTGTGCTCCTTGACCGCGACCAGAAAGACGATCTCGGGGAGCATCACCTTGAGCTCGCCGATCATCGACGCCTCGCGGGGCTTCTTCCACCACTCGCTCTCCTCCAGGTAGGAGCCGCCGTAGTGGGCTTTTTTGGCCTCGTGGGCGACCGGGTACAGCTCCCAGCGCACGTGCATGGGCAGCTTGGACCACATCACCACCCGGGCGATGACGGCGACTGCGAACACGGCCAGACCGAAGTAGGCCAGGACATAGGGGATCAAATCCATAGGTTCACCTCTGAATCCAGGTCGAGTAAAAAACGTTTCTGTATGCGGGGTTACGGCTGGTCTTTCCCGCCATTGCGCCGTTCGGCGGGAATGGACGCCGTGAAAAAACGCGGAACAGTAGCACGCAACAAAAAAAGGCGCACGTTTCAATTGTGAAATAACGAGGGCCGGGCTCATTAAACGAATCGGCCGCCCCGAAAGGCGGCCGGTTCGATCGGTAAGACCGGCTCGCCGCCGGAATCGCCCTATGGCCCTGCGAAGGTCATCGACCAGTTGCCCGTCCCTCCCTTGTAGGCGACGGGATAGGTCGCCGGCAGGGGCTGACCCGGCTGCACGTCCAGAGGCGGCGGGTAGTCCGTGGGCGGCGCCGCGTCCGGGGTGAGCGGCGAGTAGATGATGGAGTTGCCGGCGGGCTCGGTCACCGACCAGACGCCGTTGATGAAGGCATGGTTGATGACGTCGTACTGCGAGCGCGCGATCCCCTCGAACCCGTACCGGTCCATGCCGATCTCGTAGTAGCACCGCTTCAGCGCCCCCTCGAAGGTCTTGGTCTCGCAGTTCAGCTCTCCCTCGAAGTCCCCTACGAAGGGAAACATGTCCATGGCCGTGCCCTCGAATACCCCGTCCGCGATCTCGAAGAACTCGCCGTTCGTGCCCGGCTTCTCCTGGATGGTGGCCGAGACGTTGCCGTCGACCGGCACCGTGGTCCAGAAACCGAACGAGGCCAGGGCCGTGGCCTGAGAGTTGTACAGCCCGTCGAACAGCCCGTCGTAGAATCCCGCCTTGCAGGTGCCCTCCGGGGCGGTGCGCTGCCATTCGAAGTCGGCGGGGACCTGATTCAGCGGGTTGGTCGCCACCGGTCCCCGCTGCACGGTGATGATGGTCTCGGGCATCGACGCGCATTCGCACGTCCCCCAGCCCATGATCTTGTTGCAGGTCTGTGATCCCTGCACTTGCTCGCCGTCCGCGTTCACGCAGGTGCACGGCTGGGTTTTATTGTCCAGAGGACACTCGCCTTCCAACGGCTGGGGGGGAACATAGATGCCGCCCGAGCCCCCCTGTTCGCCACCTCCCCCGGAGCCGGATCCGCCGCCCGGCGGCGGTCCGTTAGAGGTGCCGTTCTCTGCGTTGCAGGCTGCCGCAAGCGTAGCGAGCGCCGCCAGCATGGCGACCGCCAGAATCCGGACCCGAGCCTTTCCTCTGTCGCTATTCGAGCTCATGATACGCCTCTCGTTTTTCCGGCCGCGACCTCGGGGTTTACGCTCTGCCGGGGTATTTTTGAGCGTTACCCTTTAACAATAGTTACTTTTCGTACGGTTTGTTTTCAATAATAATGCCGCTCGCCTAGCCCAACTTTTCCGTAAATACGGCAGGGGTATGTGATTGAGCGCTGAGGATATGCGGGCCGACTCGTGGCAAGGGCTTGGATCGGGCGGAAAACTAGAAGCCATTTCATAAATACGGACCGAGTATTTCGGAGCGCGGCGATGCGGGATGTGGTTCCGCCGAACCGAGGAAATGCGGTGCATTTTCGAGCGTAAGGCGGGGCCGCAGACCGCGTCGCCCCGCCCGAAAGACGACGGGATTATTTATGAAATGGCTTCTAGGGTTCTGGAACGGCCTCAACGCTGGCGCCAGAGCCGGGAGACCGGGTGCGGCGCCAGCGAATCGCGGAACTCGCTGGGCGATTGCTGGAACCAGCGCTTGCAGGCGCGGTGAAAGGCCGGGGGGTGGGCAAAGCCGAGCTGGTAGGCGATCTCGGCGATGTTCCGCTCGGGCTCTCCCAGGTAGCGGCGGGCGTGCTCGCGCCTGACGTCGTCCAGCAGGTTGGTAAAGGTGGTGCCGTACTCTCGCAGCCGCCGCCGCAGCGTGGCCGGGCTGACGGTCAGGCTGGCGGCCACGCTCTCCAGCCGAGCGCCCTGGTGGAGATGCTCCTGCACGGCCACCCGCACGCGGGTGATGAAGGCGTTCAGGCGCGGTATCAGGCCGAGCTCGACATCGGCCGCCCGCTGCAGGATGTCGTGCAGGATAGGATCCGCGGTCCGCAGCGGGTGGCGCATGAAAGAGGCATCGAAAACCG
The DNA here is from genome assembly GCA_964450715.1 of uncultured Sandaracinaceae bacterium. Lineage (GTDB taxonomy): Bacteria > Myxococcota_A > Polyangia > Polyangiales > JAFGIB01 > CAYVFC01. Next base: position 1,913 of record CAYVFC010000198.1, on the reverse strand, counting down.
CGCCGTCGTGCTCGGCGTTGAAGCGGACCGGCGCGGGGAAGATGGTCGCGAACTGTTGGGCGTACTGCGGGGGTGCGTGGGTGAAACGGACCTCCCGCACCGGAACGGTATCCAGCGGGACGACGTAAATCATCGACATGTTAGCCAGGTAGGCCGACATGAACTCATACCAGCCCGAGGGCACGTTGAGCTCGAAGGGAAAACGCAGGATCGTTTCCGCGCGGTCGCCCTCCATATGCAGCTCGTAGTCCATCTCGATGACCAGCGGCAGGTAGCGCCCGAGGTGCTCGATGGCCTCGCCGATCGTGTTGCAGCTGCGGCAGAGGTACTCGAGCAGCTGGAAATCCCCGGGCTTGGCTCGCGCGCCGGCCAGAAGCGCCGCGGCCGGGTTGTCGAGCAGGTCGACGAAGGCGTGGTACAGCTCCAGCACCACTGACCAGGGCAGCCTCTGGGTGGAGTCGGCCTCGATGGACGCCATGGAGATGCCGCGCGTCTGCAGGATCTCCTCGGCCAGCCGGTAGGCCTTGACGGCGGTCCGTTCGCCGGCCTCCTCGCAGAGCCTCAGAAACGGGGCGAGCACGGTCGCCGAGACGGTATAGCTATCCGTACCGTGGGTCCTGGATTCTCGCATGGTACTACCGTTCCGGGATAAGGGTGGTCGTGGGCCAGAAACGGTCGGAATTACAGCCAGAATTGGCCCTATCCCCTGGCTAGGGGATCCGATCGGCGAGCGGAAACAACCTCCTTAAACCGTGTGCGTTTTCGTACAAGATTCGGGAAAAGGAAGGTATATTCTGGCCCATGACTATCACGGTACACCGCGTCCTGGTCCTTTTCACTGTAGGTTTAATGTCCGCCGTCGCCCTTTTCGGTTGTGACTTAGTTAAAAACGGGAAGGGCGAGGGAGCCAAGGTCGACGAGATGAGCGTGCTGGCGCTGCCGGTCTCCCTGCGCGCCGGCAGCCCCGAGCCGGGCAACGCCCACGTGGTCCAGTTGGCTCCGAACTACGTTACCGTTAACGGCGAGCGGGTCCTCGAGTTCGAGGGCGGAGAGTTCCCGGCCGCGGAGGTCAGCGGGGACTCGGCGCCCAAGCTGAAGGCGGCCCTGTCGTCTCCGGCCAAATCCGCGGTGGCCTTGGAGGTGCACTCCAACGCTCCCTTTATCAACCTGTTGCGCGTTCTGGGCTCGGCCCAGGCCGCTGGTATCCGCAGTGCGGCGTTCAAGGTGCGCAAGCCGGGTGGGACGGCCGATACCGGCTGGATGGAGCTCAACGGCTTCAAGGTCATGGCGGATACCGACGACGAGGTCAAGTTCGATACGGTAGCGCCGCGTTCCTGGGACGACTTCGTCGCGGTCTGGGAACACGTCCATATGGGCTGTATGAGCGGCCGCGGAACCAGCTGCGTGGAGAAGAAGGTCAAGGTAGCCACGGGCGGCAACGTGCAGACGACCCTCTTTTCCGCGGGCGACGGGGTGAACCTGAAGTTCGAGCGCATGGGAGGTCCCAGCATCGAGGAGCTGACCGAGCAGCTGGAGGCCTTGCCCGCCGAGGAGCGAGCCGAGGTGCTCAAGGGCATGCCGCCCGAGGTCATCGAGGGTTACATGGCGCTGCCCTTTGCCGAGTCCGCGGGCTTCCAGTTCCGCTCGCGCGAGGCCGTGATCACCGACTCGCCGGTCACCAAGGCCATGGCGCCGTTTTGCGGCAAGACCGCCTGCGCCGCCTTGATGAAGGCCCGCAAGGTGACCCTGTCGGTGCGGGTGCTGCAGCTGATCGGCGCGGCCTTTCCGGACGGCACCCCGGCGCCCACCCTCGCCTTCATGGTCACCGAGCAATAGCAATAGGGGTCGGACTTAACTTATTAGTTCCCGGCTCAAAATGCCGGACCGAGCATCGCGCAGCGCGGCGGGCGCAG
>CAYVFC010000197.1:0-12078 GCA_964450715.1 uncultured Sandaracinaceae bacterium | reverse complement strand
CCCCCCCCCCCCCCCCCCCCCCCGCCCCCCCCCCCCCCCCGGGGGGGGCGGGGGGGGGCCGGAGGACGCCGAATCACCGCCTTCGAGCAATGCGACACTGTCTAACTTGGAGTCGATACAGCGAAGGCGGAATCGGGGCCGGGATGCGCTATGACGAAAAGCTGTCGAAATCGCTGCGTTTTTGGGGTTCTAGGGTACGGCGGCGGATCCGGAAACCGTGGCGTACGCGCCGGCACGAATCTTGTAACGATAAACACAGAGATGGCGCACGTGTATCAGAACCAGGTCCCGGCTCGAAACGCCGGACCGCGTGAGAGCGATGGCGACGCCCGGCGAAGCAATAAGGCCAGACCTTTCGAGCCGGGACCGTAAACGTGGAGAGTGGAAATGGTGCACCTGAAACCTAAAAGCAATACCCCGCTTACCCGTACCTATACGACCATCCGGTGTCCCATGGTCGGACACCAGGCGAGCTGGTGCCGACATCTATGCGTACCCATGGACGGCTACGGCGTCTGCGGACGGCCCGCAACCCACGACATGAAGAGCAAGTGGCAGGAGGCGATAGCCGACTACAAGGCGCGCTGCCAAGAGAAATCGGACGGCGTGAACTGACCTGCGCTTCTGGTCGGATTGTTCATTTCTTCCCACGGCTGTCCTGGATGAGCATGGCATCGCCGTAGCTGAAGAAGCGGTAGCGTGCCTCCACCGCCTGCAGGTAGGCGCGGCGGACCGGCTCGATGCCCGCGAAGGCCATCACCAGCGCCAGCAAGGTGGAGCGCGGCAGGTGGAAGTTGGTGAGCAAGGCGTCGACAACGCGGAAGCGATAGGGGGGATAAATGAATAGCGAAGTGCTACTTGGACCGGAACGGATCTCGCCGTTCTCGTCTGCCGAGGCCTCCAGGGTGCGTACCACGGTAGTGCCGACCGCAAGCACCTGACGCTCCTCTTTTCTGGCCTCGGCAATGGCGTGGCGGGTTACGGTAGGCACTTCGAAACGCTCGGAGTGCATGTGGTGCTCGAGCAGCGAATCCCCGCGCACGGGCGAAAAGGTACCAGGGCCCACGTGCAGGGTGATGCGGGCGATACGGTGATCCCGCTGCTCGAGCGCGCGAAGCAGCTCGCCGGTGAAATGTAGCCCTGCCGTGGGCGCGGCCACCGCTCCGCGTTTTTCGGCGTACACGGTCTGGTAACGCTCGGAGTCGTCTGCGGTGGGAGCGCGTCGGATATAGGGCGGCAAAGGTACCGTCCCCAGCCTGTCGATGGCCTCGCGAACCGCGCTACCGGCGCGCAAACGCACCCGGACGCGTCCCTCCGGCAGGCGCTCGAGCACCTCGACGCGAAGCTCGCCCTCGCCGACCTCGATGACGGTTCGCGGCTTCATGGTCTTGATCGGCCTGCCGAGCGCCGTCCACTGCTGCTTCCCCCCGCTTTCCGCATCGGCTGGTTCGAGAAGCAACAGCTCCGCCCTGCCGCCGGTGGCCCGGCGGCCTACCAGCCGCGCGGGAAAGACCCGGGTATCGTTCAACACCAGCAGCGAGGGGGACAGCCGTTCCGGCAGATCGCGGATCCACCCGTGCTCGACCGTGCCCCGGAAGCGATCCAGACAGAGCATCCGCGCGCCGTCGCGTTCGGCCGGGGGTGCCTGCGCGATCAGCTCCGACGGCAAGGCGTAGTCGAGCTGTTCGGTCCTCAATGCAACTTCTCCTTCAACCTGCCGGCCCTGGCTCGCTCCCCGGGATCACTTCCACGCCGAGAGCGTACCGTTGTCCGAAGCGACGTATATCACGCCCCCCTCCCCGGGCACGGGTCGCGGCTCACCCCGCGCGTTCACCCGCACCCGGAAGCGGCGCCTGCCGTCGGGCTCGACGCCGTAGAGAACGCCCCGCGAGGAGACCACCAGCGCCCTATCGTCCGCGTCCAGGGTCACCGGACCGAGTCGTCCATCGACCTGCAGCCGCCAGCGCCAGGAGCCGTCCGGACCGATGCAAACCAGCTCGTCGGCGCCCGTGCCCAGCCGCAGAGCGCCGTCCCGTCCCAGGGCGGGAACCGATTTCATCGCTCTACCCTGCAAGCGCGCGAGCGCACGAACGCGACCGCCCGCCGACAGGCCCAGCAGCGCCCCATCTGCTCGGACCACCCAAATGGTATCGTCGTCCCCCACCACCGGTCCGGCCAGGATGCCGTCGTCCAGCTTCACGGTACGCTGCTCTGCCCCGTCCGCGGAGAATACGCCTAGCCATGGATCGCTGCCCGCCGAGACCAGCAGACCGGAGCTGAGCCGGGAGATGGCGACCGCGCCCCGGTGCCGGGCGGCCACCGCGCCCAGTCGCCTTCCCTGCAGATCGAGCGACCATACCTCCCCGTCTCGCGCGGCCACGACCACCTGGCCGCTGTCGAAAACGAGTGGAAATCCCTCGGCGGCCAGGCCGCGGTAAACCTCGCGGACCTCGCCCCGCGGCGACAGCTCTAGCAGTCTTCCATCGTCGGTCGCCACCAGCAGGTTACCCTGCGGAGTCAGCGCCGGCTGCCGCTTCACCGCGCCCACCCGCCTGGCCCAGCGCAGCCGTCCGCCCGGCTCGACCGCGGTAACGCCGCCAGCGCTTCCCAGGTAGAGCATGCCGTCCTCCGCCACGGCCGGCGCGCTAAGCTCGCCCGAGCCGATCTCGACTTTCCACCGTAGCGAGGGTTCTTCCGCCGTCACCCGGATAGGGGAGCGTCCGGTCCGCCGCGCGTCCATCGCCTCTCCCGGGCAGGGATGCTCGCGGCTGACGCCGTACCGGATCTCGACGTACCGCCCGACCGCAACCCGCTCAGCGCGAACGTCCGAGCTGCCGGCCGACCCGGCCCATACCACCACCGCGGTCGCGCAGGCTGACAGCAGGGATGTGATACCGGGACGAGCGACCCGCATGTATACCGCGACCGACTAGCCGGAAGCCTTCGAGTCACCCTTCACCAGACGCACGAGCAGCTCCCTGGCCTCGTCCGGATCAAAGGGCTTTCTCAGCAAAGGAGACTCGATATCCGATCCCAGCAGCTCGGTGATCGCCGTCTCCAACATCCCGGTCATCAACACGGTGCGGTCGGCCAGCTCGGGATCCAGCTCGCGTAGCGCTCGGTAGAGCTCGGCCCCGTTCATGCCGGGCATGGCCAGGTCGCAGAGAACCGCGTGGAAGGGCTCGCCCGCCTCCACCAGGCGCAGGGCGTCGGTTCCGTCGTAAACCGTCTCCACCTCGAAATCGCCGCTCAGGTAGGCCTCGAGCGCGCGAGCCACATTGGGTTCGTCGTCGACCAGCAGCAACCGACCGAGCTTGGCCCGCTCCCCCGCCGCCCTCGCCTCGGCCGCCTTGAACGAGCCGGACGACTGCCGACGGCGGTGCGCGGCTCCGTCCCGGCCCGGCTCTGCCGCCTTCTCGCCGTGAGTGGGCAAGACCACCCGGAAGCGGGTGCCCTCTCCCGGCTGACTCGAAACCTCGATGGTGCCGCCCAGCTCGTCCGTGATCGACTTGCAGATGGCGAGGCCGAGCCCGGTACCGACGCCGGCGGGCTTGGTGGTGAAGAAGGGATCGAAGATGCGCTCGGCGGTCTGCTGGTCCATACCGCAGCCGTTGTCCACGATCTCCACCGCCGCGCGTTCCCCGGCGGCGAATACCGAGACCACGATGCGCCTGTCGGTCCGCTCGGCGTGCTCCAGGGCCTGGGCCGCGTTGATGACGAGGTTGAGGAACAACCGCTCCAGGCGCGAAGGGCTGGCGAAGACCGCGGGCGCCTCACGGTACTCGCGTACGACCTGTGCCTTGTGGCTGATGGCGTGGCTCGCCATCATCAATGCGCCGTCCAGCGCCCGCCCGAGCGGGATGACCTGCTTCTCGTCGGTCGGCGGGCGGGCGAAGCGCTGGATGTCGCGTACGGTATCGGTCACCCGCTCCACCCCCTGCTGAGCGTCGTCGAGCATGCGCATCAGCTTCGCGGTCTCCTCGCGCGACGACGGCACGCTCGTGGCTCCCTCACCGTCCGCCCTCTTCATCTCGAGTGAAAGCTGTTTCTTGGCCCGCGCGATGTTGATGGTGACGTAGGTCAGGGGGTTGTTGATCTCGTGGGCCAGGCCGGCCGCCAGGGTGCCCAGCGCGGAGAGCCGGTCGGCCTGGGCCAGCCGGTTCTGCAGCTCTATGCGCTCGGTCACATCGCGGATAAAGGCCAGCGCGGCCGGCTCGCCCTGGTACTCGATGGGAACCATGAGCGTCTCGATCGCCCGCCCTCGGCCCCGGGCGTCGACCGTGCGGTAGAGGATCGGCTCGACGGGGCCACCGACGGCCGCCCCGATGGCCGAGAGGCGCTCCGCGATCCGCCCCTCGTCGGCCGCATCGACGAAATCGGCCACAGGTCGGCCGATGACGGCCGCGGGGTCGTCAAGCCCGGCCATCTCGGCCCCGCTGCGGTTCAAATAGGCGATATGAGTCCCCTTTATAATAGCTATTCCGTCGGGTGCGTTCTCCACCAGGGTGCGGAAACGCTGCTCAGAGCGCCTGAGCTCCTCCTCGGCCTCGTACCGATCGGAGATCTCGCGGACGAAATTGATACCCACCCTGCCCTGCTCAACGTCCACCACGCTGTGGAACATCTCGATGGGCACGCGCCGGCCGTCGCTCGACACCACCACCGTCTCCTGCCGTTCCGGCGGGGGTTCGTCGTGCAGGCGGTTCTCGTAGAGCTCGAGCAGGCGCGGCAGCTCCTCCGCGGCGATATAGGCCCAGACCCCGTTGGCGCGGATCTCCTCGGCGCTCCGGCCCAGCAGTTGCTCCACCCGGGAGCTGATGAACAGGACATCGAGCGTTCCCTGCTCGTCGATCAAGGTGACCAGCAGCCCCATCCGGGCCAGCTCGGCCGCCGCGGCGATGGTCTCGTACGAAATCGCACCGTTCTCGTCGCTCAGCTTTATCTTCGTATCGGGCAAGGTCCGTCCGTCTGCCGATGATACTGGACCCGAAAGCCGGCAAGTTACACCCGGCTCCTAGAAGCTTTCTAGCATCCCCGAATCGCGCCGACAGGTCAATTGCGACCGGATCGCTCTCCGCCAGCCGGCGCCAGGCGAGGCGTACGACGTCGCGGTCGAGGCCGCGCCAGGGCCGAAAAGGCGCCTCCCGGCCCTCCCCGGCCCGGCTGCATACGACCCCGTTTCCGGTTTTCGATTCCGCAACAATCGCTGGCGATCGCCTTGGTTTTCATGTACCAAATCACCCATGCCCAACGCCTACATTTCCGGAACCGGGTTCTACGTCCCGCCTCGGGTGGTGACCAACGACGACCTGAAGACCGAGTACGGAATCGACACCTCGGACGAGTGGATCTTTCCCCGTACGGGTATCAAGGAGCGTCGCTATGCCGATGAGGGAGTATTCGCCTCCGACCTGGCCCTGCCCGCCGCCGAGGAGGCCATCGCCAGGGCCGGGATAGATAAAAAAGATATCGAAATGATCATCCTGGCGACCCTCTCGCCCGATCACCACTTCCCGGGCACCGGCGTCTACCTACAGAAGAAGCTGGGACTGTGCGAGGGCGAAAACGCCACCTTCATCCCCGCGCTGGACGTACGCAACCAGTGCTCGGGCTTTCTCTACTCCCTGTCGGCGGCGGCCGGCATGGTGCAGTCGGGCGCTCTCCGGCACGTGCTGGTGGTCGGCGTGGAGATCCACTCCTCGGCGCTAGACTTCACCACCCGGGGCCGCACGGTGACCTCGCTCTTCGGCGACGGTGCGGGCGCGGTGGTGGTGAGCGCCACGGACGAGGACCGGGGGATACGCAGCTGGAAGCTGGGGGCGGACGGGCGCTACGCGGATGCGCTCTCGCTCAAGATCTGGGATATCTCGAAGAAGCCCTACATCCCGCAGAACGACCAGGGCGTGGGACAGATGATTGCGGAGATGATGTTCCCCCAGATGGACGGCAAGCTGGTCTTCAAGAATGCCGTGCAGCGTATGATCGAGGTCATGATCAAGGTCGCCGAGGAGCAGAAGATCGGCATCGACGACATCGACCTGTTCCTCTTCCACCAAGCCAACCAGCGCATCAACGAGTTCATCCAGAAACAGATCGGCGCGCCGGAGGACAAGTTCCTCAACAACATCGAGCGCTATGGCAACACCACCGCGGCCACCATCCCCATCCTGCTGGCCGAGGCCGAGCGCAGCGGTAAGTTGAAGCCCGGCATGAAGGTCGCCCTGGTAGCCTTCGGCTCCGGGTTCACCTGGGGCTGCGTGCTGATCGATTGGTAGTCTAGAACGGCGACCGGTTTGAAACGTCTTTGAGTTCGCGAGGATAAAGGGGCCAGATGTGGCGTCGGCCCGACGAAGGACTGGCAGAGCCACTTCGAGGAGGGACGTCGCCGCAGATGGCCCCCCCAGACCGCGAAATCATGGCGTTTTCAAACCGGTCTCCGTTCTAGTTGGTCGCCGCAGCGGATGCTTCCTTGCCCTTCTTCTCCTTGGCCTTGTCCGCGTAGACCAGCGCGCCGGTGTGGCAGGCCTCCACGCAGGCCATGTCGTCGTACCCCGCGCAGTCATCGCAATTGAAGGCGAAGTTGAGCTCGGCATTCGCCTGGATGGCGCCCATGGCGCATACCTTCACGCAATCCATGCAGCCGGTGCACTTCTTGGTGTCGATGATCACCTCGCCGTCCTCGAACTTGGTGATGGCGTCATCCTTGCAGACCGGAATGCACTTGGGCTTCGCGCAGTTCTGGCATACCGTGATGAAAGGCTTTTCCTTCCTCATGGATACCCAGAGACGGTAGCGGGGCTTCGGCGACTCCGAGACGGCGTCGTAGATGTTCTGGCTCTTGGAATGCCTGACGGCACAGGCCACCATGCAGTGCTTGCAGGTTACGCATTTGTCCTTGGAGAATTTTTTCTTCAACATCTATCGATGCTCCTTGTCCGAAAGATTCGCCTCTGCATCCGCCGCCAGCGAGCTGCTTTTTCCGAACGCTTCGGCCCTGGATTTGCCGCCGGCGACGCGGCTGGATCAGCACTATATTTCCCTTTCAGTTCCTGGCAACTCTAAAATTGAGTAAAAACTGTAAAATATGAATAATCGGCACCATCTAGTCCTCGGCGAGCTGCGAGACTATCTCAGCGGTGAAACATTGCCCGACACGCACGACGAGCGGTACCGGCAGAAGCTCGCTCGCTTGCTGGTGGAGCAAAAAGGATACGCGAAGCAAGAGATCGAGCCGCGCCGTCCGCTGGTACTGGTTGCGGGCGAGGAACGGCGCTCGATCACCGTCGATCTGGTCGTACGGCTCTCCGGCAAGGCTTGCATGATCGTCCAGTATGGTCCCGGATCGCTGGTCAGTCGCCATCGCCCGGCGCTGAGCGTGTCGCGTCTGGTCGAGTCCTACCAGGTGCCGGTCGTGGTGGTCAGCAATGGCGAGGACGCAGACGTCTTACTGGGAGACACCGGAAGAAAAATAGGCCAGAGGCTGACCGGCATTCCGGACCGAGGGGTGCTCGCCGCGCTGGTCGCCGAGCGCGGTTTTGCCCCGATCCCCACCGAGAGGATCGCGACCGAGTCGCGCATCGCGCTCGCTTTCGAGCTCGAATGCGGCTGCCCCGGCGAGGAGGACAGCTGCGAGGTTTGAAGGCGGGTAGATAACGGTTCGCGGTGACCAAGCATCACCGCGGCTTCCGATTCGCCGCGCCGCCAAAGCGTCCGCGGCGCCCGGAATCACCGAGCTCCAGCAGGTCGACCACGCCCGAGCGAAAGCTCGCTACCCCGTACCGGGCGACCAAGCCTCTTCTGATCTTCCAGTCAAAGAGGTTTTTGACGAGGAAGACCCGGCGGCCCTGCCGCTTCAACTGCCTAACCAGCATCGGTGCGTCGCGCCCCGCGTCCCTGGACGCGTCGATGATCAACACGTCGCGCTCCAGCAGCAGGGGCGCGGCCGCGTTCCGCAGGTAGGTCCAGGTCAGTACCGCGGAACCGTCCGGCAGCTCGCTCCTCAGATCGGACAGCTGCCCCTCGGTGAACGCGCGTCTCTGGCGAGCGACCCGCACGTCCTCACCCAGGTGCACGGCCAGCGACCATCCCAGGCAGGCCGCCAGCACGAAAACCAACACGACCGCGGCGCTAGACAGGCCCCGGCTGCCTTTCGCCGCCCCTCTCTCCCGGTCGACCTCGGCCGCTGCCCAGGCCAGCAGCACCAGACCCGACATCCAGAGCGGAAGCTGCATCACTGCCATATCTCTGGCCGCGCCCTGTTGCCAGGCGAGCGCCCAGACCCCGGCGGCGACGCCCAGCGCCGTGCCGGAGGGCAAAGCTGCCAGCAGCGCCGCGCGCGACAACGCGTACCGTTCGAGCAGCAGGGCCACCGCCAGCGCGCTCAAGGGTACCAGCTCCAGGAAGTAGCGCTGGTTGAAGCAGATGCCGTCGGTTCGCCGCGCACCTACCACCGCGAACATCGCCAGCACCGGCCAGACCACCAGGGAGATGGCGCGCAAGTGCTGCCGGCTCTCGCCCGCCGCCCTGTCGGCGTCGCTTTTCTCCGCTCCCGCCTTGCTCTCGCCCCGTCCGGTAAGCCAGACCGAGAGCAAGGCGACCAGCGCTACTACCGCCCAGGGCGACGACTGTAGCCACGCCTTCTTGGCCACCCCGTAGAAGAGGTATGCCCCGCTCTCGAGGCTCGGCCGGGGAAAAAAGTCGCCGAAATCGATGGCCGGACAGGCCGAGTAGTCCACCACCCGGTACCAGAACGCCCGGATTATCTGCCCGAGCAGCGTGCCCGCACCGCCCGCGCCCGCACCGCCCGCACCCACTTCCGCCAGCGGCTCGCTCGCCGGCGGCGTCAGCAGCCCCCGTAGCGCGAGGTAACCGTGTCCCTTGGATATCGGATTGAAAGAGCCCAGCCTCAAGTAGTTCAGGACCGACGTCGCTCCCAGCGGCACGGCGAGACCGGCGGCATACCCGGTAATCGCCCGCCGGCGCGACGATGCCCAGAGCAGCAATCCTACCGCCACCCCCGTGGCATAAACGACGTTCTGGTAGCGGATCCCGGTCGCCGCTCCCAGCAACAGGCCGGCGAAGAAGGCCGCCTTGAATCCCGACGACACCCCTTCCTCCAGGGAGGACCCGGATGCGGGTGGTTGCCGCACCGCCGACGCGAACAGGAATCCGCACGTACACAAACACACGCTCAGCATGTGGGGCCACATGCCCAGAGCGTACTCGATGCTATAGCCCCCCAGTGCGAAGAGAGCCGCGGCAACCCACGGTGTGATCCTTCTATCCGATGCCAGCCGGCGCCCCAGATGGAACACCGCGACCAGCGTCCCCAGAAAGGCCAGCGCGTTGAGATAGAACAGGCCCCGGAAACCGAGCAGGGAAAAGGGCAGAGCGATGAAGGCGTAGAGCGGTGGAAGATCGTTGACGGGCGGCGAAGCGGCAGGCAGACCCTTGCGCGGATTGAAGAAGGCCAGCTCGGCGCTGGGAGCGATGCCTTCGTAGCCCGGCAGGTCGAGCCTCCCGTGGCGCAGGGCCGCCACCGCGGCCAGATGGTTGCACTCGTCGATGGTGAATACGCCGGGGACCAGCGCGAGGGCCAGCGCCAGTCCAAAACCGAATACCAGCCCGGCGCACCACCTGTCGGCAGCCGTCAACGACATTTGCCCTCACTCCACGGCGATATCCAGGGTATAGATGCCGTGGTTGCTCTTGCCGAATCCGTCCACGATGAAGTAGTGCACGCCCGCCTCGAGCTGCTCGTCGAGCAAGCTGCCGGTACCCGGCCCGCCGTCGTCGTCGCAGGCGTCCTCCTGGCTGGAAACGCAGGTCGTCGACTCGCCCTGCACCTCGGTGAACCGGTAGAGCACCGTGTCGAATCCCGCCTCCAGCTCGGCCCGCACCCGCCTGCTCTCCTCGAGCACCAGCTGAAAAACCGCATCCTTGGACCGCGCCAGGGAGCCGCAACGACCGGCCGAGTAGTCGTCGTCCATCTCCGAGGTGTCGCCCCGGTACAGGCCGCCCCCTTCCCCTACCTCCACCGCCGTGTCGCAGCGCTCGTTGCCCTCCACCTCCACCGGCACGGTGACCGGTAGCAGCTCGGCCATGACCACGAAGCCGGTGTCCACCGCCGACTCCACGACCACGTGGTAGCGGCCGGGCGAGAGGTTGCGCAGCCGCTTCAGCGCCAGTCGGCCCGTGGTGCAGAACAGCTCGCTCTGTTCATCGCCGCAGCTCGGCTGCACGGCCAGCGCCATTACCGACTCGCCTCCGTCCACCCGGAGCAGCAGGTCGGTGGCCTCCTCTATCTCGAGCGCGTAGACCATGTCGCGGTAGAAGTAACCGCACCCGGTCGCGACCAGGTCCTGTTTGTCGGCCAGTTCCCCGTGCAGAGGCGTGTCCGCAAGCAGCTCGATGGCCTCGGCGCAGCCGTCACCCGGCGGGGGCGGGCCGGCCTCGGCAAAAGAGAGCTCCAGCTCGAAGTCGATCTCGCGGTACGACGGCCCTTCCACCACCAGAAAATAGCTGCCCGCGGCGAGCGAGTAGAGCCTGCCCCGCGCGGGGTAGCCCGCCAGGCAGCGCAGGGAGGCGTCCGGGTTCTCGCACTCCTCGCGCACGTCCACGGTCATTCGCTGCGAGGCGTCGGCCGCGCTCGCCGAGATCAGCACGTCGCTCTCTTGCTCGAGCGTGAAGCGGTAGGCCAGGTCGGCCGAGCCGCCGTAACCGCAAACGGTCCGGTAGTCGTCGCTCACGTCGACGAAGTCCCCGCTCAGCTCGCCACCCTCGCTCAGATCGAGCGGCGAGTCGCAGGTGGCGTTTTCCGGTTGCTGGCTGGGCTCGTCCAGCTGCACCCGTAGGATCACCTCATCGGCCGCGGAGCCGGCTATCAAGATAAAATACACGCCGGCCTCCATCGCGCGCAGCCGCGCGCGTGCGTCGATGCCGCGCGCGCAGTCGAGCTCGGAGAGCAGGTCGTCGCAATCGCTTCGCACCGAGATCGCCGTCGACTCGCCCTCGCCCTCGGCGCTGGTCCCGCTGGCCGTCAGCGTCACGTCGCTCGCCTCCGGAAGCGACAGCCGGACCACGACCTCGCGCACGCCGGTCGCCTCGCAGCCCAGCGCGTAATCGGCGGCCGCCCCGCGCAAGGACAGTACGTGATCGCCGCTACCCTCGATCCGGTAGCCATCCGGACACAGGTCATGGTCGGCGCGACCGCAGTCGGGCTCGTCGATCTGTTCGTCGCAGTCATTGTCGATGCCGTCCTCGCACACCTCGTTCACCCGCGCGGCCCGCGTGGGATCGAGATCGTCGCAGTCGGTGCCGCCCGCGCAGTGCCAGTCAACCTCGCCGTCCCCGTCGAAGTCCCGCGGCAGGTGAAGACACCCCTTGGCCTCCTCGCGACAGCTGTCCACGGTACAGACATTGCCGTCGTCGCAGGTGAAAGCGATACCCGCAACGCAACCCTGTTCCGGATCGCATATCTCGTTGCCGTTGCAGAACACCCCGTCGCTGCAGCCGGCGGACTCGGCCAGGTTCGCGCAGTAGCCGTCGGGACCGCAGGAGTCGCGCGTGCAGTCGACGCCGTCGTCGCACTGGTCGGCGTTCTGGCAGGGCACCCCGCCGTCCGCGACCGCGTCCGGCGAGCCGCCGTCGCTTCCGCCGTCTGGGCCCCCGCCGGGCGGTGTGGGAATACGCGCCCGTTCGCACCCGACGACCGTCAGGGCGGCGGCCAGCAGCAGCGTCGGAAGCCAGTGGCGATGGTGAGGGCACGCGACACGCACAGGGAGGATTATTACTCCTCTGGCACCGACGGGGTATGCGAAAAGCCGCCCGCCGCTCGCCGGCTTCTCGTCGTCCCGCCCTCTGCCGCGAAAAACGCCCCCTGTACGCCCGGACGGTTTGGTGTAGGATCGGCACTCCATGCAAGCTCCTCCCAAGCTCCCCCTCGACCTGCAGGAGCTGCCGGAAGGCATCCGGCGCTTCTGCGATCCCAAGGGCCCGGGTCCCATGCGGATGATGGCCGCCCGCGGCGGCGTGCCCGTACGAGGGATCGAGCTGGTCACCATGCTGGCCCAGCTCAGC
>CAYVFC010000196.1:0-12475 GCA_964450715.1 uncultured Sandaracinaceae bacterium | reverse complement strand
TGCGCCCGCCCACGCGGCCGCAACCGGATCGTTTATTTTGCGGTGCCTCCTAAGGTCGTGCTTCCGGTGAAGCGCCTGGACAGCGCGGGAGGGGCGGCGTTAACATGGGCAGACGGGAGTCGGTTGTCCCTTTTGGAATCGTCCCAGCAGTGGTTCGGTGAGGCGAACACGCGTGGCTTTGCTCGTACATATCGGAGAGACCAGCAAGGTCAACTACACGCTAAGCGCTATCAACACCATCGGCCGTGACCCCCGCAACAGCATCACCATCTCCGATCCTTCCCTTTCGCCTTTCCACGCCGAGGTCCGCCGCACCTCCGAGAAGAGCTACGCGATCATCGCGCTGCCCGGAAGCGGCGGCGTCTATTTGAGGGGCGAACGCGTCTCGAACCGCGCCCTCGAGGACGGCGACGAGATACGTATCGGCTCGACCCGGCTGGCGTTTCGGGACGACGTCAAACGGCTCACGGTGGCCGAGAACATCGGCATCACGGTGGACACCGCTCCCCCCTCCGTACTGTACCGGGCGACGCTGAAGATCGACGAATATTTCCGTCCGCTGCGACACCTCGGCGACGAGGGAGAGGTGCAGCGGAACTACGAGAAGCTCCGCGCGGCCTACGAGATGAGCCAGGTCTTCGTCGCCGTCGGCGATCTCGATACTCTTTTGAAGTCAGCGGTCGACACGGCAATGCGCCTTCTCTCCGCGGACCGAGCCACCGTCTTGTTGATCGACCCCAACGACCAGCAGCCGAAACCGCGCGTGGCCCGGTCGCGCAAGGGAGAAACCGGAAAGATCCGCCTCTCCTCCACCCTCATCAAGGAAGTTTTGGCCAACCGGGAGGCGGTCATCCTCTCCGATGCCGCGACGGACGAGCGTTTCCGCCAGGCGGACAGTATTTTCACCGAGGGCGTCCGCTCGGCCATGTGCGTTCCCATGCTGTACGGTACCGAGCTGGTCGGCATCATGCACCTGGAATCGCTGATGGCCACCAACACCTTCACGGCACGAGATCTAGACATCCTGACGACCATCGCCACCCAGACGGCCGTCGCCGTCAAGAACTTGCTGCTCTTGCAGCAGTTTCGACAGGCGAACGCGTTCATCGAAAAAGTGCTGAAGACCCTCCCGGGCATCCTGATCATCACCGATGCGGCCAGCGCCATCACCAGGGTCAATCAAGCCGTTCTCTCGACCCTCGGGTACGAACACGACGAGCTGATCGGCAAGCCCCTTCACCACCTCTTCCTCGATGACTCGGACCATTGCTCCTCTTCCGTGGTGGACGAGGAAATCGCCCTGGTTCGTAGGGACGGATCCCGAATTCCGGTCTCGATGTCGACCTCGGTTATCCACGGAGAGGGCGGTAAGCCCGAGGGGCTGGTCGTCATGGCCAGGGATCTCAGCGAACACAAGGAGATGCAGGCGCGGCTCGCGCAGTCCGAGCGAATGGCGAGCGTCGGATTGATGGCCGCCGGCGTGGCTCACGAGATCAACAACCCGCTTACCTATATCCTTTACAATCTCGAGAGCCTGTTAAGCGACATGAAGGAGCATCGTTCGTCGCTATCGAAGTACGGCTCCGTACCGGTCGGAAGCGTGCTCGCAGCCGACGAGGCCCTGGAACGTATCGGGGAAGCGCTCGACGGCGCCAACCGCGTGCGCGCTATCGTCAAGGACTTGAAGACCTTTTCCCGCGCCAAGGAGGACCGCATCGTTCCCATCGAGCTGAACGA
This sequence comes from uncultured Sandaracinaceae bacterium, assembly GCA_964450715.1. GTDB lineage: Bacteria > Myxococcota_A > Polyangia > Polyangiales > JAFGIB01 > CAYVFC01. The sequence goes on along the minus strand of CAYVFC010000196.1, from coordinate 10,738 downwards.
GGTCATCGAAAGCGCCGCGAACGTGGCCTTGAACGAGATCAAGTACCGCGCCCGACTGGTCAAGGACTTAGGAGCCGTTCCCCCGGTGATGGCGAACGAGGGCCGGCTCTCGCAGGTCTTCCTCAACCTGCTCATGAACGCGTCACAGGCGATCGACGAGGGAGACGCGCAAAACAACCAGATACGGGTGCGTACCTGGACCGAGGGGAACGAGGTGCTGGCGGAAGTGAGCGATTCCGGAAAGGGCATACCGCCCGAAGACCTCGCGCGGCTTTTCGAGCCGTTCTTCACCACCAAGGAGTCGGGAAGCGGCATGGGCCTGGGCCTTTCCATCTGCCAAAAGATCATCACCGACTACGGAGGGCGGATCGAGGTTCGGAGCGATCTCGGCAGGGGAACGCGCTTTCTGGTCCGTCTTCCCCTCGCGTCGTCACCCGGGGCGGCGGTATCGAGCTTCCCGCGACCCGTGAAGGAATCGTCTCCGTCTTTCGCCGTGCGCGGTCGCGTGCTGATCATCGACGACGAGCCCGTGATCGGCAACGCCGTCAAGCGGACGCTGCAAAGAGAACACGACGTGGTGGTGGTGACCTCGGGCGAGGAAGCGAAGCAGTTACTGGAGCGGGACGACGGTTTCGACGTCATTCTCTGCGACCTGATGATGCCGAAGATAACGGGCGTCGACTTCTACCGCTGGCTCGCCGGTCGGTACCGCAAGCTGGCCCGGCAGACGGTTTTCATGACCGGAGGGGTCTTTACCGCCAAGGTCCAGGAGTTTCTGGAACAGGTACCGAACGCCCGTCTGGAAAAACCCATGGACAAGAAGAACCTGATGGAGATCGTCCGCAATCTGGTGATCCGGCGGCGGGGGCGGTAAGCCGCCGCCGCGGTCACCAGCGCGATGAAGGGCAAAATCGCCCAGCGGAAACCGATCGCGAAACGCAGATAAGCGTCCGTGACAAAATAACTCGATCAGGTTTCGGAGCGCGACGGCCCCGGATGCAAGGCGCGACGACGAGGAATATTGGGGATATTTCGAGGAGGAGCAACGCAGCAGACGGGGCCGTCCCGCCCGAAAGATGGATGAGTTATTTTGTCACGGACGCTATGCGGTCATCGACCTCGGTTCGTCACTGCATCGCCAACGAATACCGATGCTTCAGGATACATCGAGCTTGCGCTACTGCCCGGATGCCTCGGCCAGGCAACGCGTCAGCTCCGGTGTGCTGGTCCAGCCGCAGGTACCGTCGCGCTGTACCTCGCAGGTCGCGGTATCGTAGCAGGCGTACTCCGGACGCTCCTCGCAGGTCGTGATCGGCGGCTGCTGGCTAGCGTCCACGCACAGCTGGCCGGAGCAACCGCCCGTGACGCACTCGGTGCGCGTCGGCAGGTTTTCCGGGCAGCTCCAGTCGCCGGAAAACTGGCCGTTTTCGCAGACGGGCTGGCCGCAGGAGCCGTCCGGGCAGAGGTGGCAGATGGCGGGAATGGCGACGTTCGGCGGGCAGGTCTCCGAGGAAGTGCTGCCGCCGGTACCGCCGGCCGGCTCGCCTCCGCTGCCCACTACCGGCGCGCCACCCGTGCCGCCGGACCCACTCCCGGACGTTCCGCCCGTTCCCGCTCCAGCGCCGGCGCCCGAGCCCGCGCCGCTGCCGTCGGCGCTGTTCAGCTCATGGGTTTCCGTGCCGCATCCGTTCAACCAGAGCAACACGGCCACCACCAGAGCCGCGCCCACAGCCGCGGACAGCACCGCTCGGACCACCGAGCTCAGACCGGCTCGCTTTCGCGATTCCCGCCTGACGTCCACGGATAGTTCTCTCGTAGTGTTCCCGTTTTCGGACATATCATCTCCCCGCGCACTGCAAGCCCGTATGGCTCGGCCCGTAGGGGCAGCCCTTGCGGCCACCCGTCTTAACCTCTTACCGGAGAATAGCAAAATACGTTCCCGGATAGACGCTCGCGCCGCCGGGCACCGACTGCCGCCCTTCCCTCGTAACACGACGCATCCCGTCTCTGTGCCACCGTGTGCCAGCCGCGGCAAACCGGACATGGATGTCGCTGTACGTCCGTCTCCCGGATCGCCGATAACGGGTCAGATGGCAGTGCCCGTGGTGCGGGTGAGCTCCTCGAAGGCGGCCATCAGCTTCTCGGTGATAGGTCGCCGGTCCGGATCGCCGATGACCTCTCCGTCGAGCGATCGCACCCGGGCCACCCGAGCGCCGCTGCCGGTCAAGAAGACCTCGTCCGCGTCGAACAGGTCGACCCGGCCCAGCGTGCGCTCGGCAAAGGCGATCCCCAGCCTTCCGGCGAGCTCCATGACCGCGCCCCGCGTGATACCCTCCAGCGCGCCGTCGGTGGCGGGCGGCGTATAAAGATTGCCGTCGCGCACTACGAAGATATTGGCCGCCGACACCTCGGCTACCGCTCCGGACTGGTTGAGCAGCAGCGCCTCGTCGGCGTTCGCGCGCCGAGCCTCGACCCGCGCCAGCACGCTGTTGAGGTAATTGAGGCTCTTGACCCGCGGCTCCAGCACGCCGGAAGGCGGCCGGCGCACGCTGGCGGTGATTAGATCCAGCCCCTTGCGTAGCTTCTCCTCGGGATAGAGCTGGACCTGGTCCACGATGCAGATGACGCGCGGCCGCGGACAGCTCGCCGGGTCGACCCCCAGCGCCCCGTCACCGCGGGTGACCAGCAAACGGATGTAGGCGTCCTGTTTGCCGTGGGCGCGCAGGGTATCGAAGAGCAGCTTCTGGATGGCCTCGGCACCGCCCGGAAGCTGAAGGTGGATGGCCCGGGCGGACGTTTCCAGCCTGCGCAGGTGTCTCTCCAGCCGGAAGACCCGGCCGTTGTAGAGCCGCATGCCCTCGAACACGCCGTCGCCGTAGAGCAATCCGTGGTCGAGCACCGGGATACGAGCCTGCTCGCCATCCATGATCTGTCCGTCGATCCAGACTTTCATTGGCGTAATCTCCAACCGGTTTCGGAAACACCCAGTTTGTACAAGCAGATGGGAACATTCAACAGGTTTTTCGGCCCTCTCCATTGCCTCGTGGACAACCCGCGACCGCCGGCGTATTTTCTACTTCGTACGATGAAACGCTGGAACGGCTGGGGCGACACGACGACCGAGTACCCGGTTCCGGCTGCCGCCCTCGATTACTTGTCGGAGCAGCTGGGCGCACTGGAAGCGAGCACCGACGCTCGGATGCAGAATGTCCTGCACACCGTCCCCGCGTCGCGCCTGCCGGACCGGCCGGAGCTCAACACCGATCCGGAGACGCGCCTGCGCTACGCCCGGGGGCAGAGCCTGACCGACTGGGTAGAGCTGCGCTACGGCCGCGTCGATACCTTTCCCGACGCGGTGGCTCGCCCCGCCTCGGTCGAGCAGATCCGCGAGCTTCTGGCCCTGGCGCGCGGGCTGGGCGCGAACGTGATCCCGTACGGCGGCGGCACCAGCGTGGTCGGGCACGTCACTCCGTTGGAGGGAGAGAGGCCAGTGCTCACCCTTTCCCTGGAAAAGCTCGACCGCGTGCTGGAGCTGGACGAGAAGAGCCGGCTGGCCGCGGTCCAGGCGGGCGTGAACGGGCCGCGTCTCGAGGAGCAGCTGCGAGCGCGCGGGTACACGCTCGGCCACTTCCCGCAGTCTTTTGAGTATTCTACCCTCGGCGGCTGGATCGCCACGCGTTCCCGGGGCCAGCAATCCCTCGGCTACGGCGGCATCGAGGCCATGTTCGCCGGCGGGCAGCTGGAGACACCGCGTGGACCGCTACACCTGCCCGCCTTTCCCTCCTCGGCTGCCGGCCCGGATCTGCGGGAGTTGGTGCTGGGGTCCGAGGGGCGACTGGGAGTAATCGCTCAAGCCCAGATGCGCGTGCGCCCTCTGCCCGAGGCCGAGCAATTCATCGGGGTATTCTTCCCCGCCTGGGAATGCGGGGTCGAGGCGACGCGCGCCGTGGTCCAGTCCGGCCTGCCGGTCTCCATGCTGCGCTTGAGTGATCCTTTGGAGACGAGGCTGAACATGATCCTGGCGGGCAAGCGCTGGATCGACTGGGCCGACCGCGGCCTGCGCCTGATCGGATATGGAGGCGAGCGCTGCTTGTTGGTCTGCGGCCTGACCGGAAGTCAGAGCCATGTTCGCCGTACCCGAGGCGAGCTCGAGGCCCTCGCGCGGCGCGTTGGCGGGCTTCCGGTCGGCGCCGCGGCGGGTCGCGCTTGGCAAGAGAAGCGCTTTCTCGCGCCCTACCTGCGCAACACACTGTGGGAGATGGGCGTGGCGGTCGATACGGTGGAGACCGCCCTGCCCTGGTCCCGGGTGAACGCCGCGGCCGAGGGCGTCCCCGGGGCCATCGTGCGGGCGGCCGAAGCGCGAGGCGAGCGCGCGCTGGCCTTCGCCCATCTCTCGCACCTGTACCGCGACGGCGCCAGCCTTTACACGACCTATCTCTTCCACCTCTCTGCCGACGCGGACGAGTTGCTGGCGAGCTGGCGGGAGATGAAGCACGCGGCCAGCCTGGTCCTGCAAGCGCAAGGCGGAACCATCACTCACCAGCACGGCGTGGGGTTGGACCACGCGCCCTACCTACCGGCCGAGAAGGGTCGACTGGGCCTTCAGGCGCTGCGCGCGGCGATCGGCGCCTGCGATCCGGAGGGGATGATGAACCCGGGCAAGCTGTTGTGACCGACGACGCATCGAGCTGGACGCCCCGCTGGCGCGACCGCGCCTGGAGTCTTCTCGATCGGCCCTGGGACCTGATCGTGATCGGCGGCGGCATCACCGGCGCGGGCGTGCTGCGTCTGGCCGCCGGGACAGGCCTGCGCGCACTGCTGGTCGAGGCCGGTGATTTCGCCTCGGGCACCTCGAGCCGTTCCTCCAAGCTGGTGCACGGCGGCCTGCGCTATTTGAAGAACGCGCAGCTCGCCTTGACACTCGAGTCCGTGCGCGAGCGCGACCGGATGCTGCTCCAGGGACGCGGACTGGTGGACCGCCTCGACTTCATCTACGCCGATCTCAAGGGCGATGGCCCGCGTGGCCGGCTCTTCGGCCTGGGATTGGTACTGTATGACCTGATGGCAGGCCGGTGGGAGCGCCGCGCGTACGACGCGGCCGGGCTACGCGGAATCTGCCCCTGGATCACGACCCCCGGTCTGCGGGGCGGCTACACCTACCACGACGCCCAGACCGACGACGCGCGCCTGGTATTACGCTTGCTGCGCGAATCAGTAGCGAAAGGCGCTCTGGCGTTGAGCTATGCGCGGGTGCAAGGATTGCTGCGTACCCGGGAGGGACGGGTGGCGGGGATCGAGCTGCGCGACGTCTCCGGGGAGGCCGAGCGCCAGGCCGAGGCGAAGGCCCGGGTGGTGGTCAACGCCACCGGCGCCTGGGCCGACGAGCTGCGCGGTCAGCTGGGCCGCGCTCCGCGCCTGCGTCCCTTACGGGGCAGCCATCTGCTCATCCCCTGCCGGCGCCTGCCGCTCGCGCGGGCGGTGGCCTTCCTGCACCCGGCCGACCGGCGGCCGGTCTTCGCCCTGCCCTGGGAAGGCGCGACCCTCTTCGGCACCACCGACGTAGACCACGGCCAGCCGCTCGTTACCGATCCCGGCCTCGACCCCGGCGAGCTCGATTACCTGTTTGCCGCTCTGCACCACCTATTCCCCGAGCAGGCGCTCACCCCTGACGACGTCCTTTCTACCTTTTCCGGCCTGCGCCCGGTGGTGAGCACCGGCCGGAGCGATCCGTCCCGCGAATCGCGCGAGCACGCCCTGTGGGAAGAATACGGACTGGTGACGGTGAGCGGCGGCAAGCTCACCACCTTCCGGCTGATGGCGCGGGATGCGCTGCGGGCCGCGCGCCGCACCCTGGGCCCGCTCGACCGCGAGGGCGCGGCGCCCCTGTTGACCGTCGCACCGCCAGCGCACGAGCAACGCCTGCTCGCTTCCGGATTCTCACCCGAAGCGTGCGTGCGCCTGCTCGGCCGTCACGGCGCTGAAGCGGTGGAAGCTTTCGAAAACGCCTCGCCGGCGGAACGCGAACCCATCGCGGACACGCCCTACCTCTGGGCCGAGCTCCGCCATGCCGCGCGCGCCGAGGGCGTGGTCCACCTGGAAGACCTTTTGCTGCGCCGCCTGCGCCTCGGCCTGGTGGCGCCCGAGGGGGCGATACCGCTGCTCGAGCGTATCCGCTCCGTCACGCAGCCGTTACTGGGGTGGGACGATGCCCGCTGGCAAGCCGAGGCCGAGGCCTATGATCGACTCTGGCGAACCCGCTATTCCCCGGCACAGCAGCTCGACTCGATACGCCGACGCTCCCGGTAGCCAGCGGGAAAGGACAAGAGCATGTTGAAGTTCGTATTCGAGGCAGTCACCAAGCCGGACGAGGTCGAGGAGAAGGACATCGAGCAGCTGCGCGGCCTGGGCTGGACCGACTCCGATATCTACGACGCGGCCGTGTCCGGCACCAGCATGGTCGCCATGGGCATGCTGTTCAGCGTATTCAAGATGCACGAGGCGTGCTGATCGGGGCGCGTTACGGGGCGGTGTAGGCGCCGTTTTGCACCGCGTCCCGCAGCACCTGCAGCTGCTCCGGGGTGACGCAGGTCACCTCGGCCTCGTCCGGAAGGCTCTGGTAATCGACGCTCAGGTCGCTCACGACCTCCAGGGAGAGCAGACAGGTCTGCCGCCGGGTGATGGCGTCGCGGATCTGCTGGATCTCCTCCTCGCTCAGAATCGTCACCTGGTACTGATCGTCGAAGGCGACGCCGGTGCCGCCGATGAGCAGCTGGCGGTCATAGGCGGTGTAACCGCCGCCGGTACAGTCGAAGAAGTCGGAATAGGTTCCGCTTTGGCGCTGGTTGATGTCGCTGGCATTGGCGAAGTAGAGCCGGCACCGGTTACCCAGTCGTTGTATCTCTACATAGTCGTCCTGCTCGTTGAGCCGGTAGATGGCCACGGGCACGAAGTACTCGAGCACGGGCGTCGATGCCCACTCGGGACCGTCGGGCGTCAGCCACTGCACGGTGTTGAGGGAGAACGCCAGGTAGCTCGGCATCGGCGCGAGCAGGCGCCGGACGCGGGTGATGGCCTCGGGGGTCACCACCGCGCCTTCGGAGACGATGTCGTCGGGCTCCACCCGGGAAATCCCTACCCGGTGCAGGGTCTGCCCGGCCTCGTCCTGCCCGGTATACGGTAGCAACAGGCGCTGCTCGGAACCGTCGAAGAGCTGGGCCTCCTCAGCCCCGGGATAGGGGTTGCTGAGATCGGTAGCCAGGATGAGGTAGGCCCGCTCGTCCACGTACGGATCGGAGAACAGGCCGAGCTTGATGCGGTTCACGTTCTGCCCCTGGAACTGCCGTACCGTCCCGATGGTGAAGATGCCGTGAGTGGAAGCGAGGATGCTGCGATGGCCGCCGGGCAGCTCGTAGGTGGCCGCCAGCACGGTAGGAAAGGCGGGATTGCCCAAGTCGACTACCCGCAGGGTGGAATGGTCGCCACCCGAGTAACCGAAGTCGCTCAGGAAGAGCTTATCCTCGGAAAAGAGCGACGACTGCAGGGTCTCGTTGACCACCGGCAGGGTCGAGGTACGCACGATGGAGCTTCCGCCCATGGCGTACACCTGCAGGACGCCCTCGGAGATGACGTAGAGGAACCCGTTCTGGAAGTACAGCGTCTGAATGGTCCCCGGCACCGCCAGGTCGTAGCTCTCGGTAGAAGTGGTCAGCACCTCTACCTGGGTGCCTAGATCCACCTGGTCGAGCCCCTGGTTGGTGATCTCGTGCACCGAGCTGTCCAGGCGGATGAAGCCGCTGTCCGTGTACTCGTAAATGAAGAGCTTGGTCGAGCGCTCGTGCGAGAAGGTCGGGTACTCGACCGTGCGCGACTCGTAGGCGTCACAGATCCATTTGGTGCGCACCCGCTCCTCGCACTTACGCCCCACCGGCACCTCGATGGTCGGATTCGACACGCGCGCCACCTGCACCAGGCAATCGGATAGCGTGGTGCCGTTGCAGGAGCGGTCGCCTCCGGAATTGTCCGCCGGGCGGTAGTCCGGGTTGGGCCGGGTCTCGTACTCGGTCCAGCAGTAGGTATAGCCGACCTCCTCGGTGTGGCTCGCGGTACAGGTCGAATAAGTGCGCTGGTTCCATCCGGTCAGCCGGGTGGTGTTGATCTCCTGGGTGACCACGAAGTAGTGGTCGCTGGCCCACATGGCGCGGCCGAAGCTCCGAGAATCGCTGATAACCGAATTCAGCGGAGTATCCCGGGTAACGCTGGTGTCGTAGAGCTCGTCCTCGGACTGCGTCGTGTCGATCAGCGTGTCGTGCATCTCCTCCTGCAGCGTATCGCCGAGCATGAACACCCGCAGCGAGCGATGCAGCGCCTGCGGCTGGTAATATTCGTAGGCCGGCCCGTCATAGTAGCCGCCCATGGGATCGATATACGGGTCGACGCCTCCGGTGCTCTCCGGCAGCTCGCCCGGCAGATACAGATCGGTGTAGAAGACCAGCCGCTGGTTGAAGCGCCGCGAATCGAGGATGTTCACCTGTCCCAGTACCACGGTCTCCACGAAATCGATGCTGGTCCCGCTGATCCGGAAGTGCAGCAGGAAGGACTCGCCGGCCGCGCCTTGGTGATGCTGCGACATGGCGACCAGGTGGCCGTCGTGGAAGAAGAACTGGTCTACCCGACCGGGAAGCTGGGTGGCGCATTCGAATACGGGCTCGTCCCCGGCGGTGTTGACCATCAGCAGGCCGTGGACGTCCGAGTAGAACAGGGCCGCCGACTCGGTCACCGCCACGATATCGGGCTTTTCGATCACCACCGACTCCCCGGCGGCGTCGTTCGCCCCGGCGGTCGGATACATCTCGTAGGGCTCTCTCAAGCCGGCCTGGAAACGCGGCTTGCTCTGGTCCTCCAGCACCTGAATCCTGTAGCCCCAGGTTACTCCTCCCAGGTCGTCGATGGCCTGGCGGTAGGCCGGGTCGTCGGAAACCGCACAGCGCATCAGGCTGCCGGGGTCGTAACCCGCCAGCTGGTTAACCAGCGTCTGGGCGTCGAGGATGGTGCCCTGACCGGCCATGGGCAGCGAGACCCGCTTCGATGCCGTGTTCAGCTCGAACCAGGTGAGCTCCTGCGAAACGGTCTCGACCTCGCCCAGGACCTCTTCCAGGGCCGCCGCGTCCCAGTCCGGGTCGATGGGCCTACCGCCGTCGCCGCTTCCCCCGATGCCCGCATCGGCGCCCTCCCCCTCTTCGCTCCCGCATCCCGGTGCGACGAGCAGCAGCGCGGTCGCTGCCAGAACCAGCGACGGGCCGGATCGCGCGGCCTTGCGTGGAAAAACCGAACCGGCGACGAGCCGAGGAACCGTGGAACCGGCGTCAAAATCGTTTCCGAGCATGTCGAACCCCTACCCCGCGACCCGCCTTAGCCGGCCGCGTTTCCGGTCTTGGACCTATTCATTCGTCCTGACGGACACCATATCGATCCCTGTTCTCGCAACTGGCGTGCCAGGTTCCGGCCCCCCGTTTTCAGGCGGAAAACGCCCGGTATCCTACCCGTCCTGACATCCATGTCCGCCGCGAGCGGGCTCTGTGCCATTGTGTGCCAACCAGAGCGTTACTTCCGCGACGGGCGGTTCCAGCACTGCACGCTTCTCATTACAGCGTTCGATTTTAGAAATACCCCAGCCCCTTAATGCCCGAGAGCCATCCCATCATGTAAAAGTAGGGATACCCCAGCGTGTCCTTTAGGCGGCAAGTGTAGCCGTCTGGCTCAGTCGGCGGCACGAAAGTCCACGCTTTACAATTCGAGTCACTCTCACAGGTTCCTTGGCACGCATCTCCGTTGGGCGAGGAATAAGTTTGGTAGGTATTGCCGCCCGGCAGGTCCACGTTGAACAGCATCCCCTCTTTTACGGCGGAGTCAAAAGAAGGATCCAGAATTGGGGAACCGAGACCGATTTTTGCCCAACATAGGTGTGCCTCAGGATGATACGTACACGACCAACTACTATCACTAGTACAAACATCAAAACACGATTCTCGATCGGGCGCATAGACACCATCGGGGTGCAAGTCCATACCTAGACGATTTATTCCGCGTTCATAGCGCCGTGCTCCGGTTACACATCCCGCACAAGGTGTAGCTGGCAACACCTCGTTTTTCAGCCAACATATACCAGGTATAAAGGTATACGCCTGACACTCTGGGTCAGAGGCACAGGTGCTTATGCACTCCCAGGCATTATCTTCCCAATACCAGTCGTAAACACCGCCAGGGTGATTATACCCAACCATCCAGGATTGCGGAAGGCCGGAGTTCACATTCGCATTCGGATAGGGATGTGGAACGGCCGATTTGAGATAACATTCCTCGGAAGACACAACATAGGAGTAGGCCATGCAGAGATGGTTCTTTTCGCATTCGATTTTACAGTTGTATAACCCCTGACCAAGTAAATTGGTAATACTTATCGGTTGGTCGGGAAGATCGAAGCCCGGACGGTCTATACCGATTTCGTGCATGTCGTAGGCTCGGATGATCGCCATAATCCGCTCGACCAAAGGGACGGGCATTCCCAATAGACGACTACTGGTGTCATAGTCCCAACCGCTCTCGGTGGCGACAATGCCGCCGCTATCGCCGAACACTCCTCGGTAAATCGGCCCGCCCGAGTCCCCATCGCAACCTATATTCTCTAAGAGGGTGTTTAAAAAGCGGCGACCGAGTATTTCGGAGCGCGACGGCCCGAGAT
>CAYVFC010000195.1:0-12516 GCA_964450715.1 uncultured Sandaracinaceae bacterium | reverse complement strand
GAGCCCCGTGTCGATCCCCCTCCGCGCCGAAAAAATCGGGGGGCTGAACAGTTACGTTCTGAACGAGATTGACCTTATCTTAGTAAGCGAAACAAGAGGTCTTTATGCGGTTGAAGCCAAGTATTTTTACATCAGCAACGGTGGCTTCAACAGGCCTTTTTATGACGGTATTGGCCAGGCCCTGTCGCTGCTACGCTACGGCTTCGATAACGTTGCCCTTTGGCACTTATTTTCAATCGACATCGAACAAAACAAGTTTGATAAATACGGCGCAGCAGCTTGGTGGTTCATCCGCAACCAACTGGACCTTCCCTTGGATTTCACGTATTTCAAAATCGAAGAAGAAAACGAAGCTCTTCGGTTTATCGTGATGCAGTATACCGGACAATATTCAGGGGCCACCTTATTACCCATCGACCGTCCAGAGTTTCCCATTACCTGGAAACATCCCAATCCACTAAGAGGAACAGAAGAAGCAAAACGCCTACGCGGGGCTTTGACGAAGGCGTTAGAAATCGATGAAATTGTTACGCCATGACTGTCCGAGTATCATCAGCCCGGCGCCCATCGCATCGTATCGAGTATCGCGACAGCGGCGTCGGTGGGCCACCGGCCTTGCTCTTCGCGTTCATCGTCCCTCAAAGGGGTTCCGCCTCTTCCGGATACCCGTTTTCCCGGCGAGCCGGATGGCCTTGAAGGCAGAGTCGTCGCCCTGGTGAAAGTAGATGTGGCCGGTCAGAGAACCGTCCTTCTCCAGCTTCGCCCACCCTCGGCCGCTGGCGGGGTCGCGTTCGTCGTTCCCGTCCCAGCTGAACTCGACGTACGGCCGGCCGTTTTTGGTACTGTGCCGGCAGTCCATCCATCCGTCGACCGCCACGAAGCGAAAATGGCCCTCCCGGTCCACGAACTCTATGAAGGCCGTGCCGACGAGATCCATCGCCTCACGGTCCCAGTTATCCATCTCGGTGATGCGCCACTTGCCGGAAATGGTCATGGGTCTATCCTCTCCTTCACGGTCGACGCCAGACCCACCGTTCAGTGAATGGGCATATCCTTTGGTATCCGCGCTTCCGCGCTGACCCGGAGCTCGCCGTCGGCGTTGCAGTAAACCTTGAAGTCGCTGATGGCCCGCAGGTCGTCCGCGAAGTACTGCTTCTTGCGCCTGACCAGCGTCTCGAACATCGGCAAGAACTGCGGAAGCCCCTTTGCGATGAGCTGGCGCGCCTGGTCGGTGTAGTCCTCCCCGTCCCTCCACTGCTTGATCACCTCGGCGTTCCAGACGGTCACCGCCGCCATGAGCGCGCTCTCCGCCACCTCTACCGGCGGATCGAGGCCCATGATATCGAAGAGCGGCTTGGCGAAGAACAGCAAGGTCTCCGAGATCTTGGCTCGAGAGCCTGGCGGGTCGCTTCCGGGCTCCCCATCCTCGCCGACGGCGCCACCTTCCAACCGGCTAAGCAGCTGGTGGAGTAGCTTCTTGCGGTTCCCTCGCGACCGGCCTGCCGCTCTCGCGACCGCCGATTTCAGCGAGTCCATCTCGGCCCTCGTTCCGGTCAAGAGCAGCCCCACCTTTTCGGTGGAGGTGCGCATGATGACTCGCAGCGCGGTCCGGGGCAGGCCGGAGATATCCGCGGCCGCGCCCAGAACCTCGGCGGGGAGCGACGCCGCATAGTCGAATACCTGCTCCGGGCCCGACAGATCCCAGACCGTCCCCTGCCAGTTGTAGATCATCCCGTTATCCCCGCAGGAGGAGCACTGCCAGATGATGTTCCCGTCTTGCCGGCGGACCAAGCGGATGTGGCCCGGGCAGGACCGGTTCCGCGGCCGGCGGCGGCACGAGATCACGCTCTCCAGCGGCTGCTCCACGTTACAGGAGGTGGCCGCCGAAACGATCCGACCCAGGTACTCCCCCATCTTGCGCGCCCGGGCCGGGACATCCAGCTCCGGGTCGTCGATGCCCACGAAATGCTGCATATCGCTGATCCATGTGTCGGGCATTCCGGGTCCGGATGTACCAGAAAAGGCCGGGCGGAAACACCCGGAACCGCGTACGGGCGATGAGGTCGGCGGTCTGGCCCGGGCTGGGCCCTACCCCGGCCGGACGGGCGAGCCGGGCTAGGCCAGCACCGACTCGATGTATCGCCGCAAGATCCTGGCTTTGTACTCGATGGACGCCGAGGCCACGCCCTTCTGGCGAACCTGGGCGCGGAGCTCCTTGGCCGGGATGACCGCGGTGATGTGCTGGTCGAACCGGCCCCGGTACATGAGGCGCCGGGCTTGCGAATCCATCCAGAGCTCCTCGGTCACCCGGTCCTCCGGCGGCACGTCGACAACCAGAACAACGCCTTGTCGGCCCCTGGCGTACTCCAGAGCCGTGAACGGGCAGTCGGTGAAATTGGTACCATCCCAGCGACCAAGCGTGGCAACTCGGGATGGGTCGTAGGGCCGCTTGAGCCCGCGGTACAGACGCATCTTTTCGGCATCCGGAGAGCCGGTCATTCCAAAATCACCGGTTACTCAATACGCAATGCCCGAGTACGGACATCGCGCCTGGATGTCGTCCACGTCGCACGGCGGCGTGCCCGGGCCGGGCACGCAGTTGAACCATTCCGGGCAGCTCGGGTCCTGTTCGCATCCGCACCCGCAGTCATTCCAGAAGTAGGTTGTGTTTTCCGGGCAAATGAAGTCCATCGCGGCGCACTGGGCGGGGCTGGTCCCGATGTACTCGCGCCGGTTCATCTCGGCGGCGGGATTGCAGATGCAGGCCATCTCGGTACAGGCGACGAGGCCCCCTTCCGTACAGGTGCAGCTGTTGCATCCGTCCCCCGCGGGAAAGCTGGCACCGACCGGGTAGAACACACCGTTGTGGTTGCAGCCCTCGGGATTGCCGCCGTCGGCGTCCTCGGCCCAGCAGCCCCCCTTACAGACGTAGGCGCCCATCGTGTCTCCCTCGCTGCACGGGCAGCAACCGCATTGCTCGGTGCACCCCGTGGAGCACAAGGGCGGCGCCGCGCAGCCGACCATGGAGCAGTCAACCGAACCGGCGTCCCTTCCACCGGTTCCGCCTTCGCCGCTCGCCCCGCCGGCTGTCCCGGACTCGCCTCCTGTTCCGCCGGTTTCCCCGCTTCCGCCGCTCGGCTCTCCCCCTGTGCTGCCGGCGCTTCCAGCGCTGCCAGCGGTACCGCCTGAGCCCGCGGCCCCACCAGATCCGCTGTCGCCATCCTGTACCGATACCGTACCACCGTCACCGTCGCCAACCTCGGTGGCTTGGCTACACCCCAAGACCACCAGTACGACCGCGATTGCGAACCATCGAGTACGCATGGGCGAACCTCCTATGCCGTCGGATCGACCACCTGTCCGGCGAACAGGATGAGGCCGCTCGGTCGGTGGCGGATGAGGTAGAGAAAGGGCCGGTCGGCCTTGATGATCAGCTCAGGTTCGGGCGGCCCGGATTCGGCAAACCCGAGGCCGGTGGCGGCCGCCGCCACCATGCCCCATTCGTCGACGGTGATATCCGCGCCGTGCACGGCGGCGTCGAGAAAGGCGTCCGGGGTGATGGCCGGGTAGCTGCCGGGCGCGGCCCCGATCTCGGCGAGCCACGACATCAGGTCGATCTGTGTGTTGGTGGTCCACATGGGCATGAATAGCTCGTAGGGACCGGTGGTGAAGGTGGCGTCGATCTCGTCGAGGAGCTGCTGGTCGAGACCGTCGCGGATCTCGACGAATCGACCCGCCTCGGGAACGATCAGCAGCATCGACAGGTCGCGTCCGACATAGGGGATCTCGGCGCCCACGAACCCGTCACCCTCGCCCCGGCGGTCTCCCAGCTCCAGCTCGTGCAGATATTCCACCTGGGTGGTGGAGCCATCGAGCAGGGTGAAGGCGTCGGTCACGTTGGAGTACTTGCCGAACACCGTTTGCCAGCGGGCCTTGAAGTAGATGGCGTCGGTGAGGACCAGGACCGTGTCCGGCCTTATGAATCCTTCCGGCAGCAGCTCCGGGATCAACCCTTCCGTCTTGTCGCCGACCCACTGGTTGATGAGCTGCCGGCAGCCCGCGGGATTGCCGGCGAAGTCGAGAGCCTCGGTGTCGGCACCGTGCTCGGAGGCCAGCAGGTCGAGCCATGCCTGATCGGGCGTGACGTCGAGCCGAGGCCAGATCCGGTCGGCAATGGCGATGGTGACATCGTCCTCGGCTTCTGCCGCCGCGGCGATCATCTGATCGATGGCGTTCCACGCCTGGTGCGCGGCCAGACCATCGGGTAGTGCGAGCGCGCCGTCGATGCTGGCGCCGGTGGCCGGCTCGGCGGCCGCGCGGGCCATCAGCAGGGCGTGTCCGATGCTCGCCGGGCTGAAGACCAAGTTGCCCTCGGCGGACTGCGTACGCCAGAGATCGAACCCGGTGCCGTTCAATCCCCCGGCGAGCTCCGCAACCGGCGCATCGGCCCGAGGATCGGAGCGCACCGTACCCGGGGTTGGCGCCAAAAAGGCCGTCTTGACCCCGGGAACATGGGTCTCGCCGCCTTCGCCTCCATTTCCGCCTCCGCTTCCGGCCGTTCCCGCGCCACCGCTGTTGCCAGCCTCGCCGCCACCCACATCTGTGCCGTCGTAACAACCCGAGGCGATCGCGACCGCCAGAACGATTCCGAGCCACCCTGCGCGCATAATCCCGCCCTCCGTTGCCAAGTTTACCTCGGCCTATTTCAGGATGCACGGTACTCGGGACAACGGGGCATGCCTGGCCCCGGCCGGAAAGAATACCTGGAGGGCGTGACCGGGAGGCTGGGTGGTTCCGGAACGGACTACCAAGGTCTTATGCCAGTCACTTCGGCCCCGCACGTCATTTCGAACAGCCCCAGTTGGCCCACGGCGACGCAGGTGCCGTTCTGGCAAACGCTGGCCTCCTCTAGGCAGGCATCGTAGGCCTCGACGCATGTCTCTCCCGGTAAACGCAGCCGGATGCAGGTGCGGGAAGTGCATGCGTCGTCAACGCAATCGCATATTAGATCGCCAGCGCAACCGGTCTCACACGGCTCACCGGCCCACGGCAGGGAAATGCACACGGGCGAGGCGGCGGTCGAGTCGCAGAAGCTGTTATCGGCACAGGTTATCGAGTCGCCGAATCCATTGACGCATGGCTCACCCGCGCGCGGAAGGGGTATGCACAGGGGCGGGTCCAGGCTCTTGTCGCAGAAAAAACCCGCTGCGCAATAGCCCGGTTCGCTTCGCCGGGCATCGACGCCGCATTCCTCTCCCGGACCCGGGTATGCCCGGCATGTCTTACCGGAAGCGCAGTAGGAATCCCCCAACGCGCAGGCGAGGGTTTGGCTGCAGTCTTCTCCCAGCGTGGGATAGGGCTGGCAACGGCCCAGACCGCCGTCGGAATCGGCCACACAGACGTACGGCAGGCATTCGGACCTGGTCGGGTCGCACTCCTCGCCGACCTGTAGTCGGGCGACGCAGCGCTCGGTTTCCTCGTCGCAAACCAGCGGAGGGACGCAGTTGCCGCTGCACGGGTCACCCTTCGAGGCGGGGCGAATGCAGGTGCCGCAAAAAAAGTCGGAACCGAGGTACGAGCAGGCGCCGGAGGCGCACTGATTCGCAAACAGGCACTCCTCCCCAGCGGCCCGGGTTCCCACCGCCGCCGGGCAATCGGGCATGATCTGATGTTCCACGGCGTCGCAGGCCATGACGCGCCGCTTCTCGGCGCATTCCAGGGCAGCTTCAACCGTCCACGCTGAACCCGGGGAGAAGAGCTGGTCTGGACAATAACGCGCGTTCGCCGCCAGGCACGACAAAACGCTCACCGACCAGCCGAGGCACTCGATATTTCTTTCGCAATAAGCTCGTACGTATTCGATACAGGCCTCGGTCCGCGCGGCGTCCAGCGACGAATCGATTCCGGAATCGCCGGCCGAGAGAGCACTGTCAGGTTGCCCGCCATCCGCTTCTCCCTGACCGGGCAACGCCGTTTCCTTTCCGGCGTCGCTCGTATACAAAACCGTGTCTCTGCTTCCAGCGCCGCCGGGACCTCCGCTGTCGGCTATGCCGCCCGAGCCGACGGTGTCCCCGTCTTCATCTCCACCACATCCGGCCGCTACGATAACCAGTGCCGCGACCGCCAATCCCAGAGCCTTTTGCACCACACCCCTCCTACCAGACAAGAATACCGCCCCCTGGCCGGCCCCGGCAAACTGGACGCCGCGGCTCGGTCCGGACCGTGGCGCTGGTGAGCGTGGCGGTGGGCTCCATCACTCCGCCGCGTGACGAAGGGGCGGTGGCAGGAAGGGGAGCCCGAGGACGATGAGGCCTGACCGCCCCGCTACTGCCTGGTGAACGTCATTACCATGGCAATGCCCAGCGACTCCCCACGGACCGTCAGCGTATTTCCCACCACGCAGAACGCCTCGCGTTCTCCCGTATCCTCCACTATCTCGTTTCCTTCGATCCGGTAGCTCCCACCACTGCCGAAGGACTGCTCGACGGTCGTCATCAGGCATCGGCAGCCATTGCCGGCTAGCTCGCACGAGCCGCCCTGAAATACGGACGTCGAGTCGAAGGAGGACTCCATTACGTTGCAGACGCTGGCCGACACGGTCACGTCCGAACCGACCTGTGCCGCGAGGCACTGTTCGGTGATCACGATGACGGCATCGGCCACCAGGGTAATGTCGATGGTTCCGGTTCCGTCCTCTCCGAAGACCAGCGTGCCCTCGGGTCGATAGTCGAAGTCCGGGACCATGTCCGAGCAGGCGGGCGGAAGCCCCGTTGTGTCCAACATCTGCTCCGGGTTCTCCAGGCAGAGCGACGTGATTTGCCACGATCCTATCAAGTCCCCGCCGCAAGCATTGAAATCGGAACTGCAGCCGCTTGCCGCCCCTCCGTTTCCGTCACCGCCGCCGTCATCCCCGCCGCATCCGACCGCTACGAAAGCCACCAGCGCGACCGCCAATCCCAGAACCTTTTGCATCTGCCCCTCCTGGTCAGGCAGGTTACCGCACCCCCGCCCATACCGGCAAACGGGACCCCGCCGCCCTTCTACCCTGGTGGAAAATAAGACCTCGGTGGGCTTGACCGGGAGGCTGGGCCGTTAGCCCCGCTCAGCCGCCATCTACAAAGACAATGCGTAGCCGAATAATAGGATGCCGAACCACGACCAGGCCGCTACCACACCGGTAAAGACCGCCATCGAAACCCACCGTCTTGCGTGGATCATTCTGGCCAGAGGCGCGAGCGTCGCGACCAACGCGAAAACGAACGCAACCGCCAGCACGATGTTCCAGCGGGTACTAACCAATTCGAGGGACCAGTCGATGTATACTATTTGGAGGAATCCCGCGCCTGTAGCGGGTACGACGGACAGAACCAGCAAACATGTCGCCAACGTCCTATCACCGGTTTCCTTGCGGGGGCAGCCGCGCCAGAGTCTCGCCAGCGGTCCCTTTCCCCTTGGATTCCATGTCGGTCGCGTGAGCCACAGAATGACCAGCACGGCGAGGATCGTACCTACCGACATCAAACCAAGTCCAACATCGTAGTAGACGAGAGATGCGAAGGGATCGTCTGGAACGGGGTCGATGATCACCCGTGAACGCTGGTCTGTTGATTCGACGATCTTTCTCCAGTCGCTACGGGATGGATCGAAATCCAGGGGCAACCGAATCAGTCCGCGCGCTTCAGCCATCTCTTCGATGGTCTGACGGTAGTATCGATACCTTTCGGCGACGCTGTACCGAGTCGTACAACTCCGATGAGGTCCTATGAAAACCGGGAAAACGTATAACCACAACGGACGGCCGCTTTTGAGATCAATGCATTCTAGACGTCCGTCGCCCGAAGGGATGAAGAGCTTGCCGTCGTTCTCTACGAAGCCCGACCCTCGACCTCGTGAGTAAGGTAGATATCCGCGCCAGCGGTATTCAGAACCATCGATTTCGAAGAGATCCCCATATTCACCTTCTTTATCCTCTATCAGTCGAGTGCTTATCTTTCCATAATAGGTCTCTAGAGTACCCTCGCTTTCGATGGCGCCCGTGAAATCGGACGCCGGTACGGCGCGTCCATTGCTGGTAAAGACCGTGCCTTCTAACTCGAAAGGGAGGTCCGCCAATAGAAGGCGATTCGCCTTCTCTTCCGATTTTTCGCGAACTCCAAGCTCGCGGCCTTCCAGATCCAATATCCGTAATCGCATGATTCGATCTTTCCAGTCTCTCGGAGACGTTGCGATATATACGTTCTTTCGGTCGACATGGGTCCGTTCCCACTTCTCTCCTGGCGGAGCATTCTTCTTCCAAAGGACGCGTCCTGTTTCGATATCGAGCATCGTAATAGAAGATTTATCGATGTATTCGGGGGTAGCGATTAGAACCCTGTCGTTTAGAGCGCGCACATCCGATTCCGAGTCCATTCGATGGGTCCAGCGCTGCTTGCCGTTTCCTAGCTTGCGACAGCTAACCGTATGGCTACCGTCGTGGTGAACGACGGCTTTCTCGGACACCGAAACGCCGTAAGCCGCGGTTTCCGACCAGCGCGTCTCGCCCGTTTCCCGATCGAGAAGCGCGACGATACCTTGACCGATCAACAAGAGGCCTTCCGCGGTATTTTCGATCTCCACCGAAACCGGGAACGACAACGGAAGAGATTTTTCGGGCCACCAGAGGCTGTAGGGGAGTCTCTTGCGCAGGACCACGCGCCCCGTGTCGACATGTATGGCCGTCAAGCTTCCCGACCCTTGAGTGAAGAACACGCGATCTTGAAAGAAGACCAGATTACTACTCACCCCCTCGGGTCCATACCTTCGAGCTTCAATCGTATCGACGTCCGCTAGCAGAATAAGAACCGGCAGCAATCCCGCCAACAACGCTCTGTTCATCGCTCTAAACACGGCCCCTGGGAAAAGAATAGCAGAAGGGCGCGGGTCCAGGTACCGGGCAGCGAACCCTAGTGCCGTGACCAGTAAATTTTGAGCCGATACCGGCGAGGATTCGGCGCCGAGGGCAAGGAGCGACGACGAGGAATAGTGGTGCTATTTCGAGGAGGAGCGACACCGCCATTCGGCGCCGAAGACCGCCGCAAACGGATCAAAATTTACTGGTCACGGCACTAGTCAATCCGCAGCTACCATCGAACCGCCCTCCGACAACCCGCTCGATCTTTTCGCCCTAGCGCGAAAGAAGACGCCGGAGGGCGTGATCAGGAAGCTGGCTAGTTGCCCCGTTCAACTGTGTCGTCGACCCTATTCCGAGGTGCGAAGGTGCAATATCGTTCCTTCGTCTCCCACCACCCAAACTTCGCCGGAAGCGCTGCCCCAGACGGCATTCAGCGGAACCGCCAGATCACCCAGGTCCTGAGCCGACCAGGATTGGCCGTCGTAGCGCCAGATATAGGAGGCAAGGGCGTGGGCAGGATGGCCTCCTGTTGTGCCGGCCAGCCATCGATAGCCCACGGCAAAGACGTCGAGGTCTGAAAAGCCCCAGAAGCCGCCGAAGATGACGGATGCCTCGAGATCCTCGACGTCGAGCTCGAGGGCCGATGAATCACCATGGTATCGATAGATCCCGCAAAACGACTTGCCGATGAGAAAATCCCCGCTGGAAAGCGCCCAGGCCGCATCGGCCGTACAGCTGCTCGCGAGACCGCTCTCCATCACAATCCACTGCGTCCCATCGTAGCGGACGATGCCGCCGAAATCAGCGACGATGATATTGTCGGGCGACGTGCCGGAAATCTGCGGGCGCGAGCTATAGATGTCGGTCGACCAGACGTTAGGGTCGGAATAGACAACGTGAGCATCGTGTTCTTTCCATTGAACTCCGTCCCAGTGCCAGGGTAAGTCCCAGCCTACCTCGCTTGCTTGAAACGCGTATACGTTTCGGCTGGAAGTCCCCCAGACGCCCATGAAGTAGTAAGGAGGCGGCGTCTCTCCCAGGTCATACGGCCGCCAGTCGCTTCCGTCGTAGTGGATGATTAACGCCCGCGTCGGCGAGGTCGAGCCTCCGTCGTCGATGACTCCGACCGCCCAGATGTCGTCTGCTGCCGAGCCCCAGAGTCCCCTCAAGTACCAGGAGGGCTGGCCCGCGACAGCGACCTGCCAGGACCGGCCATCGTAATGTACGAGCGTGCTTCCACCCACCGCCCAGATGTCGTTCCGGGCCGAGCCCCAGATGCCGACCAGCGTCTCCGAGGTATTGCTTTCGATCTTCTCCCAGCCGCTCGGAAAGACTACAGCGCCATCCGGTAGCTCCTGTCCGCCGGCGCCGGTCGCGGCACCCCCTCCGCCTGCTCCTGCGCCGGAACCATCCTCGCCGCCGCCCCCGTCGCCCGCAGCCGTCCCTGCAGAGCCTCCGGCTCCGCCCGTTCCTCCTGCGTCCGCGCCATCGTCATCGCCACCGCATCCAATGGCCACAACAACAAGTAGCACCTCCGCCAGTCCAAGAATCTTTCGCATCTGCCCCTCCTGCGCGAACAGAATACCGCCCTCCGCCCGGCCCCGGCAAACGGGTGCCCAGGCCCTGGGCGACCCGACCGAAAACGCGACGGTTATCGCTGCGAAACCGCAATCTCCTCCGCCCGGGTCAGAGTCCATTCGCTTCCGTCGAAGTGGTAGATGGCGCCGCTGCCCACGGCCCATACATCGTTCGGACCGCTGCCCCAGATATTCCAGAGCTCGTTGAGGGGGGTGACCGCTGCCTCGGTCCAAGCAGCGCCGTCCCAGTGCAGGATCACGCCGGAAACGCCGATAGCGGTGGTGCCCTGGCTGCCCACGGCCCAGAAGTCGTCGGGCCCGCTACCCCAGACGCCGTGGAACATGTGATATTCCGGCGGCTTCTCGGTCGGGGTCCATTCACTGCCGTCGTAGTGAAGCAGGTCCTCGCCCGCGGCCCACACGTCGTTCGGACCGCTGCCCCACAGGCCTCCTATCCAGCTGTCGGGATACTCGTTCCAGTCGAACTGCCCGTCCGCGAAGTGAGCGATGTAGCCGCCGTACCCCGATCCGTCGTTACCGGCCACGAAGATGTCGTCCCGTCCGCTGCCCCAGACGCAGTCGAGATGCCCGCCCGTACCAGCGGCCGGGCTTGACCAGGAAGCTCCGTCGAAGTGGTGGATCACACCGTAGCGATCCCCTTCCTCCCCGGTGTACCCGGTGACCCAGATGTCGCCCGGGCCCGTTCCCCAGGGCCGGTCCACCAACTCGCCCTCCAGCTTGCCCGGGTCGACCTCCTGCCAAGAACCGGGCCGGCCGCGCAGCAGGCGCCTCTGCTCGGTCTCCGCCCAGCCGGTACGCTCGACCAGCCAGATTTCGCCGCCGGGCGACGAGTCCCAGACGTGTAGCAGGTCCACGCTTTCGTCTTCCACGGTCTGCGTCCAGCCATCGCCGTCGTAGTGCAGCACCACCCCGCCGAAGCCGACCGCCCAGACATCGCCGGCTCCGGTGCCATGGATATCGAGCAGCCAGGGCACGTTGAGCGGGTGGGCCATGGCGTCGGACCCGGCGTCGGTATTTCCATCGCCCGCCTCGTAGTCGGATTGCTGGTGCTGAGCGGCGCTGCAGCTGCCGTCTCTCTCCAGGCTTTCCACGTAGATCACCACTTCGTGCCCCTGGAAATCGGTCTGCAGCCGCCGGACTTGGCGCGAGGCGCCGAAGCTCTCGTCGAACGTCTCGTGGAAAAGAACGGGCCCGGGCGCGTCGTCTCCGAGGTCGTCCTCCGCCCGTAGCTCGAGCTCGCCGTCTCGACCCTGCCACTCCAGGTCGAATCCATCGGTCGTTTCCCTGTAAAACGACACCCCCGCCGCCCCGAAGGTGGCGCTGTCGATGCCGTCGACGCAGTAGTGACCCCGGTAGTTGCCGTCCACCTCGACCAAGATCTGAACCGTATAGCCCAACGGGTCGTATGTCCCCCCATCGTCGCAGCTACAGAGGGCCAGAAACAGAGGAACGAATGCTATGAACTCCGCGTCTCGCAAGGCCGTCGTCGCTCGCCTCATTTCAAGGCCCTTTTTTGGTTGAGTGCCATGAATAGCCGCTCCGCGTCTCCGCCAAGGATAGCGTCCCCCGCCCGGACCGGGCAAACGGGTGTGCTTTAGCGCCGCCCGTCATACCGGTAAAGAAGCACCGGCCTATTTCTGCGGCAACTCGAAGGCTTCGACAACGCCGCGGTACTTCTCGTGGATCAGCTTCTGGTCGAAAACGTACCCTTCGTGCAGCATGGCGTCCTTTTCCTCCTGCGAGAAGTACGCCATCACCGGCACAAAGAACCGCTTGTCTTCCTTTTCGATGTGCGTGGGGTAGAACTCCGTGAGCCAGCGCAGTTCAGTCCGGATCGCGTCGACCGCGGATGCGTCTCCGGCGGCGTACCGATCGCGCGCCTCAACCAAGCGCTTGACCGTCGCGCGCCCCTGCTTGTGCTCCTCGATCAGCTCGTCCATCGTCTTCTGCAACTCGGGCGACAGATCCTTCTTCGCTAGTGCCGTGACCGGGAGGTTTTGAGCCCCCTGTATTTGAACTTGCGCCGCG
>CAYVFC010000194.1:6409-12776 GCA_964450715.1 uncultured Sandaracinaceae bacterium | reverse complement strand
CGTATCGGAAAATCTACCCCCAGACGGGATCATAACCTCCCGGTCGCGGCACTAGAGGGCGGCGCCGGGCCGTTGGATGGGCTAGACGCTCTCATACGCATCAGCATGGAGGGGATCCTGCGCGGTAACGATCGCTTCTTCTACGCGTCGCTCGAGCTGCCCCGGCTCGTGCTCGGCTGCGGGTATATAGCCGATGAATGGATCGTCGAGTTGGCAGCCCACCTGGGTCTGGAGACGGTGGGTCGGTACTACGCGGCTGGCGAGACCAGCAAGCTCGGCAGCTCGGCGCGGACGGGCGGCCACGTTATCGCCGGCTACCGAAGCCTGTACTTGGCCGCCGACGCCTCGCGTTCGATAGACACGCAGGTGGACGCGCTGGACGTACGCCTGTGCACCACGCCGCTCGGCCTGATCGTGTGCTCGACCCTGGAGCTGTACGACCGCCCCGGCCCAGAGGACCGGATCCTGGTGCTCGGCCTGGGCGTCGGGATCGCGCTAGGAGCGCTGGACGAGTGAAGAATACGGCTCGATCGCGCCAAGGCGGTCGAAACGGTAGCCGAGGCCATCGCGTACGGCGGACGGCAATCTCCGAGCAATATGGGTCGCGTTCTGCGTAGAGATGCTTCTCCCAAACACGGCTTTCACCGAACGTATTACGGGCCCGTCGCCGGGTGGGGATAGGGGTAGAGCGTATATTCGAAGCCGTCCTCGGCAGCCGATGGTTCCCTCAGGAAGTAGTCCCTCTCCTCGACGATGTGGTCGTCGCTCGCCCAGACTATCGCGATCTCGTCCTCAGGAGAGACGTCGAAAGTGTTGTTCCACATCCAGATGCCGTGCGGCTGTTGATAGGCGGGATAGGGGTGATCGATCCAATCGTAGGGGGAGCCTTCTACGGCCAAAGCGACGCCGGAACGCTTGCCGGTCACCGTGGTGTTGAACACAACCCCGCATCCGCTTCTGAACAGGATACCGGCCCCGGCTTGGCTGCCGTTTTGTGTGATTTCAACACCATAGATCTCCATACAGTTGGTACCCGAGGCTAGGTCGTTATTCGGATCCGTGGGACCATGTCCTTCGATGGGGCCCGATCCGTCGTCGAAGATGACTGTGTTGTGTCGGAACACGTAGTGTGTGGCGCGTCGGGCATCCATAAGATGGTCGTAGAATCCACGAAACACACAGTCCTCGACGAACACCGTGCCGCCGGCGCCGAGATCGGTCCCGAACAGTCCCACGCAATCGGTGGAATCGACGTTCTCGCGGTAGTTGTCGTCGCCGAAAGCGTACAGCCCGTAGCTGGTCACCAGATCGAACTCACAGTGATCGAATACGGCCCAGGCCCGTTCCCCAGGGGGCAAGGTGATATTGGCAAAAGTGCTGAACCGGCCCTCGAAATACATGTGGTCCACCCGGATACCCTGCAGCGAGCGAAAGGTAAAATAGGAGTTCTTTTCATCGAAGTCGTTGATAATGGACATGCTGGATAACCGACTGAGTCCGTCTCCGACTTCTCCGTAGTGATCCGCGTTGAAGGCGAAAAACGCGTCTCGCAATAAGGTTGCTTCCCTGCCGGCCCCGATAATCTGGATGCCGCCCGGAACCTGGAATCCCGTATCATCTAAAGATACGTCACAGGACGGAAGACAGACGATGCCACCTTCCTGTGCGGCAGCCTCGTCGATGGCGGCGTTGACGTCGTCCACCGAACAGCTAGCCGCGGCAATGACCGAGTCGGCGTCCAGGCACGGTTCGGGTACCGGATCTGGATAATCGATGGGGACGACTCCCGAAGCACCACTCGAGCCCGAGGAGCCGGCGGAGCCCGAGGCGTCGATCTCCGCATCCGTGTTCCCGGTGGTTGTTTCGTCCTTTTCACCGCTACAAGAGACCGAGAAACAACAGCTCATCGCCACCAAGACCAATAGGCTACGATTCGTCATCGTCCGTCCTCCGTTAGGTCGACACGAGCAGTGCGGTCGAAACGGAACGCCGCTTTAGGAACGCCGCTATAGCGCCGCTATAGCGCCGCTATAGTACTAGTCGCGGAAGGAGACGGATACGGCTCAACTAATTCGGTTCCAGCGGTCGTCGTTCAATCCGAAAAGGTCTCGAACTGTCCAGTACCCTGAACCACGCTACCTGGACGATAGGCGACGTTTTCCTCGACCAACTGCTGTCCGTCAATGGCGGTTATTCGGAAATCAAAAGGTCCGTCTCCCAGATCACCGGTCACCGGGAAATGATCCCACGCGTCTCGTTCCAATACGATCCAATCTTCATCACCGTAGCGTATTTCCAGCTTGGCCACCGGCAACGAGGGATTGCGAACTTGAATACCTGCCCACCATTCGTCGCTGTCGCGCTCATAAGAAAACGAAATAGGTCCTTCTCGTTCGCAGGGTACGAGATGCCACGATACTTGTGCTCGCCCTTCATCCAACAACGCGATGGACTCGAAAGCCGACCGGCTTAACTCGATCTCCCCAGAAGCACACGCGCCGCCGCAATTTTCTATTACCTCAACAACAACCGTCCCGTTCGGACCGTCCACGCTCATACATGAGCTACAAACCGCACTACCTCTGAAGTCTTCCGGATTGATCGCCACCCACAGGTCATTGGGCGGACAGGGTAGACCACACGCGCTCTGCTCGGTTTCACAGGTATACCACTCGGGGGTTATCCACTCCGCTACGGTAATCTTGGACTGGTCGAACAACGGATCATCGATGGAAAACCCAAGATCGATCGCCCCGCTACCGCCATCTTCTCGGCTTGGCGGATGTTCCTCATTCGCGGTTTTCTCGTCTTCTCCGCAGCCCCATAAGTTGATCGCGAGAGTGCCGAGCAACAAGATCGATGAAATGTTTCTCATATGCATGGTGGCTATTCCTCTTTGAGAACCGCGCTTCGTCTCCGCCGGCGCCCCGTCCCTGGCTCGTGTACGCTCTGCAAAACATTTGACAGCTTTCGTAGACCTATGTCGCTAATGAAATACGATTAGCGTTTTTGATGCAACGGCGGCCTAGCCTCGAGTTTGGGAAGCGACCAGTCGCTGCTGGTCCGAGAATAAAAGGAGGTGACGATACTTCCACAAAAATCGGAAACGTCGTCCAGCGGGTGAAAGCCCCGCCCGGCCAGAGCTGAGCCCGGCAGGCCGGAAGCAAGCCTTGCAGCGCACCGGGCAACCGCTGCGTTGAAGCGTAGGCGTGCGGGCGTGCGGGCCGCGGAGTCGGCTCCGAAAGGAGAACATACCGGGTGCCTAGGGTCCCCAAACACTCGAAGGCAGAAGTGCTGGCGGCGGTAGAGGGCGAGTGGCCGGCACGCCCGGCGGAGTGGTCGAACGGGGCACGCACGGAAGGGACGGTCCAGTAAACTGGGAGATCCTGGCTATTCCACGATGGAGAAGATCCGGTGGTACGGAGAGCCGGTAATCAATCTCCAGCGGGAGCGCGGAAGCGGGTGCCTGCGCGTCCCGGCCAAGAACAAGCACCAGCCCAAAGGGTAGGCCGAAGGCAAGGGGAACCGGAGCCGAGGCCGAAGGTAGCCAGGAAGTCGGAGGGTCCAATAGGAGCGATGACGCCGGGGAACCAGATGGCACTGGGACTCGGTCGAGCAGAAGGGGGCCCGTGTTGGTACGAACCTCAGGAGGGAAACATGAGCGAGGCAAGGACCTTGCAAGCAATGTCACCGGGACTGTTGAGGGTAATGGAGAGAGCGCGACGCAATCCGCACGAGCGGCAGTTCTCGCTCGCCCACCTCATTGATGTGGACGCACTTCGGCGCGCCTTTGATCGTCTTCGCTAGCAATCTGCGGTGGGAACGACGGAGTGACGAAGGAGGCGTACGGGCAAAACCTGGAGGAAAACCTCCGGGATCTGCACGAGCGGCTGAGGACGACGAAATATCGCCACCAGCCGATACGACGCGTCCACATCCCCAAGGACAGGAATCGGACGCGACCGATAGGCGTCCCGACGCCCGTTGCATATTGCACCTCTTCCTGTGCGCTGTAGGGATTATACTCAAACCAAAGATGGTTTGCGCACAGCGTACAACGCGCTATTCGGGACGTCCAGGGCCCGCTCTCGACCTGCGGAGGGCAGCGCGACGTTGTCCCTGAGGTGAACAAGCGGCAATGGAAGCGCTATCGTGCGATTTCTCTGACCGGAATCGTCAGCGGCCCAAACGTATTCTGGCGCGCGCAGTGTGGGGGTTACGGACGGGCTACGATTTGCGGTGCTGTTTTTGCAGCTTGGTAGAGTTGCGGACCCAAGCGCGTATTTCGTCTTTGTATCCTCTCCGTTCGTCCGGTTACTCGCCAGCAACTGCTGGTTGCTCTCGAATTGCTACCAGCTGATGTAGCCCGGATGATGATCGTGCAGCTTCACCTGCCACAAGTCCATAGCAGTTCGTTCGACGCTGTTGAGTACCTCCCCGTCGGCGCCGATCTGCTTGCGGGTGCGGTAGCGACCGAAGCTGTATACCCCCGCATACGAGGGATTCTTCAGCAGCCCGATCACTCGCCCGTGACTCAGTCGTCTCCAGATCAGCTTCCCGTCCCAAGCGCCCCCATAGGCTCGCTTGGGAAAACGCAAGCCGTTCTGGGCAAAGTATTGCACCACGCCATACGCGCTGCCGGTTTTTCGAAAGACTTGAAAAGCCAAACGTACCGCACCTCGCACTTCCTGATCCGGATCCAGCACGGTCCGCCCCGTGTCGTCGTAGCAGAAGCCGACTGCCAAGGGGAATCGCAGCTCTCCGCGCTGCGCTTTGTTCAACTTGCCGCCCTGCAGTCGCGCTCGGATGTAGTGCAGCTCGGCCTTCGCGATCGTCGCCTTCAAGCCAAGCAGAAGCGCATCGTTGAAGTCGCCTGGGTCGTAAAAGCCGTCTTCGTCGATGACCAAGGTGTTGCTGATGGCACAAATCTCGATCAACCGGTGCCAATCCAGATCGGAGCGCGCCAGCCGCGATGCCTCCAACGCGAAAACCGCGCCCACTCGCCCCATGGAAACGTCCGTTACCAGTCGCTTGAAGTCCTCCCGATTCGTGCTCTGCTGCCCCGATTGGCCCAGGTCCCGATCCAGAATCTGGATAGTGCCCGGTGCCCACTGCATCTGCTCCGCCCTCTCCTTGAGTGCGTACTGCCGTTCGGTGCTCTCCTGATGATGCCGGACTTGCCCGAGCGTAGATTGACGTATGTAAATATACGCTGGCCTCGCGCGATGGTGCTCTTGTATCTTTGAGCTCATCGGTTGTCCGTCCCCTCTGTAACGGCCCGGCTTCCCCACCCGATGGCCGACTGGTATCTGCGCTCGACTTTTGCTCCGGCGACGACTGCTCCGACAACAGCAGCGCGTGAAGCATGTTTGCGGCCAGCTTGCCCGCGGTTTCGATGTCGAGTGGAACATTCGCCGGCATAGTCGTTTACTCCAGCTTGTCTCTGCGATGCAGCAGCTCCAGGTTGATCTCGCAGACTTCCTCGAGCAGCGACCGAGCACGTCGGTGATTCTCCAGAAAATACCGCACCTGTTCCTGGTATTCGGCGGGTACATACTGCATCACAGGCCGCGCTCCCGGCTGACTCACGGACAGGTACTGCTTGGGACCGTGTCCTGGACCATCCGCGCATCGGCAACCCGGCTTCCCACATCGCTTGTACTGCTCGATCACGGAGCCACGTAGGATCGCCTTCAGCGGCGGCAGCTTTTTCAGTAAAACAGCGCGACGCCTGCGTAGGGCCGCAGACGACAATGTCTTCATATCTGACGGACCAGTCATATAACTGGTCCGATATTGCCCCTGCCGTACTCACTTGTCAAGCTCCTGGTACCTGGCCCTCAGGGCGTCCAGCAGCTCCGCAAGTTCCAGCAGGCGGCGAAAATCAAGAACCGGCTCGCTTACCGAAAGACCGGCGTACGGTGACGAATCGGCCTGATCGGTCCACTCGCGCGGAACGCTATTCGGTCCTCGGCCCTCGCTCAGCAAGATCAGCGTATCTACGCCCGAGACCCGCCGGGTTTTCAGAATCGCAAAACGCTCGCCTCGCTGGGGGTGAAAAGGATGTGTGATCCTCGCCCATCCCAAAGGCCGCCTGGTACCCAGTGCAGTTGGTGATGTGCGTCTCATCGCGCTTCCGAACTCATTCTTCGACGGGCTGGGTCTCCCCCGGCTCGCCGCGTCACCTCAACCTTTGGAACCGCCCGGTGCGGACCCGCATGCCGGGTGGTGTGGGAGGGGTCCTCGGGGAAAATCCTGAGGCCCCTATCCCGATCGCATCACGCGTCGCGGCATCGCGCCACGCGTCGCGGCATCGCATCACGCGTCGCGGCATCGCGCCACGCGTCGCGGCATCGCATCACGCGTC
>CAYVFC010000194.1:0-6309 GCA_964450715.1 uncultured Sandaracinaceae bacterium | reverse complement strand
GCGGCATCGCGCCATGCGTCGCGGCATCGCGCCACGCGTCGCGGCATCGCGCCACGCGTCGCGGCATCGCGCCATGCGTCGCGGCATCGCATCACGCGTCGCGGCATCGCGCCATGGTTCGCACCACCCGGCTGCAGCGAATTGCCGCCACCGTGTGGATGGCTGTAGGGCGATGCAATACCGTGTAAGTAATGTGCGTCAAGGTAATACAAATTATCACCTTGCTGTTTGTACGAAATATTCTCAGCGAAAAATCTCAGGTTTGGGTTGGTTTTTTCAACCGCTCGCCTACGTAGTCGCTCTATTATTACTATAGCGGCCACGGAAAGCTTTACCGGTCCACGGAGAAGGGGCGCGGCTTCTCCGTGGCCGTCTTTAAATTTCTTTTTGCGGTTCTTTAATAAACATACGGTTCCTCCACGAATCGAGCGGAAGAGAAAGGTGAACGAAATGCGCGGGTATCTGATCTCCTTTGCACTGGGAATACTGATCCTGTCGGGGGCGTGTAGCGGAGATGACGAGGTCTCTGCCGAAGCGGACGCCGGGGCCGACGCCCTGGTCGGCGATGGAGGCGGCGGAGGCGACGGTGAGCCAGACGCCGCGGTCGACGCCGGCGCGGAAGACGCCGGCTCCGACGGAGGCTGGACCGGGCTGGCGCGCTGCGGCGACGGGCACCTGGACTATGGTGAGCTCTGCGACGATGGCAACGACCAGGACAGCGACGGCTGTAGCAGCGAATGCAGGGTCGAGGAAGGTTACCGCTGCCCGGTGGTGGGCGCGGATTGCGAGCAGTGCGGTAACGGCGTGGTGGAGAGCACCGAGCAGTGCGACGACAGGAATCGGGACAACGGCGACGGCTGCGACGACGCCTGCTTTATCGAGGACGGCGGCTGGGTCTGCCCGGTGGCCGGCCAGCCCTGCGAGCTGTGCGGCAACGGTATCGTCGAGGCCAACGAGAAGTGCGACGAGGGCGATTCCCAGGACGGCGTGGGCTGCGCCGATGACTGCCGCAGCGTGCAGCCCGGCTTCTCCTGCCCGGTAGCGGGCGAGCCCTGCGTGCAGTGTGGCGACGGCAGCGTGGACGGTGACGAGGCCTGCGACGACGGCAATACCGATTCCGGCGACGGCTGCGTGTTCAACTGCCGGGCCATCGAGCCGGGCTGGAAGTGCCCGGCCGGGGGCGGGGCGTGCACGCTCTGCGGGGACGGAACGCTGCAGGACGCCACCGAGCAGTGCGACGACGGCAATTTCCAGAGCGGCGACGGCTGTAGCGCCCTTTGCGAGATCGAGGCGGGAGCCGTCTGCCTGATACCCGGGGTGCTCTGCTCGGTCTGCGGAAACGGCTACATCGAGTTCACGGCCTACCGGGACGACGACTTCGCGGATCCGGAGCAGTGCGACGACGGCAACCAGGAGGATGACGACGGCTGCAACTCGAGCTGCGAGATCGAGGACGGCGGATCGCTGGTCTGGCTCTGTCCGGTGCCCGGCCTGGGCTGCGGGCTGTGCGGCGACGGCATCGTGCAGCCCATCGAGGCCTGCGACGACGGCGTGGACGCGGTGAGCGACCTGCCGGTGAGCGGCGACGGCTGCTCGGCCGACTGCACGGTCATCGAGCAGCACTACATCTGCCCCGCGGGCGGGGGCGCCTGCGCCAGGTGCGGCGACGGGGTGCTCGACGCCGAGCTGGAGGAGTGTGACGACGGCAGCCAGTGCGACGGGGGTACGGATGACGGCGCTGACTGCACCACCGATGACACGGCCTGTCTGGCGGGCGGCGGGACCTGCTCCACGCTGGCCGGCGACGGCTGCAGCCGGATGTGCCTGATCGAGGCGGGCGCGTGGGTGTGCCCCGAGCCGGGCTTGCCCTGCGAGCTGTGCGGTAACGGCGTGGTGGAGACGAACGAGGCCTGCGACGACGGCGACACCGAAGGCGGCGACGGTTGCGCCGCCGATTGCCGTACGGTGGAGGAGAATTACAATTGCTACTTCCCGGGCTTTGCCTGCGCGCTGTGCGGCAACGGATTGGTGGAGGTCGGCGAGGAGTGCGATGAGGGGCATATCGATGCGCCGGCCAATGCCACGGAAGGCTGTAACGATCTGTGCCGGATCGTTGAGCCCTGGTCCTGTCCCATGGCTGGCCAGCCCTGCGAGCTTTGCGGCGACGGCGTGATCGACGCCTTTGAGTCGTGCGACGACGGCAACAACGCCAACGACGACGGCTGCGACTCCACCTGCCAGGTGGAGCTGGGCTTCGACTGCAGCGGCGACGAATGCGTGGCCGCTGCCTGCGGCGACGGGTTCGTGGCCGGGGACGAGGAGTGCGACGACGGCAACCTGCAGTCGGGCGACGGCTGCAGCTTTGTCTGCGACGTGGAAAAGGGCTTTAGCTGCGAGGGCGCCCTGGGGTGTCGTCGAACCGAGTGCGGTGACGGCATCCTGGAAGGCGAGGAACAGTGCGACGACGGCAGCCAGTGCGGCGGCGGCTCGGACGCCGGTTCCGATTGCACGGCCGACCCGGCGAGTTGCGAGCTGGGAGCAGACGCTTGCGTCCCGCAGGCCGGTGACGGCTGCAGTGACGACTGCACGCTGGAGATGGGCTACAAGTGCCCGGCGCCGGGCCTGCCCTGCGAGCCGGCCGAGTGCGGCGACGGCGTGGCCGAGGGGGCCGAGCAGTGCGACGACGGCAGCCAGTGCGACGGCGGCTCGGACGACGGCGAGGACTGCACGACCGACGACACGGCCTGCGTGGCCGGGGGCGGCAGCTGCGGCCCGCTGGCCGGCGACGGCTGCAGCGACGACTGCCTGCTGGAGCCGGGCTACCATTGCCCGGTCGACGGCGAGCCCTGCGAGCCTACGATTTGCGGGGATGGCCTGGTGCAGGGGCTGGAAGCCTGCGACGACGGCAGCCAGTGCGACGGGGGCACGGACGACGGCGAGGACTGCACGACCGACGACACGGCCTGCGTGGCGGGCGGGGGCAGCTGCGGGACGGCCGACGGAGACGGTTGCGCGGCCGACTGCACGGTGGAGAACTTTTATCGCTGTAGCGGCGAGCCGAGCTCTTGCCGTCCCATCATCGAGTTCGTCTCCATCCGCAGGTTTACCGTGGCCAACGTGGACCCGGCCGCGCTCAACTACAACCCGGACCGCCGCTCCTTTGCCGGTCACAAGTCGTCGAGCTCGCAGATCAGCATCGAGCTGTGCCTGGACGGCACCGTGATCAACCAGGGCGACACTTCGGCCGGAAGCAACGGTACCGTCTACTATCCCGACGGGGTCACTACCGAGGAGCTGCCCATCGACTGCGCGGACGCCACCACCGAGGATCTCTGTTACCCGGAGCCCTTGCGTCCGGAGCGGCTGCCCACCGATAACCTGGGCGGCATCACCGGGTCGGCCTTTGATCCGGTCACCGGTCACTTCCTCTTCCTCAACCAGCTGGGCGGCACGGTCACACTCACCGAGCTACCCAGGGACATCGATCCCAATAACCTTCCGATCGGCTTCGACATCGTCGACTACCAGGTGGTTCTCGCCGATCCGGTCACGCCCGGTGAGCTCACGGTAGGCGAGGACGGCGACCTGTACATCGCCGACGACGACGCCGGTGGCCTGGTGCTGGTCTACCCGCGCCGGCGCGATGGCGAGCTGAATCCCATCTGGCCCGACTGCGCGACCAACGGCATGGACCCGGGCAACAACTGCACGTCTTTTGCCGCTACCCCGGACGCCGGTCGCGGCTGGGCGGCACCCTCGGTGGACCCGCTGTCCGGTATCTTCACCGTGCCGGGCGAGGACATGATCGGTATATTCAACCGTTACGAAGGAGCGCTGGAGTATACCGGCGAGGACGCGTTGACTAACACGCCCATCGACTCCTTCGAGTATTTCACCTTCTACGACATCTACTCGATACTGGATCCGCCGCTCTACGGCCGCTCGGGTCTGCCGGGGCTGCTCTTCCTGCTCGGCAACCAGGGCACGAGCTACGTGCAGGAGTCCAAGTCGGCCGAGACCGCGCCCGACGGAGGCGCCTTTATCGTCTGCTCGGTCAACCCGAGCGAGGACTGCCAGCTCTTCGCCAAGGCCTGCCAGAGCGACGCGGACTGCCCGCCGGGCACCATCTGCAACCTGGACGGCATCGACACGGTCGGCGTTCCCTACTGCCACGCGCCGGGTGACGCGCGCGACGACCGCTACCGGGTCGATAGGGACGCGGTGAGCGAGGACAACCCGGTGCCGCTGGCCGTGCTGATCAACGACAGCCTGAGCGAGTCGGCCTGCATCGATCCCAACATCCGCATCGTGAGCGTGTGCGGCGACGGGGTCGAGCAGCCCTACGAGGCCGACCATCCGGACAACTGCACCGACGAGCCCGACCCGCAGGGCACGGTGACCTGGGACGGCGACGACACCATTGACTACGACGCGCCGGACGACGGGAGCTGCGGCTTCATCGACACCTTCACCTATACGGCCAACCTGGGCGGCAACGTCTTCGACACCGCTACCGTACGGGTATTGGTGGCCTGTGTCTGCGGCGACGAGGTGATCGACAACAACGAGCAGTGCGACGACGGCACCAGCGATGACGCCGATTCCGACGACATCCTCTATAACGGCGAGCCGGGCGAGCTGATCGACGACATGGGAACGCCCGAGCCCGAGGACGACATCTACGTCCGCTGCAGCCTTAGCTGCTACTGGAACGTCTTCTGCGGCGACGGGTACATCGTCTCTCCCGAAGAGTGCGACGACGGCAACGCGCTCTCGGGCGACGGCTGCAGCGCCGTCTGCACCCTGGAGAGCGTCTGCGGCGACGGATTCGTGGAGGGCGTCGAGGTGTGCGACGACGGCAGCCATTGCACGAACGGCGACGACTGTACGCTGGACTACGCCGTGTGCATGGGCATCGGGGACGAGAGCTGCGAGCCCCGGGGAGGCGACGGCTGCAACGTCAACTGCACCGAACCGATCTGCGGCGACGGCAACCTGGACCTGGACAACCCGGCCGGGGCCGAGCAGTGCGACGACGGCAACCTAGCGGTGGGCGATGGATGCGACAATCTCTGCCAGATCGAGGCCGAGTGCGGCAACGGAGTCATCGAGCCGCCCGAGCAGTGCGACGACGGGGGCAAGACGCCGGGCGACGGCTGTAGCGCGCTGTGCACCCTGGAGAATATCTGCGGCAACGACATGGTGGAAGGGGTCGAGGTTTGCGACGGCGACGACTTTGGCAGCTGCCCCATCATCGACAGCGAGCAGATCCTCTGCGTCAACCAGCCCCAGGGCGCGCCCAATATCTGTCTCTGCCAGAACTACTGCGGCGACGGAGCGGTGGGCGGAACCGAGGAGTGCGACGACGGGACGGAGGGCTCCGACACCTGCCGCGGCGCCGCGCCCGCCACCGGCGATCCCTGCACCGAGCGGCGCTGCGGCGACGGGATCACCGAGGGAGCCGAGGAGTGCGACGACGGCAACACCAACCCGGCGGACGGCTGCACCAACGACTGCAAGCTGTTGACCGTGTGCGGCGACGGGGTACAGGAGGGCGCCGAGCAGTGCGACGACGGCAACAACGTCTCGGGCGACGGCTGCAGCTCCAGCTGCAAGCTGGAGGTCACGGTCTGCGGCGACGGCGTGCTCGACTACAACGAGCAGTGCGATGACGGCAATACGGACTCGGGCGACGGTTGCGACGAGAACTGCATGATCGAATCGGGTCAGTGCGGCAACGGCACCATTGACCCGGGAGAGCAGTGCGACGACGGCAACACCAACTCGGGCGACGGTTGCGACCGCTACTGCGAGTCCGAGCTGTGCGGCAACGGCGAGATCGACTTCGAGGAGGAGTGCGACGACGGCAACAACTCCCCCGGCGACGGCTGCGGGCCAACCTGCCGCGTAGAGATCGAGTAGCCAGCGCACGTACCCGGTATATACCCCTTAGGGGCGGGCCTTGCGCCCGCCCGGGATACTGCAACCGATCCCGTAGGGGCGGGCCTTGCGCCTCACCATTAGTCACATTTTTCGCCGATCTTCTCGCCGACTTTTTAGGCGACGAGCACTTCGGTGAAGCCACGTCCGAGAACGAGCGAGTTTGTCGAAGTTGCGGCCCAACGCACTCCATCCCGGGGCCCGTTGCGTTTGAGTTCTTGCGCCAAAAGCGCAGAAACTCGTGACTGAGGCGGCTCACGGCGGAGTTCTTGCGCCAAAAGCGCAGAAACTCGTGACTGAGGCGGCTCACGGCGGAGTTCTTGCGCCAAAAGCGCAGAAACTCGTGACTGAGGCGGCTCACGGCGGAGT